>NZ_DASZVF010000065.1:0-2801 GCF_035547335.1 Humibacter sp. | reverse complement strand
CACCTGCTGTCGCCCAGGCCCGCCGCGCTCCTGATCCAGCGCTGAAGCCTGCCGAGTTGCACCGCGCCCGCATCTCGGGCGGATTGCCTCTTGACGTGCAATAACTACAAATGATGTAGTAATCCGGTTCGGGTCGACCCTACGCTCGCCGGCGCCGTGAAGGGGTGAGGATCGCTCACAGCCGAAGCCGAACACCGACCGCCGGCGCGCTCCCGGCATCCGACCATCCGACCGGTTCCACCCGACGGCTCCGCCCGAAAGCTCCACCCGGGTCCCACGGATCCGCCAGATAGCACAGCACCACCCGCACGCACACGAGCACCTGAGGAGTACTACGTGCACGACGATTCGCGCCTCGTTCTGGAGCGCATCAACCGCTTTCTCACCGAGCGCATCGCGCCGGCGATCTACCGGCAGCGCATCCCGCTCACCGTCACGGCGTGGGAGGTCCCCGACGAGCCGGTGCCGTTCGCGGATGCCGTGAGGCAGCAGTTCGCGCCGATCGCGCCGGGCACGCCGTGGGGCAAGCCGTGGGGGACGACGTGGTTCCACGCCACCGGAACCGTTCCGGACAGCTGGAGGGGCCCGTCAGAGGATCTCGCGGTCGAGCTCGTCGCCGACCTCGGCTTCACGCTCGCCCAGCCCGGATTCCAGGCGGAGGGCCTGGTGTACTCACCGGACGGCGTCGTGATCAAGGCCGTGGAACCGATGAACGCCACGGTGGCGTTGGATGTGCTGGCGCAGTTCGGCGGCACGGGCTCGGGTGACGGCGTCGACGTCGGCGTCGACGTCTACATCGAGGGCGCCTCCACCCCCGACGTCGGATTCCCGTGGGACTGGCAGCCGACGCCCATGGGAGACAAGGCGACGGCGGGAACGGCGCCGCTGTACGTGCTGCGCGGCATCGAGCTCGGCCTGCGCGACACGACCGTGTGGGAGCTCGAGCGCGACGTCATCACGCTGCTCGGTCTGCACGCGCAGCTGCCCGTGGCATCCAGCAGGGCCGCCCAGGTCCTGCGGGCCCTGGAGCACATGTGCGACGCCATGGACCCGCACGACGTGGCGGGAACCGCGTCGGCAGGTCGCGAGGAGCTCGCCGGCGTGCTCGCGGTGGAGGCGGCCGCGAGCGCTCACCGCATCACGGCTGTCGGGCACGCGCACATCGACTCCGCGTGGCTGTGGCCGACGCGGGAGACGGTGCGCAAATGCGCCAGGACGTTCTCGAACGTGCTCGCGCTCATGGATGAGCATCCGGACTTCGTGTTCGCCTGCTCGTCGGCCCAGCAATACGCGTGGATGAAGCAGTTCTACCCCGAGCTGTTCGAGCGCATCAGGGCACGCGTCGCCGAAGGCCGGTTCGTCCCCGTCGGCGGCATGTGGGTGGAGTCAGACACCAACATGGTGGGCGGCGAGGCCATGGTGCGGCAGTTCGTGGCCGGGCAGGGCTTCTTCGAGCGCGAGTTCGGCCTGCGCGCCGTGACCGGGTGGCTGCCCGACTCGTTCGGCTACACCGGCGCGCTGCCGCAGCTCATGGCCGGCGCCGGCATCGAGCAGTTCCTCACGCAGAAGATCTCGTGGAACGACACCGACCGCTTCCCGCATCACACGTTCTGGTGGGAGGGCATCGACGGCACCCGCATGTTCACGCACTTCCCGCCCGTCGACTCGTACAACTCGGATCTCTCCCAGAACGACCTCGCGCGCGCCGACCGCCAGTACGCGGAGAAGGGCGAGGCGAACTCGTCGCTCGTGCCGTTCGGCTACGGCGACGGCGGCGGCGGACCGACCAGGGAGATGCTCGCGGCCGCTGACCGGGCACGGTCGCTCGACGGCTCGCCGGCCGTGCGCCTGGCGTCGCCCGAGGAGTTCTTCGCGAAGGCGAAGGCCGAGTACGGCCGTCCGCCGGTGTGGTCGGGCGAGCTCTATCTCGAGCTGCATCGCGGCACCTACACGTCGCAGGCGCGCACCAAGCAGGGCAACAGGCGCAGCGAGCATCTGCTGCGCGAGGCCGAGCTGTGGGCGACGACGGCGACCGTGCGCGCTGGTGCCGACTACCCGTACGACGAGCTCGAGGCCGCATGGCAGACCGTGCTGCTGCAGCAGTTCCACGACATCCTCCCCGGATCCGCCATCGCGTGGGTGCACCGCGAGGCGGAGCGCAACTACGCGGTCGTCGCCCAGCGGGTCGGCGCGCTCGTCGAGCAGGCGCTCGGGGCGCTCGGAGCAGGCACAGACGCCTCGGCCGGCGGGACCTCGGCCGACGGCGGGACCTCCGCCGACAGCGCGGGCGTGCTCGTCAACGCGGCACCCGTCGCGGTGCGCGGCGTGCCTGCGCTCGGCGCGGGCATTCCGGATGCCGCGGAGCAGGCATCCGTGAGGCGGGACGGCGACACGGTGGTGCTGCAGAACGCGCGTGCGCGCTTCACGCTCGACGCCCGTGGCCGCGTCGTCTCGGCCGTGCACACCGCCAGCGGCAGGGAGGCCATCGCGCCAGGCGAGGCCGCCGGCCTCCAGCTCTTCCGCGACACCCCGAACCAGTGGGACGCCTGGGACATCGACGAGCACTACCGAAGGCACGAGCACGATCTCGACGCCGTCGTGTCGCTGGATGTCGACGAGCAGCGCGGCGCGGTGCGGGTCGCGCGCACGGTCGGCGACTCGACCATCGAGCAGGAGTTCACGCTCGCGGCCGGCAGCGCGACGCTCGAGATCACCACTCGGGTGGACTGGCACGAACGGCAGCGGCTGCTGAAGTTCGCGTTCCCGCTCGATGTTCGCGCCGAGAACGCGGCCAGCGAGGT
>NZ_DASZVF010000064.1:0-30870 GCF_035547335.1 Humibacter sp. | reverse complement strand
CATATCGCAGTCGAACGGCCGCTGGTCCTGAATTGCGCACGTGGTGTTGCGGCGGAACCCGGTTCCGGCGTCTGGCCCGCCGCGGTGGGAGGTCAGCTCACGATGGGCCAGAACGGCGCCAGCCGCTTCGCGAGCTGCATGCCCTGGTCGTAGCCGCCCCGCGCCGCGGGTGCACGCGTCGCCGGGTCGAGAGCGTTGGCGTCGAAGACGTCGCCTGCGCCGGCATCCGGGAAGACCGTCTCGACCGTGCTGCCGCCCGCGCGCAGTTCCTCGACCTGGGTGGCCAGATCCATGCCCCACCCTTGAGGCATGCGGGTTCTCCCGCCGAACGGCACGAGCACGAGCACGTGCCCGTATCCGGCGGCGAGATCGGCGTTCTCGCTGCGCCGGTAGCTGCCGTTCAGGAAGCGGCGATCGCCGATCGGATACGGCGTCATGGCCGACGTGCTGGCCGCGACGGCATCCACCAGGTCGACTCCGCTGTGACGGTCGAACACGATGGGTTCGCCCGTCGTCGCGTCGACGGCCGTGATGAGCACGCGCCGGCGCGGCCAGGTCAGACCGGGAAGCCGGGATGCCACCACCTCACGCCAGCGAGCGCCGGCGGCGCCGTCCGAGGTGTCTCTCTCGAGAGCCGCTGCGCCCAGTCTCCGGCGCATGTCGGCCGGGTCGTGCGCCGAGGCGATGATGGCATTGGACCACTCCAGGTAGGTCGGACCGGAGAGAGTGCCCCGTGCGCCGCCCGGGCCCCGTCGGGCACCGTCCGCGCGCGTCCGCTCGGGCTCGGCGAGGATGGCCGAGTAGAGCCCGACCGGCCGGGTGCCGCTGGTGATCTGTGCGGCGACGGTCGATCCCGACGACGTTCCGACGACGAGGTCGGCGGATGCGACGTCGACCGCCGCGTCGCTGAGCCCGGCGATCACGCCGAGAGCCCAGGCGTTGCCTGCGGCGCCGCCACCGGCGATGACCAGGGCGCACTGGTTCGCGATGTCCGCCCCGGTCGTCGGGCCGACGGGCGCGTTCGATGAGGGTGTCGTGTTCATGGGAGTGCCTTTCGCGAAGTGCGTAGCTGGCGCTCCCTGCGGCGACTACCTCCGCCGCACGACCGTGGACTGCACGGGAGCACCCATTCCGGATACTGAGTTCATGGGTCTCACCTCCCGTCGACGAATCACGATCACGGGAATCCTCGCACACCCGGCGTCAGGGATGCACTCCGTATTCGATCACTCGGTTCTCGATACACTCTGCCGTCGGCGGACTCCAGCGGCCACGCCGAGACCGGCCCTTCGTCGGTACGCAGCTATCGCGCCCGGATGCCCTCTGCACCCCAGTTGGGACGGCAGCTCTCTGCCGCCGTCGGCTCGCTCGCCGCGCGATCGTATCGGTAGCGTGCGAGCCATCTCTCGGCCGATCGGCGCGAGTCGACGAGGCGATAGGTCACCACGGAGGTTCCCGCCTCCGTCGAGACCGGAACGTGCACGTCGTCTTCCACCCCGCCGTCCACCAGCCGGCGCGCCTCGGCGCGACCGGCCAGTGGGCCGTCCAGGAACTGTGCCGTGTAGTCGCTCATGGTCGTCTCACGCTACGCCGTGCGAGCGTCCGCCCGGCTTCCGCGTGGTGGGGCGAGGTGGCGATGTGGACGGGCGGGTTTCGACACGGCGGCTGCGCCGCCTGCTCAACCGGCGGTGGGCGGCTGCGCCGCCTGCTCAACCGGCTCTGGGACGTGCGGGATGTGGCGGCTTCAGCCGGCCACCGCCTCGCTCACGGCCGTCGGGCCGTCGTATTCGCGGTCCGGGATGTTGCGGAGCGCGTCGAGTACGTTGTCGTCTGCGCCCTCCTGCTCAGCCTTGGACACGATCGTGTCCTTCGACGCCGGGTAGTCGATCCCGCCGAGGAACTTCTGCACCTGGATGGGGTTCGGTCGGTCGTTCATTTCCCTTTCCTTCCTCTCGTTCAGCCCGTTGTAGTCGTTCAGCTTGTGGGTCTCGTTCGGTCTGTTGCGGTCGTTCAGCCTGTGGTGACGCTGGTGGTCTTCGGAGCGCGCTGCTGCGCGACGGCCACGCTGGCCTCCACATCCCGGTCGGGCAGCGTCGTGGGCAGCTCGAGGTGCACGGCGCCGCTCGGCAGGATGCCCGCCCCGCCGAACCTTTCCATCACGCGCCACTCCGCGAGAACGTCCTCGCCCACGTGGGCCGCCGGCAGGTCGCGCCAGAAGCCGAAGCCGCCCACGTCGAGCAGCGCCTGCCTGCGGTACAGCACGCATCCGCCGATCCACGCGACCTTGTACGGGCGCCAGTTGCCGGCATCCGTGCCCAGCTCGGACGCGACGTGCGCGAGGTTCGCCGCGTTGTGCAGGCGGTGCCGCCAGAACTCGGGGGAGTCGCGGTCGACGTGCTCGGGTCGCACCGGGCCGTACCACGGCTCGTACGCCGCCTGCTCGCGCGGCCTGCGATCGTCGAGATACGACAGCCCCTGCACGGCCATGCCGACGAAGCCGCAGCCGAGGTCGTCGAGCGCCGTGCACAAGCGCTCCAGGCTGCCGGGTTCGAGCCAGACATCGTCGTCGAGGAACAGCACGCGATCGCTGGATGCCTGCCGCAGCAGAAAGTCGCGCTGCTCGGCCATGCCCCGCGGCGGCACGTGCGCGAGCACCTGCGTGCTTCGTCCCTGCGCCCGCAGCACACGCAGCATGGCGGCGACGGACGGATCCTGCGCAACCGGCCGCCGGGACTGGTCGCTGACGATCACGGAGAAGGCGGGATCATCCTGCGCCGCGAGGCCGGCCAGGGTGACGGCGAGTGCCGAAGGCCTGTCGCGCGTGGGGATCAGCACGTCGACGACGGGGGCCGCAGACGGCTCGTCGCTCGCCCACGCGGCGGCGGACCGACGGCTCATCGTGCCGGGCCCCGCGATCGGCAGGCGTCCGTCGATCGGCCCACGGGCGCCCACCATGCCTTCCGAACTCATGAGACGACTCCCGAGCGGATGCGCTCCACGATGCCCGAGGTGGAGTGATCGGGCACGTAATCGGCGAACACCACCTCTCCGCCGTACGACTCGACGACCGAGGCCTCCTCGAGCATCTGCGCGGTGTAGTCGCCGCCCTTCACATAGACATCCGGATGCAGCGCCGAGATCAGCTCGACGGGCGTCGGCTCAGCGAAGATCGTGACGTAGTCCACGCACTCCAGTGCGGCGATCACGTCGGCACGGTCGTGCGCCGGGTTCACCGGGCGCCCCGGCCCCTTCAGCCTGCGCACCGTCTCGTCGTCGTTCACGGCGACGACGAGCACGTCGCCGAGTTCCTTCGCCTGCCGCAGGTAGGTGGTGTGGCCGCGATGCAGCACGTCGAAGCAGCCGTTCGTGAAGACGACGCGCTCGCCGCGGGCACGATGCTGATCGACGCGTCGAGCGAGATCGGAGGCGGCCAGCGTGACGCCGAGCGAGCCGTCCGCCCTGGCGGCCAGCTCCTCCAAGGAGCACACCGCCGTGTCGGGCTTGTGCACCACGACATCGGCCGCCGTCTGTGCGGCATCCATCGCATCGGCGATCGGTGCCCCGCAGGCGCACGCGGCAGAGAGCACGGCCACGAACGTGTCTCCCGCGCCGCTCGCGTTCTTCTCCGAGACGCGGTGTGCGTGTGTGCGGTGCGGGTGCTCGCCGAGCAGCACGGCGCCGTCCCGGTCGAGCGTGACGACCACGGCCGCCCCCCCGCAGACCTCGAGCAGCTCGTCCGCACGCTCGGTGAAGAAGGATGCCCGATCGCCGCCCTCCGGCAGCCTCGTTCCGAGGGCGGTCGCCGCCTCCGCCGCGTTCGGCGTCGCGATGTCGGCGCGGATGCCCCGCCAGCGCCGGATGTCGTGCGCATCGACCACGACGAGCGGCCGGCCCTGTCCCGTGCGTGCCGGCCGCAGGCCTTCCGCCACTGCTGCCATCGCAGTGGAGCCGTAGTCGCCGATCACGAACGCGTCGGCGTGGGCGACGGCCGCGGTGCGGATGAGCGTGTCGACGGCATCCTGCGGCACTCGCCTCGGCGCTTCGTCGAGGCGCAGCAGCACCTGGTCGTCGCACACGATGCGGTGCTTCACGGGGGTGTGCGCGTCGTCGTGCGCGACGATGCCGCTCGTGTCGATGCCCGCCTGGCGCAGACACTGCAGCAAGGTGTCCGCCGCGTCGTCGACGCCGACGACACCGAAACAGTGCACCTCGGCCCCGATCGCGGCGAGGTTCATGGCAGTGTTGGCAGCGCCGCCCGGTGCGTTCCTCCGCTCCCGCACCTCGACGACGGGGGCGGGAGCTTCGCGCGCGAGCCTGCCCGCCGCGCCATACGACCAGACGTCGAGCATGAGGTCACCGACGACGGCGATCCTGGGGCGGCGCTCGCCGATCGCGCGCACCACGTCGAGCGTGTGCTCGTTCACAGCGCGACGCCTTCCAGGTGCACGACCTTCACATGGCTCATCTCGTCGAGCAGCGCGGGGCCGTATCCGAACCCGTCACCGCTGTGGTGGCGAGGCTGAGCGGCACCGCCGGGAGCGCCGCCGAAGACGTTGTTCACCTTGACCGTTCCGACATCCAGGCGGTCGACGGCCGTGAGCGCGTGGTCCAGCGAGCGCGTGAGCACCGTGGCCGCCAGCCCGTAGTGGTCGTCGGATGCCGCAGCGAGGGCGTCCTCGAACGTCGCGCACACCTGCACCGGCGCAACCGGGCCGAACGTCTCCTCGCGCATGACACGCATCTCGTTCGAGCATCCGATCAGCACGGTCGCCGGGTAGTACGAGCCTGCGGCCGACGGGACGCTGCCGCCGCACAGCACCGTGGCGCCGCGCAGAACGGCGTCGTCGACGTGCGCGTGCACCGCTTCGCGCAGCCGTTCATCCACCAGTGGGGCGAGCGAGAGCGGGGCATCCGGGCCCGGTGCGTTGAGCGCTTCGGCGTGCTCAACGAGGCGGGCGACGAACTCGTCGGCGAGGCGCTGTGGCACATAGATACGCTCCACCGACGTGCAGAGCTGGCCCGAGTTGGTGAAGGCGCCGATGGCCGCCTGCTCGGCTGCCCAGTCGGCATCCACGTCGTCGTCGATCACGAGCGCGTCGTTGCCGCCGTTCTCGCGGATGAAGTGCGCTCCGGTCGCCGCGACGGTCCGCGCGATCTCGCGTCCGGTGCTCGTCGAGCCGACGTGCGCCACGACATCCACGGGGTGGCTGTAGTCGGCGCGCTCGTCGTCGCGCTGCTCTACGCCGCGATGGTGGTCGTGCGGTTCCTCGCTCCTCAGCCGCCGAGGCTCGTGGTGCTCGCGTGCGTCTTCGCGGCGATCCCGGTGTGGACCATCGTGTGGCTGTTCGTCATCATCGGACACGTGCGGTGATGCTCGCCCGCGGCGCTGCCGGGTCAGTCGGCGGGCTCGTCGTCCTCTTCATCGCCCTCGGCGTATGACTCCACCTCGTCGGCAACGGCGGCGTCGGAGTCGTCGGCCGTCCCCTCGTCGAGAAAGCCCGACCCGTCCGGGTAACCGGCCTCGTCCGGGTATTCCATGGATCCCTGCGTGCCGCTCATGGCATCCCCCTCGTCGTCTCGCGTCGTTCTCCAGCCTGCGCGGTCTGCGGCGCGAGCGCTAGTCCGTTCGCGCATGCCGTGCCCGTGACGCGCACGACAGCAGCACGTCGCAGAGCTCGATGAGCTCGGCCGTCGCGGTCTCGGGCGGTTCGTCCGGCAGACTCCCGCGGCGAGCCGGTTCATCGCGCTCGAGGCCGCGTGCCACGTCGGCGATGAGTTTCCAGCGCAGCGCGACAGCGGCATCGAACCCGAGCCGTACGGCCTTCGCCGACAGCGACGCATCCTGTTCCCGACCCGCCGCGGTGTAGGCCTCGATGGCGTCGTCCAGGAGCGGCACGACGACGGATGCCATGGCGTCGCCTCTGCGTACGGAGGAGAACAACAGCGAGGCGAGATCGGCACCCACCGCCCCGGGCCCCACCGATTCCCAGTCGATCAGCACCGTGCCGCCCCGGGAACGGAATACGTTCGCCCCGACCACGTCGTGGTGGCACAGCGTCTGCGGCAGGTTCTGCAGGAGTTCGCGCACTCGCCGCTGCTCGGCGATGAGTCGCTCGCCGGCTCTCAGCCTGTCGCCGAGGCGCCCGACCGCCGACGGATGCCTGCGGCGCAGAACCGAGAGCCCGTCCCGCATCGCCTCGGGCTGGCTGTGCCGGTCGATCCAGCCGTCGAAGAGCCACGGGTCCGGCGGTACGCGGCCGTGCCACCGTCCCGCGAGCCCGCCCAGGTCACGGGCCGCCTCGAGTAACGTCTCCGCGTCGAGCGGACGGCGCCCGTCGTGGCGCACCTCCTCCAAGCGGGGCACGATCGTCCCGTCTTCTCCCACCGACGCGTCGTACACGCGAGGCGCCAGCACGTGCGTGCCCAGGTCGTCGAGCAGTCCGGAGGTGTAGGCCCGGAGTTCGCGCACGGCGTTCTTCGTCAGGTAGGGAACGGCGAGCGCCGGGCCGGCCGTCGTCTTCTCGATCAGCGACCACTCCTGGCGGGCGTCGCCCGCGACGGCCGTCCCACTGATGCGCGCCACCTCCCGGTGCGCCAGAAACGCGTCGTAGTCGATCGATTCGCGGCCCACGTGCTCGAGCGCATCCACCGGATGCCGGAGGGCCGCCTCGACCGCCGGCACTAGGTCGCTGACGTGCGCACCGGCATCCGTGCCGGCCTTCACCGCCGGCTCGTTGGACGTGCGCGCTCGAAGCGGCGCACGCTCAACTAGCCGAGGGCAGCAGGATCGGCGCCCGGCCGGGACCACCCGGCACCGTCGACGCGCGCCTCGCGGCGGCGGCCAGCGCGCGCCGCACCTCGTAGACGCCGTGGAAGGACACGGCAGGCAGTGCGCGAAGATCGCCAACCGACTGCGGGTCGCAGCCGCTGATGACCGCGACCCTCACCAGGTCGTCCCGGGTCGCCGGGTATTCCATGTCGGTGAGCACCGACTCCAATGCCACGCTCATGCCGCTCCCCCCTGCATTCGAAATGTCTGCTCGGCGAGGCCCGCCGGTCGGCGAGCCGTCTGCTCAGTGGACAACCTGCCGCATGTACGACGTGCCGCATGCGGAACCGTTCAGTGCGCAACTGTTCAGTGCAGAACAGCCTGTCGTACGTGAACGGGACCGAAACAGAGGTTGACAGGGGCAGCGAGAAGAGTCCGAGCGAGACCATCGCTGTGCGAGCGCCCAGCCCGGGTCTCTCAGCCGCGCATCCTCGGACCGAGTTCCTCGGCGAAGAAGTCCATGAACCCGTCGGGGTCCGGCCCGGCGTTCTGCAGCACGATGTGGTCGAACCCCGCGTCGATGAACGGCTGCACCACCTCCAGGTGTCGCTCGACGTCGGGCCCACACGCGAACTTCGCACGCACATCCTCGACGCGAACGGTGGCGGATGCCGCTTCGAAGTTCACCGGGTTGGGCAGCTCGCTCATCACCTTCCACCCGGACAGCGCCCACCGGCTCGTCTCGAACGCCGCCTCGGCCCCTTCCTGCTCGCTCGGTGCCCAGGCCAGCGGCGCCTCCGCGTACATCGGGCCGGTGCCGCCCGCCGACCGGAACCCTTCGACGATGGATGCCTTCGGCTCCACGGCGAACAGCCCGCCGCCCAGCTCGCCGGCGAGAGCGGCCGACAGGTGGCCGCCCGCGGCGACCGCGATGACCGGCGGGGTCTCCGGCAGGTCGTACACCTGGGCGTCGTCGATCGTGTAGTAGATGCCGTCGTAGCTATGGAACCCGGGAAGCCACAGCATCGAGATGATCTCGATGGCTTCACGCAGCCGGTCGTGCCGCTCGTGCACGCCGGGGAACGGGCCGACGACGTGCTCGTTGAGTCGCTCGCCCGCGCCCACACCGAGCGTGAACCTGCCGTCGGAGAGCACAGCGACCGTGGCGGCGGCCTGCGCGATGATCGCCGGGTGATACCTGAACGTGGGGCAGGTCACGCCCGTGGCCATGCCGATGCGCTCAGTGCGCGCGGCGATGGCGCCGAGCAGCGTCCAGGTGAACGGCGAGTGCCCCTGCTCCTCGACCCACGGATGGTAATGGTCGCTCATCTCCACGAAGTCGAAGCCCGCCTCTTCGGCGCGCACCGCCTGCCGCACGATCTCCTGGGGCCCGAATCCCTCGGTCGACAGCTTGTATCCGATCTGCATGATGCAACTCCTTCGATGATGGAAAGCACGGATGAGCCGGGGCGCGGGATCTGCGCCCGTCGCGCAGGCGCGGGCTCAGATGGTCGCGACGGAGCCGCCGTCGACGCGGTAGTTCGACCCGACGACGAACGAGGCGGCATCCGAGCACAGGAACGCGATGACGGCGGCCACTTCCGTCGGGTCGCCGCGCCTCTTCAGCTCCAGGAATGGACGCTCCTCGTCGAGGAACGAGCCGATCGCGTCGTTCACGCTGGTGCCGAGACGGTCCGCGCGCTTCCGCATCATCGCGTCGGTCATCGGCGTGTGGATGAAGGCGGGCGACACCGCGTTCACGAGGAGCCCGTCCTGTGCGTACGCCCGCGACAGGCCCTTGGACAGCGCGAGGATGCCCGCCTTCGCCGCGCAGTACGGCAACTCGTTCGCATACGGCTGCACGGCATCCTCCGACGCCACGAACACAAGTCGTCCCCATCCGCGGCGCAGCTCGGGCAGGAACTCGCGGGTCACGCGCACGGGTGCGAGCAGATCGGTCTCGATGGTGCTCGACCAGCCGGCGTCGTCGATCTCGTGGAAGGCGCCCTGCGCGCCGGTGATTCCCGCCGCGTGCACGAGGATGTCGATGGCGCCGACGGCATCCCTGGCGCGTTCGTGCAGTCGCGCGACGTCGTCGGGGTCGGTGAGGTCGGCCGCGAAGGCGTGCACCGCGCCCGGTGTCGCGTCGAGGCGCCGAGCGGCGTCGTCGAGCCTTCCCTGGTCGAGGTCGGTGACGACGACCGTCGCACCCTCACCCAGGAGCGTCTGCGCGGTGTGCCAGCCGATGCCCGAGTCCGCGCCGGTGACGAGTGCCTTCTTGCCTGTGATGCCGAAGTCCATCGTGCGATTCAAACGAGCCGGCGACGAGGCCGGGAGTCGTTGCATCCCGCAGAGGTTTGTGCACAATGGGGTCCGCTGGTGGAGCCGTCATCGCTCAGCGATGGACGCGTTCGCTGCTCTCCTGCGACCACTGGAGCTCTCCGACCCCGGTGGGTTCCAGGGTGTCCAGCTCGGCAACGGCATCCGCGTCGAGCACGACGTCGCCTGCCCGGTTGTTCTCGTCGAGGTGCGCGGGATCGCTCGTGCCGGGGATCAGCAGGATGTTGGGCCTGCGCTGCAGCAGCCAGGCCAGTCCCACCTGCGACGGCGTGACTCCGAGTCGCAGCGCCGCGTCGATGACGGCCTGCTGCTCGGTGACGCTGGGGTAGCCGGCGAACGCACTGCCGAGCGGAAAGTATGGAATCCAGGCGATCCGCTCGTCGACCGTCAGCCCGAGCATCTCCTCGAACTCCCGGTCGACCACGCTGTATGCGTTCTGCACGGCCGCGATGCCGGCCGGCAGTGCGCTCCGCAGAATGTCGATCGTGACCCCGCTGAGGCCGATGGCGGTGATGTCGCCGGCGTCGCGCAGTTCGAGCAGCACGGCGAGCTGGTCGTCGAGCGGAACGAGCTGCTCGTTCTCGGCTCGCAGGCCCGGCCCGGCGTCGAGGCGGCGAAGGTAGACGAGGTCGAGCCGGTCGCGCGACAGCGTACGTAGGTTGTCCTGGATGCTGGCGCGCAGCTCCCTGGGACGCTGCGCCGGTCGCAATGGGAGTGGTCCTCCGGGGTTGGTGAGCGCGCCGATCTTCGTGGCGACCACGATGTCGTCCCGGTCGCCCACGGCTCGGCCGATCACCTCGTTGACGAATCCTGCGCCGTAGAAGTCAGCGGTGTCGACGTGGTTCACGCCGGCCTCGAGCGCGCGGCGCAGCAGGGAGGTGGCGGCATCCGCGTTCGAGGCGAGTCGCTCGAGCTGCATGGCTCCGTACCCGATCCTGGCGACCTGCCTGCCGGCGAGCGGGTAGGTGCCGCCGAGGGAGGCGCGGTCTGGGGTGATTTCGGACATGGTCTTCTCCCTGGGAGGTGTGATGACAGAGCGGATCGCGGCGGCAGGTCGTGGTCGACCGCTGCCGCTGGCGCGCTCCTGGCGCTGGGCTGACTAGAATAGAAAGAACCGGAGGAACCTCCGATTACAGAATCAGCGTAACGGAGGAGCCTCCGGATGTCGAGAGCCGATCAGAAGCGCGCCGTGGCCTCGAGCGGTCCCGATCGAGAGAGCGACCCGCAGGTGTCGGCCGACACGGGAACGGGCCCTGCGTCGGACGCGCAGCCGGATTCCAGACCGAAGCCGCGGGCCGACGCCGTGCGCAATCGCGCCCTGCTCCTCGACGCCGCCAGGGAAGCTTTCGAAGCGAGCGACGGGAGCACCCCGGTGTCCCTCGAAGCGATCGCCAAGGCGGCGGGAGTGGGGATCGGCACCCTGTACCGCAACTTCCCCACACGCGAGGCCCTCGTAGAGGCGCTGCACGCCACGGAGCTCGACGAGGTCGTCGCGGCGGCCCAGCCGCTGCTCGACGGACGGACGGCGATCGAAGCGCTCCGGCTCTGGATGGATCGCTACGCCCGCTTCGTCGCCACGAAACAGGGGATGGCCGATGCCCTGCTGTCCGCTTTGGCTTCCGGCGCCATCCGCAAGAGCGACACCCGGGAGCGCATCGTCGCCACGGTCGGCGGACTTCTGGCCGCGGGCGCCGCTGACGGCACGATCCGCGCCGATGTCGACCCGGACGATCTCACGACCCTGCTCGTCGCGGCCTTCGTCGCCGCCGGTGACGCGAACGACACCGAGCGGGTCGCGGGCATGCTCGATCTGCTCATGAACGGGTTGCGAGCCCGCTGAGCAGCGCCAGGCGGTCGCTGGATGCGCGCAGCCACGGTCGGGACGGCGACGTAGCCTTTCCCTGATCGGTGCACGAGGCGGAGGTGCGCATCATGGATGAGCGGCGGCGCCTGCTCGAGCGTGTGTTCTCCCGTGAGGGCGCTGGCGAGCCCGTCGAGGAGTTCACCGATCCGACCACCGGCGACGTCGTGCGCATGACGCGCAGCCAGTGGCTGCTGGCGGAGTTCGACCGTCGCCATGGCGCTGTCGCCGCCGTCGACGACGAGCAGGCCGGCGCGCAGGATGCCTCGGAAGACGATCCGTCGACGTTCGCCGGCGATGCCGAGACGCAGGCGCCCGACGAGGCCGAGCGGATGCCGGCATCCGCACGCGCTCGACGGTACCGGAGATCACTGCCCTACCTCGCTGCCGCCTGCGGTCTCGTGCTCGGAATCGTCGGCACCCTGGCCGTGCAACAGGCTCTTGCGCCGACAACGCAGGGGACCTCTGACGCCGGCGGCCCTCTTGCGGCCGGAGCCGCACCCACGCAGCAGGCGAGCGGCGATGACGCAGGTTCGCTGGTATCCGGACCGTCCGGCCCGTCCGTCGGCTCCGGGCAGGGGGATGAGGGCGCGGCGGTCGCCGCCGTCTCCAACTATTTCGCCACGACACCTCAGGCCGACCTGCCGACCAGCGTGACGCAAGGCTTCGATGCGACGTCGTTCCGCAGTGTGGCGGGCACGATCGCCGATGACGCCACGTCGATCTACGCCGCGCGCCGCTTCGACGGCGCATACTGCCTGGTGGCCGTGACGAGAGCGGGCCGCACGGCGGAGACCTGCGGCACCATGGACGACATCGCTCGCAGGGGCCTCAGCCTCACCGAGGACACCATCGACGAGCGGTACAAGGAGCCCACGATGGTCACCGTCACCTGGCAGACCGACGGCACACTGAGCTGGTCGGCGCTCCCGCCCCTCGGCTGACCGCGCCGCGGTTGCGCCCGCGGGGCGGGTGGACCCGCGAGCGGGAATCGCCCGTTGCTGGTCCGAAGAGCATGATGGACACGGACAAGCACATGGCGAGGGAGCTGCGCATGGTTCGAAGCATCGACTGGTCTCCGGTGGAGGCGAAGCACGTGACGTCGGCGATCGGCGAGTACGACCGGCTGGGAGATCACGACTTCTTCGCCCGTTTCGGCTTCGCGCCGACCACCACCTACGACCTGCTCGCCGACGGCAAGACCTACCCGCCGAAGGCCATCCTGGGCGCCGCCTACGAGCTCGCCACGGGAGACCGGCTGGCGTCGTCCGATTTCGAGGGCGGCCGAAGCGGCGCCGTGAAGGTACTGACGGGCCTCGGCTTCACCGTGCAGGAGCGGCAGCCTCACTGATCGGCGCTCGCCGGGTGATCAGCGCTCTCGCACTGGCCGGCACCCCCTGTTCACACACTCTGATGCGTCCACGCCGGCCCACGCTGCATGCATTTCCGGCGGACACGGACGACGCGAGCGTCGGTCGGCTCAGCTCTGCGCGGTGCCCGTGCTGTGCTCGCGGTGATGCCGGGCGACCCGGATCCGGTTGCCGCAGATGTTGGCCGTGCACCACACGCGCCTGCTGTTCTCCGCGAGGAAGAGCATGGAGCACGCCGGGTTGGCGCATCGGCGCAGCTGCGCCCGCCGCCGCGGGTCGGCCAGCAGCCGGATGCCGTCGCCCGCCACCTCCGCCAGCCGCGCGTCGCCGCCGTGCTCGCGGTGCCAGCGCGTCGTCACCTCCAGGCCGTCTTCCGCGGCCACCAGGCGTGGGCTGCTGGGGACGGAGTCCGCGAACGTGTTCAGGTCGTCGATGACCCACCCCTCCGGCGTGCGCCCGTCGATGACCGCCTCGAACGCCTCCCTCAGCACCGAGCGAAGCCGGCGGGTCGGACCCGCTTCGGGCGTGGGGCCATCGGGAAGCCGAGGTGACTGCAGCTCCCACCACGCCGCATCCCTGCCATCCAGCTGGTCGACTACGGGGGACTCGGCCAACGACACCGTGTCGACCAGGTCGATCGCCACCGAGGGCTCTCCGCCGATGGTGAACCCGAGCCGCTGGATGGACTGCAAGGTAGGCGTAACGCTCATGGAACCACTGTAGCCATTACGTCCCGCTTCCGGGACCCGGTGACGCCTCCCAATACGGGCAGGAAGTCAGGAAGAGACCTGACACTGCTTGCGTCGAATATCTAATTGTTATACAGTGCAGTTATCCATTAGGAGCGAGACCGGAAACCAGTGCCGCACGCGGTCGACGCAGTCCGTCCGAGCACACGCACCGAGCTCATCCGCCCGCGAACGAACACCCGAACGAACAGGAGAACCAGCCATGGAGAACGCGACCGAGGAAGGAACGGCGCTCACCGCCGACGTCCTGGTGATCGGATTCGGGAAGGGCGGAAAGACGGTCGCCCACGCCATGACCGACGCCGGCCGGCGCGTGATCATGGTCGAGCAATCGGACCAGATGTACGGCGGCACGTGCCCGAACGTGGGCTGCGTCCCGACGAAGATGCTGGTGCACTACTCCAACGAGAAGCGCCTCGAAGACAGCGCGCAGGAGTTCTTTGCCAACTCGATCGCGGGCGTCAGGGCGCTAACGAGCGCGTTCCGCGCAGGCAACTACGCATCGCTCGATGGCAAGGACACCGCAACGGTGATCACCGGAGCGGCGTCGTTCGTCGATCCGCACACGGTCGCGATCGGCGAGGGTGCCGACCGCATCACGGTGTCGGCGACGACGATCCTGATCAACACGGGGTCGGAGGCGATCCTCCCGGACATCCCGGGGCTTGCCAACAGCCGCCACCTGGTGAGCAGCACAGACCTCATCCAGCACGACCGGCTTCCGGAGCGCCTGGTCATCATCGGCGGCGGATACCTGGGGCTCGAGTTCGCCTCGATCTATCGCCACTTCGGCACCGAGGTCACCGTGATCGAGGCCGCGGACCGACTGCTTCCGCGGGAGGACGAGGACATCGCCGAGGTGGCTACCGAGATCCTCGCCGGCGACGGCATCCGCATCATCACGAATGCCGGTGTGGTCGATGTTCGCGACGAGGGCGACGCCTCCTTCATCACGTACGAGCACGACGGCGAGACGAAGACGGTGCAGGCCGACGCCATCCTCGCCGCGACCGGCCGCAGGCCCGTGACCGGCGCTCTTCGGCTCGATGCGGCGGGTGTGCGAACGACCGCTCGCGGCGCCGTCGAAGTGGACGAGCATCTGCGCACGAGCCAGCCGCACATCTACGCGCTCGGCGACGTGAACGGTGGGCCGCAGTTCACCTACGTGTCGCTGGATGACGCGAGGATCGTGCTCGACCAGCTGCTCGGCGACGGCATCCGCACCACGACGGACCGAGTCGCGGTGCCGCACACTCTCTTCATCACGCCACCGCTGGCGACGGCGGGACTCACCGAGCGCGAGGCCAGGTCGCAGGGCAGGCACATCACGGTCTCGCGCGAGCGCGTCGCCGACATCGTCGCGATGCCGCGCGCGTACACGGTCGAGGAGACGAGGGGCGTGATGAAGTTCATCGTCGACGCGGACACCGACCTGATCCTGGGAGCGGCGATCCTCTCGATCGACGCGCAGGAGATCATCAACACGGTCACGCTCGCCATGCGTCACGGCATCACGGCGACGCAGCTCCGCGACTCCATCTACACGCACCCGAGCTCGACCGAGGCGCTCAACGAGGTGTTCGACAAGGTGGTCGCGCGCTAGCAGCTACTGCGACCGGACGGTCGGGCGGGGGAGAGTCTGCCTGCCCGGCCGCGCCTCGCAACGCTCGGCACAGCCCGGACGGTGCTGCTGCCGGGCGGTCAGCCGTCGCTCGTCAGCGCCTCCAGCTCCGCGCGCAGCGAGGCGAGCTCGATGTCGCGATCCACGGGATCCAGCGGCGTCGGCGCGTCGGGCGTGTACTGCAGCGCGTGGTCGACGAGGGATGCGCTCACCTCGTGCCAGGCATCCTGGCGTGCCTGCTCGATGAGGTCGAGAAGGTAGTCCTCCTCGCCGGCCTTCTGCCGAAGTGCCGACGCCGCCTCGGTGGCGACCATGAGGCGGTGCCGCACGTTCGCCTCGTCGCCACGCCGGTAGTCGTGCACGTGCTGCGCCCGGCCGACGCGACCGATCGTGCGGGCGAGCTCTTCCGTGAGGCGGTCGGACGCATCCTGCGACTCGGATGCCAGTTCTTCGAACGCCTCTGACGCCTCCGCCAGGTAGGCCCTCGCGTCATACGCCCGCGGCGAGACGACGGCGTCGACCGCTATCGCGTTCTTGAGTCGAAGGCGCACCGCGTATTCGGAGATCATCATGCCCTCCGAGACCGACTGCTCGACCGTCGCGGGCGGACGCACGACGACCGCCGCGTCGTCGTAGGGCTTGAGGATGCGCCGCTTGCGCCAGCGTGCGAACCAGCCCACGGCGTCTCCTCTCCGACAGTCAACGCTACCGGCGGGAGCTGCCCCGTGGGCCGTTGGATACCGTGGATCGAGAGCGGAGGAACGATGGCGATCGAACGAGACCTCGATGTGGGCGACGGGCGCACCGTTCGCTTCTGGGACACCGGGCAGACGGGCGCAGGCGATCTCACCGTGGTCTGGCACCAGGGAACGCCGCAGACCGGCCAGCTGCTCGCGCCGGTCGTCGCGGCGGCGGCCGAGCGCGGCATCCGCGTCGTCTCGTGCGCGCGAGCCGGCTATCCAGGGACCACGCCGTTACCCGGTCGCACCGTCGCGGATGGCGCAGCGGACGTGGTGGCCGTCGCCGCCGCGCTCGGTCTGGAGAGCTACGCGCCCGTCGGCGCGTCGGGTGGCGGTCCGCACGCACTCGCCTGTGCCGCGCTCGACCCTGAGCACGTTGCCGTCGTCGTCACCATGGCGGGCATCGCGCCGTACACCCGGGACTTCGACTGGCTGGCGGGCATGGCCGCCCCCGGCGCGTTGGCGTCGGCACTGCAGGAGGGGCGCGACGGCCGTCGCCGCTACGCCGAGACGGAGGAGTTCGACGAGTCGAGCTTCGTCGACACGGACTGGGCGGCGCTGCAGGGCACGTGGGGTCCGCTCGGCGCGGACGCCAACCGGGCCGCGGAGGAAGCGAGAGCGGGCGGCGGGGTTCCCTGGGGCGAGATCGACGACGACGTGGCCTACGTCGACGACTGGGGCTTCGAGCTCGCCGCGGTCGCGTGCCCGACGCTCATCGTGCAGGGCGGCCGCGATCGCGTGGTGCCGCGCGCGCACGGCGAGTGGCTCGTCGAGCACCTTCCTGCCGCGCAGTTCTGGCTTCGACCGAACGACGGCCACATCGCGGTTCTGAACGCCTTGCCGGTCGCCCTCGACTGGGTGCTCGACACAGTCGGCTCATGATCGGATGCGCGCTCGCTGACGGCCTCTCTCACCGTTCCTTCAGCAAATACCGGGTTTCCCAGACCTTGGTCGTCTAGCCTCGATCACAGGCCGTGGACGTTTCCGCTGTACGGGTGTGCGCGATTCGCGCCGCGGTCCTCCGATGGAAGCGACAAAGCGCGACAGTGCCCGCGAGGCGAACGCCCGGGGCGCGGACCACTGACGACACGACGACCGGCTGGTACGAAAGGCGGTGCACATGGCGGAACGGCAGGCTCCTGGCCACGGCACTCGGCACACGCGTGCTGCCGCCCGGGCCGAGCGCGCCCCGAGCGGCATCGCCAGGCACGGCCGGCTCCGCAGGCATCCGTGGGCGACGTTCGGCAAGGTGGTCGCATCCGTCGTCGCGGTCGCCGTCGTGAGCACGCTGGGCATCGCGGGCGTCGCAGCGGTGAACCTTGTCAGCGACACGAAGAAGTCGTTCCACCTGAGCGGTGAGGCGAAGCAGGCCATCCCCAACATCGCCGAGCTCAAGGGCGGCGTGAACATCCTCGTCGCCGCGACGGACACCCGAAGCGGCCAGGGCGACTCCTGGGGCACGCTCGATGACAGCGAGGGCGCGGGCAACAACGACGTGACGATGCTGCTGCACCTCTCGAAGGACCACACGCACGCGATCGTCGTGAGCTTTCCGCGCGACCTGATGGTGCCGATCCCGCAGTGCGGTGACAACGACGCGCAGGATCAGGCGCAGTTCAACACCACGCTCTCGGAGGGCGGCATGAGCTGTGTCGCCGACACCGTGACGCAGCTGACGGGCGTGAAGATCCCGTTCGCGGCGCTCATCACGTTCGAGGGCGTCGTCGCGATGTCGAACGCCGTCGGCGGTGTTCCGGTGTGCATCGGCGGCGACGGCATCGACGATCCGGACACCAGCCTGAACCTGCCGCCCGGCAACGTGACGCTCCAGGGTCAGGATGCCGCGGAGTTCCTCCGCACGCGGCACGGGCTCGAGGATGGCTCCGACCTCGCGCGCATCAGCAATCAGCAGGTCTTCCTCTCGTCGCTCGTTCGCACGATCATGAGCAACGGCACCCTGAGCAATCCGGTCAAGGTGTGGGGACTGGCCAAGGCCACCACCAGCAACGTGACACTGTCCGACAGCCTGAACAACGTCACGACGCTGTACCAGATCGCGATGGCGCTCAAGGGCCTCAACTGGAACAACATCGCGTTCGTGCAGTACCCCACCGTCGAAGATCCGGATGACACGAACCGCGTCATCCCCGACGACGACGCCGCGCAGACGCTCGACAACGCGATCATCAACGACCAGTACGTGCAGATCACGGGCGGTACCGGCGGATCCGTCACGGCATCCGATCAGCCGGCGCAGCAGCCGCCCGCGGCCAGCTCGCCTTCGCCGAGCGACAAGAAGGGCTCCGGCAAGAAGAGCACGGCCACGGCGACGCCGTCGCCCACCTCGACGCCCGTGCAGCTGAGCGACAACGTGCACGGTCAAACCGCGGCGACGCAGACCTGCTCGAACGGCGCCGGCTGACGCTTCGCGTCGTGTAAGCGGCATCCGCCCGGGCCGCTCGTCGGTTCCGTCCGCACGGATCGTCGTCGGCCCCGTTCTATGACGACGCCGTTCAGAGAGCGTCGACGGATGCCGCCAGCGGCCCCCAGAAGTATCCGAAGGTCTCCTGCGGTCCCGCCATGAACCGCTGCGACATGACCACGCCGACAAGGTCGCGCGATGGGTCCACGTAGGCGCTCGTGCCCGATCCTCCGGTCCAGCCCCACCGGCCGGGCGCGGACCACGCCTGCGGCTTGCCGGTCTCGACGGAGAGACACCACCCCCACCCGACCCCAGAGCCGGCCAGCTGCGTGAGACCGACCTGCTGGCCTGCATCCAGCTGGGCCGTCGTGGCCAGTTCGACGAGCTCGCGCGGCACGATCTCCGCGTCTGCGATGGCCGTGAGGATGCGCAAGAACTCGGGAACAGTCGACACCAATCCGCCGCCGAGACTCTCGAACATCGGGCTCGCGGAGAACCCGCGGTCGTAGTCCGTCGCCACCTCGAGCCCTTCACCGTGCGGCCGATACGAGGTGGGCAGCCGCTCGGATGTGAAGAACCCGGTGCGGGAGAGGCCGAGCGGCCCGGTGATCGCTCCGACGAGCAGCTCGCCGAGAGGTCGCTCCGCGACGCGGGCGAGCAGGATGCCGAGCACGTCGGCACTCGTGTGATACATCCACCGAGTGCCCGGCTGGTGCGCCAGCGGGAGGGAGCCGACGCGCTGGAGGTAATCATCCTCGTCGAAAATGGGAGGGAGCGGACCCACGCCGTACGGATTGAGCGCGCGCGAGTACGGCGTGTCTTCGAACTGCAGACCGATCCCGCTCGTGAACAGGAGCAGGTCGCGCACCGTGATCTCCCGCTCGGCGGGCACCGTGTCATCCAGGGCGGCGTCGGGGGAGCGGAGCACGCGCCGGTCGGCGAGCTCGGGCATCCACTCGCCGATCTCGTCGTCAAGGTCCAGCAACCCGTCGGCGATCAGCTGCGCGGTGAGTGCCATGCCGACGATCTTGCTCAGTGACGCGATGCGGAACCGCGTGTCCTCCGTCATAGGTTCGCTGCCTGCGTCGCCCGTGAAGTCGTAGCTCCCCGTCGCGTAGAACCAGGTGCGGCCGCCCCGGCGCGCGCCGGCGACGATGCCGGGAGCCCAGCCGGATGCCACGCGCTCGTCGAGCGAGCGCCGGACGGGATCGAGATCGAGAGGCATCCGACCACCCTGTCCGTCTTCTGTCCATCGGTCAACTGTCGGGCCCGTCGGACCAGCGCCGGCGCCCTCATGCTGGCTGGACTCTTCGCGGTTCGGCCGGCGCCGGGCGTCCGTTATGATGGTGGGCGTGTGTCCGCCAGGCGGGCGCACGAGGAGACGTCGCATAGTCAGGCCTAGTGCACCACCCTGCTAAGGTGGAGTCCCCGCAAGGGGACCGAGGGTTCAAATCCCTCCGTCTCCGCCGTGTACGTGGCCCCGAGGTCCCGCGGAACCCCGGGGTCTTCCGTTGGAATGCAGCTCCCGCCCCCGGCGAAAACCGCACAAGCGAATCGGCGAATGCGCGACCGAACCGGTCCGAAACCTCGCCAGACCCGCTGCCCGATTCGGTATGGCGGCCGGGGCATTGGCCTTCATCGGCCAATTCACCGCATACACCTACATCACACCATTCCTGATCGACCACACCCGACTATCCAGCGACATGATCTCCGTGCTCTACGTGCTCTACGGGGTCGCGGGGATTGTCGGATCGGTCATCGCGGGGTCATTGTTCAAACGAGGCGTCATCGCGAGCTTCGCTGGGTCAGCGATCGTCGTGGGCGCCCTGGTCATCGCACTTGCATGCAGCGGCACAGTGCCCTGGACTGCGACCGGGTTCCTCGCACTGTGGGGCGGGTTCTGGGGCATCGTCAACCCCGGCACACTGGTCTGAGTAGTCGTCCGGGTACCTCTGGACGTGGTCAGGAGCTCATTCAGGGCCGTGGGTTGTGGAGACCACCCGGTTTGTGTTGGGCACGCGCGTGCGATAGCGGTGCGCCTGGCTTGCCGCCAAGTGAACGCGCGACCCGGCCACCCATGACCAGGGCATTGCAATAGTCAGGGAAACTATTCCAGGAGTGTCCATGCGACCCCCGGGTAGGGGGTCAAAGTGGTGAGTTTCGGGGTGAATTCCGCCCGCGCCGCTTCCCCGCGACTGCCCTGGTCGACTTTGATGTGAGCGACCTGTGGGGTTCGCGCTCGTCTCGATGCATGAGCGCGCGGGATTCATGAATCCGCGCAGGACTCATGAATCGGGGAGCTCGTGTTTCGGGGTAATGCACGGACTGTTGTTTCGGGACGCTCTGGGAGCGGCCGGCGAGGGACACGAGCGCTTCTCGCCGCACTGATCAGCGTGGCGCTCGTCACGCTCGGGGTGGCGCTTCCCGCTGAGGGCGCGTCGGCGGCGGGTACCGCCAGTGTCACTATCAGCCCTGGTACGACCTCCGTTGCGGCTGGGGCGGCCACGACGCTGACGCTGTCGCTGTCCTGCAGCGTCACGGGCGGCTGTGCCGGCACCACGCTGACCTTCCCCGTGACGTCGTACACCGACCTGAAAGGCGCGACCGTCAACAATGCGGCCGCGTTCGGAGCGCTGTCGTGCCCGGGCTGGACGAAGACGACATCCGCCACCACGGTGACCTACGCCTACACGGCGGGTACACCTGCTGGAACGGTGCCGACGGGGTCTCAGCAGTGCACGTTCAACTACGCGACGACGAACTACAGCACGCCTAACAACCAGACATTCCCGATCACGCCGACGATCAACGGCACGAACTTCACATCAGCCGCAGGGAACACGTCGACTGTCACCGTGACTGCCACGGAGAACGTGAACTTCAGGAAGACCGCACCCGCAAAGATCGGCCAGGGTGGGCAGTACGTCTACGACCTGCACTTCAACTGCGCGCCCAATTCGCTTAACGGGTCGATAGGAACGTCGTCGTTCACCCTGGTCGACCATCTTCCCGCCAACTTCACGTACCAGAGCTACGTGACGATCTACAACGCGAACAACGGCAACTACGGTCAGGGCACCTTCCCCGGCACCATCACGTACGACGCCGCCAGCAACACGCTGACCTACTCGGATCCCGATGGCAACATCTGCAACGGCGTCAGTTCCCGTGCCCCCGGACGAGACATCGACATAACGGGAACAGCGACGACCGCAGGAGCGCTCGACAACATCGGTGACACCATCTCGAACACCGCAATTGCGACCTTCACCTACTACGACGGAACGTCGCAGACGCTCGAGAGCACGGCCGACACGAGCGTGGTGGCCGTGGTTCCGACGGTATTCGACTCCAAGAACAGCTCGAGCAACTCCTTCCCCGACGCGGGCCAGTACACCTATCCGCCGAACAAGGGGCGCTACCCCTACGTCTACCCGGGTAACTGGGATGGCAGTGGCGTCGGCGGCCAGTACTCGATAAACCTCTTCACCAACGGCACCCAGGCCGGAGCGGACTTCGAGGTGCAGGACCCCATGCCGTGCACGACTAACAATGCAACGCCGGGAACCGCAGCAAATCCGAACTACATTTCCAACGCGCCCGGCACGCTGTGCCCGACTCCTGCATTCATCCCGACGGTCATCACCGCGGTCGGGTTCGCACCCACTGATGCAGATGCGATTACCGTGATCCACACGGATGGCACCACTGCCTCGATCCCGTACACGTCCGGAACCGGCTGGGTTGTGCCCACGTCACCCGCCGTGTCAGAGATCGACTTCCCTCGGTTTGCCGAAGAGGGACAGAACACGTCGACGACACAGCAGTTCATCGTGAAGGGTTACGCGGCGTCCGGTCTGACCACGTCCTCGCTGATCACCAATACGGCGACCGCGACTCCGTATCTCGTCGGGTCGGACACTCCGTTGGCGTCTGCGCGGCCGGCTTCTGGGTCGCTGCTGGTGGTTTCCGCGGACGAACCGTCGGGCACGGTCATCGCTCCGGGCATCTGGCCCCGGTACAACGGAGGCTCTACCTGCACCGAAGCGGTAGGCATCGGCGGCTTCGGCGGCAACGGCCCCCAGTCCAACTACATCGAGGTGGCGCAGGCTCCCTCTCAAGCGATCTACCTCTCGTACCTCGCTCCCGAAGGCGCGACCGTCACCACGGGGACGTCTCAGACATTCACGTTCACTCCCCAGCAGTTCAGTGCATGGCCCAACACTGCCGGTGGGACCGCAGCAAGCACGGTGACGATCAACGCAGCGGTGACTCCGAACTACAACGGCACGGGTCGACAGCTGCTGCAGTGGGTGGTTCCGGCAGGCATCATCACCACAGCCGGAGACTATGTCTTCACGGGCAACACGCTCACCGTGAACCTCGGCCCTGGATGTGCCGGCACCTACCAGAATGACGTGACCGTCGGCTACGGAGCTCCGATCACCTCGTGCTTTGGCCCGAGTGGAATCACCGTGCCGTCTAACGGGAGCAACGCCGCGTTGGAGATCACCAACGCGCCGACCAGCACGAACTACTGCGGTGAGTCGCAGAACATCAACGTGACCCCGATCAATCCGGCGTTCTCGGTGGACAAGTCGGTGCAAGGAAACCTCGACGCGACACCGGTGACAGCAGGCGGCGTAGGCAACGTCAGCCCGAACGGCGGGACGGCCACCTACGACGTCACGTTCACGAACACGGGTTCGACCAACTTGGTGGATCCCGTCATGTACGACCTGCTGCCGGCGGTCGGGGACACGGACACCACGAAGACGGATGCGCGCGGGTCGGAGTTCGGCGTCGTGCTGACCGGTGTCGGGCCTTTGCCCGACGGCGTCACGGTCTCGTATTCGCAAGCGACCGACCCCTGCCGACCAGAGGTGCTGGTGAACGGTAGCAATCCTGGGTGCGTCGACGACTGGAGCACGACCGCTCCGAGATCGCTGTCCTCTGTGACGGCGCTCAAGTTCTCCTACGACGGAACCGTGTACGTTCCCGGTGGCAACGGCATCAACACCTTCTCGATCCCGTACACCGTGTCGACACCGGCGAACATCGCCGGTAAGACCGCATGGAACACCGTGGGCACCACTGCCACCCCCGGTGTCGGCCAGCCGGCATTGACGGCCGCGGAATCATCCCGCACGGGTCTTCACGCGCAGGCTGGACTCACCGTCGTCAAGGCAGCCTCGCCGACCACGGTCGACCACGTCGGCCAGAGGGTGACCTTCACCTTCACGGTCGACAACGACACGGCGGTCGCGCTGAACGGCGTCGCCATCGACGACGTGCAGAGCGCACCGGCCGGCGCACTGACCAGCGGGCCCACCTGCCCGTCGCCGAGCCTCGCACCCGGCGCCACCGAGGACTGCAGCGCGACTTACACGGTGACCCAGGCAGACCTCGACAGCGGCAGCATCTCCGACAGCGCAACCGCATCGGGCACGCCTGTCTCCGGCAGCCCGCTGGTCTCCGCACCGTCGACCGCAACGGTGACGGCGACCCAGACTCCTGCGCTCACTCTGACCAAGTCGGCAAGCCCGACGTCCGTGAGCAACGCCGGCGATACGGTGACGTACTCGTTCTTGGTGACCAACACCGGAAACGTGACGGCCACCGGCCTGGCGATCGTGGATGACGCCTTCTCGGGCACCGGCAGCCTGTCGGCGATCACGTGCCCGACGACGAGCCTGGCGCCCGATGCCGACACGACCTGCACCGCCACGTACTCGCTGACACAAGCAGACGCGGATGCCGGATCCGTGACCAACACTGCGCATGCGACTGCCACCGGCGCGGGAGGTGCGGCCGTGAGCTCTGCGGCGTCGACGGCAACCGTGTCGGTGACACAGGCAGCGGGACTCTCTCTCGTGAAGTCGGCAGATCCCTCGGCAGCGACCGCCTTCTCAGCTGGGCAGCAACTGACGTATCACTACCTGGTGACCAACACCGGCGACGTCACCGTCACGAACGTGGGCATCACCGAGGGCACGTTCACCGGTTCGGGCACGCTTTCGGGTATCACGTGTCCCTCGACGACGCTCGCGCCGACGGCACAGGTCGACTGCACAGCGACCTACACGCTGACGCAGGACGACATCGACGGCGGCTCGGTGTCGAACACCGCCACCGCGACGGGTGCCGGGCCTGGCGGTGCGCCCGTCTCGTCGCAGCCGTCGACGGTTTCGACGCCGGCGATCGCCGCTCCCGCCCTGACGCTGACCAAGTCGGCCTCGACGACCACCGTGACCGCGCCGGGAGACAACGTGACCTACTCGTTCTTGGTGGCCAACACCGGAAACGTGACCGTCACGGCCGTGGGCATCCGTGAGGACAGCTTCTCGGGAACGGGAACGCTCTCGGCGATCTCCTGCCCAGACACGACCCTCGTGCCGGGCCAGTTCACGACGTGTACCGCGACCTACGGGGCGACCCAGGCCGACATCGATGCGGGATCGGTGACCAACACCGCCTCTGCCACTGCTCTCGCCCCGGGTGACGCTCCCGTGACCTCGCCGTCGTCGAGCGCAACCGTGACGGCGACGCAGGCCCCGGGTCTCGAGATCGCGAAGACCGTCGATCCGACCACGGTCGACGCGGCCGGCCAGACGGTGACCTACACGTTCGCGGTGACCAACACCGGCAACGCGACCGTGAGCGGCATCTCGATCAATGAGACGCACTTCACGGGTTCGGGAACGCTCTCGGCGATCTCGTGCCCGCCGACGGCGTTGGCGCCGCACGACCAGTTGTCGTGCAGCGCGACCTATGTCGTGACCCAGACGGATATGGATGCCGGATCGGTGAGCAACACCGCCACCGCGACCGGTCTCGATCCGGCCGGAACCCGGGTGACCTCTGACGAGTCTGAGGTGACCTTCACGGTCGCCGCAGCGCCGGCTCTGAGCTTGGTCAAGACGGCTCAGGCCACGACCGCGGACAGCAAGGTCGGTCAGAAGGTTGAGTACGACTTCTTGATCACCAACACCGGTAACGTGACGCTGCACGATGTGACGGCTGAGGAAGACGCCTTCACGGGAACCAGCTCGCTTGACGCGCCGACCTGCCCGGCCGGGGCCGCCGCGCTGGCGCCGGGAGCGCAGGTGACCTGCACCATCGTGTACACGGTGACGCAGGCGGATGTCGACGCGGGATCGATCACCAACACGGCGACTGCGGTGGGGACGCCTGCCGGTTCCAACACTCCGGTCACTTCACAGCCGTCGTCGGCGACCGTGACAGAGCCGGCGGCCGCGGCAGTCACGCTGGTGAAGTCCGCGGACGTCACCTCGGTCAGCAAGGCCGGCCAGGCCGTCACGTTCTCCTTCACGGTGACGAACGTGGGCAACATCACGTTGACGAATCCGACCGTCGACGAGGGCACGTTCAACGGCCACGGAAAGCTCTCCGCGCCGAGATGCCCGGCGGGCCTGACCGAGCTGACGCCCGGTCAGGTGGAGGTCTGCACCGCCGACTACACGGTGGTCGCGGCCGACCTCACCGGCACGCCCCTGACGAACACTGCGACGGTCGACGCCACGACGCCGGATGGTGACCCGATAGTGTCCGACCCGTCGACGGTGAACATCGCCGAGGTGCTGCCCGCAGCCACGGCCAACCCGACGTCAGGGTTGGCGGACACCGGCTCGACGGTCGCCTGGAGCTATGGCGTTCTGGCCCTCGCGCTGGCCGCGGCCGGTGCCGTCATCCTGTTCATCCGCCGACGTCGGAGGAGCGCCTGACATGCACAGCCGTCTCGCCCCTCGCACCGCGGCCATCGCCGCCGCGCTGATGGTCGCCGGAGTCGCCCTCGCCGGCTGCACCGCCGCCGCACCGAATGCCGCCAAGACGCACTCGGCAGCGGCGACGACCGTACCCGGGCTGCCCTCCGGGGTGACCCAGGCGACCGCGCTGCCGACAGACATCCCCAATGACTCGAAGACGCGCGCCGACGTGAAGCTCGTCGCATGCACCTCGACAGGGGACGGCTGGAAGGCCTCAGGAACCGTCAGCAACGGCGGCAAGTCTCCCGCGACCACGGTCATCACTGTGTTCTTCACGACAGACAAGGCGACCGTCGTCGGCGCCGCGCAGACGCGCGTCACCGTCAAAGCGGGCGACAAGCGGAACTGGACAGCGGAGAAGACGTTCACCGCGCCCTCGAAGACGCTGTGCGTACTGCGAGGAGCCGGCCAGGCCGGCTGACGGAGTACGGCGCCTGGGTCCGTCTCCGCCATGCTTCGGGCTCGAGCTCCGTCGAATGACCCGCCTTCATCAATGCGGCCGCGTTGCTGGTTGCTGCGGTGTTCCCGCTCGTCACCATTCGGCTGTGGCACCAGCCGGCGACGCGCCGGACACCCGGCATGCTCACTGTGGCGGGCGTTCTTCCCCGCGCGATCGTCGGGTAGCCGGTCAGCACGTGCAGGCGTAGCCGAACGTCCGCACCGAAAACCGGCGAGACCGCCGGTGATACGGTCACTTGTCTTCTGAGCGAAGCTCGCTCCACCGTCCCGCTGCTACCCCACCTTCGTGTCGATGAGAGGGCGACGACGCGGTTGGAGAGGATGGACACCGATGCGAAACGAACGTCTCATTCCCAGGCGCACGCCCGAGTCGAGGGCCGTCACGCAGCGCACGCAGGTGGTCATGGACCTGACCTCGCGACTCAACGTGCTTCGCCACGACGACGTGGATGCGCGCGCGGCGATCCTCGGCGAGATCCTCGGCCGTCCCGTGCCTGAGTCATTGACGCTCTATCCGCCGTTCTATTGCGATTTCGGCCTCAATCTCGACTTCGGTGACCACGTCTTCGTGAACCAGAACGGCTCGTTCTATGACATGGGCGGCATCACGATCGGAGACCGCACTCTGATCGGGCCAGGGGTGACGCTTGTCACAGCTGGCCATCCGGTCGATCCGGCCAAGCGGTTCGACGGGATCACTGTTGCGCCGATCGTCATCGAGGCCAACGTGTGGATCGGAGCCAACGCCACCGTGTGCCCGGGAGTGACGATCGGCACGGGAGCCGTCGTCGCGGCGGGAGCTGTGGTCGCGAAAGACGTGCCCGCGAATTGTGTCGTCACCGGCCACGGCTACATCGTGCGTCGAGACTTCAGTCCGACGGCGTAGCGCAAAGGGTCTCTGCAGCTATCGCCTCCGGCTATGGTTGCGTGCGTGGTCGATCTGCGCCTGGTTCGTTCACACGCGCTCACTCACGCCGAGTACGCGGACGCTTCGATTGTGCTGGCGGGTAGTGAGGTCGTGTTTCTGGCCGGCGCCTGCCCTCTCGACACCGACGGCGTCGTCGTCGCACCGGGAGACATCACCACGCAGACGCGGAAGGCGCTCGCCAACATGGACGTCGTTCTGCGCGATTGCCGGGTCGCTCTTGAGCAGGTCGCGTTCCTCCGAGTGCTGGTGGTCGCGAGCACCCCTGACGAGCTCGGTCTGGCCTGGGCGGCCGTGAGGGAGCACTTCGGCCATCACGAAGTGCCGGCGACGCTGCAAGGAGTGCCTGTGCTCGGATACGCAGGCCAGCTCGTTGAGATCGAGGCCGTGGCAGCCAGAGGTCCGAGCTGAAACGGTGTCCATCGCAACTCGGTAAGCGGATGCCTGTCGTGGGGTCTCTGCCAAGGCGTTGACCGCTGCCAGGGCGTGGGCTAGACCGAACCGCATGGGAAGACTGAACAGAACGGCTCATCGTCTGACCGCTGCCATCGAGCGTGCGGATGCGCTCGACAGAGTGGGAGGCCCGGTTGCGGCATTCGTGAAGAAGGCCACGCATCCGAAACCGGTGAAGAACCTCCTTTCCGGAACGTGGCTCGGTCACGCGCTGCATCCGTTGCTGACCGATGTGCCGATCGGGTTCTGGACCGCCGCGACCGTGCTGGATCTTACGGCCGGCGAGCAAGGCGCACGAGCCGCCCGGCGCATGGTGGGCTTCGGCATCCTCGGATCAGCGCCGACGGCGATCGCCGGCGCATCCGACTGGTCGGATACGCATGGCGCTACGAACCGCGTCGGGCTCGTGCACGCACTGCTCAACGGCGGTGCGTCGTTGCTGCAGATCGCATCCTGGCTGAGTCGAGTCCGAGGGCATCGGAGTCTCGGCGTGCGATTGAGTCTGATGGCGTACGGGCTGACCACGATATCGGCCTACCTCGGCGGTCACCTTTCGCTGGTGCGGGGGACCGGTGTGAGTCACACGGCCTTCGAGAGCGCTGAGGCGCAGTGGTTCGATGTGGCGGCCGCTGATGCCCTACGAGACGACGTGCCGATGCGGGTCGTGGCCGACGGCGTGCCCGTCATGCTCGTCAGGCAGCACGGCACGGTTTGGGCGCTGTCGGCCACCTGTACGCACGCGGGTGGGCCCCTCGACGAGGGAACGCTCATCGACGGATGCGTGAAGTGTCCGTGGCACGGCAGCGAATTCCGGCTCGATCGGGGCACCGTTGAGCGAGGGCCGGCATCCGTCCCGGAGCCGACGTGGGACGTGAAGGTCGCAGACGGACGCGTCGCCGTGCGGTCGCGGGCCGCGGCCTGAGCGAGACCAATGAGCGGCAGGTGCTCGATCTCGGTTCACGATTGCCGCTCCGAGTGCGGGAGTCGGGACCTTCCGTGTCTCGTGCCTGAAGCCGCGATGACGCGTGCCTAAGAGAGATTCAGCCGATGGAGCCGGACGCCGGCCCTGTTGACTGCCGCAGCACCATTGTCGCGGGAGTCGGTCGACGTTCGGTCGCTTCGCCCGTCATCAGCGCTAGCAGCTGGCGGAAGGTGTCGCGCCCCTCTTCCTCGAGCCCGAGCTGGACCGTCGTGAGCGGAGGCCGCACATAGGCGGCTTCGGGGATATCGTCCATGCCCGTCACCGAGACGTCATCCGGGACTCGAAGTCCCAGTTCGCTCAGCGCCAAGATCGCGCCGATCGCCATCTGGTCGTTCGCTGCGACGATGGCGGTGCACACGCGATCGGGCTGGAGCGCACGCACCGCGTCGTATCCCGATTTCGCGGACCAGTCACCATGGACGACAGCCTCGAGCGCCAGACCGTGAGCGGCCAGTGCGTCATCGAAATCCTGACGTCTGTTTCGGGCGGCCACCCAAGTGCTCGGGCCTGCAAGATGCAGAAAGCGACGGTGTCCGAACTCGACGAGGTGGTCGATCAATTCTCGAATGGCCTCGCCGCGCATGTCGGGAGCGCCCGACTCGCCGGCGACCATTCCGAACGGGATGACCACCGGAACCTGGAATTTCGCTGCCTCGAACGCGTCGCGGAGCTCGTCGGTTGAAGCGAGGGCGAGGATGCCTGCCACGTCGTGCTGATTCACGAGCTTGATCGCTGCTTCGACGTTGGCGCGATCGTCGACGTCGAGCGTGATGATGTCGAGCACATATCCGTGCTTCCGAGCCTCCTCGCTAGCGCCCTGTGCCACCCTCCCCGGACCGACCTGGGTGATTTCCTGAGTCAGAGCCGCCACGCGGTGAGACCTGTTCGTGGCGAGAGAACGGGCGGTCAAGTTCGGTCGATAGCCGAGCTCATCGAGCGCTTTGAGAACACGTTCTCGGTTGAGCGGTTTGATGCCGGGATCGCCCTTGAGTAATCGGCTCACGGTCTGGTGCGATACGCCGGCCTGCCGCGCGACATCGTAGATTGTGGGCTGCTTGCCGGCGGGTCGGTCCGCCTGGGTGCTCATGCCGTCTGGGGACATCTACCCTCCGAATCGGGCGGCGCTGCCCACAACTGTAAGGCCGCACTGGCGCGTCGCTGTGTGAACTCGAGCTGCCGCACCCGCACAGCCACGCGAACGGGGGGCGTGAGCACATTGAAGGCGCGCCACGACCCTCGCCGCCGCGCGCTCTCGTTACCGGTAACGAAACTGTAACAGAGGATTGTTACCGGTAACGAAATCGATTAGTTTTCATGCGAACACGCCGAAGAGTGCATCGCAATGGGAGCACTCGTCGTCAGCCGCCCCCAAGACAGACAACGGAGTCGCCATGCCGTCGGACCCCTCATACGAACCGCCTCGAGTGCTGTTCGGCGCGGCCTACTATGCCGAGTATCAGGTGACTGATCGCACCGAGGAAGACCTGGACCTGATGGTGAAGGCCGGGTTCTCCGTCATCCGGGTCGGAGAGTCCGTGTGGTCGACGTGGGAGCCGCGGGAAGGCGAGTTCAATCTCGAGTGGCTACAGCCGGTTCTCGACGGAGCACATCGGCGCGGCATCGGCGTGATCCTTGGCACCCCCACTTACGCGGTCCCGCCGTGGCTGCAAGCTGCCTATCCCGAGATCGCGGCCGAACGTGAGACCGGTCGGCGGATTCCGTGGGGGAGCAGGCAGGAGGCGGATTTCACGCATCCCGCGTTCCGGTACTTCGCCGAGCGGGTGATCCGCATGGTGGTCGGGCGCCACGCGCAGCATCCGGCGGTCATCGGTTTCCAAGTGGACAATGAGCCCGGGCTCGAGTTGTTCCACAACCGCGGCGCCTTCGCCCGCTTCGTGCGCTGGCTGAAACGCAAGTACGGCGATGTCGACACGTTGAATCGTGAGTGGGGTCTCACCTACTGGTCGCACCGCATCGCGGACTGGTCTGAGTTATGGGTGCCCGACGGCAACTCGTTGCCTCAGTACGACCTGGAATGGCGTCGCTTTCAGGCCGAGCAGACCACGGAGTTCATCGCCTGGCAGGCCGGAATCGTGCGCGAGTACTCGACCCCCGGGCAGTTCGTGACGACGTGCCTCGCGTACCCGCGTCCGGCCGTCGAAGACCGCGAGCTGACGGAATCGCTCGACATCGCCGCGGGTAACCCGTACTACGCGATGCAGGACCACCTCGACCTCACGAAGCACGAGTCGGCCCAGACGCCGTGGACCACCTCGGGCGTCGGCGGCTTGTTCCGGCAGGCGGATCGTCTGTATTCGTCGAAGCAGGAGCGGTTCCTAGTGACGGAGACGAACGCACAGTCCATCGGCCAGAGCTTCATGAACCTCCC
>NZ_DASZVF010000063.1:0-36239 GCF_035547335.1 Humibacter sp. | reverse complement strand
CGCGCGTCTTGGCATGTACGTAAACCTGCCGCCTCCGCCCGTCGGATGTGTAGCCGTTGTCGACGACCCCGCGCCACAATCCGCGGCTCTTTAGCTCGTAGAGGCCGCCTTGGCCGTGGTCGCGTCGCTTCGGCACGAGATCAGGCTAAACCTAAGCTCGCGGTAGGTGCACACATTGGTGCACACATGGGCGTGTTATCCCGTGTCGCGCCGTGTCATCCGCGAAGACGAAAAGACCCCGAAATTCCGGGGCTTTTCGCTGTTTTCGTTGGTGCGCCATGAGGGATTCGAACCCCCAACCTTCTGATCCGTAGTCAGATGCTCTATCCGTTGAGCTAATGGCGCGTAGGGCGCTGACCGGCGATGCTGCCCGATCAACCTGACGACTATATCAGTTGCGGTGGAGGTGCCTGAAATCGTCGACGGGCGGCCCCGGTGGCGGCGGCGAGGCGCGATCTGACGGCGACGTCGGACGGAACGGCACAGTCGCGGGCGGTTTCGACAGGCTCAACCGGCGGTGGCGGGCTGGGCGGATTCGACAGGCTCAACCGACGGTGGCGGATGTGGCGGTTCCGACAGGGCCAGCCGGTGGGAGCGCGCAAGGGCGGTTTCGACAAGCTCAACCGACGGTGAGGGGGGGTAGAGGCGGTTTCGACAAGGTCAGCCGGCGGAGGCGGTGGCGGGGGCCGCGAGGGCGGCGCGGATGCGCGCGGCGACGGCATCCGCTTCCTCGGGCGTCGCGTACGCGTGGCGGGGTCCCAGCCAGAAGCGCAGGCCGTCGCCCTTGGATCGGGGGATGACGTGCAGGTGCAGGTGCGGCACCGACTGGGACACGACGTTGTTGACGATGAGGAGAGAGCCGTCGGCATCCATCGCGCTTTCGACCGCGCGCACGAGCGCCTGCGACGTGCGCAGCCACGGGCCGGCGAGATCCTCGGGCAGTTCGTCGTACGTCTGCACGTGGCGGGTTGGCACCATCAGCACGTGGCCGAGGAACACCGGATGCGCATCGAGGAACGCCACGAAATCGTCGTCGCGATACACCTCGCGAGCGGATGCCTCACCCGTCACGATCGCGCAGAAGGCGCACTTCTCCGTGGACCCGCGCTGGCTGAATGCGGCGCGCGATTCCGCTTTCGGCCGAGACGTCGTGCCGGGCATGGCTCAGGCGAAGATCTCGTCGAAGAAGTCGAGCTGCGCCTGCCAGCTGCGGGCATCCGCAAGCGGGCGGAAGTTCTCGCCCGGCACCGTGAACGCGTGCGGAGCGCCGCTGTACGTCACGACCTGCCAGTCGACGTGCGGCACGGTGCGCAGCTCGTCCTGGAACGCGTGAACGGCTTCGTCGGGCACCACCGGGTCGGCGCCGCCCGTGAGCACGAGCAGCTTCGCGCGGATGGCATCCGCATCGCTCGGGTCGTGCGCGATGAGCCGGCCGTGGAAGGAGACGACGCCGCGGATGTCCGCTCCCGTGCGCGCGAACTCGAGCGCGGCGGATCCGCCGAAGCAGTAGCCGATCACCGCGATCCGCGTCTCATCCACCTGCGGCAGCTCGACGAGCGTCTCGTACGCCGCGCGCACCCTGGCCCGCAGCAGCGGAAGGTCTCGGTAGTAGGTGCCCGCCAGAGCCGACGCCTCCTCGTTGGTGGGGCGGACATTTGCTCCATAGATGTCGGCCACGAAAGCGACGTAGCCGAGGCGTGCGAGCATCTGCGCCCGCAGCTCGGCGTTGGGTCCGACGCCCAGCCAGTCGGGAACGATCAGGATGCCCGGGCGCGGCTCCGGCGCAGCGGCATCGTGCGCGACATACCCCTGGAGCTCGGTTCCGTCGTGCCCGTACGTGATGGCGGATGCCTCCAGCTGCGCCCCCTCGCTCACCGGGATCCGTGCGAGAAGCTCCTCGTGCGTGGCGGGCAGATCGGTCATCGCGGCATCCTCCAGGTGGTCGGGGTCGGGCTGCGCCGGCCTCCGTGCCGGCGGCACTCACGTTACGCCGCGTGCACAACGCTCACGCCGCCCCTGCTGGCGACCGGTCCGCTTGGTGACCGGTCGCCGGCTCGTTGGCGACCAGTCCCCTGTCGGGACCACCCCCTGTGCTGGCGACCGGTCCGCTTGCTGACGACGGGTCCGCTTATTCACGCCGAGAAGCGGACCGATGGACAGCAACCGGACCCGTGAATGCTGTCGGTCGGCCGACCGGGCGACAACCGGACCGACCGGCGACGACGACCCAGCTCGAACGACTGCCGCCCACCCTGCTGACGACCACTTCCCCCTCGGCGACGACGGGTCCGCTTGCTGACCACCGGTCCACTAGTTGACGCCGAGAAGCGGACCGATGGACAACAACCGGACCGATCGATGGTGACGGCCCGGCCGACCGGGCAACAACCGGGTCCGTGGACGGTCACGGCTCGCCCGACAGGCAACAACCGCACCGACCGGCGACGACGACCCAACTCGAACGACTGGCCTCCCCTGCTGACGACCAGTTCCCCCTCCGCGACGACGGGTCCGCTCGCTGACCACCGGTCCACTAGTTGACGCGGAGATGCGGACCGGTGGACAAGAACCGGACCCGTGGATGCTGACGGCCCACCCGAAAAGGCAACAACCGGACCCACCGGTGGTGACGACACGGTGCGACCGGACGACAACCGGGCCGGCTGGCGACCACGAGAGTGCTGCCGGACGTTGGGCGGGGCGAGCGGCGGACCGCCACCGGGGCGGGGCATCCGACCTACGCTGAATGCATGGCCGAGGAATACGCCCACGAACCGGATGCCCACCGTTACGTGCTGCGCGTCGATGGTCAGCTGGCGAGCGTCGTCGACTACACGGTGCTGGGCGACGCGCTGTCGATGACGCGCACTTTCACGAATCCGAATCTGCGTGGGCGCGGGCTGGCGGGCAAGGTCGTGCAGTTCGCGGTGGATGACGTCGAGCAGAACACGAACTATCACATCGTTCCGATGTGCTGGTACGTGGCGCAGTGGTTCGATGAGCATCCGGAGCGGGCCAACCTGCTGGCGGCCCGCACGGCGTGAAGGCGCCGCGCACAGCGTTGAACGCAACGCGCACCGCGGTGACAGCGGCTCGCGCGACGTGACGGCTGCGAGCAACAGTGACGCCGCCTCACGCGACGTGACGATTGCGAGCACTCGGTGACGCCGCCTGGCGCGACGCGACGACTGCGAGCACTCGGTGACGCCGCCTGACGCGACGCGACGCCGCGGCGCATGGCGTAACGGGGGCCCGTAGTCGTTAGCCGTTAGCCGTTAGCCGTTAGCCGTTAGCCCACCGGGCGCACCACTGCGTTGCGTCGTCGCCCAGCTCCCGTGGAGGGGCAGCACTCACGAAGACGCTGGACCCGCCACACCGTCGGTGGGTGGGCGTAGCGTCGCGACATGGCGATCACCCGAGTGCAGCTCTTCTCCGTTCCCGTCTCGGATCCCGAGTGGGCCAAGGCCTTCTACGTGGATACCCTCGGCTTCACTCTCGTCTCCGACGCGATGATGGGCGAAGATCAGCGCTGGATCCAGGTGGTGCCGCCGGGTGCGCAGACCTCGATCACGCTCGTCACCTGGTTCAAGACCATGCCGTCGGGATCCCTGCGCGGTCTCGTGCTGGAGACGGATGACCTAGAGGGCGACATCCATCGGCTTCGTGAAGCCGGAGTGGCGTTCGACTCTGGGGTCGAGCGCGCTCCGTGGGGTCAGTATGCGCAGTTCAGCAATCCGGACGGGAACGGCCTCATCCTGCAGCAGACCGCGTTCTGACCGATGTCGTCTGCTGCTTGGGGCGTCCTGCGCCGACTGCTCGCATACGGAAGACCCACCATGCCACGACGCCGAGCAGCAGTCCGAGCAGCATCGCCACCCCGTGCGCGTCATCGGTGGCGACCAGCACGATCGCCGCCGCGACCGCGACACCACCGAAGATGTGTACGACGACCGTGGATCTCGGCGACGGATGCGCGGCATCCCTCGACCCAACGAGCAAGGCGAGCGCGAAGACGCTGAACATGAGGCCGTCGTTGGCGAACGAGCTCCCCCCGCCTGCCGCGTGCCACACGAAGACGGCGAGCACGTTGACGACGATCGAGGGCAGAAGATAGAGCGCGATAGCGAGCCAGCGACCCCAGATCCAGCCGGCGAGAGTGAGCGCGACAGCGACCACCACGAGGTTGAATGCGGCTGCGACGAGGCCGCCGTCCTGGGCACCGAGCGCAGTGAGGATGCGCCACCACTGGCCGCGCAGAGTGGCCTGCGGGTCGCGCGCGAGCGCATCCGTGATCTGAGGGACCCACGCCTGAAGCAACGACGGCGCGCCGATCAGCACGACGAACACGACCGCCGGCCACGGGAACGGGCGCACGGACGGCAGCATGCGCAGCGCCGCGTTGATGAACAGCACGATGACCACCAGGTGACCGACGATGCTCGCGATGCTCTCGCCGGAAGTGTCCACGGGTTCGAGGATGCCACGCTGCGGCGGTCGGGCGCGGGTGCGGGGCGAGGGTCCGAGGGGTTCGGGCGGCGGTTACAGCGATGGGCCGGCTCAAGCGGCGGTATGGTTCGGTCGGTTTCGACAAGCTCAACCGGCGATACGAGGAGGTGCGGCTTCGACAGGCTCAACCGACGGTGCAGGCTCAACCTCCGGCAGGGAGGGCGACTATCCTCGAACCGAAGGCCGGGCGCGGCGCAGGGCCATGAGTCGGGTGACGCTGCCGGGTACCGAGCATCCGTCTCCCACAAGGACATTCAATGACGAATACGACGAATCGCGCCGCGCTCATCGCGTCCTACGCGCGCACCCCTTTCCTGCGGTTCAACGGCGGGTTCGCCTCCGTTCCGGCCGTCGAGCTCGGCGCTCACGCGCTGCGTGCCGCGCTGTCGAATGCGGGCATCCAGCCGGAGCAGGTGGACATCGTGCAAGGCGCACAGGTGATCCAGGCCGCCGCGGGACAGAACCCGGCGCGGCAGTCGGCCGTGCAGGCAGGCATCCCGATGACGGTGCCGGCGATCACGCTGAACGCCGTCTGCCTCTCCGGCACGCTCGCCATCGGAACGGCTGCGAAGCTCATCGAGCAGGGCGAGGCTGACATCGTCGCGGTCGTCGGGCAGGAGTCGATGTCTCTGGCGCCGCACGCGTGGTCCGGTTCGCGCATGGGGCAGAAGTACGGAGCGATCGAGTTCGTCGACACGCTGGAGTACGACGGGCTGACGGATGCGTTCCAGCACGTCTCGATGGGCGCCTCGACCGAGGCGTACAACGAGAAGCTCGGCATCACGCGTGAGGAGCAGGACGGCTACGCCGCGTCATCCCACCAGCGGCTCTCCGCATCGGCCGACTTCGTCGCCGGTGAGATCGAGCCGTACGAGGTGCCGTCGCGCAAGGGTTCCACCATGTACTCGGCCGACGACGGGCTCCGTGCCGACACCACGGCCGAGAGCCTCTCCCGGCTGCGGCCGGCGTTCGCGGACAACGGCACGATCACGGCGGGCAACTCCTCGCAGATCACCGATGGAGCCGCCGCGCTCATCATCGTGGGCGACGACGTCGAACTCTCCGTGCGGCCTCTGGCCCGGATCGTCTCGCAGTCGTTCGTCGCCGGTCCCGACACGTCGCTGCATGCCCAGCCGTCCAACGCGATCGCGGCCGCGCTGCAGAAGGCGGGCGTGGAGGCATCCGCGTTGTCTGCCGTCGAGATCAATGAGGCGTTCGCCGCGGTGTCGGTGTATGCAACACGGCAGCTCGGCATCGACCCCGCCGTCGTCAACGCGAACGGTGGGGCGATCGCGCTCGGGCATCCGCTCGGCGCATCGGGAGCGCGGATCGTCGGGCACCTCGCCCGCCGCCTGCAGCTCTCCGGTGCGGGCAGCTACGGTGCCGCCGGTCTGTGCGGCGGCGGCGGACAGGGCGCCGCGATCGTGCTCGAAGCCCTCTGACTTGCTAGGAGCTACGCCGGCGGCCGAGCGGTTGGTGACCCAGCGGCCGGGCGGTTGGCCGCCGAGTGGCCAGGCGGCTGGCGGCCGGACGGTTGGTGGTTGGCGGCCAGGCGGTTGGCGGTTAGCGGCCCAGCGGCTGGCGGCCGGACGGTTGGTGATTGGCGGCCAGGCGGTTGGCGGTTAGCGGCCAGGCGGTTGGCGGTTAGCGGCCCAGCGGCTGGCGGCCGGACGGCCAGCGGTCTGACGGCGAGCGGTCACCGACCGGGCGGAATCCTGCCCGGGACGAAAACAGCAGGAAGCACCGAGAACAGCAGAGAATCTGCGGATCTCAGCGCGAGAGCGCGATCTCTGCTGTTTTCGGCGCAGCCGACCGCGGGTGGCCGAAGGGGGAGTGGCCGCTCCAGCTAGGCACGGCCGGGTGTCCGCTGCGGCGCAACCGGAGGCCCGGCCGAGCGCGACCGCCTCAGACGTACAGTGCGTCGCCCACCAGACGGCGCAACTCGATGACGCCGCTGTCGGACCAACGGCTGGGGTGAACGCGATTCGTGAGCAGTGTCCACGCGCGACCGGCATCGAAATCGATCCACAGGCCGGTTCCGGTGAAGCCGGTGTGACCGATCGTCCCTGGACTGCAGACCGCTCCGCCCGACCAGCCGTCGTACGGATGCTCCCATCCGTACGTGCGGGTCGGCCCCACGGGGGTGCGCATCAGCTCGAGCGCCTCGGGTCGGGCGCCTGATCCGTCCAGCAAGCCGCGAGCGTAACCCAGCACGGATGCCGCGGTGCCGAACAGCCCCGCGTGCCCGGCGCCCTGCAGCGCGGCCGCGTTCTCGTCGTGCACGGTGCCCACAAGCATCCGTCTGCGCCATGGGCAGTACTCGGTGGCGGCGGCCTGCGCCGGATCCGCCGACCACGCGAAGCCCTCGCCGGGGTCGAGGTCGCGGATGTGCGCGCCCGCGAGCCGCTCCAGCACGAAGCCGAGCAGCATGTAGTTGAGGTCCGAATACACCGGATCGCCGTGCGGCCAGTCCCGCTGGATCACGAACGCCCGCAGCTGGTCGGGATCAGTGCCGTACGTGTAGATCGGCCACGTAGCGGGCAGGCCGCTCGCGTGCGTGAGGCAGTCGCGCAGCGTGATGCGGCGCTGCCAGGCATCCAGATCGAACTGCCGCAGCTCCGACAGCACCTGCGTCACGGGGGCGTCGAGATCGAGGATGCCCATCGCGGCCGCGTCGAGAATGCGCGGCGTCGTGAAGATCACCTTGGTGAGTGAGGCGAGGTCGAACCAGGTGTCCTCGGTCATGGGCCGCTCGATCGGAACCCGCTGGGCGGCACCTACGGCGCGGACCGTGGTGGCCGACCCCGTCGTGCTCGCGTCGGATGCCTCGCGCAACTCGAGAACGCCGAGCACCGCGCCCGGGATGCGGCCGGCATCCACCCACGAAGTCACGATGTCGAAGGCGGCCTCGAATCCCATACCGCCAGCGTAAGACCCTGGGGCATCGGCCCTCCGCCCGGGGTGGTGGATCAGACCTGCGCCGGGTTGGATGCGCACGAAACAGGCAGTTCTACCGAGAACAGGCCAGATTTGCCTGTTCACACGAGGAGAGCGCGATCCCGCCTGTTTTCGGGAGGGGCGAGGTGGTGACGCGGCGAGGGGTGGCGCCACACGAAAACAGGCAGATCTGCCGAGAACAGGCCAGACCTGCCTGTTCACACGAGGAGAGCGCGATCCCGCCTGTTTTCGGGAGAGGCGAGGTGGTGACGCGGCGAGGGGTGCGGCCGCAGGGGCACGCGGGGCGGGGGCGGCGGCTACTTATGCCCGGACAGCCAGTCGGCCACGCGGGCGATGACCGAGGTGCGGGTCGAGCCGCGATCCTCCGCGCGATCGGCCATGCCGTACGCCTTGTACAGGCCGTTCACTGCGAGGTATCGCAACGGCTCGATCTCCCAGTTGCGCACTCGATGCCCCACCCACGGCAGCGCGGTCAGCGACGTCTCGCGTTCCAGCACGAGGTCGGTGAGCGTGCGCCCCGCGAGGTTGGTGGCCGTCACTCCGGTGCCGACGTATCCGCCCGCCCACGCGAGCCCGGATGCCCGGTTCAACCCGACCGTCGCCGACCAGTCCCTCGGCACGCCCAGCACGCCCGACCACGCGCGTTCCACCGCGACCTCGGCGAGAACCGGGAAGAACCGCACGAGCAGCTCGCGCAGTGACCGCACGGTCACGTCGGGTGTCGTGCCGTCGGAGTCGAACCGGGATGCGAAGTGGTACGGCACTCCCCTGCCGCCGAATGCGATGCGGTCATCCGCCGTGCGCTGCGCGTACATGTAGACATGGGCGAGATCGCCAAGCGTCTCGCGGCCGGCCCAGCCGATGGCATCCCACTGCGCATGGGTCAGCGGCTGGGTCACGATGAGCGACGAGTTCAGCGGAACCCACGCCCGATGCGCCCCCGGCATGCGTGCCGTGAAACCCTCGGTGGCGCGCACGACGACGTCGGCGTCGACGGCACCGCGCGCGGTCACGGCCCTGGCCGGCCTCCCGGCACTCCGCGGCTCGATCGCGGAGACCTTGGTGCCCTCGTACAGCTCGACACCGAGCGCCTCGACCACGCGCGCGAGCCCCCGCACGAGCTTCGCCGGCTGGATGCGCGCGCAGTGCGGCTGCCACAGCCCGCCCAGGGTGTGCGACACGGCGATGCGAGCGGATGCCTGCGCCGCGTCGAGCAGTTCGGCGTCGACATCCTGCCACCCGGCCTCGCCCTCCGCCCATTCGTGCAGCCGGGCGAGCTGCGCCGGGTTGCGCGCGACGTTGAGCTCGCCGCCGAGCACGAGGTCGGCCTCGATGCCCTCCGCCTGCGCCACCCGCGCCACCTCGTGCACGGTGGCCGTCATCGCGGACTGCATCGCCTGAGCGCCCTCACGTCCGTGCGTCGCCACATACTGCTCGCGGCCGCCGGTGACCGAGTTGGTGAGCCATCCGCCGTTGCGTCCGGATGCCCCGTAGCCCGCGAACCGCTGCTCGAGCACCACCACGCGCAGGTCCGGCTGCGTCTTCTTCAGGTAGTACGCGGTCCACAGGCCGGTGAAGCCGGCGCCTACGATGCAGACATCCGCACGCAGGTTCCCGGCGAGCCCGGGCTTCGGCTGAGGCGCGGGCAGCTGCGAATACCAGAACGAGACGGATGCCTGCGACACCTCGCGACTCTACCCACGGCTCCCCCACGCGCGGCATGCCCCAGTCGATTCCGCACGAGCTGCCGCACGCGCCGGTGCCGCAGGACATACCGTTCGTGCCGGCCACGGCAGTGGGAACGCAGGGTCAGGTACGGCGTCCGCGCTGGGCGGCCATCCGCCCGAGACACGCCATCTGCGCTGAGACATGCCGTCTGCGCTGAGACCGACCGCCACGAGTGGGGTTTTAGCGGAATCGGTATATCTCAGTGGGAACAACCGACGAGAAGCCCTGGCGATCCGGGCGACGAGTGTGCCCCACGACGACGGTCCGGCCGCCGTACCGACCGCCCGACGCCCGCAAACCAGATGCGCGCGAACCGAACGCCGCACCTCACGCCGGCGGCACGGCGAGCGTCTGCATAGTGTGGAGGAACGCAAGGAGTCGAGCATGAGCATCAGGCACGCGGTCGTTTCCGCTCCGCAGATCCCGGAGCGCATCGGCCAGGTCACCGTGGTGGCCGACGGAGACGACGTCATCGGCGTCTACTACCGGGGTCACTGGACGCGCCCGGACAGGTCGACGTTCGGCCCCGAGGTGTCGCCGACCGATCCGGTCATCGCCGAGGCTGCCACTCAACTCGGCGACTACCTCGAGGGACGTCGCACCTCGCTGGACTTCGCCACGCGGGCGGAGGGCAGCAAGTTCGAACAGCGGGTGTGGGCGATCCTCCGCGCGATCCCGTGCGGCGAGACGATCACGTACGGCCGCATCGCCGAGCAGCTGGGCGATCGGTCCCTGGCCCGCATGGTCGGACGTGCCGTCGGCCAGAACCCGCTGTCGATCGCGGTTCCGTGCCACCGCGTCGTGGGCTCGGATGGCAGCCTCACCGGCTATGCAGGAGGGCTCGAGCGCAAGCGCTTCCTGCTTGAGCTCGAGGGCGCGCTGAAGGATGCCGCGCCCACGCTGTTCTGATCCGCGAGCGATGACGCTCACCCGACGAGCGAGCACGCTCACCTGACGCGACCGTCACGCGTCGCGGCACCCACCCGCAGAGGCACTCACCCGACCCCACCCCTCAAGCGCCGTCACGCGGCGGCCGGTGCACGGCACGAGGCGCACCTCGTCAGTTGTTGCCCTTCGAACACGTCTGGGTCGCCGCGGTCTGTCCCTTGACGTTATCCGGGAGCTCGACCGGCGTGCTGGATGCCGTGGACCCGCCCGAGCCGGAGCCCGCGCCCCCGCTGCTGCCGGAGTCGCCACCACTGTCGCCCGAACCGCTCCCGGCAGAACCGCTCCCGGCAGACGCACTCGAGTCGCCAGCGCTGCCGCCCGAGGCATCCGACGGGCTCGGCGCATCCGAGGGCGCGACGGACCCCACGCCGGTACCGCCCGTCAGCACGATGGGCTGGTCGTTCTTGAGCGCGCCCATGAGCGCATCCGCCGACTCCCGATCGGCGACCACCTTGCCGGGGTAGTCCGAGTCGTTGCCGACCGGGTACTGCACGAAGGAGATGTTCTCGTACTTGAGGTCCTTCGCAGCCATGGCGATCTGGTACAGCGTCGTGACGTTGCTCAGCGAGTCGGACCACTGGATGTGCTGCTGCGCCGCCTTCACGAGGCCCCACACCTTCACCGGATTGGTCAGCGTCGCCTTCGTCATCACAGTGCGCACGAGCGACGACAGAAACACCTGCGTGTTGCTGATGCGGCCGAGGTCGGAGCCGTCGCCCACGCCGTACCGGGTGCGCAGGAACTCCGCAGCCTGCATGCCCTGCAGCACGGACGTGCCATCCGGCAGGTCGAGACTGGTGTGCTCGTCGTGGATGCCGCCCCCGGTGATGCACACCGGCACCCCGCCCACCGCGTTCGACATCGCGACCACGCCTTCGAAGTCCACGACGCCGGCGAACGGGATGTCGAGACCGGTCAGCTGCTCGATCGTGAGCACGGTGCACGCGACGCCGCCGTCGGAGAGCGTGGTGTTGAGCGGCTGAGACGACATGGCGCTGTTCCATCCGCCGTCCCCGTCCGGACACTTCGGGATGGCGAGCATCAGGTCGCGGGGAAAGCTGACGACCGTCGCGTGCGTGTGGTCCTTCGAGAGGTGCACCAGCATCGTGACGTCGTTGAGGCCGACGCCCGAGCTGTCGTCGGTCGTGCCCCAGGCGTCGCCCTGGCCGGAACGCGTGTCCGTCGCGGCGAGCAGGATGTTCACGCCGCCCTCGAGCGCGCCGATGTCGGGAACGGGACCCAGCTTCTCCTCGCCCACGAGGTGCACGGTGGGCTTCACGTCAGAGACGAGATTGGCAGCTGCCACCCCACCGATGCCGAGCACGCTGACGACCGCGACGACCGCGGCGGAGGCGACCACCTTGCCGAACGTCGCCCACGGGCGCCTGCGAAGCCTGCCGTGTCGGGCGATCGGCCGCAGCGCCTTCGCCCCACGTGCGGCCGCACTCCGCCGGGCGCCGGGCTCGACGGTGCTCGCACCAGAGCCGAAATGCATGGCCGTCGGCGTATCGGTCGGAGCTTCCACGCCAGCCGCGCCCCTCGAACGCCGGGGACCCCCGGCGTCGCGCCGGGTGCTCCTCGATGCTGCCACCGCACCACCTTAGAGGATGCCGGGCCGTCCTCGGCTGAAGGACGGACGAGCGTCGCAGCGCACGCCCAGTTCCCCGCCGCCGTCCGGCTCGGTAGCCTGAAAGCCGACGGTGACGCGGGCCGCACACGGAGCGCCTACTCACCGTCATTCGCCAGGGCATGCTTCCAGACGAGGAGACGTCATGACCGACACGATTCCCGTGGACGTTCCGTCCGTCGTGCGCGCTGCGATCGAGGCATCCACTGCACACGACACGGAGGGCTTCCTGGCCTGCTTCGCCGACACCGGCGCCGTGGATGACTGGGGCCGCGTCTTCACCGGACACGACGCCATCCGCGGATGGAGCGACCGCGAGTTCATCGGCAAGAACGTGACGCTCACCGACCTGCGATTCCGTGTCACGGGCGACAGCACCGAGTTGAAGGCCCAGGTGGGCGGCGACGGCTTCAACGGCCCGAGCACGTTCACGTTCGACGCCGAGGGAGACCGGCTCGCCTGCATGACCATCAGAGCCTGACGGCGCGGCGACTCAGAGCACCGCTCGCCTCACGCGGTCGAGGTGCGATGCGACGGCGCTTCCACGTCGACGAGGCCGCCGAACTCGTAGTGCACCGTCGCGCCCGGCGCGGGCTGTCCTGCGGTGGCGCGGTAGAGCGAGGGGGCGCCGCGGGATGTCGCGTGTGCGGCATCTTGGCCGGCATCCGTGCCGTCGACCGGCGCGCACACCATGTCGGCGTCGAAGTCTTCTGGGTCGAGCTCCATGACCTGTCCGTCGAACTGGCCGCCGTGCAGCACGGCATGGAAGGTGGGCCCGGAATCGAGGATGTCCACCAGCTCGCTGCGGAACTCCTCCACGCTCACAGACCGGTTGGCGCCCACCAGCAGAGCCACCCTCTCGAGCAGGTCGCTGCGTTGCGAGAGGGCAAGCGCCGCGACGGACTCGACGAGCTCGCTGGCATCCAGCGCGGCAAGCAACTGCTCCGGTGTCGGCTCGATGTCGTCCATTTGCTCACGCTATGTCGCTTCCCCGAACACGGGTGGGGACTTCGCGGAGTGTCGTTGCTGGCACGCTCGCGGTCCAGCGGTCAACCGACTCCGTCGAGCACGTCTTTGATGCGCTTCTGCACATCCGGGTCGTTGGGGTCGCCGCTTCCGACGACCTCGGCGTCACTCTCGCTGAGCACCGCCATTCCGCGGAGGCCATGGGACGAGCGGGCCAGCGCCTCCAACCACGTGCGGTTGAGCAGCGGAGGCGTCGCTTCCGTGAAGAGGAACTGCAGCGGGATCTGAGGGCTCAACCAGATGCTCACCCGGCCGCTGCCCTCCTCCGGTGGAACAGGCCAGCTGAGGAGAAAACCCTCCTGCAATCGCAGTTTCGACGTGATCGCGATCTTGAGGTGAGCGAGGGTGCGGTCATCGAATCGGTACTGCGAACGATGGTCGTACACCAAGAAGCCCATGTCCCGATGATCCCACCGCGCATGGCGTTCGTCACGCACGTGCCTCCGCGCAGTGCAACGAAGCCGGCCGCCTACTCAACCGTTTCGGTCCGGACTAGCCGCGAGCCGCCGTATCCTCTCTCGCAACTCGGCCACGACGGAGTCGTCCACGAGATCCGGACCGTACTCGTCGACCGGCTCGCTCACCACCTGGCTCGCCGGACCGATGAGCACCTCGATCTTGTCGGTCTCCCCGCTAACGAGGCGCCCTGGCACGAAGACGGCATCAGCCATGCTCCGCGACGCGAGCACGCGCGCGTAGTCGAGGAGCGCCTCAGCGATGCTATCGCCGGTGTAGAAGACGGATCCCGCATAGACGATTCGACGCATGTACCCAGCCTTGACGATCAGGGCTGCCAGAACGAGGCCTTGACGAACGAGGGACCAGTCGTCACACGGGTGAGAGCGCGGCCGAGATCTGGCGCCGCCCGCCCAACCGAGCCGCAGCGGGAGCCGGAGCCGGAGCCGGAGGCACGGTGCCGTTTCCGCCCTATGGGACTACCCGTTGGCTACCGCTCGGCCCGGCTGCAATCGCTCGACGGCTCTTCGGCCGAGGTCCCTCCCGGGTTGATCGCGGTATAGTCGTCGCCGCCGGACGCGCCATGGCCCAAGGTGTGCGCCTCCCCCGACTCGGCGGCCACTTGCTCATCCGGCTCGATGTGACCTGCGTTGCCGTGCCGGGCGCCACCCGCACGATGGGGACCTGCACCCTGGTGACCCGGGTCGAGCGGGTCCGCGCCGTACGTGTGCTCTGCGCCTTCGTCGTGGTTCATGGCGGCCACGCTAGGCATCCCGGACCGGGGGCGTCAGGGGTTGCGTGCGCAAGTCCAGGCCTTGTTCGGGCGCCGCAGGAGCGGCGGGCGCTCATCCACGCCGCCTCCGCGGGCCTGGCCTACGGAGAAGCTATCCTCGAGCCCGCCGCGTGCGCCTGATGAAAAGGAGAGTGACACCGGCCACTACCGCGACCGCGGCGGGAAGCACCGCCCAATTGGCAGTGGGACCGCCCGTGGCCGCGAGCGCGGTGGGCTTCGTCTTACCACCTGGATCGGACGAAGCGCCGGGGCTCGTCGCTGGCGCGCCGACCGTGACGGTCACGCTCGACGGGTCCGAGTCGATGGTCGTGCCGGATGGTGCAGCTCCGGTGGCCTGTGCAGTGTTCTCGATCTGCCCTGCCGTCACGTCCGACGACACGGTTCGGTAGTCGGCGGTGCAGACCGCCGTCGCGTGGGGTGCGATCGTCGTGACGGGGCAATCGACAGCCGACAGAGTTCCCGCACCCGTGAAGGCGCTCTCTTCGATGGCGAGGCCGTCAACGGTGACATTTCCCGTGTTCGTGACGGCGAAGCTGTACCGGATGGACTGCTCGGTGCCCGTGACACGCGCGTGGTCCGCTGACTTGGTCAGCGTGATGGCGGGGTTCGCGGCGATGGTCACTGTGGCCCCGGCTGGTGCAGACTCCAAGGGCTCGTCAGCGGGTGACTGTGCGGTGACGACGGCAGTGTTGTCCACGCGACCGGCGTCGACGTCGGCCTGGGTCAGCGTGTACCTCGCTGTGCAGGTCGTGATCTCACCGGGGGTCAGGACGGCCGCGGCATCCGGGCACTCGACGGCCGACAGGCTTCCCGTGCCGGTGAAGGCGTTCTCGGCGATCACCGGCTTGGTCAGGGTGACGTCGCCGGTGTTCGTGATGGTGAACCCGTATGTGACTTCGTCGCCAGCCGCGGACGCGGTCGCGGGTGTCACGCTCTTGGCGAGCGAGATGCCGGGGTGCGGATCCCGTGGGATGGTCACCTCCGAGGGTTCGCTTGTGATGTGCTCCCCTGTGGAATCGCCATCTGCCACGGCCGAGTTCGACAGGCTTCCCGCATCGATGTCGTCCTGGGTCAGCGTGTAACCGGCAGAGCAGATCATCTGGGCGCCGACGGCGAGAGCATCACCCGGGCAGGAGACGACCGGAGCCGGCCCGCTGCCGGAGAAAGCCGCTTCCGTTACAGCCACGTTGCTCAGATCGGCGTTTCCGGTGTTGGTGACCGCGTAGCTGTACGTGATCTTCTGACCGACCGTGTACGAGGATGCGTCGCTCGGGGTCGCCGACTTCACAACGCTGATGCCCGGAACGCAGCTGGGCGCGATGGCCGTCTCGTCGCCCGCTTGCGCCTGATAGTACGTCCAATTCTCGATGCTGCGGGTGTCCCCCCACTGGCCCCATCCGTGAGCACCCGTCACGGTCTGCGTCGTGTCGACACCCGCCCTGCCGTCCGCATACGGCAGCGGCTTCTCGGACGAATTGCGGGGAACGAGGTTCGTGTCGTCCCAGTACAGCTTCGGGTTCGCCGAAACGATCCCTGGCGTGTCGCCGGTGATCTTGATGCCGTAGTTGTTCACCGAGCTCGTGCCGAGCGTTTCCACGTCGTCCAGAACCAGGTGCGCCTCGCCCACGCGATCGACGACGACCCTGGCGTGCATCGCCGCGCAGGCATTCAGCGGATTGCCCTGACCGTCGCGCCCGTCGAAAGGAACGGAGACGTGGCCAGGAGGGCTTCCCCATGGGATGGTCCTGTCGACGGCGTCGGTGTAGGTGCCGTTGCCGTTGGTGTCGATCTGCACGGTATAGCCGCCGTTCACGCCGGCGAGATCGAAGGTGAAGCTGCCGGCACGCGTCGTCGGCGTGTTCTGCTGCAGCGTCAGATCGGTGGCGGCCGGGGCCACGACGGCCGGCCGCACCCAGTCGGTGCCGGTCGGCGTCGTGGCCGTTGCGGGAAGGTCCGGGTTCGGGTCTTCGAGGAAGAGCTTGTACGGGTCACCGCACCCATCGCTGTAGGCGTATCGCGGGTCGATGTACACGCCATTGGCTCCGCTGATGCTTCCTTCCACCGAGTGGTAGATGGGTGTGCACGTTCCGGCGTCGACGAGCCCGAAGCCGTTGGACTTGATCCACGAGCCGATGCCGTTGTACCCGCGAAAATCGGCTTTGTAGACGTATCCGTCAGGGGTGGCCAACCATAGCTGGATGTTGGCCGCGGCCGACTGGTACATGCCGTAGCTGTCTACCCAGGTGCGGCCGGGCACCACGCGCCCCTGGTCGTCGACCACATTGAGAACCCAGTCGTACCTCGCCCCCGGGTCGGGACGGTTCGGGTTGTAGTGGATCGTCCAAACGCCCGAGACGGACGGGGTGAGCCCGCTCGATGCGCAGGCCGTGCCCTTCGGCGACGATGCCGCGACGTGGCACGTCTGCTGCACCGTGCCGTCCGGGGCGGTGACGGTGAAGTCGACGGGGGTCGCCTGGCCCGACACCTGCGTGAAGGCGAACTGCGGCAGCTCACCGGCGTTCGCGTAGGCGAAGAACGTCTGCTCGTAAGCCAGATAAGCGCCGTTGTAGCTGGTGGCGGCGTTCGCGGCACTTGCACCCACGAGCGCCATCGCCGCGCCGATCACGGCGACCGCTGCGATTCCGATACGGGTGCGGATTCGGGTCAAGGTATCAGTCCTCATGGGATGGGTTCGCACGAAACGGCCGGCACCGGTGCAGGGTGCCGGCCGTTCCACTGTCGGCGCGAACGATCAGCTCGTGCGGCGACGGCGCTGCAACCAGGCGACAGTCGCGGCGAGTATGCCGACGATCAGCAGCCCGAGCCCGGTCATGCCGGCGACGAGCAGGTCGCTACCCGTGCTGGCCAGACCCGCGGGCGCCGCGGGGGCGACTTCGGTCACCTTCGCCGTCGACGGGTCGGAGGTGAGCGGATCGCCGCCCGGCGTCGTGCCGGTCACCGTCGCGGTGTTCGACAGCGTGCCGCCTGCAGCCAGGTCGGCCGCGACCACGGTGTAGGTGGCGGTGCAGCGGATGGACTGGCCGGGAGCGAGCATGGTCGTGCTCGGGCACGTCACCTGCGAGAGCGTGCCGTGTCCGGTAAACGTTCCCTCGTTCACCTTCGGGTTCGAGATGTTCACGTTGCCCGTGTTGGTCACGACGAACGTGTAGGTCACGACCTGACCGACGGTGGTCACGCGAGTGGTGTCGGCCGCCTTCACGAGAGTCAGGGCCGGGCGCGGGTTGGTCGGCAGCACCACCGGATCCGACGTGCCCTCGGGCGTCGGGTCGCCGTTCGGCTGGGTGCCTGTCACCGCTGCCGCGTTGCTGATCGATCCGGCGTCGATGTCCTCCTGCGTCACCGTGTACGTCGCGGTGCAGGTCTCGATCTGGCCGGGCACGAGGGTGATCGGTCCGGTCGGGCACACGACCTCGGACAGCGTTCCGTGGCCGGTGAACCCGGTATCGGTGACCTGCGGATCCGTGACCGTCACGTTGCCCGTGTTGGTCACGGTGAACGTGTAGGTGATCTTCTCACCCACGGCGGCAGCGTCGACATCCGCCGTCTTCACGATCGACAGCGACGGCGTCGCCGGGATGCCCACGTTCACCGTGTTCGACGGCACCGGCTGCAGCGGATCGCCCGACGGCGGCGTCGCGGTGACGGTCGCCGTGTTCGTCAGCGTGCCGGCATCCACATCGGCCTGCGTCACGGTGTACGTCGCGGTGCAGGTCTCGATCTGGCCGGCGATGAGCGACGTCTGCGGGCAGTCGATCGCCGACAGCTGGCCCGTGCCGGAGAAGTCCGTGTCGTCGATCTGCGGATCCGTAAGCGTCACGTTCCCGGTGTTGGTCACGACGAACGAGTAGGTGACCACCTGACCGGCTTCGGTCACCGTGTCGCGGTCCGCCGACTTCACGATGGAGATGCCGGGCGCCGGCGTCTCGGGAATCGTGACGGTCGAGGGATCGGACGGCACCGGAGTGTCGGAACCCTCGGGGGTGCCCTGCGCCGTCGCGCTGTTCTCGACCGAGCCGTTGTCGACGTCCTCGGGCGTCAGCGTGTAGCTGGCCGAGCAGATCATCTGCTCGCCCGCCACCAGGGTGCTGGACGGGCAGGAAGGCTCCGTCAGGGTCCCGGTTCCGGTGAAGTCGCCTTCGATCACCTCGACGTCGTTCATCGTGACGTTCCCGGTGTTCGTGACGGCGAAGCGATACGTGATCACCTGGCCTGGCTGGTAGGAGTCGGCGTCCGACGGATCGGCCGACTTCACGACGCTGATGGCGGGAGCGGCCACGACGGCCGGCGTCGACGTGGTCGACGGGTCGGAGGTGACATCCGCCCCGGCGGGCGAGGTGCCGCCCGCCGTCGCGGAGTTGTCGACATGGCCTGCCTGCGCATCCGCCGCCGTCACCGTGTAGACAGAGTCGGCGGAGCACGTCTCCGACTGGTTGGGAGCCAGCGTGGATGTCGGGCACGTCACGCTGCCGGCCTTCGCGTCATCCACGTGCACACCGGAGACCGGGACATCGCCCGTGTTCGTGACATCGAACGTGTACTGGATGGTGTCGCCCTCATCGGTGACGCCGTTGCCGTTCACGTCGACTGGGGTTCCCGCGTGCTTGACGATCGACAGCGCAGGCGACTCGAACGCCACCGTGGCGGTGCCGGGCTCGTCGAGACCCGTGGTCGTCACGTTGTCGGGGCCGTTCGTGTACGAACCGGTAGTGGACGACGTCACGTTCACCGTCACCGTGCAGGATGTCTGCCCGGCGTTGAGGTTGCCCGTCACCGCGACGGTCGAGGAACCGGAGGCGGCCGTGACGGAACCGGAGGGGCACGTGGTGGCAGCGCCGGACGGCGATGCCACGGTCAGACCGGACGGCAGGGCATCCGAGAACGACCAGCCGTTCTTCGCCGCGAGCTCGCTCGTGTTCGTCACGGTGAACGTCAGCTTCGAGGTGGCTCCGGTCGGCACGACGGCGGGGCTGAACGACTTGTCGAGCTGGGGCGTCACATCCAGGATGCGGATGTTGTCGAATGCCGCGTCGTTGCCGACGCCGGATCCGTTGGCGTTGACCATCCGAACACCGAGGGTGGAGCCGCTGAACAACACGGAGCCGTTCGCCGCGTACGTCCCGACGTTCACGGTTCGTGCCGGAAGAGTCCCGTACGCGGGAACGTTGACCGGTGTGCCGGATGCGCACGCGTTGATGACTCCGCCCACGTTCGTGGCGTTGCCGTTCTGGTCGAGGAAGGAGAACTGGTAGAGCGGAGCGGAGACCTGGCAGTTGACGGCGGCCGTGTCGACGCTGAACGTCAGATAGCGACCGCTGGCCGAGGCGAGCGGGATGTTGTCGACGGTCTGGAACTCCCTGGCGTTCGCGCCCGGGTTGTTCTCCGTGTAGGCCGTGACAGCGTGGTTGGCCTGCGGTGTCGCATCGCCGTTGTGGGCGCCCAGTGCGTAGGCGAGCTGGCCGAGGTTGGACGTGTCGCCGTTGTTCGTGCAGTTGCCGAGCGAGGTGTACGGGGTGTTGAAGCTGCGGATCTGTCCGTTGCAGTTCGTGAGCCACCCGCTGTCGGCCGTGTACTTCTGGCCGTTCGTACCCGTGTAGCTCGTGAGGACCACCGGCGTGGTTCCTGTGCCGTTCTCGAAGCCCTCCTGGAACACCACGGAGCCGGCCTGTGGAGTGCCTGGGCTGCCCGGCGCCGCGTGCGCGGACTGTGGAGACAGCACGACGGTCGTGGCCGCGACCGTTCCCAGCGCGAGAGCGAGGGCGCCGATGGTGGCGACGATCCTCAGCCGGCGCGACCGCAATCGTGGAAGCACGCCGCCCTTCGCTTCAGATCCTGCTGTCTCAGATGCCCCGAATCGCACCTAGTTCCCCCAGTCGTCAGAGAAGCTGCACGGGGAACGTGCGCCGCGATCCGATACGTCAGGCCGAGCGTCGACCGGTGCTCGATCGCACGCGTGCCACGCCACCGACGATGATCGTGCGGCACGGTTCGTGCACTCCCCGAGAGTCCGCACATCAGTCAACCGGGCGGCGCGATCGGCGTGCAAGCGGTTCCGGAGCTTTTCACCCCGAAATTCACCCGCATCACCCCCGGGCGGGGGTCACGACGTGATCCGCGCCAGCCAGAGCGCCTCCTCGCGGTTGTGGGCGCCGAGCTTGCGGTACAGACCTCGCACATGGCTCTTCACAGTGTTCGGGGACAGGTGGAGCGCCGTGGCGAGCTCGGCGATCGATTTCTCCTCCGCCAGTCCGTTGAGAACCTCCCGCTCCCTGCGGGTGAAGCGCGGGGGCCTTCGCGGTTGGAAACGAACGGGGATGCCGTCGACCGGCATCGCGAGCAACGGGCCCAGCCACGTGCGCAGCGCCGGCGAAGCCTGAGTGAGGCTGACGCGCGACCCGCTGGAATCGATGGATGCCGCCGCGAACTCCAGGGTGTGGGGTGCGACCGACCCGGAGGCCGCGCGCTCGGACTCCGCGTAGACGACCGCCCGGCCCGCCTGATGCGACAGCGGGATACCCGTGGTGGACTCATCTCTCTGCAACAGGGCGATCGCCTCCTCCGGATCGCCCATGAGCCATGCCTGGCGGGCCCTGGCGAGCTGCAGACCCGACCAATGCGTGTTGATTCCGTGCGTCTCGAGCACACGCTGCGCATGGCGCAGATCACCGGCCGATTGGTACAGCGTGACGAGGTCGGCTCGGAGCGCGGCACCGCCCAGCGACCGCGGAGCGGAGCGAGCACGCTGGGCGAGCAACACGTGGCCGATCTCATGGATCGCGTCCCAAGGAGGGCCCGACAGCAGCGCCGTGATCGCGCGCACGTGCACAGGCATCCACCACCATGTGCCGGCCTCGATCCCCTCGACCTGCTCGAGCGCGGCGCCCGCAGCGGAGTCGCCTGCAACGGCGGCACACAGGGCTTTGGCCATGAGACCCGGCTGCTGGTAGTGGAACCGCACCGTGCCCGGGCCGCACGGCCGATCGTCGGCGTTCCCTTCGAGCAGCTCCCGGGCCTGCCGGTACCGCTCTGCCAGCGCGTACGCGAGCGCCAGATGCTGCCTGGCGTACGGCGCCCACGGATGCTCGTGCCGCATCGTCGCCCAGCGCAGGGCTTCGGCATAGAGCGAGACCGCACCCTCCGTGTCGGCGACGAGCAGCTTCGTCGTGCCGCAGAGCAGGAGCACCGAGGGAAGAACGTCGTGGAAGCCGGCCATGTCATCCGCGTTGCGCACGAGTTCCCACACCCTGTCGGCCTCGGCCGCCGCCTCGCCGTAGCGACCCGCGGCGACGAGCTGACCCATGCCGATCTGGCGAAGCACCATCAGGTCGCGGGCCGCCGGGCGCCGTTGCGACGCCACCCAGGCGGCGAACCGTTCCCTGGCATGGTCATCGATCGACAGCACGGGCCGTGCCGCGGCGACCGCGATCGCCCGGCGCAGCGCGTTCCGCGGATGGTCCTCGTACCATTGCGGGCCCGCGCTGGTGAACACCCTGTCGAGAAGCGCCGGATCTGTGAACAGATAGAAATAGAAGCTCTCGTCGAGCACCCGGACGACGCCGTCCCAGTCGCCCGATGCGACCACCTGCGCAAGCTCAGACTGCTGCACGTTGATTCTCCCGTCAAAACACTGCTGCTCTTCGTCGCCGACCGTCCGGGCAGACTGCCAAGGGCCGACCGCCCAGATCGGACGGTCCGAATCGGACAGCCCAGGTCGGCCGCCTCGGCCGGCGATACACCCGTTCCGCGTGCCGGTAGGCCTGCGGCGACGCCCGGCGCGCGGGTTTCGTCGTCACCGCCGATCACGGACATCACACGACGAGGGTTCGTCGAGGAGACGGTCCGGATCCCGGCCTCCACCCGTCGCCCGCGCAGCATCGTTCGATGCGCGCGTGCCGGGTGGAACGGTGCGATGTCAGTCGGGAGCGGAGTCGGTTTCGAAAGTCGGGACGAGGGGAAGACGATCATCGAGCGGACCATCGGTCAGGCGACCGACCTGTGCTCCGAGCACAGCGCCCTCCTGCGTCGCCGCGGGCGCGGAGCCCCCTGGCGATCCGTTGCCGCTGCCAGTGCCTGAGCCGGCGCCGGAGGTCTGCCGTCCGGGATCGGGGCCATGGGGTGGCGGGTAGTCTTCGTGGGCCCGCTGGTGGGGCGATGCAGCTTCCACGCTGACGCCGACCGCGCCTGGCGGGGTGCTCGGCGCGGTGCGCGACTGCCGGAGGGCGACGGCAGTGGATGCCGGTGCGGCGGGCGCCGGGACAGCATCCGACGGCTGCGCGTCGTGTGCTGCGCCGGTTCCGGGAGCGGTGGGGACTCCATCGGCCGGCGGCGCACCGGACGCCGGCGGCGCCGCGCCTGTGCCGGAGGAATCGGGCGGACCGAGGATGCCGCCGACCAGCACGTCGGCGTCGCCCAGGACGCCGTCGACGACACCCGTCACCGGAGCCGTCACGCTCACGAGCTGTGCGAGACCCGAGCTCACACCGGGCCCCAGGACCGGGACCGCGCCGACCAGCCGGCCGACGGCGCCGGTGACGGACGCGACGGTCTGCGTGACCGGTGCCGACGGCGAGGCGGATGTTCCGGCATCCGGTGTGCCCGTGGGCGAGCCGGAGACAGGCGTCGCGCCGACGGGCGGGGTGGTTGGCGGGGTGGTGGCGGGCGGAGTGTTTGCAGGCGGCGCGGTCGACGACGCGGGTGCGACGACGGATGACAGCGTCGAGGTGACGGCATCCACCGTGTTCGAGACGGGGGTCGTGACGGCTGTCAGCAGCGAGCCGACGGATGCGAGCAGACCGGATCCGGGTAGACCGGCACCGGCACTCGTGCCGCTCGTCGAATCCGAGCCGTACTGTGCGGCGCTTGAGGAAGGCGTGGCTGCTCCGGTGTCTGCGGCCGAGGCGGACATCGCACCGAACGCGAGGCCGAGCACGACGAAGCCGCCCGCGGCCGCCGCGGTGCAGAGCAGCAGACGCAGCAGACGCAGCAGCCTTCTCGGCGGCGCCGGGGCCATGGCCCGTTCCATCGATGCATTACCCCCAATGCAAACGCTCGTCTAGAGCCTAGTGGTGTCACGGACGTGCACGCGCCCGGGCGGCCCTGTCCTGCCGTCCTGTGCTGGAGCTGCGCACGATGCCGGCGGTGATCCTGTCGTCAGCGCTCGACGGCACGACGACAGGCGCAGTCGCCCTAGGCCCGCCGTCGCACTACAGGTACACGAACCGCACGTCGTCGAGACGGTCGTTCTCGACGACGATCTCGAGGTAGCTGGCGCGGGGCTGCCGACGGCGGTCGGTGGGGGAACCGGGATTGAGCAGCCGCATCCCCGCCGGCGTCACCGAATCCCACGGAATGTGGCTGTGACCGAAGACGAGCACGTCCACGTCGTCGAACGCCACGTCCATGCGCGCTTCCCTGCGGTGCGCCGCGCCGGTCTCGTGCACCATGGCGAATCGCATGCCCTCCACCCGCCATCGCGCCACCTCCGGCAGCACGGCGCGCACCTCGGATCCGTCGTTGTTGCCATACACGCCTTGCAGCTCGGCGCGCGCCCGGATGCGCTCGACGAGCTCGAGCGAGACCCAGTCGCCCGCGTGCGCGACGAGGTCCACGCGGTCGATGGCATCCCACACCTGCTCGGGCAGGTCTCGCGCTCGACGCGGCACGTGGGTGTCGGCCAGCACCAGTAACGAGGTGGTCATGAATCGCTCGCGACCGGCGGTGTCGCGCCCGCCTCGGTCACCGTGACGCTTCCTCCTCGACGTCATCGGCGAGCGCCTCGACCGCTTCGGGTCGCAGCTCGATGTCCTCGGCCTTCAGCCGTCTCTCCAGCTCTTCCGCCGTGTCTCCGCGAACGCGACCGTGCTCGATGTCCTCGACGAGATCCTGGGCAATCCGCTCCACGGCGGCCACAGTATCGTCCTGAGACCCGTTGTCGGCCATGTCTCGTAGGAAGTCAGCCATGATCTGCCCTTTCCTCATCCCTCGCGTACCCTGACGCCGCGGAAGGCCGACGGCCTCCCTCGCGCCCATCCCTCGTCGTCGGCGACGCACCCGAAGGCTCGCCATTGCCGACAGCGCCGTGCCTGGCCATCGGCTCGTCGTCGCCTGCGGTGCCCGATCGCCGGAGCGCCAGCGGGTAGACGAGCAGCCACATGATCATGGCGACGGCTGCCGCGATGCCCGCGATGACCCCGGCCGTCAGGGAGGCGACCACGTCGAACAGGAAGAACACGACGCCCGAGGTGAGCGCGGCGACGAGGCTGAGAGCGATGACCAGCAGACGATTGCCCTGCGTCACGAGCCACTCCTTGCGTCTGCGCCGGAACATGGCGCGATGCAGGGCGACCGGGAGGAGTCCGACGGCCGTCGTGGCCGCAGCGAGCACGATGAGGCAGAGGTAGATGACCTTCTGATACCCGCTGAGGTGCTGGAACGACTGCTGGAAGGCGACCGTGAGGAGGAATCCGGAGAGGATCTGCGTGCCGGTCTGCGTGACCCTGAGCTCCTGGACGAGCTCACCCCAGTTGCGGTCGGCACGCTCGTCCCGCGTCTCGTCCCGTCCGTGACGACGATCCGCCGTCGGCTCGGATGCCATCAGCTCCATGCGCTCATCCTCCCGCGACGGTGTACCAGATGCCGTACGCTCCGCCAACGCACATCACCACCGTCGTCAGCCATCCCAGCGATTGCGAGAGCCATCTGTTGCGGTACTTGCCCATGATGCGCCGGTCGCGGCCGATGAGCATCATGATCACCAGGAAAGGTCCTGCCGCGATGCCGTTGACCAGCGCGGAGAACACGAGCAGCTGGATCGGATTGTGCACGAACACGGCCAGCACCGTTGCCGCGAGGATGCCCACGGCGATGAGGCCGTAGAACACCGGCGCCTTGGCCGGGCTCTTCTCCAGACCCCAGTTCTTGTCGAGCAGCGCGGCCAGGCCGGCGGATCCCGACGCAGCCAGCACGGGGACCGCGAGGATGCCCGAGCCGATGAATCCGATCGCGAACAGTGCACCCGCCCACGTTCCGGCCACCGGCTCCAAGGCCTTCGCCGCCTCGGCCGCGCTGGACACCTTCTCGTGGTGCGCTCCGAGGGTTGCAGCGGTGGCCGCGATGATCGCGAACATGATCAGCACGCTGAACACCATGCCGGTGAACACGTCGATGCGGCCGCCGCGAAGCCGCCGCTTGGCCCCCGACGCGCTCCTGTCCGAAAGGGACGGCGCCTTGGATCCCTTGAGGTCCTCGTCGCGCAGCTGCTCGACGCGTTGCGCCGTCTGCCAGAAGAACATGTAGGGGCTGACCGTGGTGCCGAAGACGGCAACGGCCAGCCCGAGATATCCGGGCGTGAAGCGGAACTGGCCGCCCGCGAGTCCGAGCAGCACCTCGCCCCAGTTCACGTGCGCGACAAAGAGCACCCCGACGTACACCAGGAGCGCCAGACACAGCCATTTGAAGATGCGGCCGATCCACTCGAACGACCCTGCGGTCAGCGCGATGGCGATCCCGATGCCCGCGGCGGCCGACCAGAGCGGGGCTGGGCCGGCATGGATGAGCTGCATGCCCTGCCCAATGGCCATGAGGTCCGCCGAGAGGTTGAGGCAGTTCGCCACGACGAGCGCGACGACGAGCACGACGACGGCGGCGCGCGCGCCGGAGCCGAATCGGCGGCGGATGAGCTTGCCGAAGCTGTCGCCGGTGGCGAGCGCCATGCGGTCGCACATCTCCTGTGTGGCCATCATGAGCGGCAGCGAGACGGGGACGGTCCACAGCAGCCCGTTGCCGTACGTCGCACCAGCCTGCGCGTAGGTGGCGACCCCCGATGGGTCGTCGTCGGCGGCTCCGGTCACGAGCCCCGGGCCGAGCACCCGGAGGAATCGGAGCACCGGGCTCGGCCGCCCCTCCTTCTCCGCGCCGCCCGTGTCGCGCGATGTCGTCGTGCTCTTCGCGTGCGCCTCCATCGTTCGTGCCGTGTCCTTCCCGATCCTCGCCAGCATCGGCCGCGCGGTCTCTCAGCGACAAGGCCTTGCGCGGCGGGAGCAACGCGCACTCGGGCACCGAGGCATCCCGAACGGAGCGTCAGGACGACGTCGAGAGCCCCGCGACGAGGTTCACGGTAGTGGCGAGGATGACGGAGCCGAACAGGTATGACAGCAGCATGTGCTTCAGCACGGCCGATCTGATCTCGCGCGAATGCAGGTTGGTGTCTGACACCTGGAACGTCATGCCCACGGTGAACGCGAGGTAGGCGAAATCGAGGTAGTGCGGGGGCTCGTCCATGTTGAAGTCGATGCCGCCCTCGGGCTCGGTGTAGTAGAGCCGCGCGTAGCGCAGGGTGAAGAGCGTGTGGATGAGCAGCCAGGACAGCCCGACGCTGACGACGGCGAGCGCTGGCGCGAGTCCCTTCTCCCAGTCATTGCCCGAACGTGCGGCGATGAGGCTCACCCCGATGGCACCCAGGCTCGCCACGCTGGCGATGATCAGCAGCACATCGGTGGATGCCCGGGTCGTGTCCTCCACCCTCGCGTGCTCCCGGGTCTTCTCGTCGTCCAGCCGGCGAACGGCCAGCCAGCACCACAGCACGTAGGTGATGCACGCGACGTCCCACCCGATCACGGGCGCGTCGGCCTGTGCGCCCAGCAGTGCGGATGCTCCCCCCGCGATCAGTCCGGCGATCGCCATCCCGATGATGCGATGATGCGACCTGAGCCGCAGCCATCCCCGCTGGTCCGGTGTCTCATCGGGCATCCGATCGCCTCACCTCGTGCCCTCGCGCTCCGTGGCGTCTGCGCCACCGGTACTCCAGCAGGAGCGACACCGCCAGACCGGCCAGCACGAAGACGATCACGAGCCACAGCAGAGCGAGGGCGCCGGCGAGCACGACCGACACGAACAGGACGAAGCCGAGGGCGTAGAGGCCTGCTGCCGTCCACGTCAGGGTGTCGGTCGTTCTTCTCGTCGGTCGTTCCACACCGGCACCTTGCACCATGACGCGCGTCGAGTGAACCCGTTGCGAAGCCGCGAAGATCATGGCAGAACGACGCTGCCGGGCCACCGACGAGTTCGTCGGACGGCCCGGCAGCGTGCCTGTCATTCGCGATGCGGCCTAGGCAGCTCGGCCTAGGCAGTTCCGCCTATGCGGTGCGGCGCCTGCGGATCAGCGCTAGGGCGATGCCGGCGAGCAGCAGCCCCAGTCCGCCGAGCGCCCAGCCGACCACGTTGCTTCCGGTATCAGCCAGAGGCGCGGCCGGATCTTCTACGCGGTGCTTCGTCGTGCAATCCGGGTTCTGGTGACCCCGTCGGCGACGATGGGCGCCTGCAGCACCACCGCTGTTCCCTCGATCTGCGTGCCGAGGTTGCAGGTGAGAGTCAAACCGTCAGCCGAGATGCTCGACGCAGGCGTCACGCCACCCGTCTTGCAGCCGCTCGGCACGGAGCCGAAGTGCCCGTTCTGCGCCGTGATCGTCACCGTGACGTTGTCCACCGGGTCGTTCGCCGGCGCCGGGGCGTCGTCGTTCATGTTCACCCGCCACACGCCGGTGACGACGTCGCCCGACTTCACCGTCGTGGGGGGTTCCGTCCGCCCACGACGCGGTGATCTGGTACACGGGCGCCGCCGACGCCGGTGCAGCGCCGACCAGGACGGTGCCCAGCGTCATCGCACCGGCGACAAGTGCGACGATCCACCGCCGCGGCGTGCCCATGGTGAACCGAACCGATTCGCGAACGTGTCTGTTCTGCCGTGCGGACACAGGTGTCCCCCTCGTGCTACCTGCCGGTCGCCGATGCCCCCGAACGCCCGGCGATCGCGGTCAGGTACCGGCGAGGGGGAGACGCGCTCACCTCGCGCACGCGAATATCACCTCGAAAATCACCCGTCGGGCCCCTCGGACGGGGGATGGAAGGGTTACAGTTCAGACGGAGCCTGCCACGCCGTTCTCGCGCGGCCAGCGCAGCGCGGCGAATGGCTCGGGCACCGGGCTGTCGGGCATCGGCTCGCCGGCGGGCGGCTCTTGATCTTCTGCGACCAGCACCGTCGCACCGCTGAAGAGCGCAGCGCGGGCCAGCGCCTCGGCAGCCTGCACCCGCCCGAGGGACCGCGCCGCCGCTCTGTCGTCCTCGCCGACGGCCACCCACGGCTCGGCGTCCAGCGCCTCGAGCGTCTCATCCGTGCCGAGCTCACGGGCGTCGAGCACGAGCGTGTCGACCTGCGCCTCCTGGAGTGCCGCGACGACCTCGCGCACGCCGTGTGCGCCGTTCCTGCCGCCGGCCGCTGCGGCGCGGTCGCGCGCATCCGTCACGGCCTTGCCGAGTCGCTCGTCGATGGCACGCACGATCGCGTCGTCGAGAGCACCGGCGTCCGCACCATCCGCCTTGGTGTGGGCGTCGACGTCGATCGTGATGGCTTTCACGCCGGCCGGCAGGGCATCCTCCAGCAGCTGCCTCGCCCGCACATCGCCCGCGACCACGACGAAGCTCGGGCGCTGCTCCTGCACGATGCCTTCGAGAGCGTCGGCCACCTCGGACTGCGTCTGCTTCCAGATCTCCTCGGAGTGCGTCTGATACCGCTTGTGCGACCAGCCGCCCGCCTGCACCTTCGGCAGGCTGTCCGTTCGCCCTTCCACCTCCGCCGCCTCCTGGGCGCCTGTGCGTCCCGCGAGCTCGACACGAAGGTGCGCGCCTTCCCGGCCCGCCTCGACCACGACGTACCGGATGTCGTCTGCCCGGTGCCGAAGGAGCGGCAGCACAGGAGGGATGCGCCCGTACCCCACCTGCTCGGGCCCCAGTCGGCGGCCCACGAACCTCTCGACGACCTCGGCAGCCCCGTTTCGCACCAGCAGGTAGATCACCGACGGGCTCGGGATGCCGGCGTCGGATGCGACAGCATCGTCGACCGCCTGCACGTCGGGCTCGGGCGCACCGCACTTGCGAAGCTCGTCCACCAGCGCATGGCGTCTGCTGTGCTGGGCGGGCTGGGGCTCGTCGCCATGGTGGTCCAGGTATGCGAAGGTCCACATGCCATCGCTGGCGAGGATGCTGGAGAGTTCGGCTTCGTCAATCATGTGAACTCCTTCCGGAGATCGCCGGAGACACGGACGGTCGGTGGAAATGGCGGTCAGAGAATGGGCCGGCCTCCCGTGACGGCGACGCGCGCACCGGAGATGTACGACGCCTCGTCGCTGGCCAGGAGCACGTAGACCGGAGCGAGTTCGGCAGGCTGAGCCGGACGACCGAGCGGGGTGTTGTCGCCGAATTTCGCCACGTGCTCCGCCGGCATCGTCGACGGGATGAGCGGCGTCCACACCGGCCCGGGCGCGACGCTGTTCGCGCGGATGCCACGCTCCCCCAGCAGCTGCGCCAGCGACGCGGTCATGTTCGCGATGGCGGCTTTGGTCGCGGCGTACGGCATGAGGGTCGGCGACGGCGCATCCGAGTTCACCGACGACGTTCCGATGATGGAGCCGCCCGAAGACATGTGCGGCAGCGCCGCCTTCACGAGATAGAAGTACGCGCTGAGGTTCGTGGCGATGGTCTTGTCCCACTCGTCGTCGGGGATGTCCTCGACCTTGGTGTACGTGCGCTGCATGGCGGCGTTCGAGACGACCACGTCGATCTTGCCGAACTCCTTCACGGCGGCATCCACGAGACGACGGCACTCTGCGGGATCGGAGATGTCGCCGCTGAGCGCGACGCACTTCCTGCCGGCCTCGGTGACCCAGTGCTCGGTGTCGCGGGCGTCATCCTCTTCGTCGAGATAGCCGAATGCGATGTCGGCGCCTTCTCGCGCGAACGCGATGGCCACAGCCTTCCCGATGCCGCTGTCGGCGCCCGTGATGATCGCGACCTTGCCCTGCAGCCGGCCGCTGCCCTGATACGACTCCTCGCCGTGATCGGCCTTCGGCTGCAGCTCGGCCTCGGTTCCCGGCGGGTTCTGTTGCTGCTCCGGCTGACTCATAGAGCACCGTCCTCTCCGTATCGATGGGGTGTGCCGACGATGATCGTCGTCACCCGGCATGGCTCGAAGGGGTTGACAGTCGATCCGGGCGGATCAGACCTCGAGCGTCATGTCGAGAACATTGCCGTGCTCGGGATCACCTCCGCGCACGAGGATGTACGACCTGCGCAGCCGAGCGAGGTAGACCGCCATCGGACCCTTCGGCATCAGGTCGACCACGGTCAGCCGCTTGCCTTCCGGCAGCCGGTCGTTGAGGGCGGCGATCGCCGGCTCCACCTCGTGGGACGCTGCGAGCCTCGCATCGGCGTCGAAATACGCCGCCTCCGCCCGTCCGACCTCGACCGTTGAGTCGAAGACGCACACGGCTATGGACGGATGTTCGGCGATCGTTCGAGAATGACGGCTCTCCGGTGAGGAGACCCAGCAGATGCTGTCCGCGCCGAGCGGTGCGAAGAACACCGGAGTCGCCCACGGTCGTGCGGCCAGATCAGCCGTCGCGAGCACGAGGTACCGATTGGCCTTCAGGATGCAGTCGATCGCTGCCCGGTCGCTCACCGATCGGGCCCGCCCGCCTCATATGTGAGATGCACAGCGTTCGGTGTGCGCCGCACGTCCCGCTGGACGAGCCGTCGTGACGAACCACCCGTGAAGAGCGGCGTTCCCGACCCCAGGAGGACGGGAGCGAGGTGAACGGACAACGTGTCGACCAGGCCGGCCGACACTGCCGAGCCGACGGTGGCTCCGCCGCCCATGATGACCACGTCGAGGTCGCTGCCGGAGGCCGCCGATGCCGCCTGTGCTCTCTCACGAGCGACCGCGATGGCATCCGCGAAGCCCGTGGTCACGAAGGTCCAGTCGAGGCCCGTCAATCTCACCGAAGCCGGTGCGTTGGAGGTCACGACGACGAACGCCGGCTTGGCTGCCTCCCGCGCGCCGTATCCGATCTCGTCGCTCCAGCCGCCAGGCCCGTCGACCACGTCAAACAGCCGGCGGCCGAGCACCACCGCTCCCGACCGCGCGGCGCCGTCACTCAGCAGCTTCTGCTCATCCGGCTCTTCCGAGAATGCCCACTCGTGCAGTGCATCCCCGCCGTCGCCCAGGCCGTTCTCGGGGCCCGGGTCTGGTCCGGTCACGAAGCCGTCGAGCGAGACGGAGATGTCGGCGATCACCTTGGTCACTGTGCTCGCCTCCCGTCCGCGGCGTCGCGCAGAACGTCGTCGCGCAGAACGTCGTCGAGCTTCTGGTATCCCTCGTCGACGCCGTGCTCCATGCCGGATGCCAGCATGCTCTCGAGGGCTTCCCGCGACGGGAAGACCGACCGGTTGGTCAGGCGTGAGCGTGCCGCGCCGAGCGACTCGAAGCGCACGGTGTCCAGGCTGACCTGGTCGGGCGCACGGAGGTACTCGAAGGTCTGGATGACGAGTTCATTCGGCACGATGGTATGGAAGACGCCGCGGAACGCGGAGACCTCGCCGTCGGCATCCTTCTGCTCGAAGGCGTACCCACCGCCTGTGCCGAAGTCCCACCGCGAGATCGTGGTCTGCAGTTCCCGCGGACCGATCCAACGGCGGAACGCCTCCGGTTCGGCGTGCGCCTGGAACAGCGCATCGACCGGGGCTTCGAACTCGCGGGTGATATCGAGTGCCGACGTTCCCGGAACGGTCTCGATGACGACCGGTTGGCTCATGATTCCTTCTCCTTCTTCGTGTGGCGCCCATCGGATGCCGCATCCGACTCGGCGAGCACGTCGTCGAGTCGGCGGTACTTCGCCTCTGCCTCCAGCCGGTATCGGTCGATCCACGAAGTGAGCCGTCCGAGCGCCGCTGCATCCACGTGCACGGGGCGCCGCTGCGCATCCCGGGTACGCCAGACGAGCCCGGCCGCCTCGAGCACGCTGATGTGCCGCGAGACCGCCTGCAGGCTGATCTCGAAGGGCTCCGCCAGCTCGCCGAGCGTGGCCGATCCTCTGCTGAGGCGGGCGATGATCGCACGCCGCACGGGATCGGACAAAGCCGCGAATGCCTTGTCGAGCTGATTCTCTGTCGCTGTATTCAATGGATCCCTTTATCAACTACATTATTGAATACGGTACGCGCCATATTCGGCGGCGTCAAGCGCCGGGGCGAAGCGGTGGCGGTGAGGCCGAAATCAGGAGGACGGTGGCTTCGCGTGCATATGGCGGGCGAAGGGCCGCGCGTCCTGATATGGGTAGCGGTCCCCTGCACAGCGGCGTCCTCCACAGTGGCTCCCTGCACAGTGGCCTCTGCAATTCAGGATGGTGGCCGCTTCAACCGCATATCGCGGCCGAAGGGCCGCATCTCCTGATTACGGCGGGAACGGCGCGACGGCGGGTGAAGCACCTTCTACCCTGAGAGGTCAACCCCGAAAATGCGGCATCGCCGATTCGTATTCTGGAGCGTCATGAAGGAGTTGATCTTTCCCGGTCGAGCAGTGCTCGTGGGAGATGCCGCGGCCGACGCGGTGGTTGACTACAGCGCGGTGCTGACCCGGATGGACAGCGCCGACACCATCGAGTTGCGAGCGCTCGACGAGAAGGGCCGCAACGTCGAGGTCTACTACATGCTCGGGAGCGCCGCCCCGGTGATGGCGCAGACCGTCGAGACCGAGCAGGCGGAGCCCGACAACGCCGAAGCCGTGCGATACATGCAGGCGGCCATCCGTCGGCTGGACCCCAACCTCGTCGACTCCGTCTACGACGAGGAGGCGGACTCGGCGGACTTCCGGGGCCACCGGTCGCGTTCGCGCGATCACGGCGGGCCGGAGGTGGCCTCCGACGTCAGGCAGTCCGCTTCAGGGACGTCGGGCAGTGGGGCGGGCGGGGCGGACGAGCATCCTTCGGTCGACCGCCACTCGGATGCGCAGCGCTTCGGCCGGTCCCAGTAGCACGCCGCGACTCGCGCATCGGGGCTCACGCACACGGGGCCCGGCGCACACGGAGCCGACGCACGCGAGCGCTCACCAGCCGGTGAGCAGGAGGTGCTGCACGAGCAGCGCCGTGGTCAACTGGATCGCCAGCCCCGCTCGGCGCCACCGGGCGGAGAGCAGGGCGGCCGCGATGAGCAGCCATGGTTCGAACGGGAGCCAGATGCGCTCCACCTCGGCCTTGCTCATGCCGGAGAGGTCCGCGACGACGACGCAACCCAGCGCGGCCAGCGCGAGCAGCACGACGGTGCGCGTCTGACTCGGGGCGCGGACCGCCGTTCGCAGCCTGGAGAAGGCTGCGGCGACCGTCGCTCCCACAACGGGACCGGCGCTGAAGCAGAGCGCCGCGAGGTCGCCCCACACCCAGTAGGAATACGGGCGGTTGCGCTGAACGCCGTCGTAGTAGCGGCGCACGAGCACCGGGTACGCCTCCCACCAGGCGAAGCCGCCGGCGGCGAACGCCAGCACCACGGCGAGCGCCGCACCGGCGGCCCAGGGCAGCGCACGCCAGGATCGCGCGACGACGAGCACGGCCAGCGCGAGGATGCCCAGCACCGGCAGGCCGTACGACATCATCACGCAGTAGCCGAGGGCGAGACCGGATGCGACGGCCCACCCGGCCATCGCTCTTCGCGTCGACGCGCGTGCCGCCAGCGCCAGCAGGCACAGGCCCCAGGCCGCGAACGCGCCGAACACGGCATCCGCCGACACGGCCATCCACACCGCTGCCGGCCCGAGCACAAGGATGGGCGCCGCGCGCCGGGCCGCCCGCTCGGCGCCGAGCACCTTCAGCGTGAGGAGCACGGCGAGCGGGGTGGTCGCAGCGATGACGGTGACCGCCGTGCCGGCCGCGAGGCCGCTCCCCAGACCGAGGTGCACGAGCGCGACGAAGAAGAGCAGGGCGCCTGGCGGATGCCCCGCCACGTGCACCGGCCAGTGGTGGGTGCTGTGCAGCGGGATGCGCGACACGTACTCGTGCAGCAGCGCGATCGGATCCGTGACGGAGCGAGCGGTCCGCAGGTACTCGTAGCTCGTGTCGAGGATGTGGCCGATACCGCCGAGCCCGTCGACCGTCGCGAGTGCGAGCATCCATGCCAGGCCGTAGCCGAACGCGAGCCCTAGCAGGGGCCCCCACCTGAGGCGTTGCGCCAGCCGCGGCGCGGCGACCACGGCGGCGACGGCGAGCAGCACGGCCGGCACGGTGCCCGGGCCGAGGCGCGGCATCCACTGGGCGTGCAACGGCGGGAACGACCTGACGTGCACGTCCCATCCGGTCAGGGCGGGAACGAGGATGCCTGCCGCCATCACGACGAGCGCGACCGCCAGTCCGGCAGCAGCGACGCGGGAGCTCACCGGCGGCGGCTCGTCTGCGACCAGCGGGCCGTGGCTGGACGGACGCTGCTGCGGCGACCCCGCCGGCCCGGGTGCACGCCGCCTGCTGCCGGCTCGCATCACGTCGCCCCTGCCATTGCCCGCAGTGGCGCCGTCGCGAACTCGCGCACGCCGTCCTCGAACGAGACGGCGGTGCGGAAGCCCAGCTCTCGTCGAGCGCGATCCGCCGATGCTGTGATGTGCCGCACATCGCCGAGCCGGAACTCGCCCGTGACGATCGGATCCGGCCCGCCCATGGCCCGGCTCAACGCGAGCGCGAAGTCGCCGACGGTGCGCGGCTCGCCCGTCGCCACGTTGAAGGCCCGCACCGATCCGGGTTCCTGCCGCGACGTCCATTCGATGGCAGCCAGGTTCGCGGCGGCCACATCGTCGACGTGCACGAAGTCGCGGCGCTGTCCGCCGTCCTCGAACACCCTGGGCGGCTCTCCCCGCTCCAGTGCCGAACGGAACAGCGACGCCACTCCCGCATAGGGCGTGCCCTGCGGCATGCCCGGTCCGTAGACGTTGTGATACCGCAGAACGGCCGCGCTCGCACCGGTCGCCCGCGCCCACACGCGAACGAGGTTCTCCTGCGCCACCTTCGTGGCGGCGTAAACGTTGCGCGGGTCGAGCGGGGAGTCCTCGCCGATGGATTCCGGCGTGAGCGGGTGCCCCGTGCGCGGCGACAGGGGCTCGAAGCATCCCGCTTGCAGGTCGGCCGGCCGTCGCGGCGGCGCGGCCACGACCTCATCGCCGTCCCGATACCGCCCCTCGCCGTACACGACCATGGACGAGGCGAGGACCAGCCGACGGATGCCCGCTCGTGCCGCCTCGGCGAGCAGCACCGCGGTGCCCAGCTCGTTGCTCGCCACGTAGTCGGGCGTGTCGTCGAAGTCCACTCCGAGGCCGACCTTCGACGCCTGGTGGCAGATCACGTCGACACCCTCGAGCGCCCGCGAGACGGCAGCGGCGTCGCGCACGTCCGCGTGGACGAACTCGAGTCGGGCGGCGTCGCATCCGGCGGCTGGCGAGGGTGCCGGCGAGGCGGCCAGCGCAGCGCCATCCTGGCCTCCGCTGGCGGACTCATCCGCTTCGCGTCGCGGATGCACGTCGTCGCGCAGAGAGTCGAGCACCCGCACGTCCCATCCGCGAGCGAGAGCCGCAGCGACAACTCGGGAGCCGATGAACCCTGCGCCGCCCGTGAGGAGGATGCGCGGGCTCACCGCGGCGCCCCGGGCTCCGACACGCGATCCGCAGTGGGATCAACCGCTAGCAGGCGGCGCACGGCATCCTCGGGGATCCTCACCCGAGGCGTGAAGCCGGCGGGGATGGCCGAGACGATCGCCCCAATGCAGGCACGCAGCCGAGGTTCGGCCTGCGCCATCCGCTCCAGCACGAGGGCGGGGTCGACGGCCTCGGCTTCCGTGTCGCCCGCATCGACGTCGGTGACGAACGAGAGGTTCACGACGTCGAGATTCAGCTCGGCGGCCAGCGCGGCCTCGGGGTACTGCGTCATGTTCACGAGGTGCGCTCCCAGATCCCGATACCAGCGCGATTCCGCGCGCGTCGAGAACCGCGGACCCTGGATGACGACGGTCGTGGCCGCGGGCACGACCTCGTGTCCCGCCGCCGCGAGTGCGCTCGCGGCGATGCCGCGCAGCTCGGGCGTGTACGGGTCGGAGAACGGGACGTGCTGCACGTCGCCCCCGTCGAAGAACGTGTCGGCACGGCCCCACGTGCGATCGATCAGCTGATCGGGCAGCACGAACGAGCCGGGCGGGATGCGCGTCGAGAGCGAGCCGACCGCCGACGACGTCACCACAGCCCGCACGCCCAGCCGTGCCAGCGCCCACAGGTTCGCCCGATACGGCACGCGGTGCGGCGGCAGCGAGTGCCGGGCTCCGTGCCTG
>NZ_DASZVF010000062.1:0-6833 GCF_035547335.1 Humibacter sp. | reverse complement strand
AACTGCGGGATGCTGCGCAGATAGTCGGTCGCCACGACCGCGTTCATGCCCAGGCCTTCGTGCAGCGAGTCGTGCAGCAGCGCGGCTGCCTGCTGCGCGAGGGTCGGCCGACGGTCGTCGACGACGGGCCCGATGAGCACGATCGATTGCACGAGCTCGGGGCGGAGGTGCGCCAGCTCGACCGCGATCTGCGTTCCCATCGACTGCCCGACGACAGTGCACCGGCCGACGCCGAGGCGCTGCAGGGCGGCGGCGACGACGGCGGTGTTCCCACGGATGCCCAGTCGTCGGTGCGGTGATGCCGCGCCGCCGAAGCCGGGCAGGTCGATGGAGACGGTGTGCAACGAGCGGCTCACGAGGCGCTGGATGCGCGCGAAGGAGCGGTGCGACATTCCTATCCCGTGCACGAAGACAACGGCCGACGGCTCCTCCTTCGACGCTGTCGGCGCGGCGAGAGACAGCCGCACACCGAGGCGATGGCCGTTCACGTCAACCGTCTCCGCCGCCATTCGCATAGTCGATGATGATCCGCCCCGTGCAGCGGCTCAACCCGTGGACAGCAGCATCCCGAGCCACTTCTCGTCACTCTTGCGCGCCGCGACGCGGCATGGTTATGCTCGACGTAACCAAAGTAGTTACATTACATCGAGGGGCGGATGCCATGAGCGAGCTTCGGTACGAGGTGTGGACCGAGAGACGGGAGGGTCTCACGAGGGACCTGCCGGACGGTCAGGACGAATGGAGGTGGGTCGCCAACTCGGCGACGCTGATCCTCGGCGAAAGCGAGGCCGTTCTCGTGGACACGTACGCGACGATCGATCAGAACGACAGGCTGATCGAGTGGGTGCGCGGCCACGGCAAGCGGCTCGCGGCCGTCTATCTCACGCACGGCCACGGGGATCACGCGTTCGGAGTCGCCCAGCTGCGCGCGGCGTTTCCCGAGGCGCGCATCCTCGCCATGCCGGGAACCGTCGCCGAGCTGGAGACGCAGGCGCGGCCCGAGTGGCGGGACGGCTTCTGGGGCAAGCTCTTCCCCGGCCGGATTCCGCAGGTCGAGCTTCCGGACGTGCTCGAGACGGGCGCGTTCACGGTCGAGGGGCACGAGTTCGTTGTGATCGAGGCGGGCGACACCGACACCACAGGAACGACGTCCCTGTGGGTCCCCGACCTGCGGCTCATCGTCGCCGGCGACGTGGTCTACAGCCAGACGTATCCCTACCTGGCGGAGACGACTGCCGCCACCCGTCTCAACTGGATCGCCGCGCTCCGCCGCCTTGAGCAGCTGGATGCGCGCCACGTCGTGAGCGGACACAAGCAGCCATCGGGCGACGACTCTGCCGCAGACATCGAGGCGACCATCCGGTACCTCGAGGACATCGAAGAGGCGGATGCGCGCACGGCGACGGCCATCGAGTTCTACGAGTGGATGCTGGCCAAGCAGCCGGGGCGCGCCAACGTCGGCTCTCTGTGGGGAGCGGCGAAACTGCTCAAGGGAGCTCCCGCGCCCACGGCCGACGCATGAGCGCCAACTCCCGGCTCAGCCTGGCCGTGCATGCCCTGGAATGGATCGAACTGCAGCGACGGCTAGGTGGCGACCGCGCCACGTCTGAAGACATCGCGGGCAGCATCCGCACCAACCCCGTGGTCGTGCGCAGGCTCCTCGGATCGCTGCGTGACGCGGGTCTCGTGATCGCGCACAGGGGCGGGCGCGCAGGGTGGGCGCTCGCTCGCCCTGGCGAATCCATCACGATTCGCGACGTGCGCGAGGCGCTGGGCGAGGAGCCGCTGTTCGGCCTCCATAGCACGCCCCCGTCCGAGCGCTGTCCCATCGGGCTGAGCATCCGTCCGAGGCTGGAGGAGCTGTACCTGCGCGCGCAGGCCGCGGCCGACGACGTGCTTGCCTCCGTGACGATCGCCGCCGCGCTCGACGACGTGCTCGACGCCTCGAGCGAGCGGCCGGAGCTTCTGGATGCGTTCGCGCACGCGGTCGAGAGGTCGCGCCCCGCCGGCCACGGCGAAGGGCTGACTGGCTAGGGTGATCGAGGATGCCGCCGCGGGCGCACGGTTCGTCAGCGTGCCGGCATCTCGCTCGACCTCCGCTTCATGCGTGAGCGTCGAGCATCGCGATCAGAAGGGTGGAGACGGATGCGAGCAATTGTCTTCGAGGCCGAGCGTTCGCTGGCGCTGCGCGAGGTCGCCGACCCGGTGCCGTCGGCGACGGAGGTCGTCGTCGAAGTGGCGGCCGTCGGCATCTGCGGCACCGACGTGCACGTGTACGACGGCGAGTTCGAGGGCACGGTCTATCCACTCATTCCCGGCCATGAGGCGAGCGGTGTCGTGACCGCCGTCGGCACGGCCGTGGAGGGGCTCGCCATCGGCGACCACATCGTCGTCAACCCGAGTACGACGTGCGGCACCTGTGAGTTCTGCCTCAACGGCAGGTCGAATCTCTGCCGCAAGTGGAACGGTCTCGGCGTCGTGGCGAGCGACGGAGCGTCGGCGGTCTACCTCAAGGCCCCGGCCGCGAACGTCTACCGGCTTCGCGACGAGACCGACTTGTACGATGCCGCACTCATCGAGCCGCTGGCGTGCGCGATCCGCGGGTACGACATCCTTCCGCGATCGATGGGCGAGCACTACCTGATCTACGGATCCGGAACCATGGGACTTCTCATGGCGCAGCTCGCCCCCCGAGCAGGCGCGGCCAGCGTCACGGTCGTCGACATCAACAGCGACCGTCTGCAGGCCGCCCGGGAGGTCGGTGTCGAGAACGTCTACCGGAGTGCGGACGAGGCGTCGCGGGAGAAGTGGGATGTCGTCATCGACTGCACCGGCAACATCCGCGCCATCGAAGACGGCGTGCCGCGCGTGAAGGCGGGAGGCACGTTCCAGCACTTCGGGGTGGCGCCGGCGGATGCGACGGCGTCGTACTCCCCGTTCCGCGTGTACCGGGATGAGATCAGCATCGTCGGCACCATGGCCGTGCTCAACTCGTTCGGCAGGGCCGTCGAGATGTTCGAGGCCGGCGCGATCAACCCGAAGCCGATGATCAGCCACAGCTTCACGCTCGAGGACTATCCGGATGCGCTCGACATGTTCCGGCGCGGAACCGGTCGCAAGCTGCAGATCCGCCCGGGCGACACGCAGTCCCGCGTGCTGCTCTGAGCCGAATGCCGTCAACGCCAATCGAGGTCAGCCGGCGCCGGAATGAGTGCGACGCGCTCACACCAGAAGTGCCCCGCCGTCGACCGGGATCGAGGCGCCCGTCATGAACGGCTGCGTCATCGAGTAAACGAAGGCGCGGGCGACGTCATCCACTTCTCCGACCCGGCCGGCCGGGAGCAGGGCGGCCTGCTCCTCGTACATCGCCTGCTGGGCCTCGGCGCTCATGCCGCTCCACAGAGGGCTGCGGATGATCCCGGGTTCCACCACGTTCACGCGAACCGGCGCCAGCTCCACTGCGAGTGCTCCGGCAAGGCTCGTGGTCGCCCCGCACAGGCTCGACGCGACGGCCCAGCCAGAGCCGGGTCGCGTGCGGGCGGAACCCGAGGTGAGAGTGACGGATCCGCCCGGTCGGATGCGCTTCGCGGCGATGCTCACCGCATTCAGCGCGCCGAAGAACCGGATCCGGAAGAAGCCCCGCGCGCGATCGAGATCCATCCCGTCGACCGGCATGAGGCTCAACGACTCACCGGCCGTGTACACGAGGTGGTCGAAGCCGCCGATCCGCTCGAAGAACGCGAGCACCGCGTCGCGGTCGAGTACGTCGAGTGCACTGCCGGTGGCGCGCGCGCCGAGCTCGCCGAGCGCGGCATCCACACTGGACTGCCGGCTGGATGCGATCACGACGTCGGCGCCCTCCGCGATGGCGGCGCGCGCGGTCGCCAGGCCGATGCCCGAGGTGCCGCCGATGATGACGACGCGATTATCGAGGAGAGACATGGGATTCCTTTCATCGAGCGCAACGAGTTCGTCGATGCGCAACGAGTGTGCGGCGCGAGCCGCCCGTGCGTCCAAGACCTCTTTCGTCGTGAGTGAAACCCAGCGGGTATCACCGGACGGTGGCAGGCTGGAGTCGTGACGCCCGACCTGGACCTTCGAAAGCTGCGGTACTTCGTGGCGGTCGCCGAGGAGCTGAACTTCGGACGCGCGGCCGAGGCGTTGATGATCGCCCAGCCGGTGCTGTCACGGCAGATCCGTGCGTTCGAAGACGAGCTCGGCGTGCGACTGTTCGTCAGGGACACCCGGGGGACGGAGCTCACGGAGGAGGGCCGCCTGCTCTACCGTGAGGCGGAGGGGTTGCTGGCGTCGGCTTCGGCGGTGCGGCGGCGGATCGCTATTGCCGCCCGCGGCGAGTTCGTGTTCACGGTCGGATTCATGCCCGGGCTCGTCGTGACGCAGGCGGTGCGCGCGTTCCAGGGCACGCATCCCGACGTCGAGACGCAGGTCATGCGCACGGGCTGGGACGACCAGGTGATGGTGCTGCGTGACGGACGCGCCGACGTGAGCTATCTTCGCCAGCCCTTCGACGCCGCCGGGCTCGCGACCGAGCGGCTGTTCGCCGAACCCCGCGTGGTCATGCTGCCTGCGGACCACGAGCTCGCGGCGGCGCAGAGCGTGCAGATGAACGACCTCGTCGCCGAGCGTCTCCTGCAGGATCCCGCCGCCGTGCCCGAGTGGGCGGGCGTGGCCCGGGAGATGCAGCGCCGACGGGGATCGGCGCGCACGCGGAGCCGCACCGTGGAGGAGAAGCTCGAGTTGGTCGCGGTCGGAAAGGGGATCGCGATCTTCCCGTTGTCGACGGCGCAGTTCTATCGCAGGCAGGATGTGCGGTTCGTCCTGGTGGCCGACCTGCCTCCGACGGAGGTGCACTTGGGCTGGGAACGCGGCAGGCGGTCCCGGCTCATCGACGACTTCGTGGCAATAGCGCGTGAGCTGACCGCGACGGATGCCTGACGACCAGCAACTCCCGCGCCGCCGTTCCCGACTCGATCGAGCCCCGAGCCGGATGCGTGCCGGGCAGCGTCGGAGTTGAATGGAGCTCACCTCTCTCGAGAAGGAACCACCATGAAAGCAATCACCGTGACCGATCAGTCCGCCGGCACGGCGGGCATGAGACTGGATGACCGACCGCATCCGCATGCCTCGGAGAACGACGTCATCGTTCGGGTGCACGCTGCCGGCTTCACCCCCGGCGAGCTGGAGTGGCCTGCGACGTGGGCGGACCGGGCAGGACGCGACCGAACGCCGACGGTGCCGGGGCACGAGCTCGCCGGTGTCGTCACCGAGCTCGGATACGGAACGACGGGCCTGACGGTCGGGCAGCGCGTCTTCGGCCTCGCCGACTGGACGAGGGACGGCACGCTGGCGGAATACGTCGCCGTCGAGGCGCGGAATCTGGCACCGCTGCCCGCCGACGTCGACTTCGTCACGGGCGCCGCGCTGGTCATCTCGGGGCTGACCGCGTGGCAAGGTCTGTTCGAGCACGGCGGCCTGCAGGCCGGGCAGACGGTGCTCGTGACGGGTGCGGCAGGAGGAGTGGGGTCGATCGTCGCTCAGCTGGCGAGGGATGCCGGTGCCTCGGTGCTCGGGGCCGGGCGCCGGGCCCAGCGCGATCGCGTTCTCGAGGCCGGCGCTCACCGGTTCGTCGACGTCGATGACCTCGAGCAAGCGGGTGAGGTCGATCTCGTCTTCGATGTGATCGGGGGTGACGTCGGCGCGAGCGCCGCGATGCGGCTCCGCCCCGGTGGGACGCTCGTCGCCATCCCTGCCCCGCCCAGACCGGACCGAACGGACATCCTCGCCAGGTTCTTCGTTGTGGAGCCGCGTCGTTCAGAGCTGACTGCTCTGGTCGAGCGCGTGCGGGCCGGGCGTCTGCGCACGTTCGTCGGCGACGTCGTCTCGCTCGAGGAGGCCGCGACCGCGTTCAGCGCTGGATCGGGGCGCGGCAAGACCATCGTGCAGGTCGTGAGCGGCTGACGTCGGCCGGCCGCGTCCTTGCCGCGACCCCGCGGTCTCGTCACACAGGTGATGCCTCGATGAGCCACGAGGTATAGCTCTCCGTGACGCTGCCACCCAGCGCCGCGACCGCCGAGGCCGCTGCGTCGGCCTCGTCCGGCGTCCAATTGCTGAACGTCCCGAACAGAGCGCGGACCTGCTCCGTCGTGAGGTCGACCGTCCAACGGAAGAGGTGGGTCTTCTCTACGCGGAACAGCCTGGAGCCTCGAAGGGCACGAGTGGTCGTGTCGATGCTCTCGTGATCGACCGCTCCCGAGGCGGGCCGTGCAGCCACGATGCGCTGCACCTCTCGGCGGAACGGTGTGACCTCTGCGGCGCCGTCGCCGAAGACATTGCGCCAGATCAGCAACCGGCCTTCAGGCTTCAGAGAGCGATGGATGATCGGCAGCAGGACATCGACATTCATCCAATGGATGGATGTCGCGGCCACCACCAGATCGAACGTCGCCTCGCCGGGCCGGATGTCCTCGGCCTTCGAACGAACGACCACTGCGCTCGGGAATCGGTCTTCGATGATGTCGGCGAGCCGCCGTCCAGGCTCGACGGCGACGACATCCATGCCATAGCGCAGAAGCTCGCCGGTCGCCTGACCGCTGCCGGCGCCTAGATCGAGAGCGCGCCGGCCGGGAGCGACAAGACCCGTCGCCAGAACATCACGCCAAAGCTCAGCAGGATAGGGCGGCCGAGCCGCTGCATAGCCCTCCGCCACGCGCTCGAAATGCATCGGGTCCGTCACGCTGTGACCCTACCCGTCGATGAGAACCAGGGGAGGTTCCAATTCAGGAGCAGGGAGGGCTCGGCTGCATATCGCAGCC
>NZ_DASZVF010000061.1:0-29123 GCF_035547335.1 Humibacter sp. | reverse complement strand
GGCATTCCTGCTGACCGAGCCGGATGTCGGTTCAGACCCCGCGCGGATGGCCGCGACGGCAACCCCCACCGATGACGGGTCGGCGTACCTGCTCGACGGTGTAAAGCTGTGGACCACGAACGGGGTGATCGCCGAACTGCTCGTGGTCATGGCACGCGTGCCGGAGCACGACGGCCAGCCGGGCGGTATCACGGCCTTCGTCGTCGAGGCCGATTCGCAGGGCATCACGGTCGAGAACCGCAACGTCTTCATGGGCCTCAAGGGAATCGAGAACGGAGTGACCCGCTTCCACGGGGTACGCGTGCCCGCCGAGAACCGGCTGGGCCGGGAAGGGCAGGGGCTCAAGATAGCCCTGACCACGTTGAACACGGGGAGGCTGTCCATTCCGGCTCTCTGCGCCGGCGCCGGCAAGTGGTCGCTCAAGATCGCCAGAGAGTGGTCGGCAGAGCGCGTGCAGTGGGGACGCCCGATAGCTCAGCACGAGGCCGTCGCCACGAAGATCGCGTTCATCGCCGCGTCAGCGTTCGCTCTGGAGGCGGTGTTCGAGCTGTCGGCGGAACTCGCCGATTCCGGCATGAAGGATGTGCGGATCGAGGCGGCGCTCGCCAAGCTGTGGTCGAGCGAGATGGGATACGTGGTCGCCGACGAGCTGGTGCAGATCCGCGGTGGCCGCGGCTACGAGACGGCGGATTCGCTGCGCGCGCGCGGCGAACGGGCGGTTGCCGCGGAGCAGCAGACACGCGACATGCGAATCAATCGCATCTTCGAGGGGTCCACCGAGATCATGCACCTGCTGATCGCGCGGGAAGCCGTCGACGCGCATCTGAACGCGGCGGGCGATCTGGCCTCCGCCGACGCGGATCTGAAGGCGAAAGCCAAGGCCGCTGCGAAGGCGAGCGGTTTCTACGCGAAGTGGCTGCCCACGCTCGTGGCGGGCAAGGGCAACGAGCCGGGCGCGTACGGAGAGTTCGGTCCGCTCGCCGGCCACCTGCGCTACGTCGAGCGCGCATCCCGCAAGCTCGCCCGCTCCACGTTCTACGGCATGGGAAGGTGGCAGGCCGGCCTCGAGCACAAGGAGGCGTTCCTGGGCCGCATCGTCGACATCGGCGCCGAGCTGTGCGCCATGGCCGCATCGTGCTCTCGCGCGGAGATGATCCGCTCGCAGGATGCCGCCTCCGAGGGCGTGCAGATCCAGCCGGGCCGGTCGGCGTACCAGCTGGCCGACGCGTTCTGCCGTCAGTCCAGGCATCGCGTGGACGCCCTGTTCCGTGAGTTGTGGGACAACACGGACGACGTGGACAACAAGCTCGCGGCGCGCGTGCTGGCTGGCGACGTGTCGTGGCTGGAGGCCGGCGTCATCGACGCGTCGGAGGGCACCGGCCCGTGGATTGCGGACACGGCGTACACGGGTGACGACAAGGAGAGCGTTCACCGTCGCTACCGGTGACGCCTCAGCCGCCCGGCGATACTCGGTCAGCGGCGCTCAGCCGACGGCGAGCGACCAGCTCCATTCATAGACACCGGACCCTACGATGAATCGCGGCAGTGCGTCCGGCCCGACCGAGGCGCTGCCGAGTCCCCGATGCGCGACGTCCGCGCGTACGATCGTCTGCTCGCGCCGAGGCAGCTCCCACGAGTGCGCGGTCGCTTCGAGGTCACGCACGCTCTGGTGGGATGCCGTCAAGAGCACGGGCTCGGTGAAGCGCAGCTGCACGATGTGGGTGCCGTCGCTGAGCGACGCCGCGGTCACGCCCGTGCGCCCGCCGTTCTCCTGCGGCCGAACGTAAGGCGTCTGGAGCTCGTCGACGGTCGATTCCCACACGCCGAGGAGCCCCGACGACCTACGGTCTGGATAGGTCTCGTGCGGTCCGTCACCCCTCCAGCGCACCCGCTCGAATCCGGGGACGAGCGCGAACTCGATGCCGACGCGCGGAATGTCCGATAGCGAGCCGGGGACCACGACGCGCTCATGGAACACCAGCGCGCCGTCCGACACTGTCACGCGCTGGACGTGCTCGACCACCTGACCGACGGATCGGTCCGTCTCGCTGACTCCGGCAGGCGATGCCGCCTCGACCGTCTGCGGGCGGGCGACGACATACCGGGCACGCACGGCGAACTGGTCGCCGTCGCGCTCGACGGCGATCAACTCACGGACGGCGTCCCGCAGCCCGGTCGCCTCCAGCCGCTGGCCGAGCGGGACCGCCTTGTCGTTGTCGGTGAGCGCCCGCCACAGTTGCAGGCGCGGGCCGGCCGCGAGCAACGGATGCCTGACCACGCCGTCATCGTCGAGGTCGACCATGCCATCGAGTCCCGTGCGGGGCGTGGTGGCGGTGAAGATCGGTGCGTGGCCCGAGGCGCCGGTCTCGGCCGCGGCATCCCGTTCCGCGGCCACGCGCACCTCGAGCACCGCGAGTTCCGTGCCGGCGGGTGCCCACGCGACATCCGCCGCCGTACGCACCGTGAGCCGCAGCGCAAGTGCGTCGGCACGGGCGAGCTCGTGGGTGATCGCGGCTGGCAGCGCCACGTCGGCGGTCTCACCCGCGCGCGCAGCGGCATCCAGGCGCACGGAAGCGCCTACGCCGTCGATGTTCGCCACCGACGCCTCGATTCGCGTGCTCTCCAGAGACGCGAAGGTCTGGCGGTTGAGCAGCCGTACGGATCCCCCAAGGGCCGCCGCGGCATCCGACAACACCTCGACCGGAGAGAACGCCCTGCGCACCTCGAACACGGCCGGGTGCGGCGATCCGTCGGGAAAGAGCAGGCCGTCGATGCAGAAGTTCCCGTCGTTGAGGCTCTTGTCCGCCGATTCGCTCGTTGCGGGCGTAGGTGTTGCGCGGGATGCGTCGCCTGCGGAGTCTCGGCCGGTGGGTGCCGGTGCAACCGCGAAGTCGCTGCCGTACCGGTAGTGCCGGTCGCCGTCGGGATCGAGGCCGTGGTCCTTCATCTCCCAGATGAAGCCGCCCTGCAGACCCGGCGTCGAGCGGATCGCGTGCCAGTAATCGTCGAACGAACCGTTCGAGTTGCCCATGGCATGGCTGTACTCGCACATGATGAGCGGACGATCGGCCGCCTCGTTCGTGGCATATCCGACGATCGCATCGATCGGCGGATACATCGGGCAGACGATGTCGGTCTGTCGGTGCCCGCCGTACCAGTCCTTGGCGATCGCGCCCTCGTAGTGCACGGGGCGTGTGGGGTCGTATCCGCGCAGCCATCCCACCGCCGCATCCTGGTTCACCCCAGAGCCGCTCTCGTTGCCGAGCGAGAAGATGATGATGCTCGCGTGATTCTTGTCTCGCAGCACCATGCGCGACACGCGATCGGCGAACTGGTTGAGGTAGCGCGGGTCGTCGCACAGCGACCAGGCCCAGTCGTGCGCCTCGATGTCGGCCTCGTCGATCACGTAGAACCCGTACTCGTCGGCGAGATCGTAGAACGGAGGATCGTTCGGGTAGTGCGAGGTGCGGATGGCGTTGAAGCCCCATCGCTTGAGGTTGCGGAGTTCGGCCGCCGTCTGTTCGCGGGTCAGCGTGCGCCCTGTACGTGGATCGAACTCGTGTCGATTCACGCCCTGCAGAATGATCCGACCGCCGTTCACCAGCAGATCGCGGCCCACGATCTCCACCCGCCGGAAACCGACCCGGATGTCGGCGGAGTCGAGCACGGTGCCGTCGGCATCGACGAGCTCGACGGCCAGCGGGTACAGTGCGGGCGACTCGGCGCTCCAAGGGCTCGCGCCGGGCACGTCGATCCCGACCTGCGCGTGCCCGTCGGGAGCGGGGAAATTCAGTGCCGTGGCGGTGGAGGCGAGCGTGCGCACCGGCTCGGGCAGCGGCATCCTGGCGGCATTCCTGGCGTGCAGGGCGAAGACGGTCTCGTTCGGCGGCACCTGCGCCAGCAGCTCCTGCGCGTGCCCGTCTTCCGGGTCGACCACGAGTCGTGTCGACACGGGCGCCGACACCGGGGCCGGAACGGACGGCGCGCCTAGCCGCGCTCGCACGCTGAGCCCCGCTGGTATCACATCGCCAGGCGCGCCCACAATGGCTTCGACCTCGAGCCTGCCCGCACCGGATGCCGCATCGAAGTCGGCGACGGCGCGCACGTCGCGTAGGAAGACGGGACTGGTGGCGTACAGCCGGACGCCCCTTGTGATGCCACCGAGCCACCACTGGTCCTGATCTTCGATGAAGCTGGCGTCCGACCACTTGACGACCGTGAGCTCCAGCTCGTTCTCACCCTCTCGCACGAGGTCCGTCACGTCGAACTCCGCCGCGAGCCTGCTGCCCTTGCTCACCCCGGCCTGCACACCGTTCACGTCAACGAGCAGCACGCTCTCCGCGGCTCCCACGCTGAGCACGATGCGTCGCCCGCTCCAGTCGGCGGGCAGCGTGAACGTGCGCCGGTAGAGACCCGTCGGGTTCTGTCGTGGTACGCGCGGGGGAGCGTCGGAGAACGGCATCCGGATGTTGAGGTACTGCGGCGCATCGTCGGTGTCCTGCAGGCTCCATGCGCCGGGCACGTGGATGTCGCGCCACGTCTCGCCCGCGTCGGCTTCGGGGTGCGGCAACAACTGGAACCGCCAGGTGCCGTCGAGGTCGATCACACGGGGCAGAGGGCGGCCGTCGTATCCGGTCGTCCTCGGAACGGCGTGCGACCGTTCTCGAGCTATCGAGGTGATCTCCGGATGCCTCCACACCGCCGCGGCGGATCCGCGCACTGATGTAGACATTCGAGCTCCTTCGATCAGATCGGTCGTGCTGTCCTGTGCGAATTTATGCGAATTCGTTCCCCACCGCACGCTTTCCGTGAGGGGCCGCTGGAGTCACGGCATCCGTGCATGCGCTTTCCCGATGGGCGCTCCACCGGCGCGAAGGCCGTCGTGGCCCATTCGTTACTTGCGGCGGCTCAATGGGCGAATATGATCGACAATGTGCGTTTTTGCACACCCTCTGCACGTTACAAAGGAGTCAACATGCAAGAGCTCAACGCGGGTCAGGGCGTGTCGCGCCGGGCCCTGCTGAAAGGTGTCGGCGTCGGAGCGCTCGGGCTGGGTGCCGTTCCGCTTCTCGCGGCCTGCACGGGCACCACATCCGGCGGCGGTTCCTCGGGCGGCGGAAAGTCGCTCTCGTTCGGATCCAACGCCTCAGACCCCGTGCCGAAGAAGGCCTACGCGTCGTTCGTGAGTGCGTTCGAGAAGAAGTCGGGAGACAAGGTCACCGTCAACACGGTCGACCACAACGGTTTCCAGAACAAGATCAACAACTACCTGCAGGGCAGCCCAGACGACGCCTTCACCTGGTTCGCCGGCTACCGCATGCAGTACTACGCGAAGAAGGGCCTGGTCGCCGACGTCGACGATGTCTGGAAGAAGATCGGCAGCAACTTCTCGCCTGCGCTGAAGAAGGCCTCGACGGGGCAGGACGGCAAACAGTACTTCGTGCCGAACTACAACTATCCGTGGGGCTTCTTCTACCGCAAGTCGTTCTGGCAGTCGAAGGGCTACCAGGTTCCGACCACGCTCGACCAGCTCGAGGCCCTGTGCAAGCAGATGCAGGCCGACGGCATCATCCCGATCGAGTTCGCCGACAAGGATGCCTGGCCCGCGTGCGGCACCTTCGACTACATCAACATGCGCACCAACGGCTACCAGTTCCACGTCGATCTGTGCGCGCACAAGGAGTCGTGGAACCAGAAGAAGGTGCAAGACGTCTTCGACACCTGGAAGATCCTCCTGCCCTACCAGGATCCGGACGCGCTCGGCCTGACCTGGCAGGATGCCGCCCAGAAGCTCGCGCAGAACAAGTCCGGCATGATGCTGCTCGGCTCGTTCATCACGCAGCAGTTCACCGACCCCTCGGTGCTCGCCGACATCGACTTCTTCCCGTTCCCGTCCATCGCCGTCGAGGGGCAGGACGCCGTCGAGGCGCCGATCGACGGTCTCATGCTGTCCAAGAAGGGCGGCCAGAACCAGGCGGCCCGCGACATGCTGGAGTTCATGGGCACGGGCGCAGGCCAGGAGGCGTACTACAAGTACGACAAGTCCAACATCATGACCGCGAAGGATGCCGACACCTCCGGGTACAGCGCCTTCACGAAGAAGCTCGCCGGCGTGATCGCCGATGCGAAGTTCATCAGCCAGTTCTTCGACCGCGACGCGCTGCCTGCCATGGCATCCAATGTGCTCGAGCCCGCGATGCAGACGTTCATCAAGAACGGCACCATCGACCTGAGCAACATCGAGTCGCAGGCGAAGACGCTCTACGCGTCCGAATAGCCGGTAAGCGAAGCGTCGTCATGGCGGTCACGTCTGCACAGACGCAGAAGGCCGTCGCTTCCGGACGGGGTGCGAGCCCCGTCCGGAAGCGGCGCCGGCTGCGACAGTTCACGCGCCGCGACGTGGTCACACTGTCGATCATGGTGGGCATCCCCACCTTGATCCAGGTGGTCCTCGTCTGGTTGCCCACCCTGTTCTCCATCGGCCTGTCGTTCGTGCGCTGGAACGGTCTCGACTTCAGCGACATGAAGTGGGCGGGCCTGAGCAACTACCACTACGTCTTCCAGGACTACACGCCGTTCTGGCCCGCGGTGCTGCACAACGTCATCTGGCTGCTGTTCCTCGGCGTCATCGGGACTCCGCTGGGTCTGTTGCTCGCTGTGCTGCTCGACCAGGCCATCAGGGGAAGCCGCATCTACCAGAGCATCTTCTTCGTGCCGGTGATGCTCTCACTTGCTCTGATCGGGATCATCTGGCAGCTGTTCTACTCGCAGGACAATGGCCTGCTGAACTTCCTGCTGGGAACGGCAGGCAAGCCGAACGCGGTCGACTGGCTGGGCAACCCGAGCGTCAACCTGTGGGCGGCCATGGTGGCGGCCACCTGGCGGCATGCCGGCTACGTCATGATCCTGTACCTGGCGGGGCTGAAGAGCGTCGACCCGGGCCTGCGCGAAGCGGCTTCGCTCGACGGCGCGAACGGCTGGCAGGCGTTCTTCCGGGTCGTGTTCCCGGCCATGAAGCCGACGAACATCATCATCGTGGTCATCACGATCATCGAGTCGCTGCGCGCGTTCGACATCGTCTGGGTCATCAACAGGGGCACCAACGGACTCGAGTTGCTCAGCGCGCTGGTCATCCAGAACCTGATCGGTGAGGGCCAGGTGATCGGCGTCGGATCCGCACTCGCCGTCGTGCTGCTGATCATCTCTCTCGTACCCATCGTCTGGTACCTGGCGAGGACCTTCCGAAAGGAGACGGAATGACCGCCGCCACCTCGGTGCGCGTGCCGCCGCACACGCCCGCCACGACACGACGCAGAAAGAACCACCGCTGGGGCACCATCCTGTTCATCCTCGTGATGGCGATCATGTGGCTTCTGCCGCTCGCCTGGGCTCTCTACACGTCGTTGCGGCCCAAGGCCGACACCGACAAGTACGGCTACTTCTCGATCGCCGGCTCGTTCAACTTCCAGAACTACGTGGATGCCTGGACGCAGGGCGGATTCCCGACCTACTTCGGCAACTCGGTGATCATCACGGTGCCCGCCGTGCTGCTCATCCTGTTCTTCGCCTCCATGATGGCCTTCGCGGTGTCGCGGTTCAGCTGGCGGTTCAACGTCACGCTGCTCATCATGTTCACCGCGGGCAACCTGCTTCCGCCGCAGGTGCTGGCCGCGCCGCTGTTCGAACTGTTCAAGCACACGACCCTGCCGTACTGGATCAGCGACTCCGGCTCGCTGCTCAACACGTACGTCAGCGTCATCGCCGTGAACACCGCGTTCCAAATCGGCTTCTGCACGTTCGTGCTGTCGAACTTCATGAAGGCCATCCCGCACGAGCTCACCGAGGCCGGGCGCGTCGACGGGGCGAGCGTGTGGCGCCAGTACTGGAACGTCATCCTGCCGCTCACGAGGCCCGCACTGGCGGCGCTCGGCACGCTCGAGGTGATCTTCATCTACAACGACTACTTCTGGCCGCTGATCTTCATCCAGTCCGGCGACCGGCTGCCGGTCACCACCGCGATCAACAACCTGCAGGGGCAGTTCCTGTCCAACTACAACCTGCTCGCCGCCGGCGCGATGATCACCGTCATCCCGACGCTCGTCATCTACCTCGTGCTGCAGCGGCAGTTCGTCGCAGGCCTCACGCTGGGTGCGAGCAAGGGATAATCGCATGATGCTGGCAGCCGCGCGTCAGAGCGCGATCGTTTCCCGCGCCCGGGAACGCGGTACCGTGCGTGTCACCGAGCTCGCTGCTCAGTTCGCGGTGAGCGAGATGACCGTGCGCAGGGACATCGACGTGCTCGTCTCCAGCGGCCTGCTGGAGCGCGTGCACGGCGGTGCCACGCTCCCGGGCGGCGGCCTGAGAACGGACGAGCCGGGCTTCGAGTCCAAGATCGTGCGCGAGGAGGAGGAGAAGCTCGCCATCGCGCGCGAGGCGGCATCCTTCGTGCGTCCGGGAAGCGCGATCGGCATCAGCGCGGGAACGACGACGTGGCGGCTCGCCTCGTTGCTGGCCAACGCGCCGCTGGACTGCACCGTCGTGACGAACTCGGTTCAGGTGGCGAGCGCGCTGTATCCGCGGGCGGGAAGCGGCAGAGGGCACGTCATCCTCACCGGCGGCGAGCGCACGCCGTCGGATGCGCTGGTCGGGCCGATCGCGATCTCGGCGTTGCGACAGCTGCACCTCGACTACCTCTTCCTCGGCGTGCACGGCATGGACGAGCACGAGGGTTTCACCACGCCGAACCTGCTCGAGGCCGAGGCCGACCGCGCGTTCGTCGCCGCCGCCAGACGCGTCGTTGTGCTGGCCGATCACACGAAATGGGGAACTGTGGGAATGTCCACCATCGCCGAGCTCGACGAGGCGGCTGTCGTGATCAGCGACGACGGCCTCAGCCGTCATGCGCGGGAGGTTCTCTCCTCGCGCGCGGGCGAGCTGCGTATCGTCGCGGCATCCGGACGGGCACGATCGGAAGCGGCATCGTGATCGATCGCGTGCACCTGCGCGTCCCGGGCGTGAGCCTGCTGCTCGACACGCGCGACGCCGACGTCAGGGTGGCGCACTGGGGCGCCGACCTCGGCCAGCACGGCGACCGGCTCGACCCGGCGGTGCTCACGGCGTCGGCCGCGCACTCGGCGTTCGACGAACCGGCGCCGGTGTCGCTCATCCCGCAGCCGGCACGTGCCTGGCGAGGAACGCCGGGCATCGCAGGCGATCGGCTCGGCAGGGCGTTCTCGTCGCGTCTCGTGCTGCAGGATGTCTCGGTCGAGCGGCAGGACGACGCGGGTTCGCAGCGCGCGCGTCTCGTGCTCACCGACGAGGCGTCCGCCCTGCGCGTCGACGTCGAGCTCACCCTGGATGCCACCGGTCTGCTGCTCATCGACCAGCGCGTCACGAACACCGGCGACGACGTGTACGCCGTCGCCGCGCTCGATACCACGCTGCCCGTTCCCGGGCAGGCGACGGAGTCGCTCGACCTCACGGGCCGCTGGGCGCGGGAGAAGCATCCGCAACGCCGCCGCATCGACCAGGGCACGTGGACGCGAACGGGGCGCCACGGGCGCACCGGTCACGACTCCACGCTCGTGATCGCGGCCGGCACCCCTGGGTTCGGCTGGCAGCACGGCGAGGTATGGGCTGTGCACCTCGGCTGGAGCGGCGACCACTCGAGCCGCGTCGAGCGCGCGGGCGACGGGCAGACCGTGCTCGCCGTCGGGGAGCTGCTGCGACCAGGCGAAGTCGAGCTGGCGCCCGGTGAGACATACGTGGCTCCGACCGCGTACGCCGCATACTCGGCGCACGGGCTCGACGGCGTCAGCTCCAGGTTCCACGAGTGGCTGCGGAGTCGCGACCGGCATCCGTCGTCGCCACGGCCCGTGGTGCTCAACACCTGGGAGGCCGTGTACTTCAACCACGACCTCACCGTGCTCACCCAGCTGGCCGACGCGGCCGCCGACCTCGGGGTCGAGCGGTTCGTGCTCGACGACGGCTGGTTCCTCGGACGGCGCAACGACACGAGGGGCCTCGGCGACTGGTTCGTCGATCCGGACGTCTGGCCGCAGGGCCTCACGCCCCTCATCGACCACGTCAAGGGCAAGGGCATGCAGTTCGGGCTCTGGGTGGAGCCGGAGATGATCAACGAGGACTCGGATGTGGCGCGCGAGCATCCCGAGTGGATCGCCCGTCCGAACGGGGCGGGCGGCCGACTCTCGCTGCCGTGGCGTCACCAGCAGGTGCTCGATCTCGTCGATCCGGATGCCTGGGACTACGTGTACGCGCGCCTGGACGCACTGCTCAGCGAGTATCCGATCGACTACCTGAAGTGGGACCAGAACCGCGACCAGGTCGAGCTCGGGCACGAGGGCCGCGCGTCGACGCACGAGCAGACGCTGGCCGTGTACCGGTTGCTCGACGCTCTGCGCGCCGCGCACCCAGGCGTCGAGATCGAGAGCTGCTCGTCGGGCGGGGCGCGCGTGGATCTCGGCATCCTGCAGCGCACCGACCGGGTGTGGGCGTCCGACACCAACGACGCGCTGGAGCGGCAGAGCATCCAGCGCTGGACCGGGCTCGTGCTTCCGCCCGAGCTCGTCGGCTCGCACGTCGGGCCGGGCACGTCGCACACCACGAGGCGCACGCACGACCTGTCGTTCCGCGCGATCACGGCGCTGTTCGGGCACTTCGGCATCGAGTGGGATGTGCGCACGCTGACGGATGCCGAACGCTCGCAGCTGAGCGCCGCCATCCGCTTCTACAAGGAGAACCGCGCGCTGCTGCACTCGGGTCGCGCAGTGCGCATCGACCGCCCGGACTACACGGATGCCGCGTACGGCACCGTCTCGCACGACTGCTCGCGCGCGGTCTTCGTCTATGCCGCGCTGGCCACCTCGCCCAACGAGCTGCCGGCGCGGCTCCGCTTCGCGGGCCTCGACGCGGATCGCGACTACCGGGTCGGGCTCGGACTTCCACTCGACCCTCACGCCGCAGAGGGCCGCGGCGTGCCTCCGTGGCTGCGCGCGGTCGCCGATGCGGGAGCGGACGGCGCGCCGGTCGTCTCCGGACGCGCACTCATGCAGGTCGGGCTTCCGATGCCCGGCCTGCATCCCGAGCACGCCGTGCTGCTGACCGTGTCAGCGGTCTGACCGAGCGGATCCCGTGCCGCCGTCGGACAGAATGGGAGTCGACGGTTCAAGGAGGCACGGGATGAGCGACCACGCGGCCGATCGCTACGAGGAGACCATCGTCACCGATTTCAGCCGGCGCATGAGCTACTCGTCGTATCTGGGCCTCGACCGGTTGCTGTCGGCGCAGCATCCGGTCAGCTCGCCCGAGCACCACGACGAGCTGCTGTTCATCGTGCAGCACCAGACGACGGAGCTGTGGCTGAAGCTCGTGCTGCACGAGCTGACGGATGCCTGCCGGCTGCTGAGGGACGACGAGCTGCAGCCTGCCCTGAAGCGCATCGCGCGGGTGAAGCACATCCAGCGCACGCTGACGGAGCAGTGGTCGGTGCTCGCCACGCTCACGCCGACGGAGTACGCGCAGTTCCGCGGGTTCCTGGGTAACTCGTCGGGCTTCCAGTCCTGGCAGTATCGCGCCGTCGAGTTCTCGCTCGGCAACAAGGATGCGCGCATGCTGCGCGTCTTCGAGAGCGAACCCGCGGCGCACGATGTGCTGACGAACCTGCTGCACGCGCCGAGTCTCTACGACGAGTTCCTGCGGTATCTCGCCAGGGCGGGATTCGCCGTGCCGGAGTCGGTGCTCGAGCGGGATGTCACGCAGCCGTACCGCGAGCATCCGGAGCTCGTGCCCGTGCTCGTCGGCATCTACGAGAACGCCGAGGCGCACTGGTCGGAGTACGAGGCGTGCGAGGAGCTCGTCGACCTGGAGGAGAACTTCCAGCTGTGGCGGTTCCGACACCTCAAGACGGTGCAGCGCACGATCGGCATGAAGACCGGAACGGGAGGATCCAGCGGCGTGCCGTTCCTGCAGAAGGCGCTCGACATCGCGTTCTTCCCCGAGCTGTACACGGTGCGCACCAGGATCGGCGAACAGGCGTGATCGGGGCCGGATGCTAGAGCAGGGAGAGGTCGTCGCCTTCGAGGCGTGCTGGTCGGGTTCCTTCCGCGGAAGGAGTGCATACACGCTCGTGGATGGTGCGCTGCACCGTGCCGACCCGGATGCGCGGGCAGATGTCACGGTGCCCGGCACGCTCTTCCCGCGCCTCACGGATCACCACGTGCATCTGGCACTGATCGACCCGGAGCCGCTTCTCGACGGCGGCATCACGCATGTCGTCGACCTCGGCGGCGACCCGGCGCTCACCGGCCGGCTGCGCAGGGATGCCGCGTTCCCGGGGTCCACGCTGCCCGACATCCACATCGCGGGAGCGTTCCTCACCTGCTCGGGCGGGTATCCGAAGGGCAGGGAGTGGGCGCCAGACGGGGGCGTCGTCGAGCTGGACGACCCCGGCCAGGCGGAGTCGGCCGTGCGCTCGCAGGCGGCATCGGGGGCATCCGTCATCAAGGTCACGGTGAACAGCACTGCAGGTCCCGTGCCGTCGCCCGACCTCCTCGCCGCCATCGTCACGGCGGCGCGCGCGGAGGGCATGCCGGTGGCGGCGCACGTCGAGGGCGAGGGCATGACGGCGCTGGCGCTGGATGCCGGCGTCAACGTGATCGCGCACGCGCCGTTCACGGAACGGCTCGATCCGGCCATCATCGCCAGGATGTCCAGGGCGGGCACGGCCGTGATCTCCACGCTCGACATCCACCGGGACGCCGCGGCGGGCCAGGAACGCGACACCGCGCTGTGGAACGTGCGCCATCTGGCGGCGGCCGGCGTGCGCGTGCTGTACGGAACGGACCTCGGAAACGGCGAGCTGCCGCTCGCGGTGAACGAGCGGGAGCTCTCCGCGATGGCCGAGGCCGGCATCGAGCGGGATGCACTCGTCTCCGCCATCGCCGGCACGCCATCCGTCGACGTCGTCGGCCCGCGGTTCGCCTGGGTGCCTGGCACCCCTCCGGAGTCGGCCGAGGAGACGGCTGCATGGCTGGCCGGCGCCCGCGGAACCACCGTCGACTATCTCGAGGAGACACTGGAATGACGAACAGACCGGGGGAGGCGGCGACGTCGAGCGTGCCGGACCCGTTCCTCGCGCATGCGCGCCGGGCCGACCGAAGCGACGGGCTCGCGCATTTCCGCTCGCGCTTCGTGCACTCCGACGGACTCGTCGCGTACTTCGACGGCAACTCGCTCGGCAGGCCGACGAACGCCGGCGTGGAGCGCATCCAGCGCTTCCTCACCGAGGACTGGGCCGGCCGGCTCATCCGCGGCTGGGACGAGCAGTGGATGGAGCTGCCGTTCGCGATCGGCGACCGCATCGGACGCGTGGCACTGGGCGCGGCGCCCGGGCAGACCGTGATCGGCGACTCGACGACCGTGCTGCTGTACAAGCTGGCGAGGGCCGCCGTGGACGCCCCGCGAGGAGGTGGCAGGCGAACCGAGATCGTGCTCGACACCGACAACTTTCCGACCGACAGATACGTGCTCGACGGCATCGCGGCCGAACGCGGCCTCACGCTGCGCTGGATCGAGGCGGACCCGGCATCCGGTGTGTCGCCCGAGCAGGTGGCCGCCGTGCTGGGGCCGCAGACGGCGCTCGTGGTGCTCAGCCACGTGGCCTACCGCTCCGGGTTCCTCGCCGACGCCGAGCGCATCACGAGCCTGGCGCACGATGCCGGCGCGCTCGTGCTCTGGGATCTCTGCCACTCGGTCGGCTCCGTGCCCATCGAGCTCGACGCGTGGGGCGTGGATCTCGCTGTCGGCTGCACGTACAAGTACCTGAACGGCGGTCCGGGGTCGCCGGCATTCGGATACGTGCGCGACGACCTGCAGCGCGTGCTGCAGCAGCCGATCCACGGCTGGATGGGATCGGCCGACGTCTTCCTGATGGGCCCCGACTACACGCCGGCCGACGGCATGCGCGGCTTCCTCAGCGGCACGCCGCCGATCCTCGGCATGCTCGCCATGCAGGACACGCTGGACATGATCGAGGATCGCGGCATCGATGCCGTTCGCGCCAAGTCGCTCGCGCTCACGGACTTCGCGATCGAGCTGGCCGACGAATGGCTCGCTCCGCTCGGCGCCACGCTGGCCTCGCCCCGGGACCCGGCGCGCCGCGGCGGTCACGTGACCGTGCAGCACCCGGGAATGCGCGAGGTGACGGCGGCGCTGTGGGAGCGCGGCGTCATCCCGGACTATCGCGATCCTGGCGGACTGCGGATCGGCCTCTCGCCGTTGTCGACGTCGTTCGAGGAGACGTACCACGGCATGGCCGCCGTGCGGGACGCCCTGCGCGAGCACCTGCTGGCGGCCTCCGGGCTGGGCTAGAGTGTCACGGCGCGCCGGGTTCCGCGGCCGCGGACGCTCGCGCGTAACGCGGCGGGGGCCGGGCATCCGCGCCATTTAGGATGGGACGCATGTCCGACGGCCGCTCGTTCTACATCACCACGCCCATTTTCTACGTGAATGATGTTCCGCACATCGGGCACGCCTACACGGAGGTCGCCGCCGACGTGCTGTCGCGCTGGCACCGCCAGGCCGGCGACGACACGTGGCTTCTGACCGGAACCGACGAGCACGGGCAGAAGATCCTGCGCACGGCGACGGCCAACGGGCTGGAGCCGAGGGAATGGGCCGACCGGCTCGTCGCATCAGCGTGGAAGCCGCTGCTGGAGACCGTCGACATCGCCAACGACGACTTCATCCGCACCACCGACGAGCGTCACGAGGCGGCGGTCACGCGCTTCCTGCAGAAGCTCTACGACGACGGCCACATCTACGCGGGCGAGTACGAGGGCTACTACTGCGTCGGCTGCGAGGAGTACAAGCAGCGCGACGAGCTCGACGAGCCGCTCAGCGGCGAGTACCAGGGCCAGCTGGTGTGCAAGATCCACTCCCGGCCCATCGAGATCCTCAAAGAGAAGAACTACTTCTTCCGCATGAGCGCGTTCGAGCAGCGCCTTCTCGATCTGTACGAATCGCGTCCCGACTTCGTGCAGCCGGAGAGTGTTCGCAACGAGATCGTGCAGTTCGTGCGGCAGGGGCTGTCCGACCTGTCGATCTCCCGGTCGAGCTTCGACTGGGGCATCAAGGTGCCGTGGGACCCGTCGCACGTCGTCTACGTGTGGTTCGACGCGCTCCTGAACTACACGACGGCCGTCGGCTACGGCGACGATCCCGAGCTGTTCGCCCGCAGGTGGCCGGCATACCACCTGGTCGGCAAGGACATCGCGCGGTTCCACGCCGTCATCTGGCCTGCCATGCTCATGGCGGCGGGCGTCGACGTTCCGCACCGGGTCTTCGGGCATGGATGGCTGCTGGTCGGCGGCGAGAAGATGTCCAAGTCCAAGCTCACCGGCATCGCGCCGTCGCAGATCACCGACACGTTCGGGTCGGATGCCTTCCGCTACTACTTCATGCGCGCCATCAGCTTCGGACAGGACGGCTCGTTCAGCTGGGAAGACCTCTCCGCCCGCTACCAGTCGGAGCTCGCGAACGGCTTCGGCAACCTCGCCTCACGCGTGATCGCCATGCTGCAGCGGTACTTCGACGGCGTCGTCCCGGCGTCAGGCGCACCGACGGAGGCCGACCTCGGGGTGCGCGCGGTCGTGGCGGATGCGGCGCAGAACGCGGATGCCGCCATCGAGCGGTTCGCCATCCACGACGCGCTCGCCGCGGTCTGGACGATCGTCGACGAGCTGAACGGCTACATCACGGAGCAGGAGCCGTGGGTGCTGGCGAAGAACGAAGCAGACCGGGAGCGCCTGCGCACCGTGCTCTACACCGCGGCGGAGGGGCTGCGTGCGCTCGCCGTGCTGCTCTCGCCCGTCATCCCGAAGGCCACGGCCGCGCTGTGGGAGGCGCTGGGCGCCGAGCAGGCGCTCGGCGCGCTCACGGCGCAGCCGCTTCGCGAGGCGGGGCGCTGGGGGCAGCTGCCGGACGGCATCCGCGTCTCGGCGCTGGCGGCGCTGTTCCCGCGGATCGACCAGGTCGCGGTCGCGTAGCGCACGTCATGCCCAGCGACCCGACGTATCCGCCGCTTCCGACGCCGCTCGTGGTGCCGGTGTACGACAACCACACGCACATCGACCCCTCTGCACACCCCGGGCGGATCGAAGACGGCATGGCGCTGGACTACCGGGAGCAGCTCGACCGGGCATCCTCGGTCGGCGTGCGCGGCGTCGTGCAGGTGGGCACCGACGTCGCCTCGTCGATCTGGGCGGCGGAGACCGCGGCCATCGAGCCGCGCATGCTGGCCGCCGTCGCCATCCATCCGAACGACGCCCCCGAGCTGGATGCCGCAGGCGAGCTCGACGATGCGCTCGCCGTGATCGACGAGCTGGCCGGGCGGCCGCGCGTGAGGGCCATCGGCGAGACCGGACTCGACTTCTTCCGCACGGACGAGAGCGGGCGCGCCGCGCAGTTCCGTTCGTTCGAGGCGCACATCGAGATGGCGAAGCGGCATTCGCTCGCTCTGCAGATCCACGACCGCGACGCGCACGCGGATGTCGTCGCCACGCTGCAGCGCGTCGGCGCGCCCGACACCGTCGTGTTCCATTGCTTCTCCGGCGACCCGGCGCTGGCGGAGTTGTGCGCCGAGAACGGCTGGTACCTGTCGTTCGCCGGAACCGTCACGTTCAAGAACGCCCAGAATCTGCGAGACGCCCTGCAGATCGCGCCGCGCTCCCTGCTGCTCGTCGAGACGGATGCGCCGTACCTCACGCCGACCCCGTTCCGAGGGCGACCGAATGCGCCGTACCTCATCCCGCACACCGTGCGTGGCATGGCCGCGGCCACGGGAACCGACGTGTCGGTGCTGGCCGCGCAGATCGTGTCCAACACCGAGCTGGTGTACGGGAAGTGGGACTCCGAGCCGGTGCAGGCGCCGCCGACCGAGCCGATCGGGATCATCGCGTGAGCACCGGGGGACGCGGGCGATGCAGTTCCTAGGGCCGGCGCACATCCGCGACCTGGCCGAGCTCCTCGACGTGACCCCGACGAAGAAGCTCGGGCAGAACTTCGTGATCGATCCCAACACAGTTCGGCGCATCGTGCGGGTGGCCGAGGTCGAGCCGGGCGACGTCGTGCTCGAGGTGGGCCCGGGGCTCGGGTCGCTCACGCTCGGGCTGCTGGAGGCCGGCGCATCCGTGGTGGCGGTCGAGATCGACGGGCGGCTGGCCCGTCAGCTTCCGGTGACGGTGGAGCAGCTGGCGCCTGAGGCGTCCGACCGGCTCACCGTCGTGCATCGGGATGCGCTCGAGGTCGAGACCCTGCCTGCCGACCCGGTGCGACTCGTGGCCAACCTGCCGTACAACGTGTCCGTGCCGGTGCTGCTGCACCTGCTGCAGCGCCTGCCCACGCTCGCGTCGGGAGTCGTCATGGTGCAGGCCGAGGTGGGACAGCGCCTCGCGGCGCAACCGGGCTCGAAGGTCTACGGCGGCCCGAGCGTGAAGGCCGCCTGGTACGGGTCGTGGCGGACGGCAGGCCAGGTGTCGCGCCAGGTGTTCTGGCCGGTTCCCAATGTGGACTCGATCCTCGTGGCATTCGAGCGCGGCGAGCATCCCGGCGACGACGAGCTGCGCCGCCATCAGTTCGCCATCGTGGATGCCGCCTTCGGGCAGCGTCGCAAGATGCTGCGGCAGTCGCTGGCGACCGTGTTCGGCGACTCGGCGACGGCGTCGTCGGCCCTCGAGTCGGCCGGGCTGAAGCCGACGGCCCGAGGCGAAGAGCTCACTCCCGCCGAGTTCACCGCGCTCGCCCGCGCCACGCTCGGCGGGTAGCGCGCGACGCGGGCGCCGCGACACCCCAGCGCGAGTCGACGACACCGTAGGTTGGTAGACATGATGTCCGCCAGCCAGGGTCTTCCGGTGCACGCCCGCGCTCCCGGCAAGGTGAACCTGTACCTGGGGGTCGGCGCCGTCGGCGACGACGGCTATCACGAGGTCGCCACGGTGTACCAGGCGGTGTCGCTGTACGAAGACGTGCGGGTGTGGCCGGCCGAGGACATCACGCTGAGCTTCAGCGGGCCGATCGACTGCTCGGGCCTTCCACGAGACGAGCGCAACATCGCGGTGCGCGCCGCTCAGCTCGTGGCCGACCTCGCGGGTGTGACCACCGGCGTTCGCATCGAGATCGAGAAGAACGTGCCGATCGCCGGCGGAATGGGCGGCGGTTCGGCGGATGCCGCGGCCACGCTCATCGCGTGCGACGCCCTGTGGGAGACCGGCCTGAGCCGCGAGCAGCTGCACGAGCTGGCGGCGCAGCTCGGCGCCGACGTGCCGTTCGCTCTCGCAGGCGGAACCGCCATCGGGCTCGGCCGCGGCGACGAGCTCAGCCCGGTGCTGAGCCAGGGCAGGTTCGACTGGGTGCTCGTGCTGCCGCGAGGCGAGCTCTCCACGCCCGCCGTCTACCGTGAGCTCGACGCGCACCGCGAGCGCCATGCCGGAGAGCTCGGGCCGGTGCAGCGGCATCCCTCGGTCAGCACGGAGCTGCTGCAGGCGCTGCGCGCAGGCGACCCTTCGCTGCTGGCCGAGAACCTCGCCAACGACCTGCAGGCTCCGGCCATCCACCTCTCGGACGAGCTCGCCGAGGTGCTCGAGCTCGGCGAGCGCGCGGGCGCTCTCGCGGGGCTCGTTTCGGGCTCCGGCCCGACCGTCGCCTTCCTCGCCGAGGATAGGGAGGCGGCGATCGACCTACAGATCGGGCTCAGCGCATCGCAGCTGCGCGCCGTGCGCGTCTCCGGTCCCGTGCACGGTGCCCGAGTGATGCCGCTCGGTGGATGACGCGGCCTGATCGCTCTGGGCCCGGGTTGGGCCGCTGCCCCGTGCCGGAATCGCGGGGCACAGGGGTCCGGTGTACTGGACCCGGGTGAATGCACCGCAGTGTTACGCCGCGTGAAGTCACACTTCGCAAAGCCGGGGCGTCGTCGCCGACGATACGAGAGTCTTGAAACATCAGCTCATGCCATCGTCGGCATACGACGCCGGATGGCCAGCCATGGGCATCCGTCCCAGCGCGCGAGAGCTCGGTCACGGGAGCACAGCGCCTGACAGAGCCCAGCACCCGAGAACCCGGAAGGCACACCCATGTCCACGAACGACCCGCAGCTGCCCGCCAAGCAGAGAAGATCGCGCACGGGCCTGATCACGGGCATCGCCGTCGCGGCGGTCGTCGTGATCGTCACCGCCGTGCTCATCGTCGTGAACGTCGTCGGCGGCTCGTCGTCGTCCAGCGCCGCGACCGGCTCATCCGCCAAGCCGGTCACTGTCTCGATCGGGGTGACGGATGCCGCCCAGCCGTACTGGCGCACGTTCAGCGACCTCGCGAAGAAGAAGCTGAACGTCACGGTGAAGCTCGTCAACTTCAGCGACTACAGCCAGCCGAACCCGGCGCTGAGCCAGAAGCAGCTCGACCTCAACGAGTTCCAGCACATCCAGTTCCTCGCGAACTACAACGTGACGAACCACGACGACATCCAGCCGATCGGCGCCACCGCGGTGTACCCGCTGCCGCTGTACTCGCTGAACTACAAGAAGCCGTCCGAGCTGCCCGCGAACGCGAAGGTGGCCATCCCGAACGACGCCATCAACGAGGCCCGAGGTCTTCTCGTGCTGCAGTCGGCCGGACTCGTCGACCTGAAGGGCGGCGGATCGGCGTTCTCCACCACCGCCGACGTCTCCTCGTCGAAGGTGCAGCTCACCACGCTCGACGCGTCGCAGACGGCTCAGGCGCTGCAGACCGGTTCGGTCGATGCCGCGATCGTCAACAACAACTACGCGACGGCGGCGAAGATCCCGGCGACCGATGCCATCTTCAAGGACGACCCGGCCAGCGCGAGCGCGGCCCCGTATGTGAACGTGTTCGCCGCACGCAAGGCGGATGCTGCGAACCCGCTGTACCTCAAGCTCGCCGCGCTCTACCACGACCCGACGGTCGAGAAGCAGGTGCAGACCGCGAACGGGGGCACGGCCGTCTTCCGCACTGTCAGCGCCAAGGACCTGCAGGCCAGCCTGTCCAAGGTCGAAGCGGACGCGAAGGCCGCAGCGAAGAAGTGAGCGAGCCCGGCAGCGCCGGCGCCGCTCCGACCGCGCCGCTCGTGCGCGTGGAGAACGTGTCGAAGACGTTCCGGGTGGCGGGCGGCACGGTCGTGGCCGTCGACGACGTCTCGCTCGACGTGCGCAAGGGCGAGATCCTCGGCATCATCGGCTACTCCGGAGCCGGCAAGTCCACGCTCGTGCGGCTGATGAACGCGCTCGAGCTGCCCACGTCGGGACGGGTCTTCGTGGGCGACGAGGAGCTCACCGCGCTGCCCGAGAAGCGGCTGCGGACGGTGCGCCGCGAGATCGGCATGATCTTCCAGCAGTTCAATCTGCTGCGGTCGCGCACCGTCGCGGCCAATGTGGCGTACCCCTTGCGGCTCGCCGGCGTCAGACAGCCGGAGCGGGACGCCCGCGTCGCGCGGCTTCTCGACTTCGTCGGCCTGCTCGAGAAGGCGCACAGCCACCCGGAACAGCTCTCCGGCGGCCAGAAGCAGCGCGTGGGCATCGCCAGGGCGCTCGCCACCAACCCGCCGCTGCTGCTCGCCGACGAGGCGACCAGCGCCCTGGACCCGGAGACCACGGCGGATGTGCTTGCGCTGCTCAAGCGGGTGAACCAGGAGCTCGGCGTGACGATCGTGGTGATCACGCACGAGATGGAGGCCATCCGCGCGATCGCCGACCGGGTCGCGGTGATGCACGCCGGCCGGGTCGTCGAGCACGGCGACGTGTACGAGGTGTTCTCGGCGCCGAGAACGGATGCCGCGGCGGGCTTCGTGCGCACCGTGCTGCGCGACCGCCCGTCGCCGCAGACGCTCGAGCGTCTTCGCCGCGTGCACTCCGGCCGGCTGGTCACCGTGCAGGTGCGCGACGCGCACGGCTTCACCGCGGCGGTCACCAGGGCGTTCGCGGCGCGCGGCGTCGAGAACGAGGTCGTGTTCGGCGGCATCAGCGAGCTCCAGAACCGGTCGGTGGGTGCGCTGACCTACGAGCTGACCGGGCCGGATGCCGCGATCGACGATGCGCTCGCCGACCTCGCAGCCCAGGGCATCCAGGCGTTCGACGAGGGCGGAGCGCCCGACAATGGAGAGCTGAGCTGATGGACGACTTCATCGCCGCCCTGCCCACGTTCTGGACAGCGATCGGCCAGACCCTCTACATGGTCTTCATCGCGCTCATCGTCGCGGGGATCCTGGGCCTCGCCCTCGGCGTCGCACTGTTCGTGACGCGAGCCGGATCGCTCCTGCCGAACCGCGCGGTCAACATCGTGCTCAACGTCATCGTGAATATCGTGCGACCGATCCCGTTCATCATCTTCGTCGCGGCCATCACGCCGCTGACGCTCGCCGTCGTGCACACGTATATCGGTGCGAGCGCCGCGGCCTTCGCCATCTCGCTGTCCGCGGCCTTCGCCGTCTCGCGCATCGTCGAGCAGAACCTGGTGTCCGTCGATCCCGGCGTGATCGAGGCGGCGCGGGCGATGGGCGCGCATCCGTTCCGCATCATCGTGACCGTGCTGATCCCGGAAGGGCTGGGGCCGCTCGTGCTCGGCTACTCGTTCATCTTCGTCGGGCTCGTCGACATGTCGGCGCAGGCCGGCGTGATCGGCGGCGGCGGCCTCGGCGACTTCGCCATCACCTATGGCGTGCAGCGCTACAACTGGCCCATCGTGTACATCACGGTCGCCGTCATCATCGTGCTCGTGCAGCTGGGCCAGTTCGCCGGCAACGCGCTCGCACGCCGCGCGTTGCGACGCTGACGAGCGCGGGCCGACCGGGCGCTCGCCGATCGTCTCAGCCGATGGCCTCAGCCGATGGCCTCAGCCGATGGCCTCAGCCGATCGACTCAGCCGATGGCTTCGGTGAGGGCGAACCAGCGCTCTTCGAGCTCGGCCGCTTCCTGCTCGAGCACGGCGATGGCATCCGTCTTCGCCCCGAGGCCCACGTAGTCGGACTGGTCGTGCTCGGCCAGTGCGGTGCGTTCGGCGTCGATGCGCTGCGTCAGCTTGGCCAGCCGTCGTTCGATGGACGCGACCTCCTTCTGCGCATCGCGCAACGCCGAACCCGTCAGCCCGTCGCCGCCGCCACTACCGCCACTACCGCCACGACCGTCGGTTGAGCCTGTCGAAACCGCCGCGCCGCTCGAACCGCTGCCGGCGCCGCCACCGCCTGGCGAGCCGGACGGACCCGCCGCTCCGCCGCGGCCCTGCTGCGCCTTCTCCTTGAGAGCGCGCAGCCGCAGGTACTCGTCCACTCCGCCCGGCAGGTGCCGCAGGCGGTGGTCGAGGATCGCGTACTGCTGGTCGGTGACGCGCTCGATGAAGTACCTGTCGTGCGAGACCACGATGAGGGTCCCCGGCCAGGAGTCGAGCAGGTCCTCGATGGCTGCGAGCATGTCGGTGTCGAGGTCGTTGGTCGGCTCGTCGAGGATGAGCACGTTCGGCTGAGCGAGCAGGATGAGCAGCAGCTGCAGCCTGCGCTTCTGCCCGCCGGAGAGATCCTTGACGGGCGTCGACAGCTGCGCAGACGAGAAGCCCAGCCGCTCGAGCATCTGGCTGGGTGACAGCTCCTGCGCCCTCGAGCCGGTGCCGATCGTGTACGTCGTGCGCAGTCCGGCGAGCACGACGCGAACCGGGTCGTCGAGGTGCTCGTCCAGCTCGTCCATGCGCTGGGTGAGCGAGGCGACCTTGACCGTCTTGCCGTGCTTCACCCGCCCGGCCGTCGGCTCCACCGTGCCGGAGATGAGGCCGAGCAGGGTCGATTTGCCCGCGCCGTTGACGCCGAGGATGCCCGTGCGCTCGCCGGGCGCGATCCGCCACTCGATGCCGCGCAGCACGTCAACGCGGCCGCCGGGCTCGGCTGTGCTCGTGCTTCCCGCCCCGCCTGTGCCCGCCGTGCCCGTGGCGGCCGTGTCCGCGGCGGCGCCCCTACCGGCATCGGCGCCGTCGTCGCGTGCCGGGAACGACACGGACGCGTCCACGATGTCGACGACCTCCTTGCCCAGCCGCGAGACGGCGAGCGCCTTCAGCGACACCGCGTCGCGGACCGGCGGCTCGTCGGAGATCAGGGCGTTCGCCGCGTCGATGCGGAACTTGGGCTTCGACGTGCGCGCCGGCGCTCCTCGCCGCAGCCACGCGAGCTCCTTGCGTGCCAGGTTCTGGCGCTTCGCCTCCGACGCCGCCGCCATCCTGTCCCGCTCCACGCGCTGCAGGATGTACGCCGCGTATCCGCCGTCGAACGGTTCGACGATGCGGTCGTGCACTTCCCACATGGTCGTGCACACCTCGTCGAGGAACCAGCGGTCGTGCGTCACGACGAGCAGCCCGCCCGCGCTCGCCGCCCAGCGCCGCTTGAGGTGCTGGGCCAGCCACGTGATGGCCTCGACATCCAGGTGGTTGGTGGGCTCGTCGAGCGCGAGCACGTCCCAGTCGCCGCTGAGCAGAGCGGCGAGCGCCACCCTGCGTCGCTGACCGCCGCTCAACGAGGCGACGACCGCATCCCACGGGATGTCCGCGAGCAGCCCGGAGATGACGTCGCGCACGCGCGCGTCGCCCGCCCACTCGTGTTCCGGGATGTCGCCCACGACGATCTGGCCGACCATGAGCGCATCGTCGAGCACGTCGTCCTGGTCGAGAACGCCGATCCGCACTCCGCCCCGCACGGTCACACGGCCGGAGTCGGGTCGCCTGCTGCCCGCGAGCATGGCCAGGAGGCTGGATTTGCCGTCGCCGTTGCGACCCACGATGCCGATGCGGTCGCCCTCGTTCACGCCGAGCGAGACGGAATCGAAGACGACCTTGGTGGGGTACTCGAGATGCAGGGCCTCGGCCCCGAGAAGATGCGCCATGTCGTCTTCCAGGGTAGGGGAGCGCGACGGCTGGTTGAGCCTGTCGAAACCAAGCCGTGCTGGCTACGCGGCGCGCTCGGCCCTGGCCCTGGCGACGACCCGTCCGCGCGCAGAGTCGGGGAAGGTCGTGAGCAGGTAGCGCACCTGGTCGGCGTCGACATCCGCACCGAACAGCTCCGTGTTGGGCTCCATGCGGATGCCCTCGGCCAGCGGTCCCGCGACCACGGCGTCGAAGCCCAGCGCGTCGACGACCGAGACGACGGCCGCGACATCCGCATCGTCGTCTCCTGCCACGGCGATCGCCTTGCGCCCCTCCGCGCCGCGCGGTCGCGTCTCCTCCTCGAGGTCGTGGTACCCCATGTGGTTGAACGCCTTGACGACCCGGGAGGCCGGCAGGAACCGCTGGACGATCTCGCTCGTCGAGGTGCGCGGGTCGTTCAGGTCGTCGCGGATGCCGTCCACCTCCCACCAGTAGTTCATGGCATCGATCACGAGCTTGCCGCTCAGAGCGTCCACGGGCAGGCTCTCGTGCTTGCCCAGGGGCAGCGCGAGGATGACGGCATCCGCCTGCGCTGCTGCGTCGTGGGCCGTGACGGCCCGCGCTCCTGGCACGAGCACGTCTACGATGAGAGCGATCTTGGCGGGATCCCCTGAGCCGGCCAGCAGCACGTCGTAGCCTGCTGCCACGGCGAGGCGTCCGAGCACGGTGCCGAGCTTGCCTGCACCCAGGATGCCGAGGGTGCGGATGCCGGCGCCGTCGGCGGTTCCGTTCGCGGCGACGGCGGACTCGTCCTGCGTCTTCACGTTCTCCGCCTCCGCGTCCTTCGCGCTCACCGTCGCCTTCGTTCCATGCCCGGCTCCTGCACTGTCTGCAGGGATACTTCATTTTCGCCCGATTGCCGCGGCTCGTGGGAGCTGCGGGGTCGCTCCGGCCGCCGCGCCACCGCGCCTCCGCCCGTCATGCCGCGGCGGTCTCGGGCAGCCGGCGCATCCTGCTGAGCGGCGAGAACACCACGATGCCCGTGGCGAGGAGCCCGAGCACGCAGCCGAGCCACATGGTGGGCACGACGCCGATCCACCCGCCGAGCAGGCCGGTCACGACCCCGCCGATGGGTATCACACCCCACACCACGAACCGGATCGAGGCGTTCATGCGCCCGAGCAGCGCAGGAGGGCAGATGCGCTGACGGAACGACAGCTGCGCCACGTTGTACACGACCACGGCGAACATGAAGAAGAAGTCGCCGACGACGAGGAGCGGGATCGACGCCTGCGGAACGAGGGCGGCCAGCGGCACGAGGAACGGCGCGACGGCGCTCGTCACGGCGGCCACGACGATGATGCGGCCTTCGCCGACCCAGCGGGAGAGCGCAGGCGCGCCGACCGCCCCCAGGATGCCTCCCACCGCACCGACGGCCGCCATCGCCCCGTAGACCGCAGGCGACAGGCCGAGTTCCTTCAGCACGAACAGCGACAGCAGCGTCGTGATGAAACCCTCGAACAGGTTGGACGCCGCCGTCATCATCGTGATCCGCCTGAGCAGCGGCGTGCCGAACACGAACCGCACGCCCTCGCCGATGTCGCGCACGAGCGAGGAGTGCTCGCGCTTCTGGTGCTTGGGTGCTGCGTCGTGGATCGAGGCCACGAAGCCGAACGAGAACAGGTAGCCGATCGACGTGGCCAGCACCACGATGGGTGCAGGCATGACGGCGAGCAGGCCGCCGGATGCCGCGGGCCCGCCCACTCGCGCCACCTGGGCGCTCGTCTCCAGACCCGAGTTCGCCGCCGTCATGTGCCTGGATGCCACGAGACGTGGCACGTAGCTCTGATACGTGACGTCGAAGAACACCGTCGCGCCGCCGACGACCGCGCCGACCACGTAGAGATACCAGATCTGCAGCGCATCCAGCCACCGCAGCAGCGGAATGGATGCCAGCGCCAGCGCGCGCACCACGTCGGCCGTCATCATGACCCGGCGTTTGCGCATCCGATCCACCCATGCGCCGACCGGGAGCCCGATCACCAGGAACGCGAGCGTCTCGGCGGCGCTGAGCAGACCGACCTCCTGCGCGGTCGCATCCAGCACCAGCACCGCGAGCACCGGGATGGCGAACGTGCCCACCTGCTCGCCTGCCTGGCTGAACGTCTCGCCCAGCCACAGCCTCAGGTACGACGGATTGCGCCACACCGAGCCGGAAGCGGGGCCCCCACTGGAAGCGGGGCCGCCGGCGGAGACGGGATCGCCGGTCGCGCCGGACACGTTCTCGGCGGCGGCGGGTTCCGGCGAGTCGGACATCCGCTCACTCTAACGGCGGAACGGCCCCGCTCGCCGTCCGCCTGCCGGCGGTCTGCGTGCCCGTGGCCGCCGTGTCGGCGGAGAACGCTTGCGTCCCCAGCACCGACAGCAGTCTCAGCTTGGCCTCGGCATCGTCGCTCGACGCCGTGAGCACGAGCAGGGCCTGGCTCTGATCCTCCGTGAACAGCACCTGGCAGTCCAGCTCGATGGGCCCCACCTCCGGGTGCACGAGCACCTTGTGGTCCTCGAACCGCTTGGCCACCTCGTGGCGGTCCCAGAGCTCGGCGAACTCGCGGCTCACCCGCTGAAGCTCGCGCACCAGGTCGCCGGCCCGCGACCGATCGCCCATGGCGCCGTACGCGGCACGGAGGTTCGCCACGAAGGCGCGGCTCTGGCGGTCCCTGTCGTCCTCCGGGTACAGCGTGCGCTCCGTGTCAGGATGCCGGAACCACCGGTACATGTCGCTGCGCTCCCACCCGGTGCGTGCGCTCGCCTCACCGAACAGCGCGTCGGCCATGCGGTTCTGCGCGAGCGATTCGCCGACGCTCGAGATGACCAGCGCGGGGGAGTCGTCGAGGCGGTCGAGCACGCGCAGAAGCGCGGGAGCGACGTGGGCGGAGGCCGAGACCTGAGCGGGGATGCCGTGGCCCGCCATCCGGTAGAGGTAGTCGCGTTCGTCGCGGCTGAGTCGCAGCGCTCGGGCGAGGGAGGCCAGCATCTGCTCGCTCGGCTGCGGTCCGCGCTGCTGCTCCAGCCGCGTGTAGTAGTCGGCGGACATGGCGGCCAACTGCGCGACCTCCTCGCGGCGCAGCCCGGGCGTGCGTCTGCGCGGACCCTCGGGCAGGCCGACGTCCCTGGGGCTCAGGGCGCCGCGCCGGCGGCGGAGGAACTCGGCGAGAGCTGCGGCATCCATCCCTCCATCTTCGCCGTGTGCGCGCGGCCGATCCAGGGACCGGCGATCCCCCGATAAGCGCTCTCTGCCGCGCCCGTACGATCGCCGCGATCGTGGAGACATGCGAATCACAGGAAACACCGTCTTCATTCCCGGCGCAACGAGCGGCATCGGACTCGCACTCGCCCTTGCCCTGCGCGAGCGCGGCAACACCGTCATCGTCGGAGGCCGCAGGACCGAGCTGCTCGACCGCATCCGCACGGAGCACCCGGGCATCGACACCGTCGAGATCGACACGGGCGACCCGCAGAGCATCTCGGCGGCGGCGGACCGGGTGCTGAGCGCGCACCCCGATCTGAACGTGCTCGTCACCATGGCCGGCATCATGCGGGCAGAGGACTGGCACACGCCGCAGGGCTTCCTCGCCTCCGCCGAGGCGACCGTGGCCACCAACATCCTGGGACCCATCCGGCTCATCGGAGCGTTCGTCGAGCACCTGCAGAGCCGGCCGGATGCCGTCATCATGACCGTCTCGTCGGGTCTCGCTTTCACCCCGCTGCGGGTCACGCCGAGTTACAACGCCTCGAAGGCGGCCATCCACCAGCTCACCGAGACCATCCGGCTGCAGCTGAGTGACACGAACGTGCAGGTCATGGAGCTCGTGCCGCCTTCGGTGCGCACGGCTCTCATGCCCGGGCAGCAGGAGAGCGAGTTCGCCATGCCGCTCGACGACTTCATCGCCGAGGTGATGCAGCTTATCGAGACGCAGCCGGATGCGCGCGAGATCCAGGTGCAGAACGTCAAGTTTCTGCGCTACGCCGAGGTGCGCGGCGAGTACGACCAGGTCGTCGCAACGCTCAACGCGCACGATCCGCACGCCAGGGCGTCTTCCGCCGATCCGGCGGTCGCCGCGCCCGCTGCGTCCTGAGCGCGGGCGGCACGGAGCGCCGAGGCGGCGTGAGTCACACGTGCTCGACCGTGTGACTCACACCTCGCGGGCGAGGTACCGATACCGCGCCACCTGCCGGAATCCGAGGCCGTCGTACAGCCGCCGAGCCGTCTCGTTCGACGCGGTCACCTGCAGCCACACGGCGTGCATGTCTCGCCGGGTGGCGGCGTCGAGCAGTGCGGCGATGACCGCTCGGGCGTGGCCGCGGCCGCGCGCGTCCGCTCGGGTGGCGAGCGCGTAGAGGCCGCCCCAGCCGGTGCCGTCGTGCTCGACGAGCGCGAGACGGCCGACGGATGCCGCACCCTGCTCGTCCCGCACCGTCACGTAGATCGCCTCCCCGCCCGTCACGATGCGCCGAGCCCACTCGCGCTCGTCGGCGCCTCCCCGGCCGTCCACGCTCCACCAGAGGTCGAGCCACTCGTCGTCGGGAGTCTCGCGCACGGACAGGGGGAGAGTGGCGGGCAGAGCCACGGGCAGAGACACGGGCCGCGGCAGGGCCGCCAGCCGCGTCGTCACGTCGGCGATCCCGGCAGCGAGCACGAGCGTCTCGCTCCTTGCCGCATAGCCGCGCTCCAGGAGCACGGCGAGCAGCTCGCCGTCGCCGTCGGACAGCTGGAACAACGCGGGCAGCCTCCGTTCCGCGTACCAGCGCTCCGCGACCGCGATCGCCGACGCGGTGTCGGCGACACGGCCGGCCGGGTACACCGAGTTCGCCCGCTGCGTCACGCCGTTAGCCGCCCTGGCGATCCATCCAGGGCCCACGGATCCGATGATCTCGCGTTCCGGCGCCGGCCATCCCGCGTCGGCCAGGGCGGCGTAGTCGGCGGCGGCGAGCAGGTCGGACGGCTGGTGCTGCGGCATCCGAACACGCTATCCGGCGGCGTTGCGGCATTGCATCGGCGAGCGATGCCTGGAAGGGTGACCGACGGACGAGAGGGGTCTGGCGTGAGGGTGACCGAGCAGCAGGATCGAGTGCCGGATCACGGGCTTGCGGGAGAGACCGGCCCGGATGCGCCGCGCTCGCCCCGCTTCCCGTGGTGGCTC
>NZ_DASZVF010000060.1:0-124545 GCF_035547335.1 Humibacter sp. | reverse complement strand
ATCGCAGCCGAGCCCTCCCTGGTCCTGAATTCGCGAACGCCGTTCGGTGCTATCGACCCACAGGCGGCGTCACGACGACTGCAGCCACTCCAGCAGATCCGCGTTGATGGTGTCGGCCTGCGTGGTCGGCATGCCGTGCGGGAATCCGGGGTATGACTTCAGCGTGCCGTTCTGCACGAGCTTGGCCGAGAGCGGCGCGGAGTCGGCGTAGGGCACGATCTGGTCGTCCTCTCCGTGCATGACGAGCACCGGAACCGTGATCTTCTTGAGGTCCCCGGTGAAGTCGGTCTGGGAGAAGGCGACGATGCCGTCGTAGTGCGCCTTCGCGCCGCCCATCATCCCCTGGCGCCACCAGTTCTCGATGATCGCCTCCGACGACTCGACGCCGGGGCGGTTGAACCCGTAGAACGGACCGGACGGCAAAGCCCGATAGAACTCCGAGCGGTTCTTCGCCAGCTGGGCCTGCAAGTCGTCGAACACGCTCTTCGGCAGCCCGCCCGGGTTGTTCTCGGTCTGCACCATGATCGGAGGAACGGCGCTGATCAGAACGGCGCGCGCGACGCGATCCTCGCCGTACGTGCCGATGTAGTGCGCGACCTCGCCGCCGCCGGTCGAGTGGCCGACGTGGATGGCGTCGTGCAGGTCGAGCGCTTCGACGACGGCACGCAGGTCGGCCGCGTAGTGGGCCATGTCGTGGCCATCGCCGGTCTGGGTGGAGCGGCCGTGGCCGCGTCTGTCGTGCGCGACGACCCGGTAGCCATGCTGCAGGAAGAACAGCAGCTGCGTATCCCAGTCATCTGCAGACAGCGGCCAGCCGTGGCTGAAGACGATGGGCTGCCCACTGCCCCAGTCCTTGTAGAAGATCTCGATGCCGTCCGAGGTGGTGACAGTTCCCATGATTGCCTTCCGGATATGCGGATGCGCGGTGAGAGGACGTGCTGCAGCGGGGTGCAGCTTCACCGTAACGCGCGCGCTGTCACTCCCACCAGAGTCAGGTGAGGATCTTTCACGTGTTTGCCACCGGACGCGAGGGCGAGGCGGGCGGTCCATCCGCCGGCCTCGCCGCCCTTCACCATTCGCGTCGATCTCACCCCGACGGGTTGTCGACGGGCGTGCCATCCGGCCCGGTGTCGTGCTCGGGGTCCACGTCATCCGGATCGACCGTCAGGTCCCGGGCGCGGCTGTCGTCTGCATCCTCCTCGGAACCGTCTTGCTGCACAGAACCGTCTTGCTGCACGCCGCCCGACGCCGTGTCTTCGTGAGTCGTCTCCGACGCGGAGCCGTCGGGTAGGTCGTCGGCGTCGTTGCGCCGCTGGTCGGAATCCGTCATCACTGCGCTCCTCTGTTCGTGTTTCGACTGTCCGTCTTTCGAGGGTTCGTCGTTCGGAAGTCGGCCGCCTTCGGCTCGGAAGAGCGCCGTCGCGCCGTCGTCCGAGAGGCCACCGTAGGCCGCGGCGGCCGGGCAGCACAGCGGGTTGACACGGGGCGGCCGCCCGCGAGTGGCGAGGCGGAGAGGATGCGCGTCGGGCTGACGCATCCTGAGCCGCACCTGTCAAGGCGTGCAGCGCGTGGGCGAAGGACGTAGTTTGAGTGCTGACACTTCGCCTGGTACGAGGGCGAACCCTGCACCAGGTCGTCTGGAAGTCATGAAGCGCATCAATATCGGCGGCACTTCCCTCATCACGGGTACCGCTCTCGCCGACGCCACCTTGGCATATTGGATCAACGTGGCGAGGCTGCACCGTCTCGAGACGGCGGAGCTGCCGTTCATCGACGACGACGGTTCACGACAGACCGCACAGCTCGTGCTCTGCGCCGCCGTTCCGATCTGGACCTCGTCGGTGACCTCGGAGGCTGAGGAGCTGACGGATGCCGACGCCCTCGTGGTATTGCGGAACCGTTCGGCCGAGCTCGAGCCGTCGTGGGGGCTGTCCGCCGTCGAACTCGACGACTGAGTGCCTGTGAGGCGGTGCCGTCGACCGGGTTTCTGGCGAGCCCGCAGTTCGTCCTAGTATTCGAGCACCATGCTCGAGAACTTCCAGCCCCAGCCCGGCTCACAGATCGTGGTCGTGAACAACACGCCGTTCACGCTGGCGCAGCCGGCGGACGGCGAGCCCTGGAGCATCTCGCGCGGCGGAACGGTGCTCGGCTACCTCTACCGCAACGATGCCGGAGCGTGGGCGGTGTGGCCGCTCTACGACGGATGCACGTACATCCCGTCCGCGATCACTCCTGGAGAGGCGCTGCGCCAGGCCCTCTAGCCGAAGAAATCCGCACCCGCCAGGTACTTCTGTCCTCGTCGCGGCTGCGCGACAATGGCCCGATGCCGCGCTGGTCGAGGGTCGTGCTTCCCGTTGTGCTCATCGTGGTCTGGCTTGCGCTCGCCGGTGTGGGCGGGCCTTTCTTCGGCAAGGTCTCCGAGGTCTCGAGCAACGACCAGGCCAGCTACCTTCCCGCCAGCGCGGATGCGACGCAGGTGGCCGACCTGCAGGCGAAGTTCAGCGGCGCAGACGCCGTGCCCGCCATCGTCGTGTACGAGCGGCAGTCGGGTCTGAGCCGCGACGACCTTGCAGCCATCGCGGACGACGCGACCTCGTTCGCCGACCTGGCCGGTGTGCACGGTGACGTCTCGCCGCCCGTGACGTCCAAGGACGGCAAGGCGGCAGAGGTGTTCGTGCCGCTCGCCGACGATTCCGACCTGGATGCCCATGTCGCCGGCCTCCGCGCCCACCTGAAGTCCGGCACGCCGCAGGGCGTCGAGTCCTATGTCACCGGACCCGCCGGCTTCACGGCCGACCTGGTGGCCGCATTCGGCGGTATCGACGGCATCCTGCTCGCGGTCGCGCTCGCCGCCGTGTTCGTCATCCTCGTGATCGTCTACCGGTCGCCGCTCCTGCCCGTGCTCGTGCTCGCCACGTCGATGTTCGCGCTCTGCGTCGCGCTGCTCGTGGTGTGGTGGCTCGCGAAGTGGGGCATCGTTCAGCTCAACGGACAGGTGCAGGGCATCCTGTTCATCCTCGTGATCGGCGCCGCCACCGACTACTCCCTGCTTTATGTGTCGCGCTACCGGGAGGCGCTTCGCGATGAGCGCAGCAGATGGCAGGCGACGTGGAAGGCCGTGCGGGGCGCATTCGGCCCCGTCGTCGCATCCGCCGGCACGGTGATCGTCGGGCTGCTCTGCCTGCTGTTCAGCGACCTCAACTCCAACAAGGCGCTGGGGCCCGTGGCGTCGATCGGCATCGCGTTCGCGTTTCTGGCCGCCATGACCTTCCTTCCCTCCGTGCTGATGGCGTTCGGACGGGCGGCATTCTGGCCGGTCCGCCCCAAGTTCGGCTCCGATCATCCGCAGACCGTGGGACCAGAAGCGCACGGGCTCTGGGCGCGCGTCTCCGCCGGGATCCGCCGCGCGCCGCGGGTCATCTGGATCGTCTGCACCGTCGCACTGCTGGCGGGAGCGACGGGCCTGCTGCAGCTGAAGGCGGAGGGCGTGCCGCAGAGCGACATCGTCCTCGGTCATTCGGATGCCCGCGACGGCCAGAAGGTGCTGGCCGATCACTTCCCGGGTGGCTCGGGCAGCCCGGCGCTCGTCGTCGGCCCGCGAACCGAGCTGCAGCCCATGGCCGATCTGCTGCTCGATCACTCCGGCGTCTCGTCCGTGGCGGTCAGCGCGAAGGATTCGCCGAGCGGCAGCGCGCCGGTGACGAAGAAAGGGGCCCAGCCGCTCGGGCCGCCAGGAACCCCAGCGCCCGACCCCACCGTGGTCGACGGCGACGTCATGCTGCAGGCCACGCTGACGCATCCGGCCGATTCGGATGCCGCCGAGTCGACAGTGCGCTCACTGCGCGCGGACCTGTCGAAGCTGCACGCCGGCATCCTGGTCGGCGGCGTCACGGCTGTCGCGGTGGACTCGAACGACGCGTCCATCCACGATCGCAACACGATCATCCCGATCGTGCTCCTCGTCATCCTCGTCATCCTGATGCTGCTGCTCCGGGCGATCGTGGCGCCCGTGATCCTCGTGCTGTCCGTCGTGGTCTCGTTCGCGGCATCGCTCGGCGTCTCGGCGTACGTGTTCAACGACCTGTTCCGCTTTCCGGGAGCCGATCCGGCCGTTCCGCTCTACGGCTTCGTCTTCCTCGTGGCCCTCGGCATCGACTACAACATCTTCCTCATGACGCGCGTGCGCGAGGAGTCCCTGTTGCACGGAACGCGGCAGGGCATCCTGCGTGGACTCGCGGTCACCGGCGGCGTCATCACGTCGGCGGGACTCGTGCTCGCCTCCACGTTCGCGGCGCTCGGCGTGATCCCCATCCTGTTCCTCGCGCAGATCGCGTTCATCGTCGCGTTCGGCGTGCTCGTCGACACGCTCGTCGTCAGGTCGCTCCTCGTACCCGCGGTGTCGTACGACATCGGTCGCGCCAGCTGGTGGCCGTCCAGGTTATGGCGCACGGATGGCGACATCGTCGCCTCCGATCAGGATGCCGCCAGCACCTAGGCGGAGGTGGTCCAGGCTCCGCCCGGCCCGAGAAGCACCTGCCATAGCCAACCGGCCGCGACCTCGACGGAGGGCCGCGGGTCGCGCTCGAGCCACGCGCGCACCACGCCCATGGCGGCGCCGGTGATCCCGGCCGCCACCACCTCGAGCGGCACGCCGTCGTATCCGCTCACCTCCGCGTGCCTGATCCCTTCGAACGCCACGCGCTCGATGCGATCGCGCACCCGCGCGGTCACCAGGGCGGAGCCGTGATCGCCCAGCACCCGCGCGTAGAGCGCCGCGTTCTCCTCGATGTGCTCGAGGTAGCGGAGGAGGTCTTGCGGAGGTCCGGAGACCGGGCCGGAAAGCATGGCAAGGCGTGCGCCCGTCTCTTCGACGCCGGCGTCGAGCGCATCCGCCAGCAGCATGTCCTTGTCGGAGTAGTGCTGGTAGAAGCTGCTCCGATTGACGCCCGCCCGGTCGGCGATGTCGGCCACGGTGATCTCGTCGAGTGTCCGCTCGCGGGCGAGTTCCAGCAGGGCCTGCTGCAGGCTGGTGCGCGTGCGGGCGATGCGGGCATCCATGATCCGCGATTCTGCCATGCGCCGGGGGATTCGCTGGGAGTTCTCCAACAAACGCCGGTTATCCAACAGGTGTCGGATAGCGTGAATGGGTCGCACCGTCGCGCCCTCACCCGCACCTGAACGAAGGGGCCAGCCGTGGCCAACCTGCTCAACCGGCTCGGATTGTTCTCCGCGCGCCGGCCATGGACCGTCATCGTCGGATGGCTCGTCACACTCGGCCTCGCGGGCGGTGCGTTCCTCGCGTTCGGCGGCGCTCTCGCGACGAGCTTCGACATCCCGGGCACCGAGACGTCGAAGGTGACCCACCGGCTGCAGAAGGAGCTCGATCAGAGCGGCGGCACGACGGGCACCGTGGTGTTCCAGGCGACGAGCGGGAAGATCGACGCCGACCAGCAGAAGCAGATCACGTCGCTGCTCGACCGCGTGGCCACCATCGACGGCGTGGACAGCACCGTCGACCCGTTCCAGACGCAGGCGCAGCGCGAGGCGCAGCAGCAGAAGCTCGCCGACGCCGATGATCGGCTGAAGGCGGGCCAGCAGCAGCTGGATGCCGGCAGGCGGCAGCTCGACGCCGCGGTCGCGCAGGCGAAGGCGGCCGGAGTGTACGACCAGGCATCCGCGCAGTTCACGGCACAGCAGAAGCAGCTCGACGCGAGCGCCGCCTCGCTCGCCGCGTCGAAGAACCAGCTGGAGGCCGGACAGCGACTGCTCAACGCCTCCTCCGACATCAAGACCGTGTCGAACGACGGGTCGACGGCCATCGGCCTCGTGCAGTTCCACGCCGACCAGTTCTCGCTGCCCGCCGACGTCAAATCGGCCGTCGCGCACAAGCTCGATGGCGCGGACATCCCGGGTCTGACGATCGACTACTCCTCCGAGATCGCCACCTCTATCAGCGGAATCATCGGTCCCGGTGAGATCACCGGTGTCGTGATCGCGCTCATCGTGCTCATCGTGATGATGCGCGCGCTGCTGCCCGCCGTGATGCCGCTGATCTCGTCGCTCGTGGGGGTCGGCGTCGGCGTTGCCGGTGCGATGGCGTTCTCCGGGATCGTCGACATGTCATCCGTCACCCCCGTTCTCGGACTCATGCTGGGGCTCGCCGTCGGCATCGACTACTCCCTCTTCATCCTGAACAGGCACAGACGACAGCTTCTGGCGGGCACGGAGGTGAAGGAGTCCATCGGCCTGGCGAACGGAACGGCCGGCAACGCCGTCGTCTTCGCGGGTGCGACGGTGCTCGTGGCGCTGCTCGCGCTCAACGTGAGCGGCATCCAGTTCCTCAGCGTCATGGGCACGGTGGGCGCGGCGTGCGTGCTGATCGCCGTGCTGGTCGCGGTCACGCTCACCCCGGCTCTGCTCGGTCTCGCCGGGCTCAAGGTGCTGGGCAAGAAGGCGAGGGCGCAGATCGGGCACGAGTCGCACCGCGCTCCCGTGGTGCGGCCGATGTCCACGCGCCGTGCCGTCGTCACCGTCGTCGCGTCGGTCGTCGGGCTCCTGATCATCTCGATTCCCGCGCTGACCATGCGCCTCGGGCTTCCGGACGGCTCGTCAGAGTCGACGAGTTCGACGCAGTACAAGGCGTACACCGCGGTGGCCGACAAGTTCGGAGCCGGCCAGAACGGACCTCTCCTCGTCACAGCGACGCTGCCCGAACCGGTGGCGAAGAGCGACGTGACGATCGAGCAGGCCGCGATCGCGGACGGGCTGATGGCACGCAGCGGAATCGCGGCCGTCGCACCCGTCGGCACCTCTGTCGACCGCGACTTCATGGCGTTCCAGGTGGTGCCCACCGGCGGCCCGAGCAGCGCCTCGACGGAGGAGCTCGTGCACGAGTTGCGCGATCACAACGAGGTCGCGGGGGGAGTGAAGCTCGGCGTCGCCGGCCAGGCGAGCGCCAACATCGACATCTCCGACAAGCTCGCCGGCGTGCTGCCCCTCTATCTCGCCGTGGTGGTCGGACTGTCACTCATCATCATGATCGTCGTGTTCCGCTCGCTGCTCGTTCCCGTGATCGCCACCGGCGGATACGTGCTGTCGCTGTTCGCGGCGTTCGGCGGAATGACGGCCGTCTACCAGTGGGGCTGGCTGAGCCCCGTGTTCGGCGTGCACGATCCGGGACCGGTGCTGAGCTTCGCTCCGATCATCGTGATGGGTGTGCTCTTCGGACTCGCCATGGACTACCAGCTGTTCCTGGTCTCCGGCATGCGTGAGGCGTACGTGCACGGGCTGTCCGCGCGAGCGGCCGTCGTGTCCGGCGTCCGAGGCGGACGGGCGGTGGTCACAGCAGCTGCCATCATCATGATCTCGGTGTTCGGTGGGTTCGTGTTCTCCGAGCTCTCGATGGTGCGACCCCTAGGCTTCGGACTCGCTTTCGGCGTGCTGTTCGACGCGTTCGTGGTGCGGATGCTGCTCATCCCCGGTCTCATGCACCTGTTCGGCAGGGCCGCGTGGTGGCTGCCGCGCTGGCTGGACCGCATCGTGCCCGACGTGGATGTCGAGGGCGCCGCTCTCGAGCGTAGCCATCCGCTGTACGGCTTGCCTCCGAAGCAGCCCGTCCGCGCGCCCGAGGCCGTGGCGGGGGTTCCGCGGTAGCGCGTGCGACGCGCGTTCGGCCGCCCGACGCAGGCCAGACGCAACGGCAGGCCCGACGTGGCGCACGCCCTGCGCACCGGAACGGTGGGCGCCGACGGTTGACGCGGTCTCACGCCGATTCGCGGAGCACAAGAGTGTGCGCGACCGACCTGTGCAGCGCATCCGGGTTCTCGCCGCGCAGCAGCGCATCGACCAGATCGATGGCGTGACGGGCGACGGCGCGCATGTCCACGGCCAGCGTCGTCAGCTCCGGGGTGACGAGCGTGCCGATGTCGAGTCCGTCCACGCCGATCACGGCCACGTCGTCGGGAACACGGATGCCCGCACGCGCGAATCCCTTCAGCGCCCCGACCGCGAGCACGTCGTTAAAGCACACCACGGCGTCGGTCTCCGGCCACGTCTGCAGCAGCGCCTCCACCGCCTGGATACCGCCGGCGTGCGTGTCGGGGGCGGACACGAGCGCGGATGACGGCATCCCCTTCTCCTCGAGCGCGCCTCGCAGCAGTTCGGCCCGGAGCGAGGGTCCGTGCTCAGCGTCGATCATGGCGATCCGGCGACGGCCCAGGCCGACGAGGTGTGACACCGCGGCCTTCATGGCCTTCCCGTAGTCGAACCGCACGCGCGCGACGCCGCTGGCGTCGTCGGCCAGGAGCACCGTCGGCACGCGGGATGTGACGAGCTCGCGACGCTCGCGGGCCAGATGCCCGACGACGGCATCGACGCGACCCGCGATCGAGTCGACGCGCTCGCTGCCTCGCCTGCCGCTGACATCCGTCATGACGACGCTCCAATCCCGTTCGGCCGCTCGGTGCGTCAGCTCCGCGGCCAGCTCCGGGTAGTAGGGATTGCGCAGGTCGCCGACGACGAATCCGATGGTGACATCGCCGCCACGCACGAGCCGCTGTGCCGCCCGGTTGGGGCGGTAGCGAAGCCTGGCGGCGGCATCCTGCACGCGCTGCTTCGTGGCGGCGCTGACGTCGGGAAGATCGTTCATCGCCCTGGTCACGGTCTGGCGGGAGACGCCCGCAGCGGCGGCCACGTCGTTGATGGTCGCCGGCCTGGCGCTTCCGTTGCGTCCGCCCGTTGCCATGCTCGGAATCGTACTGGTAATCTCGCAAACCGTGAACGTTCACGGTCGCGGCGCGCGAACGGACGTGGCGCCCGGTTCTCCGGTGAGATCGTGGGTCGCCGTGAGCGAGACGATCGACTTTGCGATGGAGGAACAGCAATGGCCGAAGGCCTGCAGCACGTGCGATGGGGAATAGCGGGACCGGGCGGCATCGCGCACCGATTCGCCGAACAGCTGCCCCACAGCCGCACGGGAGAGCTCGTCGCGGTGGCGAGCCGGAGCGTCGAACGTGCCCGCTCGTTCGCCGCCGAGTTCGAGAGCGCTCCTGGCGGCATCCGGGTTCACGAGACGTACGCGGATCTCTTCGCCGACCCCGAGGTCGACGCCATCTACATCGCGACGGTGCACACCCAGCACGTGTCGTTGGCGATCCAGGCTCTGGATGCCGGCAAGCACGTCGTGTGCGAGAAGCCGCTCTCGGTGGATCACGCGGGCGCGATGGTCGTCGTCGAGGCGGCCAGACGCAACGGCAGGTACTTCGCCGAGGCGTTCATGTACCGCTTCCACCCGCAGACCGTTCGCCTGGCCGAGCTCATCGCCGACGGAGCGATCGGCGACGTGCAGCATGTGGATGCGTCGTTCGCGTTCCGCACGGATGCCGGCGCCGACCACCGCCTGCTCAACCCCGAGCTCGCGGGCGGCGGCATCCTCGATGTCGGCGGGTACTCCGTCTCTGCGGCACGCTGGGTCGCCGGTGCGGCGGCCGGTCAGCGGTTCGCCGATCCGGTCTCGCTCACGGCCAAGGGCCACATCGGCGAGATCGGTGTCGACGAATGGGCCACCGCCTCCCTCGTGTTCGCATCCGGCATCACGGCCCACGTGACGAGCGGCGTTCGGGTGCAGGAGGACAACCGGATCGTAGTGAGTGGCTCGAAGGGCCGCATCGTGGTGCCCGACCCGTGGACTCCGAGTCCGACGGAGCCGACCTTCATCGAGGTGTCCCGCGCAGACGCAGGCCCCGAGACGATCACCATCGACCCCGCGTACCAGTACGCCCTGCAGGCGGATGCCGTCGCCGAGTTCGCCGCCGAGGGGCAGAGCCCCAACATGAGCTGGGCCGACACGCTCGGCAACGCCCGCACGCTCGACCAGTGGCGCGCCGCGATCGGGCTGCAGTACCCGTTCGAGGCGCCGACGGCCGATATCCCGCCGGCGAGCGGAACGGCTCCGCGCCGTCGTGCCGATGCCGCCATGCGCTACGGACGCATCCCGGGGCTCGACAAGGACGTGTCGCGACTGGTCATGGGCGTCGACAACCAGACCACGCTCGGTCACGCCTCCGCCATGTTCGACGACTTCATCGAGCGCGGCGGCAACGCGTTCGACACCGCCTACATCTACGGCGGCGGCACCATGGAGGCACTCCTCGGCCAGTGGATCGCGAACCGCGGTCTGCGCGACGAGGTCGTCATCATCGGCAAGGGGGCCCACACGCCGCACTGCGACCCCGAGTCGATCGTGCGGCAGCTGGACGAGTCGCTGGACCGGCTGCAGACGGACCACGTCGACCTCTACCTGATGCACCGCGACAACGAGCAGATCCCGGTTGGCGAGTTCGTCGACGTGCTCGACGAGCTGGCGAAGGCGGGCCGCATCCGTGCGTTCGGCGGTTCGAACTGGTCGATCGAGCGCTACGAGCAGGCGCTGGCCTACGCGGATGCCAACGGCAAGCAGCGCTTCTCGGTGCTGAGCGACCACTTCGGCCTCGCGCACGCGCTGGACGTGCCGTGGCCGGGATGCCGCTACGTCACCGACGACGCGGACCGGGAGTGGCTCGAGCGCACGGGAACCACGCTGCTGCCCTGGTCGTCCCAGGCGCGTGGGTTCTTCGCGAGGGCCGACAGGGACGACACGTCCGACTCCGAACTGGTGCGCTGCTACTACAGCGACGGCAACTTCGAGCGGCTGGCTCGGGCTCGGCGACTGGCCGACGAGCTCGGCGTGGCGCCGACGGCGGTCGCGCTCGCGTATGTGCTCGCTCAGCCGTTCCCGACGTTCCCGCTGTTCGGACCGCGCAGCATCGAAGAGACGCGCACCTCCATGGCTGGCCTGGATGTCACGCTCAGCGACGACCAGGTTCGCTGGCTCGACCTGAGGGACTGAGCGTCCCTGAACGAGTGAGTGCGCTGAGGGCTGGGCGGGCGTGAGTAGCGTGCGCTGAGGAACTGAGTGCGCTGAAGAACTGAGCGCGCTGAAAGAAAGGCTGCGTGTGCGGGATGCCGAGGTCCGGCATCCCGCACACCGCCCCTCGGCAGCAGTTGGCCCGTCGAAAGCGCCGAGACAGCGGGAACACGATGCCCCGAACTGGGTACGAGCGCGCGGCCTCTGTGCGCGCCGGAACGCTTGACAACCCCTGTGGCCGGTACGAAGCTCGTGATGGGCCGGTCATTGCTCCCGTGGGGGCGGTGAGCAGGCGGCCCATTCGATAACTCGCCCGCTTACCCCATTTCCGCCCGATGAGCCGAAAGTCAGGTTCGTCGGGCTTCGTGCTTCAAGGGTCGCGCTCTCGTCGAGAGTTGTGCGAGAGCGACCGGGTGGGCGCAATCCGGAGGAGCAGCGATGTTCAGTGCCATCGATTCGTTCAGCGGGTTCAGCGTCGATGACGTCTCCGTCGCGCACGAGTTCTACGGAACGACCCTCGGGCTCCATGTCGAGAACGAGGGCGACATGGGCATGCGGGTCACCATGCCGAGCGGTGCCGAGGTGTTCGTGTACGGCAAGCCCGATCACACCCCTGCTTCGTTCACCATCCTGAACTTCGTGGTCGACGACATCGACCAGGCGGTGGAGGAGCTCAACGCGGCAGGCGTGCAGACGAAGATCTACTCCGACGACGTGCTGCCGACGGACGAGAAGGGTATCGCGCGCCCGACGAACCCGGAGTGGGGACCGGAGATCGCCTGGTTCCGTGACCCGGCCGGAAACGTGCTGGCCGTCATCCAGGCATGACGAAGCGGCGGTGCCGCGTGACACCGCCGTCATCGCTCGATGCCGCAGGTAGCGCGGACCTGCCGTGCGCCGCAGGCAGCGCGGGCGTGCCGTGTGCCCCGGGCAGCGCGGGCGCGCCGTGCGCCGACGTGGAGCGCGCTCGGGCGGATGCCGGAGACTCTTCTGCCAAGCCTCCGGCATCCGCCGTCACTCGCTTTCGATGACCCCTTCGGTCACGCCCGCAGCGTACGGCGACGGCCGAACAGCAGCGCGCCGAGACCTGCGAGCAGCGCCAGCGCAGCGGCGCCCAGCGTGCCTAGCAGGTCCGAGCCGGTGTCGGCCAGCCCGTGTGCGCCACCGGCAGCCGTCGCGCCCGAAGCCGCCACGGTGTGCACGGACGATGCGGGGACGATCCCGCCCGGCGTGCCAGGCGTTCCCGGAGTGCCGGGCGTGCCGGGCGTTCCCGGTGTGCCAGGCGTACCCGGTGTGCCGGGTGTTCCAGGAGTGCCAGGCGTCCCAGGCGTGCCCGGGTCGCCCGGGTTGCCGGGAGTGGCGGCCGTCATGCACCCCGAGGTGCCGGAGTCTCCGAGCACGCTCACGGCGTCGCATCCGACGGTGATCGGAAGGTTCACGCCGATCGGCGCGAGGATTCCTCCCAGGATTCCGCCGTCGCCGCCGGTCGCACCGGTGGTTCCCGTGGCGCCGGATCCGGCCGTCGTCGCGCCGCTCGTACTCGAGTCGCCGACGACGCTGATCGCGTCTCCTGCGACCGTGACGGGTGCGTTGGCGCCGACCGAGGCGAGCACCCCGCCGAGCAGGCCGTCGTCACCGGAGGTGCTGCCGCCGGCCGGGGCCGTCGTGGCCTCCGTACCAGGCGTGGTGGCGGCATCCGTGCTCGACGAGTCGCCGATCACGCTCACGGCGTTGCCGCTCACCGTGATCGGGGCGGCAGCCCCGACCTGGGCCAGCGCGCCGCTCAGCACACCGTCATCGCCCGAAGTGGTGCCTCCGGTCGATGGCGTCGAGCCTGAGCCCGAGCCCGAACCGTTCGCGGTCGTCGCACCCGTGGTGCCGGCGTCGCCGAGACCGCTGATCGCATTGCCGCTGATCGTGATCGGAGCGTTCACCCCCGCATCGGCGAGCAACCCGTTGAGCACGCCGCCGTCACCGGAGGTGCTGTCACCAGAAGACGAGGCCGGGCCGCTTCCGCTCGTCGCGGTCGTCGACTGCGAGGTGGACGAGTCGCCCGCCACGCCGATCGCATTGCCGCTGACCGTGATGGGAGCGTTGACGCCGATCGGGAGCAGCAGTCCGCCGAGCAGGCTGTCGTCGCCCGAGGTGGACGAGGGCTGCTCGGCAGCGGTCGTCGCGCTCGAGGCGCTCGAGGTGTCCGCCTTGTCGGACGTCGAGTCGCCCAGCACGCTGATCCCGTTGCCGCTGATCGTCACGGGCACGTTGACCGCGATCGGCGCGACGGCACCGCCCAGCACGCTGTCATCGCCGCTGGTCGCCGGTGCCGAGCTCGTGCTCGACCCCGTCGACGCGCCCGACGATGCCGGCGCCGCGGTGGCGTCCGAGCTCGTCGAGTCTCCGACGATGCTCACGGCGTTTCCCGAGACGGCGACCGGCACGGATGCGGAGGTGTCGACGACGTTCCCCGATCCGATGCCGCCGTCCCCCGAGGTCCACGGAGCCGCGGGCGCCGACGACGAAGGCACGACGGGCGCCGAGCTGGAGCCGCCCGTGAGGGCGTCGCCCAGCCCGCTGATCGCGTTGCCTGCCAGCGAGACCGGAACGCTGAGATTGATGCCGAGCACGTCGCCGGAGCCTGCTCCGTCTGTACCGCTCGTGGAGGGTTCGGCGGCGTTGGCAGCCCCGATTCCCGCCAGTGATAGACCGCCGAGGATGACTGTGAACCACAGCCCTCTCGACACGATTCTGTTCATGATTCAACTCCCCGAAGAGTGATGGATTCGCTCCTCGCATCGCGTCGAAGACGCGGAACCCGAGGAGACTTGAGGTCTCGTCTCCTGCCTCCGGGCGCGGCGCATCGCAACGATGCCGTGCCGCACCAGGGCAGGCGAGACCCACTCAGTCGGGGGTGGAGTCGGTGTCGTAGGTCGGCGTCGACGGAAGTCGATCGTCGGAGTCGGATGCCGCTGAGTCGCTCACAGCGGCCGTCGCTGCGGTCGGCGGAGTCGAGAGCAGCGCGACGGCGCCACCCGCTCCTCCCGAGCCGCCGGACGAGCCGGACGGTGGGCCGTCCGCAGTTCCCGGTGGAGCCTGGGGTGCAGAGCTGTCCCCCGGACCCGGCGGAGTGCCACCGCTCGCGGCGGCGGCGCCGGCGCCCATGCCCGTTCCGAGTACGGGCCACGGGGCCCAGGCGCGGACGACAGCGGGCGACGCCGTGGTCGAAAGCTCCCATCCCGGAGTGTCGACGCCGAAGACGACCGGGCCGCTCCCAGCGGATGCGTGCCCTGCCGATGCGCCGGTGCCGGCCGCCGTTGATGGCGGGCCGAAGACGCTGCCGGCGAGCTGGCTCACGTGGCCGGTCGTGGCGTCGATCGCATTCGTCGCGCCCGCCGTCGCACTCGAGAACGAGCCGAGTGCGGCGTGCAGGGGTGCGCCGACGACCGGGACCTCGCCGACCAGCTGGTCGAGTGCGCCGGTGACGGGCGCGAGGGTCTGCGTGGCCGATAGGGACTGCGTCGCGGATGCGACGGCATCCGTCACGGGAGCGACCGCCTGCTGCACCGGCGCCGGCAGGGCCTGGGCGACCGGGTTCACGACCGAGGAGACCGTCGAGGTCACGGCCCCGACAGCGTTCGACACCGGCGTCGTGACGGCGCCGAGCACCGAGCCGACGGAGCCGAGAACGCCCGATCCCGGGCTCGAGGCGGCGGGAGCCGACGGTGAGACAGACGACGTGGATGCCGCAGGAGAATCGGATGCTTCGTCGGCGGACGCGGAGAGCGAACCGAAGGCGAGACCGAGCAGCACAAGACCCCCGGCGACGCCCAGCCCGCATAACAGCAGGCGGAGCAGTCGGCCGGGCGTTGCTGCCCCGACGAGCTCCATCGTTTCCCCCTAGCGTGAAGCGATTTCGAGCCTAATCACGGATTTCGTCGTCTGGGAAGGGGGCGCGGGGTTGAAGACGCGCTTCTCGTGTACCGAAAACGGGGGACACGGATGCGGGAGGACTCGTGCCTCGCGCGGCATCCGCGCCGGCCTCGAGACTCTTTCCGACACGCCGGCCAACCGCTTCCGACACGCCGTTCGACACGCCGGTCCATCCGCGATCCGGACGTCGTCCTGAGGCGGTCATACCGCGCATTTCCTGGCGTTGTCGGGGGTGCCGGGTACGTTGACGTCCATCGGCAACGAGAATCGTGAAAACACAACATCTAGTGGGATGACATTCGTGTGATTCACGTTATATAGTGGGTGAACACCGCGGGGGGAAACACCGAGCGGGCCGGGGAAGAGTCCGGGAACGGAACGTCAGGGGAGGTCACCATGGACTACGAAAACGACAGCGTCGGCGGCTACGCAGTTCCCGTCGACCCGATGGACCTTCTGCAGTGCGACAGCTGCCAGTGAGCGGTCGTCGCTGAGCGCAGTCGACATCGACAGGCTTAAAAGGACTCCGGCATCGAGCCGGGGTCCTTTTTGCGTTCCCGGGAACTCCATCGCGTCGCAGGCGGGACCCCTCGTGCATACGGAGCTGTGCACGCACGGCCGTGCACTCGCCCCTGTGCACTCGCCCCTCTGCACGCACGGCCGTGCACAGGTGTTCGTGCGTAGCGGACGCTCTGCTCGTAGGCGGGGCGTCCTTCGACCGACGGCGCCGGGAATCGGCGGTCGGGGCATCCCTAGAATGAACGGGTGCCAGTGAACCCCGCGATCCAGGGCCGTGCTTATCCGCCGACGCCTCCGTATCTGGTCGGAAGAGAGAAGGTCAGGGAGTTCGCGCGAGCCGTGTTCGCGACGAACCCCATCAACCTCGACCCGGAAGCGGCGAGGGCAGCGGGGCACGCCGACGTGGTGGCGCCCCCGACGTTCCCGGTGGTCGTGCAGGAGCACACGCTCGCCCAGCTGCTCGGCGACGCGGATGCCGGCATCGACTTCGGCCGTGTGGTGCACGGTGACCAGCGCTTCGAGTACACGCGCCCGATCGTGGCGGGCGACGAGCTGACGGCGCGCCTCACGGTGACCGCCGTGAAGACGCTCGGCGGCAACTCCATGGTCACGGCCGCCACCGAGATCAGCGACGCGGCCGGCGAGCACGTCGTCACGGCGACGTCAACTCTCGTGGTGCGGGGGGACGAGTGATGGCCGAGCGGTCCACATCAGGCGCCCCGGATCTGACCGCACTCTCCGTCGGCGACGAGGTGGCTCAGGCCGAGCACCTGATCACGCGCGACTCCCTCGTTCGATACGCGGGGGCATCCGGCGACTTCAATCCCATTCACTACCGCGACGACGTTGCGGAGTTCGTCGGGCTCCCCGGCGTGCTCGCTCACGGCATGCTGACCATGGGCATCGCCGTGCAGACGGTCGTGGACTGGGCGGGCGATCCCGCTCGCGTCGTCGACTACCAGGTGCGGTTCACGCGTCCCGTCGTCGTCGATCGCAACGACGGAGCCACGCTGTCGGTGTCGGCGCGTGCCGCCGTCGTCGAGCTGCAGAACCACCGCGTTCGAGTCGACATCATCGCCACCTTCAACGGTCAGACGGTGCTGGGCAAGGCCCAGGCATGGGTCTCCTTCGCGTGAACCGGCCGAAGCCCGACGCGCGTCGCACAGGAGCCGGGGCGTGACGGTGTCCGTGTCCACCTTCGCCGAGCTCACCACGATGCGCGTCGGCGGTCCGGCTCCTCACCTCGTGACGGCGTCGACCGAGGACGAGCTCATCGCGCTCGCCTCCGACGCCTACGGGAGCGGTGAGCCCGTGCTGCTGCTCGGCGGCGGATCGAACACGATCGTCGCCGACGACGGCTTCGACGGAACCGTCGTGCGCGTGGCGACGAAGGGCGTGCAACGCATCGAGGCGGCGGACTCGCGGCATCCGGATGCCGTGCGGCTCCGGGTGCAGGCCGGCGAGAACTGGGACGGCCTCGTCGCCCTCGCCGTGCGCAACCGGTGGGCGGGGATCGAGGCGCTCTCCGGCATCCCCGGCAGCGTCGGCGCAGCACCGGTGCAGAACATCGGCGCGTACGGCCAGGAGCTGGAGTCCGTGCTCGTCGCAGTCGACTTTCTGGATGCCGTCACCGGCGACGTGCGCAGGCTCACCGCCGCCGACCTCGAGCTCGGCTATCGCACGTCCGCGCTCAAGCGCGGGCTCGAGGGCGTCGTGGTCGCTGTCGAGCTGGAGCTGACGCAACGTCAGGATGTGGGTGCTGCACTCGGCGAACCGATCGCCTACGGGCAGCTGGCGAATGCGCTGGCCGTCGAGATCGGATCGCGCGTTTCGCTGGGGGAGATGCGGCGCATGGTGCTGTCGCTGCGCGCATCGAAGGGCATGGTGCTCGACGACGACGATCCCGACTCGGTGAGCGCTGGATCGTTCTTCACCAACCCCATCGTCTCGACGCGATTCGCCGCCACACTGCCCTCCGATGCGCCGCGGTGGCCCCTGGTGCCCGAGGAGCCCGATCTCGTCGCGCCGCTCGACGGTGAGAACGCCGAGCAGAGCGTCGCGGTCGGGATGCTGGCGGATGCCGCCGTCGACCGCGAGCGTCGTCGCGCCAACGCCGACTCGGCGACGGGATCGGGCGTCAAGCTCAGCGCGGCGTGGCTCATCGAGCATGCAGGCATCCGGCGCGGATTCTCATTGCCCGGCTCCCGTGCCGCCATCTCGAGCAAGCACACGCTCGCCGTAACGAACCGGGGAGGGGCATCCGCAGAGGAGGTCGCTCAGCTGGCGTCGTTCGTGCAGGGACGGGTGCAGGCCGAGTTCGGCGTGCTGCTGCACCCGGAACCCGTGCTGGTGGGGCTCACCCTCTGAGCCGACTCCGGACGAGCCGGCTCCGACGGTTCAGCGCCGACGCGACGGCTCCGCCGCTCAGCGTGCTGCGTCGGCACGGCGCTGTGCGCTCCGGATGGCCGAGACGCCCGCGATGAGCAGCACGATGACGCCGAGCGCGACAACGCCGATGATCGCCCAGGCCGCTGGCGTGAGGGATGCCTGCCACGCGTCGAACGCGTTCCGTGCGTCCGGTGTGGCCGACACGGCGATCACGGCGGCGGCGAACGCGACGACGAGCAGTCCCCACACGATCGCTCCGGCACGCAGGCGAGGGCGCTCGGGCGTCGACGGGTACGCGCCCGGCGATCCATAACGGGGTGACGGCATGGGTGCTGTGTTCCGCGGCATCCGGCTGTTCCCGGTCCCAGGATGCTCGTCCGTCGCCTTCCGCCCCTCGGTTCCGGCTACCGGCGTGGAGCCGAGTCCAGGACTTGCGGCGGCCGTGGCCGGGGAGAGTAATTCGGTGTCCGCCGTCTGCGACGCCACGCTCCCGGCGATGACCTCGGTGGTCTCGTCTGAGCGATCCCGGCCCTCGGCCCCCGTCGCCTCTGCGTCGGTGCCGGCGGAGCTGTCGTCACGGTCCGGGCGGGACGCGGAGTTCCCGCCCGGACCGGTCGCATCCTGCGCACCGGTGTCGTCTTCGTGCATGGTGTCGCCTTCCCTCATCACTTCGCAGCCGGGTAGTACAGAACGTCGACGTCGCCTGCACCCTGTTCGATGCGCACGCTCACCTCGGGCGAGGACCCGCCGAACAGGTACGTGCGGGTTCCCGCGGCGGAGCGGCCCGTCGCCGCGACGGCGTGGGACTCACCCTGGTCGTCGTACCGCCTCGCGTGCACCGAGCTGCCGGGCGTGTGCTGCACTATCTCGACCCGCGCGCTCACGCCGCGCTGCAGTTGCACCATGATCGCGCCGGCGCCCTGCACGATGTCCGCTCTGCGCGACCCCGCCTCGTCGTAGTACAGGTCCAGGTCGCCCACCGGTTGATAGACCGACATGTCCTGCGTGTTCCAGTACGTCGCGCGAGGTAGCAGCATCAGGTCGTGACCGCGGGGCGGAAGAGCGGCACCGATGGTGCAGAGAACGAGCACGATGGAGACGAACGTGAGGAAGCCGCTGCGTCGACGCAGGATGCCGGCCGTCACGATCGCGAGGCCGATGACCCCGGTCGCGACGGCGAGGGCGATCGCGAGCGCGAACCCGGATGCGTCGCCCATGAGCGCGACCGCCGCCGCCACGCCGCCGGCGACGAGCGCGGCCCCGAGCGCGATGAAGACGTACGCCGCACTGGTGCGCGGGTTCGCGGTGCGTCTGCGCCTGCGTGCCTCCTCGGCCTCCGCGGCGAGCGCCTGGGCCTGCGCCCGCATCTCGGCGGAGCGCTGCTGGCGCACCGCCTTGGCGTCGTCGCGCTGAGCCGTCCAGGCCGCGTAGTCGGCTCTCCACGCGTCCTGCCTGGCGCGCCAGTCGGCGAGGTCGCCGTCCTGAGGTGGCGTGGCTCGAGGTGTCGTGTCCTGCGGTGTCGTGTCCTGAAGCGTCGTGTCCTGGGTTGGCTGCGACTGGGTCGACTGCGACTGGGTCGGCTCCGAGTGAGTCGATGCGGACGGGGTCGATGCCGGGGCGGCGCTCGCGGAAGCCGAATGCGCGGCGCCGCCACCGGCATCCGTCGGTGAAGTCGAGGAACGGTGAGGTGGTGCAGGCGGGACACGACCGCTGCGTGCCGCCCACACGATCACGGCGACGACCAAGGCGATCACGAGCACCGTCCACAGCACGCGTCCGGCTGACGGGAACCAGGACAGGCCGCTCCAGAACTGCGCACCCGTCCACCAGAACCCCTGCGCGAACGGCAGCAGTGAGAGCAGCGCGATCACGATGATGGCGATGATGGGCGGGTCGAAGTGTCCCTTGAGGAGTCGTTGCAGGTGGATGTCGCCGTAGGCGTCCGGCAGGAGCAGCCACGCCGCCGCGTAGAGCAGCAGGGCGGGCCCCCCGAGCACGGCGATCACGACGGCGATGCCGCGCACGATGATCGGATCGATGCCGAGCCGCGCGGCCACACCACCGCAGACACCGCCGATCCAGCCATTCTGCCGCACCAGGCCTAGGCTGCGCAGCCAGCCGAAGAACCGTGCGGTCCCCGGGTTCTCCGGCCGTGACGTGCTCGTCCACGTTCCGTACGGAGCGCTGCCACCGCTGCCGGGCCCACCGGAATGAGGTGAGTCGGACGCGGCCGCGCCGCTGTGCTGGCTGGGTTCATCAGGCATGTTCCGATGGTGCCCGAGCCGCCGGCCGCCGCGCGATCCGGGATGCCCCTGATGTGCCCCTGAGATCCGTCTCCGGGGGCGCCCGCGCCCCTGGGACGGTGATTGGATGCCAGTATGTCCACCTCGCGCGCGCAGCCCACGCCGATGCCCTCGGGCGTCGGGCGTCCGCCGCTCGAGCGCCCTCGGGACTGCGTTCTCGGCGGAGTGTGCGCGGCCGTCGCCAGGCACCTCGGCTGGAGCGTCGGAGCGACCAGATGGGTGGCCGCCGGGCTGGCGCTGTGCGGAGGGGCCGGCATCCTGCTGTACGCGTGGTTGTGGGCGCTGACCCCGCTCGAGCCGGCCGCCGCAGGCACGCACGGGCTCGTGCATCGCCGCGTCTCGGTGCCCTGGCTACTGTTCGCGATCGCCGCGTTGTTCACGGCACTGATCTTCGCGCTCGGCGGAGCCTTCCGCACGCACGTCATCGACCCGGGGGTTCTGCTGCCGCTCGTCATGGGCGTCACCGTGTTCGGCGCGGGCGCCGTGGCGTGGGACCAGCTCGTGGATGCTGCTGCGCCCCGCACCGAGACGACGGCCCGCTGGCTGCGCACCGCGAGCGGGCTCCTGCTCGTCGGCGCGGGCATCCTGGGCCCGATGGTGTGGGGTGGCGAGGCGCCCGGATGGGCGTGGATCCTGTTCGTCGTCGCGGTGCTCGCCGGCGTGGCTGTGCTGGCCGGCCCGTGGGCGCTTCGCGTGTGGCGGGAGCTGATCGAGGAGCGCACGAAGCGCGTGCGCGAGGAGGAGCGCGCCGAGCTGGCTGCGCACCTGCACGACTCCGTGCTGCAGACCCTGGCGCTCATCCAGACCAGGGCGGGCGCTTCCAGTGAGGTCGCCCGGCTCGCCCGTGCCCAGGAGCGCGAGCTGCGGGACTGGCTGTATTCCGGCGAGAGACGTGACGACAGCGATCTCGTGACGGATCTGCGTGACACGGCCGCAGCGCTCGAGCTGGACTATCCCGTTCGGTTCGACGTGGTCGCCGTCGGCGAGACCGAGGAGCGCTCCAGTGGCGAGGTCGCGGCAGCGGCCAGGGAGGCGATGCTCAACGCGGCACGGCACGCCGGCGGAGAGGTGAGCGTGTACGTCGAGGGCACAGCGCGGTCGGTCGACGTGTTCGTGCGAGACCGCGGGCCTGGCTTCCGGGTCGATGACGTGCCGGGCGATCGCATGGGAGTGCGGGAGTCGATCATCGGAAGGATGCGCAGGGCAGGCGGTCAGGCATCCGTGGGTTCCGGTGCCGGCGGTGAGGGTACCGAGGTGCGCCTGCACCTGGAGCAGGCCGAGGAGCAGCCGTGAGCGAGATCACCGTCGTCATCGTCGACGACCATTCCATCTTCCGGTCGGGGCTGCGCGCCGATCTCGGCGACGGCATCCGCGTGATCGGTGAGGCGGATGCCGTGGACTCCGCGATCGAGACCGTCGCCGCGCTGAAACCCGACGTGGTGCTGCTCGACGTGCACCTACCTGGCGGGAGCGGGGGCGGCGGCGCCGAGGTGGCGCGGCGGGCGGGACCGCTGGCACCGGCCACGCGGTTCCTCGCGCTGAGCGTGTCGGATTCTGCGGAAGACGTCGTCGCCGCCATCAGGGCGGGCGCTCGCGGGTACATCACGAAGGGCAGCTCGGGCGCCGAGGTGACCAGGGCCGTTCACGCCGTCGCCGGCGGGGACGCGGTGTTCTCGCCTCGTCTCGCGGGATTCGTGCTGGATGCCTTCGGCGCGGCATCCGGAGAACAGGCGGAGAGCGTCGACGAGCTCGACCGCCTCACGTCACGCGAACGCGAGGTGATGCGCCTCATCGCGCGCGGCTACTCGTACAAGGAGGTGGCAGGCGAGCTGTTCATCTCGGTCAAGACCGTCGAGACGCATGTGTCGGCCGTGCTGCGCAAGCTGCAGTTGTCGTCCCGGCACGAGCTGACCGCCTGGGCGCTCGCGCGACGGCTCCTCTAGCGCCGGGGGCGGACGCGCATCCGGCTGCGGGCCCTTCCCATCGCGTTTCGAAACAACTGTGTGCTTGCTGGACCCGCTCGGTTCTTGCTGTAACCGCTCACCGCTTGCTGGGACCGCTCGGCGCATGCCGGAACCGCTGAGTGCTTGTGAGAATCGCTCTCTGGGGCGACACGGGCGCCCGCCTCCGGCGTTCCGGCCGCTTTGCACTACCGGGTACCGCTCGCCTACACTTGACCGAGGTTGTTGAAGTCAGCCAAGCTTTTCTGCGCCCATTTTCGTCGGGTGCGGAACGGGTTGAATGCGACGCCGTCCCCGGAGGCCGCAGGCTGAGAATCCCGCGTTCGACCGAGGCAGGCGCCGCCACGATTTCTTCACCGTAGGGCGGTGGCTCAATTGGTAGAGCAGCGGTCTCCAAAACCGCAGGTTGCAGGTTCGAGTCCTGTCCGCCCTGCAAGTCGGTGCTCTGGCGCCGGCCCACGAAAGGTATGAGGTGGCCCGAAAAGTCATCGACGAACCCAGCGAGGATGTCGTCGCGAACGCCAAGAAGGAGCGGGATGCCAAGCGCAACCCCTTCTCTCGGATCGCTCTGTTCATCCGGCAGGTCTTCGGCGAGCTGCGCAAGGTCGTCACGCCGACGCGCGGGGAGCTGTTCAGCTACACGGGCGTCGTGCTGGTCTTCGTGATCATCATGATGGCCATCGTGTTCGGGCTTGATCAGCTCTTCGGCTGGCTCGTCATCCTCGTCTTCGGAACCTCGGGATCCTGACGGCCGAGAGGGCCGCGGGACACGGGTGACGGGGCCTGAACGAATCGGCGGCGTGGGCCGTGACCTACGCAACAACAGGAATGGATTGGGAATAGCCAAGTGTCTGAACGAGAGCGCGATGACGTCGACTGGGCGACCGCCGCAGAGCAGGACGCCGGAGACGATGAGGCGCAGGAGGGCAACCGACTGGCCGCCGAGGAGCAGTCCGTCGACGCAGCCGAGCGCGAGGCCGTGCACGTGACCGATGCCGACGGCAACGACGTCGACCTCGATGCCGTGCTCGACGCGATCGCCGAGACGGCGGACCCTGAGGCGGATGCCGCGGTCGACGAGGCCCTCGAGATCGACGACGCCGACGAGGCGGAGGCCGCGTTCGAGGCGATCGAAGACGAGGACGAGGTGGACGGCGACGGGTCGGAGGATGCCGACGACGCCGACGCTGAGGCCGAGGTCGAGGTCGACCCGTACGACGAGTTCAAGCGCGAGCTTCGCTACCTGCCGGGCAAGTGGTACGTCATCCACTCCTACGCCGGCTTCGAGCGCCGGGTGAAGCAGAACCTGGCGAACCGCACGGCATCCATGGGCATGGAGGACTACATCTTCCAGGTCGAGGTGCCGATGGAAGACGTGGTCGAGATCAAGAACGGCCAGCGCAAGATGGTCAACCGCGTGCGCATCCCCGGCTACGTGCTGGTGCGCATGGACCTCAACGAGGACAGCTGGTCGGTCGTGCGCCACACGCCCGGTGTCACCGGGTTCGTCGGCAACGCCCACAACCCCACCCCGCTGCGATTCGACGAGGCGTTCAACATGCTGAAGTCGCTCGTGCAGGTCGAGCCGGTCGCCACGGGCAAGGCCACGGCGGGCAAGGGTGCGAAGTCCGCCACGCGGGTCGCTCCCATCGAGGTCGACTTCGAGATCGGCGAGACCATCACGATCAAGGAGGGCTCGTTCGCCGGCCTTCCGGGTTCCATCAGCGAGATCAAGCCGGAGAGCGGCAAGCTCACGGTTCTCGTCTCGCTGTTCGAACGCGAGACTCCTGTCGAGCTCAGCTTCGACCAGGTCACCAAGCAGTAGCAGCCACTCGCGAGAAGGGTCGACCACCACCTGGCGGTCGGCCCTTCTCGCATCCTTCGGCAGCCCCGCTGCTCCGCCACGGGTCCGTCTGCTGTCCACGGGTCCCGTTCGCGGCGCGAACAAGCGGACCCGACGTCACTAGGGGGACCTGCGGCGTGACGTGCACGCACGGCGCGACCTCGACGGGGCCCGTGGCAGAGGGGTGTGTCGGCATCCTGTAGAATTGTGTGGTTTGTGCGTTCGCGCACGTCACCACGTTCCGGACAGTCCGGCTTCGTGGGAGAGAGGATGCCGCGGCATCCGCTCGAAGAAAGGAAAATCAATGGCACCGAAGAAGAAGGTCACGGGTCTGATCAAGCTTCAGATCAAGGCCGGCGCCGCCAACCCCGCCCCGCCGATCGGTCCGGCGCTGGGTCAGCACGGCGTCAACATCATGGAGTTCTGCAAGGCGTACAACGCCGCGACCGAGTCGCAGCGCGGCAACGTCATCCCGGTGGAGATCACCGTCTACGAGGACCGTTCGTTCACGTTCGTCCTCAAGACGCCGCCGGCCGCCGAACTCATCAAGAAGGCGGCGGGCGTCGCCAAGGGTTCCGGCGTTCCGCACACCACCAAGGTGGGCAAGCTCACCGCGGCGCAGGTCCGTGAGATCGCCGAGCAGAAGCTCGTCGACCTGAACGCGAACGACCTCGACGCGGCATCCAAGATCATCGCTGGCACCGCCCGCTCCATGGGCATCACGGTCGAGTAGGAAAGGTAGGTCAGAAAATGGCACAGAAGTCCAAGGCCTACCGGGCCGCAGCAGCCAAGATCGAAGAAGGCAAGCTCTACACCCCCGACGAGGCCGTCGCGCTCGCTCGCGAGACCGGTTCGGCGAAGTTCAACTCCACCGTCGAGGTGGCGCTCAAGCTCGGCGTCGACCCCCGCAAGGCCGACCAGATGGTGCGCGGCACCGTCATCCTTCCGCACGGCACGGGCAAGACCGCTCGCGTCATCGTGTTCGCCACCGGCCCCGCGGCCGAGGCGGCCATCGCGGCGGGTGCAGACGAGGTCGGAGGCGACGAGCTCATCGAGCGCGTCGCCGGCGGATGGACGGACTTCGACTCCGCCGTCTCGACTCCCGAGCTCATGGGCAAGGTCGGTCGTCTGGGCAAGGTGCTCGGCCCGCGCGGCCTCATGCCGAACCCCAAGACCGGAACCGTGACCCCGGATGTCGCGAAGGCCGTTTCCGACATCAAGGGCGGAAAGATCGAGTTCCGCGTCGACAAGCACGCCAACGTGCACTTCGTGGTCGGCAAGGCGGCGTTCAGCCCCGAGCAGCTGTCGGAGAACATCAAGACCGCGCTCGACGAGGTCGTGCGGCTCAAGCCGTCCGCCGCCAAGGGGCGCTACATCCAGAAGGGTGCCGTCTCGACCACGTTCGGTCCCGGCATCCCGCTCGACGTCAACGCGATCTGAGCATCCGAACGATCAGGCGTCGCGCGATTTGAGCATCGACGCAGACAGAAAGGCCCCGCTTCGGCGGGGCCTTTCTGTCTGTGCAGCGGACGCCGCTTCGGCTGGGCCTTTCTGTGTGTGCAGCGGGCCCCGGTTCGGACGGCCCCTTCTGTGTGCACAGCGCATTCCCGCAGGCCGTCTCGCGATCCGTGGGGAGTCCGGCGGGAACGCAAGCCGCGCGCATTGCGCCGCCATAACGCCCATTTGTGTGACGCGCGTATGTAACCCTTGTGAGGGTCATGGGTGCAGGCATAGGGTCCGAACCATGCGCGTCCGAGGGGCGGCGCGCGAGAACGATCGAAAGGAACGGATCGTATGACCATACGAGTCGGCCGACGTGCGCTCACAAGGCGCGCGACGGCCATTCTTGCCGCAGGAGCGAGCATCGTGGCACTCTCCGCGGTGGGCATGCCGGCGGCGAACGCCGCGTCGCGGATCGACTATTCGGGCTCGGTGCCCGCGTGGGCGACGAGCGCGAACGAGAGCGGCACACCGGCCGCCGACACCACGGTGGAGGGCGAGCTCTATCTCCACCTCCGAGACGAGCAGGGCGCTGCGAACCTCGCGCTCGCCGTTTCGACGCCGACATCGCATCAGTACCGGCACTGGCTCAGCCCGCAGCAGTGGATCGCGCGGTACTCGCCGACGAAGAGGACGTACAACGCCGTCGTCTCCTATCTCAAGGCGCAGGGCCTGACCATCACCGGTACTCCGGCCAGCAGGCAGTACGTGGTCTACCGCGGCACGGTCGATCAGCTGAACGCGGCGTTCGGGACCACGCTGCACAGTTACGACCACAGCGGGCGGCAACTGATCGCGCCGTCTGCCGCGCCGTCTCTTCCCGCGGATGTCGGGGCATCCGTCAGCGCGGTCAGTCTCGACCAGTCGCGCATGCTGACGAAGCCGGACTCGATCAAGCAGGGCGACATCCCGTCGTCCACGGGACCGACCAGTCCGCAGATGCAGAGGCGTGAGGCAGCGGCGCCGACCGTCGATGCCCCGTGCTCGACGTACTGGGGGCAGAACACGGTGACCGTGCCTCCCGCGTACAACGGGCAGACGCAGTACCCGACCAACATCTGCGGATACGTGCCGAAGCAGCTGCGTTCGGCGTACAACCTCGACTCGTGGTCGCGGTTCGGCGTCAACGGGTCGGGCCAGACCGTGGCGATCATCGACGCCTACGCGTCGCCCACGATCGAGTCGGATGTGAACCAGTACTCAGCGCAGAACGGGGAGCCTGCGCTCTCGCGAGGCCAGTACAGCCAGATCGTGCCCGATCCGAGCGAGTTCACCGACACCGAGCTGTGCCAGGAGCCTAGCGGCTGGCAGGGCGAGCAGACGCTCGACGTGGAGGCGGTGCACGCCATCGCTCCCCAGGCGAAGGTGCTGTACGTCGGCGGATTCAACTGCGGCGGCGGTCTCGACATCGCGATGTCGAAGATCCTCGACGGCAAGCTCGCCAACATCGTGAGCAACAGCTACGGGAACGTCGGGGAGGATGTGCCCGCCGACGTGATCGCCGGCGAGCAGAACATCCACCTGCAGGCCGCGGCCGAGGGCATCGGACTGTACTTCTCCAGCGGTGACAACGGCGACGAGGCGGCGGCGCTCGGGTATCCCTCTCCCGACTTCCCGGCATCCTCGCCCTACGTCACGTCCGTCGGCGGAACGTCGATCGGGGTCGATCAGAACGGCAAGCTGGCCATGGAGGTCGGCTGGGGTGTGCAGGCCGACGTCATCGTGAAGGATGCCGACGGCAACCTGACCTACACTGACCCGCTTCCCGGATCGCTGTTCGCTGGCGGTGCCGGTGGTGGCGTCAGTGCCGTGAACGCTGAGCCGGCCTATCAGAAGGGCGTCGTGCCCGACTCGCTGTCGCAGGGCAAGCGCGTCTCGCCCGACCTGGCGGCGCTGGCCGATCCGTACACCGGATTCGAGATCGGGATCTCGCCGATCATCGACGACTCGACGCTCGAGACCGGCGACTACGCGAACGAGACGTACGGCGGAACCTCGCTGGCGTCGCCGCTCACGGCGGCGCAGGTCGCGCTCGCGCAGCAGCTGACGCACTCCGTCATCGGGTTCGCCAACCCGACACTGTACGGGCTCGATCGCATCCTGCCGTCGGCGTTCCGCGACGTGCAGCCGCCGTCGCAGGAGGTCGCCGTCGCGTACACGAGCGCGACGAGCGGGCGTTCGTTCCTCATGACGCTCAACCACGACACGTCTTTGAGCGTCGCCAAGGGATACGACGACGTGACGGGCATGGGCGCCATGTCGTTCGATCTCGCACACCTGCTCGCGCTCGGCAAACACTGAGGCGCTAGCGAGCACGACGTCGCGGCCGACGCGACGTCGTCACGGGATGGCGGGCCGGTCCTTCGGGGCCGGCCCGTTCCGTGTGCCGGGACCCGCGCGTCGACACTCGAGCCGCCTTATCGATTCCGGCCCGGCCGACTCCGATCCGGCGACTCCGGTCGGCTCATACCGCGCCTGCCGTCTGCGTCGTGTTAGTCCTCGCTGGAGTGCAGCCCGTGGTGCGCGGACAGCAACGTGACCTCCGGATGCTCGTCGGCAAGCATCCGCTCGGCGCGCTCCACGACGTCTCGCGCGTGGCCTGCGTCGCGGGCCACAACGGCCACGCCGATCGTCGCTCTGCGATGAAGGTCGAGCGTGCCCACTTCCGCAGCGGACGCCTCGGTGCGACGGCTCAGCTCCGCGATGAGGGGGCGGATGACGGCGCGCTTCTCCTTGAGCGAGTGCACGTCGCCCAGCAGGAGGTCGAACTCGACCCATCCGATCCACATCGATTCGAGTGTGACACGCGACCCGATTTCGGGCGCGCGCCGACGACAAGCGGTGGATGCCCTCATCGAACGCTCTCGTCCCGGACGCCGCTCCGACCTAGTCTTGGCGGCATGGGGGAACTGACCGAGTACTACGCAACGCTTCCGGACGAGGTGCGAAAGACGTTCGACGGCATCCGTCGCCGTGTGATCGAGCTCGTGCCCGACGCTGTCGAGGGACGCAGCTACGGGATGCCCGCGCTCCTCTATCGGGGCAAGGGCCTGCTCTCCACCATGCAGACCAGGACGCACCTGGCCATCTACCCATTCAGCGGAACCGTGGTCGCTTCCATCGCCGATCGTCTCGCCGACTACTCCGTCTCGAAGGGTGCGATCCGCTTCAGTGTCGACCACCCGATTCCGCCGGACGTACTCGACGACGTCATCCTGTCGCGCGTGGGCGAGCTCGACGACAAGTCGTCCTGATTCGCCGGCGCCGGCGCACGCGGCTCGAGCCCGGCCGCCGCACATCGGCTCTGGAGGTGTCCAAGTCGGTGCGGGGGTCCGTTTGTCGGGGCTGGCATCGGGTCTGGCGGTAGCGCCGCGAAGCGCCGCGGGCGCATGCTCCCGGGAGTGGCCGCGGCGCAGATGTGCCGCCAAGCCCACGCCGGTCGCATACGGCTCTGGAGGTGTCCGAGTCGGTGCGGGGGTCCGTTTCCCAGGGCTGGCATCGGGTCTGGCGGGAGCGACGCGAAGCGCCGCGGGGGCATGTCCCCGAGAACCGGACCCCCGCATCGACGTCTCGCGTCGGCCCGCGCGTTGCCCCGGAAACCCGCCCAGGGAACGGCGCAGGTCAGCCGATACGGATCAACTTCTTGTTCACGAACTCGTCGGCGCCCAGTCGACCCAGCTCGCGGCCGGTGCCGGACCTCTTTACGCCGCCGAATGGAAGCTCGACGCCGTCGGCCAGCACGACGTTGACGAACACCATGCCGGCTTCGAGGCGGTCGGCCACGCGTTGCGCCTGCTCCGGGTCGGTCGTGTACACGTAGGAGCCGAGTCCGAACGGGATGTCGTTGGCCACCGCGATCGCCTCGTCTTCGTTCGCCACTCGGTAGACCGAGGCGACGGGGCCGAAGAACTCCTCCTGTCGAACCGGATTGTCCGCCGCGATGTCGGTGAGCACGATCGGCGCGAAGAAGTTGCCGTGCCGCTCGCCCGTGGCGTTCAGGGTGGCGCCGTGCTCGACGGCGCGGTCGAGCTGATCCTGCAGGCGTTCGGCGGCCGTGGTCGACGACAGCGGGCCGAGCGCGGAGTCCGGGCTCGTCGGGTCACTTGGTTGCGACTGCGCGAGCTTCGCGGTGAGCTTGTCCACGAACGGTTCGTAGAGGTCGTCGACCACGATGAACCGCTTGGCGGCGTTGCAGGACTGGCCGCTGTTGTCCAGCCGCGCTGCCGCGGCATCCTCTGCCACTTTGTCGAGGTCGTCGGCGGACAGCACGATGAAAGGATCGGATCCGCCCAGCTCGAGAACGACCTTCTTGAGGTTGCGGCCGGCGATCTCGGCGACGGCGGCTCCCGCTCGCTCCGACCCGGTCAGCGAGACGCCCTGCACACGACGATCGGCGATGACCCACTCGATCTGCTGGTTGGTGGCGAAGATATTGATGTACGCGCCGTCGGGGAGGCCCGCGTCGTGGAAGATCCGCTCGATCGCGAGTGCCGACTCCGGGCACTGGGGCGCGTGCTTCAAGAGGATGGTGTTGCCGATGATGAGGTTGGGTCCGGCGAATCGGGCGACTTGGTAGTAGGGGAAGTTCCAGGGCATGATGCCGAGCAGAACTCCGAGCGGGCTGCGCCTGATGACGGCGCTGCCCTCGCCCGCGAGCAGCTCGATGGGCTCGTCCTCGAGCACCTTCGGAGAGACGTCCGCGTAGTACCGGTAGATGTCGGCGGCGAAGTCCATCTCGGCCAGCGCCTGTTCGATGGGCTTGCCCATCTCGCGCACGATGATCCGGGCGAGCTCCTCCCGGCGCTCGCTGTGCAGGTCGCCGACCTTGCGGATGAGCTCCGCTCGCTCTGCCGGGGAGGTTCCACGGCCCCAGGTGCGGAAGGTGGCATCCGCTTGGCCCATCGCGTCCCGCAGTTCATCGTCGGCGATGGTCGGGTATTCCTTCACGGTCTCGCCTGTCGCCGGGTTGATCACGGCGTAGTCGCTCATGGGAGTCCTTTCTCCGTCTGCGGCAGGTTGCCGCGGTGCCAACACGGCGGCACGGATGCCGGCCCCGGCTCCGCGGTGCCGCTGCGGATGCCGGCGCGGTACTGTCGCGAAGTCGGCCGGGTGCGCGGCCGTTTCGCTGCACCGGCAGGTATTCGTTGCCCAGCCTAGGCGGAGGGTAGGCCGGCGGTGCAGGCGCCGGCGTCCGGAATGACGGACACCGGCGAGCGATTCGTCCGTCACCGCCGCTCGGTAACGTTGGCACATGAGCCAAGCAGCGATCCGTCGGGCCGTGTCTGCCGACGCTGATCGGCTGGCGTTCGTCGCCGCCGTCACGTTTCCCCTCGCCTGTCCGCCGCACACGACGAGGGAGGATGCGGCCGCGTTCGTGGTCGAGCACCTCTCCGCGCAGTCGTTCGGCGAGTACCTCGCCGATCCCGACCGCGTCCTGTTTCTGGCGGAGCAGGCCGGCCAGGTCGTCGGCTACACGATGCTCGTCTTCGGAGAACCGCACGACCCGGATGTCGCCTCAGCCATCACCATCCGGCCCACGATCGAGCTGAGCAAGTGCTACGTGCTGCCCGGGCACCACGGGCAGGGCGTGGCGGGGAGTCTGATGCAGGAATCCATCGCGGCAGCACGCGAGCGCGGGGCGGCGGGCATCTGGCTCGGCGTCAACGAGGAGAACGAGCGCGCACAGCGCTTCTACCGCAAGAGCGGGTTCGAGAAGGTCGGTGTGAAGCGATTCCGCGTGGGCAACCGTTGGGAGGATGACTTCGTGCTCGAACAGGCTCTGGCCTGAGCGGCTCCGCTCGATTAGCTCTGGCTCGACCGGCCCTGGCCTGAGCGGCTCTGGCCTGCCCGGCTCTGGCCTGACCGGGTCTGGCCTGCCCGGCTCTGGCCTGACCGGCACCGGCCTGCCCGGCTCTGGCCTGCCCGGCTCTGGCCTGCCCGGCACCGGCCTGCCCGGCTCTGGCCTGCCCGGCTCTGGCCTGACCGGCACCGGCCCGATCGGCACACGCCTGGCCGACACTGGGTTGCCCGCACCGGCTCGACCGGCGCTCGCCTGAATCGACCGCGGCTTCAGACCCGCCCGGTGGCCAGCACCGAGATGAGCTGACCGGCCAGCCTGACCAGCAGCTCGATCTCGTTCTCGTCGCGGTCGATCCAGCGGCATTCCGGGTCGCCGACGGGCACGAAGCCGTCGTGCCGCTCCCACACCACGAGCGTCCGCTCCGCGCCGAGCACGTACTGCTGCCACCACACCTGGCGCAGGTAGTGGCGCGGAATGCTGCGCCACGGCTTGTTCGTCGTCTTGATCTCGGCGAGTTCAAGGCATCCGGAGTCGCGTGCGGCGATGCCGTCGGGCGTCGCCAGGTGGCGGCGGTCGTGCACCGCGTGGAAGAGGGCGTCGCTCGGCGCGATGTCGTGCTCGCGCAGCACCCACTGCGCGATCTGCGGCTCTCGCGCCTTGCCGTGCTCTGTGTACACGTTGCCGCCGAACCCCGAGCCGTGCACCTTCTGCCGAGCGGCGGCGAGCACGGATGCCTGCGTGGACAGCTTGGCGACATCCGTCGCGGTGATGCCGCGCGCCCGAGCGCGAAGCCAGGCGACCCGGTCGGAAGAGTGGGCGAGGATGCGCCGCTCATGCGGCAGAGGCACCTGAGCGGCGGCGTTCGTGACGGCTTTCGGCAGCGAGTGGAGTGTGGCCTCGAGCTCCTCGTCGAACAGAGAGAGCATCGTGTCGGTCACGCGTCCATTCTGCCCCTCGCCGGCGACCGTGCCGTCGCGCGCGTCGGGGTTTCCCGCCCACAGCGGTGTCGAGCGGAGGCGAACTCGCTGACGGGTCCGGATCCTGACGAGCGGTCCGGTTGCCTGCGTGAGCAAGTGGACCGCTCGGCAGCAAGCGGACCGGTCGTCAGCAAGAGGACTCACATGAGCAAGTTGACGCCGTGAGCAAGTGGACCGCTCGGCAGCAAGCGGACCGGTCAGCCGCAAGTGGACCCGACGCGAGGAAGTGGACGGCGTCGGCGAGTGGACCGATCGACAGGAAGTGGACCGCTCGGCGGCATGTCGACCGCTCGGCGCCACCGCGCGCAAGCGCGACGCACGCACCAGCGCGCGGGTCACACCGGGTCGAGCAGGTGCTGCGCCACCATGATGGCGGCGCCCAGCACGCCGCCCGTCTCGCCCGCAGCGGCCGGCACGATCTGCAGATGCTGCGTCGCCAGGGGCGTCGACTGGCGGTACACCACCTCGCGCACGCCGGCGATGAGGTGCTCTCCCGCCCGGGCCATGGAGCCGCCGACGACGACGACCGATGGGTTGAACAGGTTCACACAGGTGGCGAGCACCTCGCCGAGGTCGCGACCGGCCTGGCGGATGCCCGCGACGGCATCCGGATGCCCGCCCCGCGACAGCGCCAGCACGTCGGCACTCGAGGCGGCCGGCGTGCCGCGTTCGGCGATGTACCTCGCGATGGCCGGCCCGCTGGCGAGCGCCTCCAGGTCGGCGTCGACGTCGCCGTGGCGCGGGGTGTCCCTGGTGAACGGGACGCGCACGTGGCCGAGGTCGCCCGCCGAGCCGGCCGCACCGCGTTGCAGCCTGCCGCCCGCGATGATGCCGAGCCCGATTCCGGTCGAGACCTTCACGAACAGCAGGTCGTCTTCGAGCGGCCACGAGACGGCGTGCTCGCCGAGCGCCAGCACGTTGACGTCGTTGTCCACGAGCACGGGAACGTCGAACGTGCGCCGCACGTAGGCGGGAACGTCGAACCTGTCCCACCCCGGCATGATCGGCGGGTTGATGGGCATGCCGGTCGAATGCTCGACGGGTCCGGGCAGACCGATCCCCACGCCGGCGAGCTCCGACCGCGGCCGTCCGCTCACCTTAACGAGGCGCTTGGCCGTGCTGAGGGCCCAGCTCAGCACGCGCTCCGGGCCGTCAGCGATCGTGAGCGGCGACGACTCGGCGAGCAGCACCGACCCGGCGAGGTCCGCGATCGCGATCACACCGTGCGTCGCGCCGAGATCGATGGCGACGACGAACCGCGCCCCCGCATTGAACGTCACGCGTGCCGGCGGTCGCCCGCCCGAGGACGCCGCGTCTGCCGCAGGCGCGATGAGACCGGCATCCATCAGGGCTTCCAGGCGCGCGGCGACGGTCGAACGTGCCAGCCCTGAGCTCTCGGCGAGTTGGGCACGCGTGCGGGGAACACCGTCGCGCAGGATGCGGAGCAGCTCGACGGTCTCGCGGGGAACCAGTCCGCCGGGGGTCGGCACGGCACCGGCCGAGGTGCTTGCTGACGGCGCCGACATAGACCGATTGAATCACACGGCCGAGCGGCGATCGGAAGTCGGTTGCTGTAGGTCAACTTTTGTTGGAGCCCCGGCAGAAGTGTGATTCAATCGATTCGACCCCCGCAGCAGTTCTCGTGTCGCGCTGTGCTCGCGCACGTCGGCGGAGAGTCCCCAACGAAAGTTCGGCCCGGTGCGGCTGGCGAGACGCTCGCCGCACCGAGGCACTCGACGAGGAGAATCGTGACCAGCTCACCCGTTTCCGTGCAGCTCTACACCGTACGCGAGGCGCTGCAAGACGACCTGCAGGGCACCCTGAACAAGCTTGCCGAGGTGGGCTTCACCCAGGTGGAGCCGTTCGCCTTCACCAACTTCCCGGGTCTCGGCGATGCGCTGAAGGCTGCCGGGCTGACCGCCCCGACCGTGCACGTGCACTTCCTCGGCGAGAGCGACGAGGACATCGCGGCCGTCTTCGACGCCGCGCGCGAGCTCGGCATCCAGACCGTGATCGACCCGCACGCTCCCGACGAGCTGTGGAAGACGGCCGAGGGTGTCGACGGGATCGCCGCTCAGCTCAACGACGCGGCGAAGATCGCTGCCGAGCGCGGACTCCGCGTCGGCTACCACAACCACGCGCACGAGTTCGAGAACAAGATCGACGGCCAGAACGCACTGGAGTACTTCGTCTCGAAGCTCGACCCCGAGGTGGTCATCGAGCTCGACACGTACTGGGTCGCGGTGGGCGGCGCGGATCCGGTCGAGGTGCTCGGCCGGCTGGGCGACCGGGTGGTGGCGCTGCACATCAAGGACGGCCCGGCCACGAAGGAGACCAAGGACCAGGTCGCCGTCGGCGCGGGCTCGCTGCCGATCCGCGAGATCATCGAGGCCGCTCCGAACGCGCTCCGGGTCATCGAGCTCGACGACTCCCGCGACAACCGCTTCACCGCGGTCTCCGACAGCTTCGCGTACCTCACGAAGGAAGGCCTGGCATGAGCGAGTCCGCTGCCGCATCGGGCGCTCGCAAGACGGGCCCGGTCGGCGTCGGGGTCATCGGCGCCGGAAACATCTCCACGCAGTATCTGACCAACCTCACCGCGTTCCCGGATCTCGACGTTCGCTTCGTCGCCGACATCGACCTCGAGCGCGCCAAGGAGCAGGCGGCCAAGTTCGGCGTTCCGGCATCCGGCACCGTCGAGGAGCTGCTGGCGGATCCCGAGATCGAGATCGTCGTCAATCTCACCATTCCGAAGGCACACGCCGAGGTGGCGCTCCAGGCGCTCGCTGCAGGCAAGAACGTGTGGGGCGAGAAGCCGATCGCGCTCGACCGGGAGAGCGGCAAGCGCGTGCTCGCCACGGCGAAGGCGGCGGGCCTGCGCGCCGCGTGCGCGCCGGACACGTTCCTGGGTGCAGGCATCCAGACCGCCCGTCGAATGCTCGAATCGGGAGCGATCGGACGCCCGCAGACGGCGCTCACGCTCATGCAGCAGCCGGGACCGGAGTCGTGGCATCCGAACCCTGCCTTTCTGTTCCAGGAGGGCGCAGGGCCGCTGTTCGACGTCGGCCCGTACTACGTCACGGCGCTCATCCAACTTTTCGGACCGGTCAAGCGCGTCGCCGCCGTAGCGTCGACCGCGAAGCCCGTGCGCACGATCGGCTCCGGTCCGCTGGCCGGGCAGACGTTCGAGGTCACCGTGCCGTCGCACGTGACGGCCGTCTTCGAGTTCGAGAGCGGCCAGACGTCGCAGAGCATCTTCAGCTTCGACTCGCAGATCCGGCGCACGCTGTTCGAGGTCACTGGCGTCGACGGAGCGCTCGAGGTCAACGACCCGAACATGTTCGTGGGCGACCTCGTGCTGCACGACGGCTCGGAGGAGCCGAAGACGATCGCGGTGGAGGGTGAGCGGGCAGCGCGCGGCACGGGTGTCGTCGAGCTCGCCCGGGCCATCCGCGCCGGTGTGCCGGAGCGGGCGAGCGGTGAGCAGGCGTATCACGCCCTCGACGTGATGGTGTCGACCATCGAGGCCGCCGAACGCGGCGAGTGGGTCGAGGTCGAGAGCACGTTCACGCCGACCCCGGTTCTGCCGGACGGCTGGGATCCCGCAGCGTCGACCCTCTCCTGATGACCGAGTCGAGCGAGTCCGTCTCGCACGCGATGCCGGCGCCGTTGGGCGTCGGCATCGTGGGCGGCGGCTTCATGGCGACCGTGCACTCCCGTGCGGCACGAGCCGCCAGGGCGCATCTCGTCGGCGTCTCGTCGTCGCGGCCCGAACGGGCCGTCGCGGCGGCGGCCGAGCTCGGGATCGACGGCGCGTTCGCGTCGCTCGAGGAGCTCATCGCCGATCCGGGGATCGACGTGGTGCACGTCACGACGCCCAACGCCCTGCACGCGGAGCAAGCGCTCGCCGTGATCGAGGCGGGCAAGCACGTGGTGTGCGAGAAGCCCCTCGCGACGACCGTGGCCGACGCCGTGAGGCTGGCGGATGCCGCGGCATCCGCGGGCGTCACCGCAACGGTCCCGTTCGTGTACCGCTTCCACCCGCTGGTGCGCGAGGCGCGCGCCAGGTTCGCGTCGGGGGAGACGGGCCGCCTGCTCACCATCGCCGGCTCGTACCTGCAGGACTGGCTGCTGGACTCCGCCGACGATAACTGGCGGGTCGACAGCGCAGCGGGCGGCCGATCCCGCGCGTTCGCCGACATCGGGTCGCACCTCGTCGACCTGATCGAGTTCGTCACGGGCGACCGGGTGTCGCGGGTGGCGGCGACCAAGCGCACGTTCTTCGACTCCCGCGCTGAGCACGCGGCGATCACGACGGAGGATGCCGTCGCCGTCGCGGTGCAGACAGCGGGCGGCGCCATCGGAACCCTTCTCGTCTCTCAGGCCGCCGCCGGTCGCAAGAACCGTCTGCACGTCGAGCTCTCCGGCTCAGCGGAATCGGTGGTCTTCGATCAGGAACAGCCGGAGACGCTCTGGGTGGGTCGCCGCCGCGGATCGCTGCTGGTGCCGAGGGATGCCGACCAGCTCCAGCCGGATGCCGCGCGCCTGGTGACCACGCCAGCCGGGCATCCTCAGGGCTACCAGGACGCGTTCAACGCGTTCGTCGCCGACACCTATGCGGCGATCGCGGGGGACGACCCCGACGGGTTGCCCCGGTTCGCGGACGGGCTGCGAGCCGCGAGGGTCTCGGATGCGGTGATCGAGTCCGCGGAGAGCGGCGCCTGGGTCGACGTCGCCGCCTGAAGCGTTACGCGACCTCTTTCACCTTGCCCTGCTTGATGTGCAGGCGGCGCTGAGCACGACGGGCCACCGCCGAATCGTGGGTGACGATCACCAGGGTGAGGCCGCGGTCTCGCCACAGACCCTCGAGCAGGTCCATGATCTCGTCGCGGGTCTCCTCGTCGAGGTTGCCCGTCGGCTCGTCGGCCAGCAGCACGTCCGGCTCCTTGACGAGCGCTCTCGCGATCGCGACGCGCTGCTGCTGGCCGCCGGAGAGCTCGGCCGGGCGGTGATCGCCGCGGTCGGCGAGGCCCACCGATTCCAGCGCCTTCAGCGCGCGTTCGCGACGCTGCGCGGCGGGGATGCCGAGCGGCACGAGCGCGGTCTCCACGTTCTCCAGCGCGGTGAGCGTGGGAATGAGGTTGAAGCCCTGGAACACGAAGCCGATCTCCTTGCCGCGGATGCCGGTGAGCCTGCGGTCCGCGAGCCGACCGAGGCTCGAGCCTTCCAGCTCCACGGTTCCTGACGTCGGACGATCGAGTGCGCCGAGCATCTGCAGAAGGGTCGACTTGCCCCCGCCTGTCGGTCCCTGGATGGCGACGAGCTGTCCGTCCGGGATGTCCAGCGTGACGTCGTTGAGCGCCGTCACCTGGCGTCCCTTGCCCGGGTACTGTTTCGTGACGTTCTTCAGCGTGTACATGCCAGTTCCTTCGTGGTCGTGCTGCGTTGTGCAGGAAGCCGATGCGGGGAGTCGTCCCGGTGTCAGGCCGCGTTCTGCTGCCGGGTCTACTGAACGGACCGCAGCGCCTCTGCGGGCCGGAGCCGTGACGCCCGCCATCCGCCTATCGCGCCGGCCAGCAGGCCGCCGAGGACGGCGAGACCCACCGCGATGACGATGATCCACACGGTGACCGGGGCGCTGAGATCGGCCTGCGCTGCTGCCGATCCGGCTCCGGACCGCGCTCCGGTCAGTGCTCCGCCGAAGCCGCCGCCGAAACGGGCGGCGAATCCGCCTCCGCCGCCGGTCGAGCCGGTCGACGTCGCGCCGCCGCCCCCGAATGCCCGCCGAGCGCCATCCGCCAGCGCGCCACCGACGCCGCCCCGGGACACTCCTCCGGTGAGGGTCGGCGAGATCACGTTGACGACCAGCACGCCGATGAGGCCGATGACGATTCCGGCGACGCCACCCAGCACGCCTTGCACGACCGACTCGCCTGCCACCTGACCCACGATGCGGCGGTTCGACCAGCCGATGGCCTTCAGTGTGCCGAACTCCCTGGTGCGCCGCGTGACCCCGGAGATGGTGAACAGGATCGCGATCAGGAAGGCGGCCGCCAGCACGATGACCGATAACCAGGTGCCGAGATTGGCCACCAGCTGGCTGGCGCTTCCGAGCGAGCCGGACACGCTGGAGGCGAGATCCGCCTGCGTGGACACGGTGTAGCCGGGAAGCGTCTTCTGCAGAGCCGTCTTCAGCGAGTCGACATCGGAGGCCGACCGCGCCGTGACGTAGATGGTGGAGAGCTTGCCGGTCTCACTCGAGAGCTTCTGCGCGACATCGAGCGGGATGTACACATTGGATGCCGTCGCCGAGTCCGACCCGGTGGGCTTCACGGTGCCGACGACCTTGAAGTCCGTGCCGCCGATGCTGATCGAGTCGCCGACCGACAGGCTCTTCGACTTCGCATAGCTCGCGTCGAGCACGGCCACGTCGTCGCCCTTGTCCGAGGACGCGAGTGTGCGACCCTTCGCGAGAGCCGTCGAGGCGACGGGGCCGACTGGCTTGCCGCCGGGAACGATGCCGAGGACGCTGAAGGAGTTCACCTGGAAGGAGCTGCCGCCGGCTCCGTCCGAGCCGCCTCCGTTCGAGCCTCCGTTCGAGGCTCCGGAGTTCGGCTGGGTCGAGCCCTGCCCGTTGTCCGGCTGGTCGTCGCGCAGCCGGCTGAAGTCGGGCAGCGTGCCCTTGAAGCTGGTGTCCTGCAGCGAGAGCGCGGCAGACGCACCGGCCACCCCTGTCGTCTGCTCCGCCTTCGTCAGAGCGGAGTCGCTCATGGTCGAGGTGCCGAATCCCACGCTCAGGTGCGACGAGTCGACGGTCCGGCTTCCGTTGCCGGAGTCGGAACCGGAGCCGGCACCGAAATCGAACCTCGGCCCCTCGGCACCCGTGCTTCCCGCCTTCGGCGCGCTGACCGGTTTCGTGATCGTCACATCCGTGCCGACGCCGTACACCGATTGCAGCACCTGGGCCTGCGCGTTCTTCACCCCGGCGGCCACCGAGTTCACGATGATCACGAGCGCGATGGCCAACGCCATGCCGATGGCGATGATGATGGTCTGTCTGCGTCGCCCGAGCAGTTCTCGGCGCAGATACGTTGCGAACATGGCGGTCCTCCGTGGGTCTGGAGGAACCGTAGAGATGCGCGTTATGGCGCCGCTATGCCGGCCTTGTGGTTTCGCCCTGGGGAGCGCTCGCGACGGTGGGGGAAGGCGCCGCGAGTCGCCTGCGCGTCATCCGGCCTGAGGAATCCATGAGAGCCGGATGGCTCACTCTCAGACTTCGCATAAGTTGTCCACAGCCGTCTCGGACGCTGCTTTCGATAATGGAAGTCATGTCCACCCCTCTCACCGCCGCCGACTCCGAGCGCGGCCAGCTTCGTCCTGCGTCTGCACCCTTGCACCACGCGGACGGCTCACCCATCCGCATCCTGGTCGTCGACGATGAGCACACACTCACCGACCTGTTGCAGATGGCGCTGAGGTATGAGGGGTGGGAGGTGAAGTCGGCGGCGAGCGGCCAGCAGGCGCTCACCGTGGCGCGGGAGTTCAATCCCGACGCCGTCGTGCTCGACATCATGCTGCCCGACATCGACGGGCTGCAGGTCATGGCCAGGATGCGTGAGGGCGGCGGGGAGACGCCCGTGCTGTTCCTCACCGCGAAGGACTCGCTCGACGACAGGATCGCCGGGCTCACGGCGGGCGGCGACGACTACGTGACGAAGCCGTTCAGCCTGGAGGAGCTGGTGGCCAGGCTCCGGTCTCTGCTGCGGCGCTCCCGGGCGCTCATCGCGGATGCGCAGGACCCCCGCATCGTCGTCGGCGACCTGGTGCTGGACGAGGACTCCTACGAGGTGACGCGGGCCGGCGAGCCGATCTCGCTCACCGCGACCGAGTTCGAGCTGCTGCGGTACCTCATGCGCAACCCGCGCCGCGTGCTCTCGAAGGCGCAGATCCTCGACAGGGTGTGGAGCTACGACTTCGGCGGAACCTCGAGCGTCGTCGAGCTGTACATCTCCTACCTGCGCAAGAAGATCGACGCCGGCCGTTCGCCCATGATCCACACGGTTCGCGGCGCCGGCTACATGATCAAGGCGGCATAGGCCGCGACCGCCGCCACAGGCACGAGAATGAGCAGGACGTGAACGCGACGGCGAACCCAGGATCGGCGACCCCAGGAACCGGGCGCCCTGCGGCCCCGAGCTCGGCAGCGGGGCGCCCGGGAACACCGAGCCGGGCTAGCGGCAGCCCAGGAACGGCGAGGCCGGGCACGGCTAACCCCGGAACGGCGAACCCCTACGCGACGAGATCCGGCCGGGGAGGGCCCGGCAGGACCGGGATGTCCCGCGGGGAGCGCTGGGAGGCCGTCCGTCATCCGCTTCGGCACACGACGCTTCGCACGAAGCTGGTGTTCTCCGTCGTCGCGCTCGTGGCCCTTCTCGGTGTCGTGATCAGCCTGGTCAGTGCCCTGTTCCTGCGCGACTACCTGGTCGGGCAGCTCGACAATCAGCTCGAGCAGGCCGCGCGGCGCGGCTACTTCGTCGCGCTGCAGGCCGTGAACCAGCCGGGCGGCGTGACGGCCAACGACCTGCTGGCGGATGTCGTCGGTGCGCCGGGCCTGAGCGCGGGCACCGTCATCGCTGTGGTGAGCGATCACGGCGACGTGAACAGCATCTACCTCAGTCCGCGCGATCCCAGCGCGACGAAGCAGTCCGTGTCGAAGGACGCCAACTCGAACATCGCGGCGATCCCGGCCAGCGGCGCGCCGACCGACGTCGACCTCGGTGGAACGCTCGGCGAGTACCGCATGGTCGCCGTGCAGCTGCCCTCCGGCACCCTGGTGATCGGGCTTCCGCTCGCGACGGTGCAGTCCACGACGGCGCAGCTGCTTACGATCATCCTGCTGGTGACGGCGGTCGCCATCGCGGCCGCGGGGGGAGTGGGGCTGCTCATCGTGGTGCTCGCACTCCGCCCGCTCGACCGGGTGGCCGCGACGGCGACGGCAGTGTCGCGCCTTCCGCTGGACAGGGGAGAGGTGGCGCTCGCCGTGCGGGTTCCGAGCGAGGACACCGACCAGCACACCGAGGTGGGCAGGCTCGGGGCGGCGTTCAACCATATGCTCGGGCACGTGTCGTCTGCGTTGTCGGCGCGGCAGGCGAGCGAGAACAAGGTGCGGCAGTTCGTGGCGGATGCCTCCCACGAGCTGCGCACGCCGCTCGCCTCCATTCGCGGTTACGCCGAGCTCACCCGCCGTTCGCCCGAGCCGCTGCCCGGTGACACGGTGCGCGCGCTCGGGCGCATCGAGTCCGAGGCGGAGCGGATGACGGCCCTCGTCGAAGACCTGCTGCTGCTCGCTCGTCTCGACGAGGGGCGCGAGCTCGACAGGGAACCCGTGGACCTGTCGCGCCTCGTGATCGACGCGGTCTCCGACGCCCACGTCGCAGGGCGCGATCACCAGTGGAGCATGGACCTTCCGCCAGAGCCGGTCTCCGTGCTCGGCGACTCGCCGCGCCTCTACGAGGTCATCGCCAATCTGCTGACGAACGCCCGCGTGCACACGCCGGAGGGCACTAGCGTCACCACGCGGCTGACGGTCGAGAGGGGTGACGAGGGGGCGTTCGCGGTCGTCACCGTCGCCGACGACGGTCCGGGTATCCCCGACGACCTGCAGCCGACGCTGTTCGAGCGATTCGTGCGCGGGGATTCGTCGCGCTCCCGGCACACGGGTTCGACCGGACTGGGTCTCGCCATCGTGCGCGCGGTCGTCGAGGCTCAGGGCGGCACGGTGCACGTCGAGAGCGAGCCAGGCGACACGCGGTTCACGGTCCGGCTGCCGCTGTACGAGGAGCCGGGCGACGCGGAGGCGGAGGCCGAGCCGGTCGTGGAGGCGGAGGCCGAAGCCGAGCCGACGGATGACGCGACCGGTGCCCAGCGGACGGACGCGCAAGCGAAAGCCGAGCCGACGGATGACGCGCCCGAGTTGTCCGATGACGAGACCGATGCCCAGCGGACGGACGCGGAGTCCGACGCCCCGGTCCAGGAGGAGACGCGCCCGGCCTGATGCCGCGAAGGGTCCTGCCGGGGAGCCACGCGATGCGGCTCGGCACTGCAACGCAATGTTGCAAAGGCGCCAGCGACCGCGGGGCGCCGCTGAAAGAATGTGCACCATGCGTATTGCACTCACCGGTGGATCCGGAAAACTCGGCAGAACGGCGGTGCGGGTTCTCCGCGAGTCCGGCCACGACGTGACATCCTTCGACGTCGTCGGCCAGCGCGGTCCCGGCTACCTGCAGGTGGATCTCACGGACTACGGACAGGTCATCGACGCTCTCGCCGGCGTGCGCGACGGCACGCCCGGCAAGAGCTACGACGCGATCGTGCACCTCGGCGCGATCCCGGCTCCCGGCATCCGCAGCGACGTGGCGACGTTCGAGAACAACATCCTGAGCACTTACCACGTCTTCCAGGCGGCGCGCACGCTCGGCATCCGCAACATCGTGTACGCATCGAGCGAGACCGTGCTGGGCCTGCCGTTCGAGCAGGATCCGCCCTACCTTCCGATCGACGAGGAGTACCCGGGACGTCCGGAGTCGACCTACTCGCTGGTCAAGCACCTCGAGGAGACCATGGCGCGCGAGTTCACCAGGTGGGATCCGCAGCTCAAGATCTTCGGCCTTCGCTTCTCCAACGTGATGGACCCGGAGGACTACGCCAAGTTCCCGGAGTACGACACCGACCCGAAGAACCGGCGCTGGAACGCCTGGGGCTACATCGACGCGCGCGACGGATCGCAGGCCATCCTCAAGGCACTGGAGTCGGATGCGACGGGCTTCGAGGTCTTCATCGTCGCGGAGGCGGACACCGTGTCCGACCGTCCCAACGTCGAGCTCGTCGCGGCCGAGTACCCCGACGTGCCTGTCAAGCGCGAGCTCGGCGAGCACGACACGCTGCTGTCCATCGACAAGGCGAGACGGCTTCTCGGCTACGAACCGCAGCACTCCTGGCGCGACCACCGGGCCTGACACGGCGGGTGCGACACGAGAACGCCCCGGGAAGCTCGTGCTTCCCGAGGCGTTTCTCGTTCTGGGGAGTGCTCTGCTCAGAACTCGCTCAGCCGGTGCAGGAGCCGGGCGAACAGCTGCAGCTCGTCCACGTCCCAGTCGGCGAGTCCGGCGCGCAGCTCCCGCCGATTGCGCTCGACGAGCTCGGCGAGACGACGCTCGGCCTCTTCGGTGACGGCGAAGTAGGTCGCCCGTCGATCTGCGGGGTCCACCTCGCGCCGAAGCAGTCCGAGCTGCTCGAGCTGCGACGCCTGCCTGCTCACCAGGCTCTTGTCGGCGTACAGCACCTCGGCCAGCGCGCCGGCGTGCATCGGGCCCGACCGGGCCAACGTGGTGAGCATGAGGTAGCCGGCCGGCTGGATCTGCGGATGCAGTTCCTGGGCCTGCATGCGCATCCTCGTGCGCAGCCTGACGAAGAGCGACCCGAACTCGCGTTCGACCGATTCGATGGCGTCGTCGAGGTTCGAGGCCTCGCGGGGCTTCCACGGCGTGGGGCGGGCGCCGCGCTCGCTCTCGGTCATGGTGGGCATCATAGCGAGGCGCTCTACCTGTGCTCGATCGAGCGGATGCTTGCCACGCGTCCGTCTTGCGGCTCGCCTCCGTCACCCGCACGCGCCTGCGCCTCCGCCGCCTCGAGCGGTTCGCCTGCGATGAGCGCGTCGGCGTCGTCGATCAGCTCGGCAGCGGCGGCCGCGATCAGACCCGTGGAGTGCGCGTGGCCGGTGGCGGATGCCGCGGCATCCTCCTCGTACTGACGCTCGATGGTCGTCTTCGTGCCGAGCTTCTTGTTGGGCAGCAGGCACACGGCGATGAGCGTGATCACGGCGAGCGGCACGGCGACCAAGAAGACGAACGCGACGGACTGGCCGTATGACGACTCGACGATCACCCGCACGCTCTCGGGAAGCGATGAGACGTTCGGGATCGTCCCGCTCTGCAGCGCCTTGCCGATGGTCGCCCCCGCAGGCCCGAGCTTCGTGATCGCCTCGGCGAGCTCGTGCGACTTGTCGGCGATGTGGTTCGCCACCTGCGTTCCGAGCACGGAGCCCAGCACCGAGACGCCCGCCGTGCCGCCGAGGCTGCGGAAGAACGTGACGGATGCGCTCGCGGCGCCCATCTCCGAGGGGGACACGACGTTCTGCACGATGAGCACGAGGTTCTGCATCACCATGCCCACGCCGGAGCCGAGCACGAACATGTAGATCGAGAGCACGACGAAGTTGGTGTCGTAGCCGATGGTGCCCATCAGCGCGAGGCCGACGATGAGCAGGATGCTGCCCACCACCATGTACGACTTCCACTTTCCGGTGCGGCTGATGATCTGGCCGATCACGACCGACGAGACGAGCAGGCCGGCGATCATCGGCAGCGTGAGCAGACCGGACTGCGTCGGCGTCGCGCCACGCGCCAGCTGCATGTACTGACCGAGGAACACCGAGGTGCCGAACATGGCCACGCCGACGGAGATGCTCGCGATCACCGAGAACGTGAACGTGCGGTTCTTGAAGAGCCGGAGCGGAATGATCGGCTCCTTCACCTTGAGCTCGACGAGCACGGCCGCGATGAGTGCGGCGGCGGCAGCGGCGACCATCCAGAAGCTCGTCGCGGAGACCCAGTCGAACTGGCCCTTCTGGCCGGCGAGCGACACCCAGATGAGCAGAACGGAGACACCGGCCGCGATGAGCGCGGCGCCGAGGTAGTCGATCGACACCTTCCTGCGCGCGCCCTTGGGCAGGTGCAGCGTGGCCTGCAGCAGCAGGATGGCGAGGATGGCGAACGGCACGCCGACGTAGAAGTTCCAGCGCCAGCCGATGGAATCCGTGAGCAGGCCGCCGATGAGCGGGCCGCCGACGGTGCCGATGGCCATGATGGCGCCGAAGATGCCCATGTACTTGCCGCGCTCGCGCGGGCTGATGATGTCGGCCATGATCACCTGGCTGAGCGCGGTGAGGCCGCCCGCGCCGACGCCCTGCAGCACGCGGAAGCCGATCAGCATGCTGGTGTCCTGCGAGAATCCGGCCAGGGCCGATCCGACCACGAAGATGGCGAGGGCGAGCTGGATGAGCAGCTTGCGATTGAAGAGGTCGGCCAGTTTGCCCCAGATGGGCGTGGTGACCGTGGTCGCCAGCAGAGTGGCGACGACGACCCAGGTGTAGGCGGTCTGGTCGCCCTTCAGGTCGGAGATGATCTTGGGCAGCGACGTCGAGACGACGGTGCCGGCCAGGATCGACACGAACATGCCGAGCAACAGGCCGGACAACGCCTCGAGCACCTGCCGCTGCGACATCTTGGGCGCGCCGGAGGTGGGTGACTCCGGCTTCGCCTCGGTGACGGCGTGCGCCATGGCGGTACTCCTTGCGGTGATGAGGACGAACGGTGCAGGAGCAGTTCGGGCTGCTCGACGACAGCGCCGAATTCGTTGATGACGGTCAACTATAGCTAAACTAGTTCACAACAGTCAACTAATGCGGATCGTCAACTATTCCGCGAGTGGGCTTCACAGGCGCGACTAGGCTGATTCGACTTCACGTGACTCGACTCGACTCGACTTGACTTGATTCGAGTCGACTCGACTCGACTCGACTCGGCTCGGCTCGGCTTCGCTCCACGCCCTCGCCGAGGCCGGCGCCGATGCCGACCCCGACGCCGCGACGCCGATGCACGCGCCGATTTGGGCATCCGCGTCCCTTCGCGTACCCTTGTTGGAGCCCAAGACCGCCGGTCATCGACGTGCTCGCATGTCGATCGAAGGTTCTCGAGCCGGACGTCACCACGGTGACGACCGAAACGAGACGGCCCGCGCAGGTGAGATCGAGAGGATGGCCGCGTTCGCGGCATCCGACACGCTCCGTGCCTGCGCATGGAGCGTTTTTTCTTCTCCGGTGGTCGGCAGGCGGCGCGCAGCATCCGCAGCGCGTCTCGTATGCAAGAGGAGTGGCCATGGCGAACAAGGAAGCCACGGTTGCCGAGCTCGAAGAGAAGTTCAAGAGCTCGACCGCCGTTCTGCTGACCGAGTATCGCGGTCTGTCTGTTGCGAAGCTCAAGGAGCTCCGCAGGTCCATCAGCACAGACGCGACCTACGCCGTGGTGAAGAACACGCTGACCAAGATCGCGGCGAACAACGCCGGCATCTCGGCGTTCGACGACGAGCTCGCCGGACCGTCCGCGATCGCCTTCGTGCACGGTGACCCCGTGAACGTCGCCAAGGGCCTGCGTGACTTCGCCAAGGCGAACCCTCTTCTCGTGGTCAAGGGCGGCTACTTCGATGGCAGCCCCCTTTCCGCCGAAGAGGTAGGCAAGCTCGCCGACCTCGAGTCCCGTGAGGTGCTGCTGGCCAAGCTGGCCGGTGCCTTCAAGGCCTCGCTGTTCGGAGCCGCATATCTGTTCAACGCGCCGCTGTCGAAGGCCGTCCGCACGGTCGACGCGCTGCGTGAGAAGCAGGAGTCCGCTGCGTAGGCATCCTCTCCCCGCAGGGGACCAGGATGCTCGCCGCGGTGAGTACACGCACAAACCAAGGAGAAGGAAATATGGCTGACAAGCTGTCCACCGAGGAGCTGCTCGAGCAGTTCAAGGGTCTGACGCTCATCGAGCTGTCGGAGTTCGTCAAGGCGTTCGAGGAGACCTTCGAGGTCACCGCCGCTGCGCCCGTCGCCGTCGCAGCCCCGGCCGCCGGTGGCGCCGGTGCCGCTGCCGAAGAGGTTGAGGAGAAGGATTCCTTCGACGTCATCCTCGAGGGCGCTGGCGAGAAGAAGATCCAGGTCATCAAGGTCGTGCGCGAGCTGACCTCGCTCGGCCTGGGCGAGGCGAAGGCCGTCGTCGACGGTGCTCCGAAGGCCGTGCTCGAGGGCGCGAACAAGGAGACCGCCGAGAAGGCGAAGGCCGCTCTCGAAGAGGCCGGCGCGAGCGTCACGCTCAAGTAGTTCGCCGCCCCTCAAGGGCACCCGTTCCGCGCTCCGGCGTGGAGTTGTAGAAGGGCGTCACGTCCGACCACTGGTCGGGTGTGGCGCCCTTCGTCGTGTCGTCGTCATCCGCCGACCACGGCCCGCGGATGACTCGCACGGCGCGTCGGGCGTGGCTCTTGGCCCCACCCCACCCCGATGGGCGGGGTCGCTCGCGCACTGAGCACGGTCCTCGGCCGGATCGCACCCGCCGCCGGGGTGCGTTGAAAACAGCAGGTGTCGTCGAAAACAGCAGCAATCCTGCTGTTCTCGCAGCAATCCCGCCCTTCCTGCTGTTTTCGGCACCAGCGGGGGAGTGGTCCACGCCGGCGGGGCGTCGGCACCGGCGCGGGGTGGTCGGCACTGCAGGGAGTGGCCAGTGGGGCCGCCTCCAGCTGCGCCGCCCCAGCGTCGGCGAAGAGGCACATCTCGCGAGAACAGGCCGATTCCGCCTGTTCCGGCGAGGAGAGCGCGATCTTGCCTGTTGCCACGTTGGGATCGGCCGAGACCGCCCCGACTTGAGATATATAGCATGGCTATGTATACTGGTGGGATGCTTACCGAACCGATCTCCCTTCCGTTCAGGGATGACACGGGCAGCGAAGCCGAACTCCGTTACGTTCTCAGCGACCTCGTTCAGCTCGCCGGCCGTGTCACCCGCCTCGCGCACCGCCTCTCCGGTGGCAGCGAGGGTCCGGCCACCTGGCGCACGCTCGCCGTGCTGCAGCAGTCGGGGCCGATGCGCCTCGGCGAACTCGCCGCTATGAGCCAGGTCGCGCAGCCGACCATGACCAAGATCGTGGCCGGACTCGTCGAGCGGGAATGGGTGAAGCGCATCGCGGATGCCGACGACGCCAGGGCATGGCAGATCGGCATCTCCGCGAAGGGCATCATCCAGCTCGCGGAGTGGCGCGACAATCTGGCCAACTCATTGCTTCCGCTGTTCGCCGATCTCTCCGACGACGACCGCCGCACCGTGCAGCGCGCCATCGAGCTCGTGCTGCCCCGTGTGGCCCAGGCGTCGACAGCAGAAGACTCCCTCTCACGAAAGACGAACGACTGAATCGATGACCCAGACCGGCATTCCCTCCGATACGAATTCACCTCGCCAAGCGCCAGGCGAGGCGGCATCCCGCAGCGCCTCGGCGAAGGCGGCGCCTCATGCGGCCGGCCACTCCGGCGGCAAGGACATCCTCAAGCAGCCGCTGTCGGTGTGGGCCGTCGCGTTCGCCTGCGTCGTCTCCTTCATGGGAATCGGTCTCGTCGACCCCATCCTGCCGGCGATCGCCTCGAGCCTGAAGGCGTCGGCGGCGCAGACCGAGCTGCTCTTCACGACCTACCTGCTCATCACGGGCGCTGCCATGTTCTTCACGAGCTGGCTCTCCACCCGCATCGGAACGAAGAAGACGCTGCTCATCGGCCTCGCCGTGATCGTGGTCTTCGCCGCGTTGGCGGGTGCCAGCGGATCCGTGTGGCAGATCATCGGCTTCCGAGCCGGCTGGGGTCTCGGCAACGCGCTCTTCATCTCGACGGCGCTCGCCGCGATCGTGGGCGCGGCATCCGGCGGCGCGTCGCAGGCGATCATCCTCTACGAGGCGGCACTCGGACTGGGCATGGCGCTCGGACCGCTCGTCGGCGGCCTGCTCGGCAACATCTCCTGGCGCGGCCCGTTCTTCGGCACGGCCACGCTGATGGCCGTTGGCTTCATCGCCATCATGACCATGCTGCGCAAGGGGAGCGAGACGAAGCCGACCCCCACGAAGCTGACGGCGCCCTTCCGAGGCCTGGCGAGGCCCGGCCTCGGCGTGATGGCCTCGGCCGCCCTCTTCTACAACATGGGCTTCTTCGTGCTGCTCGCGTACACGCCGTTCGCGCTCGCCGATCTGGGACTGGATGCGGCCATCCCGCTCGGCCTCATCTTCACCGGCTGGGGCGTGTGCCTCGCCATCTCGTCGGTGTGGCTCGCTCCCGCCCTGACGAACCGGATGCGCCGCACGACGGTCTTGATGGTCGTCATCCCGCTGCTTGCGCTCGATCTGCTCCTCGTCGCGCTGCTCGTCACGTCGATCGTCGCGATCATCGTGCTCGTGATCCTCGGTGGAATCTTCCTCGGGGTTCTGAACACGGTGCTGACCGAATGCTCGATGGAGGCCACCGACCTGCCGCGTCCGGTCGCTTCGTCTGCGTACTCCGGCGTGCGGTTCATCGGCGGTGCCATCGCCCCGCCGGTGGCGGCCGCCCTGGGTAACGCCTTCGGGGCCGCCGTGCCGTTCTTCTTCGGCACAGCCGTGCTCGTGATCGCCACGCTCATCGTGATCGTCGGCCGTCGCGCTCTTCGCCGTGCCGACGGCGCGGTGGAAGACGTGGAAGACGAGGCGGAGGCCATCGGCATCGGCGACGCCGCCTGATCACGCGCACTCGGACCGCCTGATCACGCGCGGTACCGCGGCGCCGCCGGATCACCGAGGCGGCGCCGTGCTGCCTCTGTCGACGAACCGCACCGGATACCGTTCAGAGCGCAGGCGCGTCCTGCTCCCCGTGAGCTCCTCGAGCAGCATCCGCACTGCGGCGGCGCCCTGAGCGGCGGGGTCCTGCTCGAACGTGCTGAGCGAGAACACGGGCGACAGCGGATGCCCGTCGATCCCGATCACCGACACGTCGTGCGGCACGCGCAGCCCGTGCGCCCACAGCGAGAGCATGCCGCCCATCGCCATCTCATCGCTTCCCGCGAACACGGCCGTAGGACGAGCGCCGCCGTCGAGCATCGCATCCACCGACCTGCGGCTCGTCTCGGTGTCGAACCTGCCGTGCAGCACGCGGTCGGCGCGGACGGGCAGGCCGGCTGACGTCATCGCTCGGCGCCAGCCCGCCTCCCGCGCCTGTGGCACCACGTGATTCAGCCCCTCCTCGTCGTCGCCGCCGAGGAACGCGATGTCGGTGTGCCCGAGCTCGATGAGGTGGCGTGTCGCCGCCTCAGCCACTCCTCTGTCGTCGATGCCGATGTGCCTGATGCCCCGCACCGGCCCGCCGACGACCATCGTGGGGTGTCCCGTCGAGGCCAGCTGCCTGCGCTCCTCCGCACTGAAGTCGAGGCACAGCGCGACGAGCGCATCCGTGCGCTTGCGCAGGATGGAGCGGTGGAAGACGCGGGAACGGTCGCCTCCCCGGCCGCCGAGGTTGAAGAGGATGAGGTCGTAGCTGGCCGCGCGCAGCTCCCGGTCGATGCCCTCGAGCACCGCCGTGTAGAACCACCGGCTCACCGAAGGAACCACGGCGCCCATGGCGAGCGTGCGCCCGGATGCCAGCCCAGCGGCGCTCGACGACGGTACGTACCCGAGATCGTCTGCCGCGCGCCGCACGGCTTCCCGCGTCGTCGGGGCGACGTTCGGCAGGCCGCGCAGCGCGCGCGAGACGGTGGCCGTTGACACACCGCTCGCGCGCGCGACGTCGTCGATGCCCGTCATGGCCGTTCTAGGGGAGGAGCGGGTCGGCGCCGTCTGCCGGGCCGGAGCTCGCGGCGGCCGCGGTCTCCTGCGCCGCGAGCATCCGTCTGGTCATGCGGTGGCGTGCTGCGAGCAGCAGCGCCAGCAGCACGACGAACGCGAGCAGCGCGAGCGCCCAGCCGAGGGCATCCTGACCGGTGACCTCGTAGAGCACCGTGATGACGAAGAACGCGGCAGTGAAGAACCCCGTGGCTCCCAGGAAGAGGTCGAGGATCTCCCGCGGGTCGCGCTGGGCGTTGCTGCTCATCACCCGGATGCCGTGCATGGCTCTACCCCTTCACCCCACCGGCGGTGAGGCCGGCCACGATGCGGCGCTGGAAGATCAGCACCAGGATCACCAGCGGAATGGTCACGACCACGCCGGCCGCCATGACCGCGGTGTACGGCTCCTGGTGCGGCTGGCTGCCCGTGAAGCCGGCGATCGCGACGGTGACGGTCTGCGTGGCATCAGTGGTCAGCTGGCTGGCGATGAGGTACTCGTTCCAGCTCGCGATGAACGCGAGGATCGCGGTCGTGAACACGGCAGGAGCGGCCAGCGGCAGGATGATCTTGCGGAACGCCTGCGCCGGCGTGCATCCGTCGATCCGCGCCGCCTCCTCCAGGTCCCACGGCATCTCACGGAAGAACGACGTGAGCGTGTACACCGTCAGCGGAAGCGCGAACGAGATGTCAGGGAGGATCAGCGCCTGGTACGTGCCGATCCAGCCCCAGTTCGTGAACAGCTGGAACAGCGGGGTCAGCAGGGCGACACCCGGGAACATGGATGCGCCGAGGATGACGCCCATCACGATGCCCTTGAACCTGAAGTCGAGCCGGGCAAGGGCGTACGCCGCGAAGATGCCGAACAGCAGGCAGACCACGGTGGTCACGCCGCCGATGATGAGGCTGTTCAGCAGCGCCAGACCCAGGTGGTTTCCGAGGTTGGTCGACAGGGCGGTCACGTAGTTGTCGAACGTGAAGTGGGTGAACCACGGCGTCGTGTCGAACGTGTAGCCCACGTCGCGGAACGAGCTGACGATCATCCAGTAGAACGGTGCGAGGCACCAGACGACGATGATGATCGCGCTGATCCCGGTGCGGATGCTCTGATTCCGACGGCGGCGGCGTCCGGTCTTGTTCGCCGTCTTCGTCCCCGATCGTCGCAGCTGGTCTCCTTCGACCGTCGCCGTGGTCGGCCCCGCGATGGCGCTCATAGCGTGCCCTTCTGCTGGGACTCCTGGGTTCGCACGACGTTGGCGCCGAGGAAGCGCACGAAGATGAAGGCGACCAGGAAGATGATGATGAACGTGATCGTCGACAGCGCCGATGCGCTGTTCGGTCCCTGTCTGATCTGGTCGACGACCAGGATCGAGAGGGTGGTGGTCGCGTTGCCGCTGCCGCCTCCGCCGCCGGTGAGGATGGCGGGCAGGTCGTAGATGCGCAGCGCATCCAGGATGCGGAACAGCACGGCGACCATCAGAGCAGGCTTCAGCAGCGGAAGCGTCACGCGCCAGAAGCGCTGCACGGTGGTCGTGCCGTCCACCTTCGCCGCCTCGTAGAGCTCCTCGGGAATGAGCTGCAGGCCGGCCAGGATGAGCAGCGCCATGAACGGCGTGGTCTTCCACGTGTCGGCGATGATGATCGCCCACCGCGACGACCATTCGCCGCTCACCCACAGCACGCGCTGCCCGATGAGGGCGTTCGCGATGCCCGCCGCCGAGAAGATGAAGAACCAGAGCTTCGCGGTGACGGCCGTCGGAATGGCCCACGGCACGAGGATGGCGGCCCGCACGATGCCGCGGCCGTGGAACGTGCGGTTCATGATGATGGCCATCCAGAGCCCGAACAGCGTCTCGAGCACCACCGTGACCACGGTGAAGAAGAAGGTCACGCCGACGGCGTTCCAGAATTGAGCGCCGAGGCTGCCAGGCGGACAGGCGACGGTTCCCGTCGACGAGGAGCACTGCTGCAGAAGCCAGTGCGTGTAGTTCGAGAAGCCCGCGAAGCCGCCCTGAACGAACATGCCGGTGGCTGAATCGAGCCCGGCGTCCTTCTGGAACGACATCACGACGGCGCTGACGATCGGGTAGCCGATCACCACCGCCAACAGGGCCATGGTGGGCAGGAGCAGCCACAGGGCCACCCTCACCTGCCCGCGTTTGCGTTGCTGCCGGCCGGGGCGCGGTGCCCTGACCGTCCCGATCGGTGTCGCTGTCTCCGTTGACATGCGCGTCTCCAGTCGCTTGGTGCCGATGGCCCGCCGTGCATCGTGGCGGAGCCGAGGAGAGTATGGAGCGGTCCGGCGGCGAGCAGATGCCTCGTCGCCGGACCGCCGCTTCGGCTAGCTGCCCGAGCCCGCCGACTTGATCGCCGCCGACATGTCGCTCAGCGCCTTGTCCACCGTCTTGTCACCCTTGAGCGCCGCATACGCGTTGTCCTGGATGGCCTTGGTGACGGCCGGGTAGAACGGCGTCACCGGACGAGGAACCGCGCTCTCGATCGACTTCTTCAGCGTGCTCAGGTACCCGAACTGCTTGTTCAGCGCCGCGTCGTCGTACAGCGAGGCGAGAACGGGAGCCAGGGACCCCTGCGTGAGGAAGAACTTCTGGGTCTCGGCGCTCTGCAGGAACTCGATGAAGTCGTGCGCGGTCTGCTTGTGCTTCGAGTACACGCTGATCGCAGCGTTGTGTCCACCGAGGCTGGATGCGCCGGGCTTGCCGTCGCCGTTGCCGGGCAGCGGCGCCACACCGAACTTGTCCTTCACCACGCTCGAGCCGTCGGTCTTCGCGAGGTTGTAGACGTACGGCCAGTTGCGCAGGAACAGGAGCTTGCCGGACTCGAACGCCTGACGACCCTGCTCCTCCTGATACGTGATGGCCTCAGCCGGGATGTTGCCGTCCTTGAAGCCGTCGACGAGTCGCTGGAGGCCCTTCTTCGCCTCAGGCGAGTCGACCGTCGGCGTCTTGCCGTCCTTGCCGACGATCGTGCCGCCCGCGGTGTTGATCGCCTCGGCCGTGTTCACGGTGAGGCCTTCGTACTGCGCGAACTGGCCCGCGTAGCATCCGATGCCCGCCTGCTTCGCGATGTCGCAGTCCTTCATCATGTCGTCCCACGAGGTGGGCGGCGTCTTGACGAGGTCAGTCCGGTAGTAGAGCAGGCCGCCGTCGCTGGTCTGGGGCGCTGCGTACAGCGTGTTGTTGTACGTGCCCGTCGCGATGGTGGGCTTGAACAGCTTCGACGTGTCGATCTTCATCTTTCCGGTCAGCGGCTGCAGCCAGCCCTTGGCCGCGAACTCGGCCGTCCACACGACGTCCACGTCGACGACGTCGTAATTGGCGTTCTTCGCCTGGAAGTTCTGCACGAGGTCGTCGTGCTGCTGGTCGGCCTTGTCGGACTGCTCCTTGAAGGTGACCTTCTCGTCCGGGTGCGCCTTGTTCCACTTGGCGATCAGGGGGCGGACCACGTTGCTGTTGTCCTTGCCCTGCACGTATGTGATCGGGCCCTTGCCGTCGAGGTTCTCCTGCGACGGGTTGGAGCTTCCGCCGCCGCCAGAACAACCGGCCAAGACCATGCCGAGTATGGCGACGCCGGCGACCCCCGACATCCGCAGGGCCGTTTTGCGCGCTCTTCTCATGTCCACTCCTCTTCGAGCGTGATGCTTCGTGTGCTGTGTGCCTATGTGCTGAGTGTCGACACGTGGCGTTCCTTGTGAGATGCCAGCGGATGCCGTTCTGCCCCTCGCTGCACCGCCAACAGCGGCGCACAGGCAAGACCGCACCGTGTCACAGGGAACGATAAGCCCACCCAGGCCCAAAATGTAAGCGTTTGCGTCAAACGCTTACAAGCTGTATCCGAGCCGTTATTGAGAACGCTGGTCGTTCGAAATGATCGAATTCTCCCGTTGGACGCATGAGTGCTCGGGAGACAAGTCTTTATGGCATGGACTACACGCATCTCGGACGCACCGGTCTCACGGTGTCTCGCATCGTGCTCGGAACGATGAACTTCGGCCCCCAGACCGACGAGCAGACCTCTCACGCCATCATGGACACCGCCCTGGGCGAGGGCATCAACTTCTTCGACACCGCGAACGGCTACGGCGGCCCGGACCACCACGGCCGAACCGAGGAGATCATCGGCAACTGGTTCGCGCAGGGCGGTGGACGCCGGGAGAAGACCGTGCTGGCCACCAAGCTCTACGGCGACATGGGCAACTCGTGGCCGAACAGCGGCAAGCTGTCCGCCCTGAACATCCGCAACTCGATCGACGCCAGCCTTCGCCGGCTTCAGACCGACCACGTCGAGCTGATCCAGTTTCACCACGTCGACCGCGACACCCCGTGGGACGAGATCTGGCAGGCGATCGAGGTGGCCGTTCAGCAGGGCAAGGTCATCTACGCGGGAAGCAGCAACTTCGCCGGCTGGCACATCGCTCAGGCGCAGGAGGCCGCGGCCTCACGCCACTTCCTGGGACTCGTGAGCGAGCAGTCGCTCTACAATCTCATCGTTCGCGATCTCGAGCGCGAGGTGATCCCCGCCGCACAGCAGTACGGGCTCGGCATCATCCCCTGGTCCCCGCTTCAGGGCGGTTTGCTCGGCGGCATCATCAAGAAGCAGGCCGACGCATCCCGTCGTAACGAGGGCCGTTCTGCGCAGTCGCTGGAGGGACACCGCCAGCAGCTCGAGGAGTACGAGGCATTCGCCGACGAGCTGGGCGTCGAGCCGGCGCAGCTCGCCCTGGCCTGGCTGCTCCACCAGCCGGCGGTGACCGGTCCGATCACCGGGCCCCGCACGCCCGAGCAGCTCACGAGCATCCTCGGAACGCTGGACGTGAAGCTCGACGAGGCAGCGCTCGCGCGCCTCGACGAGATCTTCCCCGGGTACAAGACGGCCCCCGAGGACTACGCCTGGTAGATCGTCGGCGCCGACCGATACCGCGGGTTGAGCCTGTCGAATACCGTGCCCAGTGCCGGGCTTCGACAGGCTCAGCCCGCAGCGGGCCCGTTCACGCGGCGAGGGCCGACCCCTCCAGCTGTGTCAGGAAGGCGGTGGCGGCGGGCCCGACGATCTCGGGCGTGGCGACGCCGACCGACCACTCGAGGCCGGGCGCATCCAGCGGCACGGACGCCAACGCGTTCGGCCGCTTCTTCGCGAAGTGCGCGGGCACGACGGCGACGCCGAGGCCGTGCTGAACGAGGTCGAGCAGGGAGTGCACGTCGTTCGTCTCCAGGTCGGCCGTGTGATTCGCGCCGATCGAGGCCAGCGCCCTGCCGACCAGCAGCTGAGCGCCCCAGTCGCTCTGGAAGCCGACGATGGTCTCCTTCGCGATGTCGTGCAGGGTGACCGACGCCCGCGACGCCCAGTCGTGGCTCGTGCTGCACAGCACCGTGAACGGCTCGGTCGAGACCCTGCGAACGCGCACGCCCAGCGGATTCACGCCGCACTCGGCGATCAGCGCGACGTCGAGGCGACCGGATGCGACGTCATCCAGCAGGCGGGCAGAGCCCGCGAAGCCGAGACGCACGCGCACTCCGGGATGCGCGGATCTGAAGTCCGCGAGCTCAGCAGGCAGGTCCCCGAGCCCGAGGCATTGCTCCGACCCGACCGAGAGCGTGCCGGAGATCACCTCGCGAACGGCCGCGACCGCGTCTTTCGCGGCAGCGGCGCTCGCCACGGTGCGCACCGACTCGGCGAACAGGGCGCGTCCCGCCTGCGTCAGCTCCACCTTGCGCGTGCTGCGCAGGAAGAGCTCGGTGCGCAGCTCGGTCTCGAGAGCCCTGATGGATGCCGACAGGCCGGACTGCGAGATGTTCAGCGAGCGTGCCGCCTTGGTGAAGTGCCGTGCCTCCGCGACGGCGATGAAGTGTTCCAGTTGCCGCAATTCCACGACGCGACGCTACGCCACCTGCACGTCACTCGCCGACGATGCGCAGTCCGCGCGCTCCGAAGGCCCGCCGATCCGAACGGATCGAGGCGAGCAGCCGGTCCAGGTTCGCCTGCGTGTGCCTGGCGATCGCGGTGGCCGCGGCGTCGGCATCGCGGTGCGCGATGGCATCCACGATCTCCGCGTGCTCCTTCCACGCGGCAGCCCTGCCCTCCTCCGTGCGCATCTCCAGCCAGCGGGCCCGTGCCATGCGGGTCACGGCATCCGCGACCGCCTGCACGATGAAGCTGTTGCCGCTCAGCGCCGCCAGGCCCTCGTGGAAGTCTGATCCGCGCCGCATGCCGGCGTGCTCGTCGTCCGGCTCCGTGCTCTGCGCCGTGACCGCCTCGGCGAACCGCGCCAGCTCGGCATCGGATGCCCGTTCGCAGGCCAGCCTGGCGGCCGCCGCTTCGACCGCCTCCCGGTACTCGGCCAGCGCGGCGACCTCGTCGAGATCGATGGGGGTCGTCAGCCACGCGCGGCCGTCGCGGGCGACGAGGCCCTCGTTCTGCAGCCGCATGAGCGCGGCACGCACGGGCGTGCGCGACGCACCGAAGTCCGCCTCGAGACCTCGTTCGCTGAGCCGGGCACCCGGCACGATGTCGAGCGACAGGATGGCCTGTCGCACCTGGTCGTAGACCTGGTCGGTCTGTGAGGCGCCTTGCATGGATGCTCGTTCCCGCTTTCGTCGCGTTCGGCCCCGTCGCCGACGGCACGGGCCGATCCAGTATGGGCCGAACGAGGGCGAGCCGATCAAGAGGATGTTGCCCGATGCTTGGTATACCATTATGGTATCCCATAACGAGCACGAGTCACGGTCGATCGAGCCCGCGGCCGCCGCACGGAGACGGCACGTTCTCCGGGCGCGCGGCCCGTCGGTGAGGAGAAGGCCTTATGGCGCCGAGACGACCAGCACACACCGCTTCGACGCCCCGAACGGGATCCGTTCGGCCGTGGCTCATGCTCGGCACGGCAGTACTGGCGCAGGGCGCCGGGACCGTCTTCCAGTCGGCGCCCGCGTTCCTCATCCCGCTGCTGCACACCGAGCGAGGCATCCCGCTCGCGCAGGCGGGGCTGCTGGCGTCGGCGCCGACGCTCGGACTCGTGCTGACGCTCGTCGCCTGGGGAGCTCTCACGGATCGCGTGGGGGAGCGGTGGGTGATCGCGGGCGGTATGGCGCTCACGGCGCTCGCCGCGCTCGGCGCGATGACCGCGTCGGGATACCTGGGGCTCGCCGGGTTCCTGCTGCTCGGCGGCGCGGCATCCGCGAGCACGAACGCGGCGAGCGGCCGGGTCGTCGTCGGATGGTTCCCCAAGGAGCGCCGCGGGCTGGCGATGGGCGTCAGGCAGATGTGCCAGCCGCTCGGCGTTGCGGTGGCCGCGGTCGCGGTGCCGCCGCTGGCCGCGGCGGGTGGCATCTCCGTGGCGATGCTGCTGCCGTTCGTGCTCACCGGCGCGCTGGCCGTTCTCAGCGCGATCGTGATCGCCGATCCGCCGCGGCAGGCGGCCAAGGCCGCCGCAGGGCAGAAGCCGGCGAACCCCTACCGAGGAGGGGCGACGCTGGCCCGCATCCACCTGGCATCGGCGCTGCTGGTCGTTCCGCAGTTCACGGTGTCGATCTTCGGCCTCATCTGGCTGACGGCCGACCGAGGCATGAACACCACGGCGGCAGGCATCGTGGTCGGCGTCTCCCAGTTCGTCGGCGCCCTCGGCCGCGTGGCCGTCGGGGTGCTGTCCGACCGTGTCGGCTCGAGGCTGCGCCCGCTGCGCTGGGTGGCGTGGACGGCCGCGGCCGTCATGATCGTGCTGGCGCTGTCCGAGCTTGCGCCGGCGTGGGCCGGTGCCGCGGCGCTCATCCTCGCCGCCACGATCACCGTCGCCGACAACGGGCTCGCGTACACCGCGGTCGCCGAGATCGCCGGGCCGTTCTGGTCGGGACGGGCGCTGGGCACCCAGAACACCGGGCAGTTCCTGGCCGCCTCGATCGTGGGCCCGGCGGTCGGCGGTCTCATCTCGTTGGTCGGGTTCCCGATCGCGTTCGCCGTCGTCGCGCTCGCGCCCTTCGCGGCCGTGCCGATCGTTCCGCGGGAATCCGCCGAGGTCGAGCCCGAACTGCAGCAGGCGGGGGCCGCGTCGCAGCCGGCCCGGGGCTAGACGGTCGCCACCCAGATCGCGTCTGCCGCGACAACGCCGACCGTGATCGGGTCGCCGCCGTCGATCGAGACGACCACGTCGCCGGCGAACGGCCGGGTCTCCAGGAGGGTGGCCCGGGCATCCAGCCGGACTCCGCGTTCGGCCAGGTACCGCAGCACGGCAGGATCGGAATCGGAGATGCGCACGATCCGTTGATCCACAGCGGCATCGGCTTCGACCAGCCGATGGGCCCGCGGTGTGCGGGGGTCGCCGTCGACAGTGGGAATCGGGTCGCCGTGCGGGTCGCGCACCGGATGCCCGAGCGCCGCGTCGATGCGATCCACCAGCGTGTCCGAGACGGCGTGCTCGAGCACCTCGGCCTCGTCGTGCACCTCGTCCCACGGGTACCCCAGGGTCTCCACGAGGAAGGTCTCGATCAGCCGGTGCCTGCGCACCATGGCCAGGGCGTGCGTGCGGCCCGACTCCGTGAGTGCCACCGCGCCGTACGGCTCGTGCACCACGAGGCCCTGCTCGGTCAGACGCCGGATGCCGTCGCTCACCGTGGCCGTTCGCACCCCGATGCGGGCCGCGAGCGCGGACACCGTGACGGGGGTCTGCTCCCACTCGTTCGCCGCCCAGATCACCTTGAGGTAGTCCTGCGCCGTGTTCGTGAGGGACGAGACGGACATGGCGATCAGTCTAGGGACGCCCGCGATGTCGAGCACCGCGGGTCGGCCTGTCGAGCGCGACCGGGGGGTTGAGCTGCGACCGAGGGTTGAGCCGCCACCGAGGGTTGAGCATGTCGAAACCCTCCTGGGGTGGCCCGGTTTCGACGAGCTCAACCGGCGGCAGGGGTGGCCCGGTTTCGACGAGCTCAACCGGCGGCAGGGGTGGCCCGGTTTCGACAGGCTCAACCGGCGGTAGGGGTGGCCCCGTTTCGATGAGCTCAACCGGCGGCTGGGGTGGCCCGGTTTCGGCGGGGCTCGACCGGCGGTAGGGGTGGCGCGGTTTCGATGAGCTCAACCGGCGGCTGGGGTGGCCCGGTTTCGACAGGCTCAACCGGCGGTAGGGGTGGCCCGGTTTCGACGGGCTCGACCGGCGGTGTACGGAGAAACCCGGAGCTTCCCGTAGGCTGGTGCACGTGTTCCTGAACTGTTGTCGTCGCTGAGAGCGTGCCGCCCGTGAGGCGTGCGCGCGGCATCCGACCGACGACCGACCTTACGAGAAGCCAGGACAACCATGAAGTTCGCCGCCTCAGTCACCGACCTGGTCGGAAACACCCCGCTCGTCCGCCTCAACCGCGTCACCGAAGGCATCCGGGCTACGGTGCTGGTGAAGGTGGAGTATCTGAACCCGGGCGGTTCGAGCAAGGACCGCATCGCCGAGCGCATCATCGACGTAGCCGAGCGAGACGGTCTGCTGGGGCCGGGCGGAACCATCGTCGAGCCCACGAGCGGCAACACCGGCGTCGGGCTCGCGCTCGTCGCGCAGCAGCGCGGGTACCGGTGCGTCTTCGTGCTGCCTGACAAGGTGGGCGAGGACAAGCGCAACGTGCTCACCGCATACGGAGCCGAGATCGTCGTCACGCCGACGGCCGTCGCACCCGACGACCCCGATTCGTACTACAGCGTGTCCGACCGGCTCGTCCGCGAGATCCCGGGCGCGTACAAGCCCAACCAGTACGCCAACCCGAACGGCCCTCGCAGCCACTATGAGACGACGGGTCCGGAGATCTGGCGAGACACCGATGGGCGCATCACGCACTTCGTGGCCGGTGTCGGCACGGGCGGCACGATCACGGGGACCGGACGATTCCTCAAGGAGGTGTCCGACGGCCGCGTGCGCATCGTCGGCGCCGACCCCGAGGGCTCCGTGTACTCCGGCGGCACCGGGCGGCCGTATCTCGTCGAGGGCGTCGGAGAGGACTTCTGGCCGGATGCCTACGATCCGTCGGTCCCCGACGAGATCATCGCCGTCTCCGACGCCGACTCGTTCGCGATGACGCGCCGGCTCGCGCGCGAGGAGGGCCTGCTCGTCGGCGGATCGAGCGGCATGGCCGTCGTCGCCGCGTTGCGCGCTGCGCGCGACCTCGGCCCTGACGACGTGGTCGTCGTGCTCCTTCCGGACGGGGGCCGCGGGTATCTGGGCAAGATCTTCAACGACGCATGGATGCGCTCCTACGGCTTCAGCGAGGTCTCGGGCGTGGCGACCGTGCGCGACGTGATCGCGACGAAGGCGGGCTCGCTTCCGGATCTCGTGCACGCGCATCCCAGCGACACGGTGCACGACGCCGTGGCCATCATGGCGGAGTACGGCGTGAGCCAGCTGCCCGTGCTCAGCGCGGAGCCGCCCGTCGTCATCGGCGAAGTGGTGGGATCGCTCGACGAGCGGACGCTGCTCGACCGCGTGTTCGCGGGCGAGGCGAAGATGGCCGACAGCGTCGGATCGCTCGCGGCCCCGCCCATGCCCCTGATCGGCCTCAACGAGCCCGTCGGTGCGGCAAGGGCGGCGCTCGGCGAGACGAGCGCGCTGCTCGTGACCGACGAGGGCAAGCCGGTCTCGGTGATCACCAGGGCCGACCTGCTCGCGTTCCTGAGCCGCTGACGGCCGAGAGGATGCCGGTGCCCGTTCCGACGAAGCAGGCCCGCGACCACACGGAGGAGAGACGACCATGACCAACGCCGATGCGGAACAGGGATTCGCGACCCGCGCCATCCATGCCGGGCAGGCGTTCGACCCGACCACCGGGGCTGTCGTGCCGCCCATCTACCAGACCTCGACGTTCGTGCAGGACGGCGTCGGGGGCCTGCGCGGCGGGTACGAGTACGGCCGCTCCGGCAACCCGACGCGCACCTCGCTCGAGGTGGCGCTGGCCTCCCTCGAGGGCGGTGATCGAGCGCTCGCCTTCGCGTCGGGCCTCGCGGCGGAGGACGCACTGCTGCGCTGCGCCCTCGCAGCAGGGGACCACCTCGTGCTCGGCAACGACGTCTACGGCGGAACGCACCGTCTGATTGATCGAATCCACGGAGCGTGGGGCATCAGGCATACCGCCGTCGACCTGACCGACCTCGATGCCGTGCGGAACGCGCTCGACGTGGACGGCACACGACTGCTGTGGATCGAGACGCCGAGCAATCCGCTCATGAAGGTCAGCGACATCGCGGCGCTCGCCGAGCTCGGACACGCCGTGGGCGCCGCCGTCGTCGTCGACAACACGTTCGCGTCGCCCGCGCTGCAGCAGCCGTTGGCGCTCGGCGCCGACGTCGTGGTGCACTCGACCACCAAATACCTGGGCGGCCACTCGGACGTGATCGGCGGCGCCGTCGTTCTGAACACAGGCGAACTCGCCGACAAGCTGGCCTTCCAGCAGTTCGCCGCCGGAGCCATCGCAGCACCCATGGAGGCGTGGCTCACGCTGCGAGGCATCAAGACGCTCGAGGTGCGCATGCAACGGCACTCCGAGAACGCGCAGGCGATCGCCGACCGGTTGTCGCGGCATCCCGCCATCGAGCGCGTCTACTACCCCGGCCTGCCGACGCATCCCGGCCACGAGCTCGCGGCGAGGCAGATGTCTCGTTTCGGTGGCATGCTCTCGGTCGCCCTCGCAGGCGGAGAGGGCGCGGCCCGTCGCTTCGTCGAATCCACCAGGGTGTTCCAGCTGGCCGAGTCGCTCGGCGGCGTGGAATCGCTCATCGGGTACCCGAGCGAGATGACGCACGCGTCCGTTCGGGGCACGGCGCTGGAGGTGCCGGCGAACATCGTGCGGCTGTCGGTGGGCATCGAGTCGGTCGACGATCTGATCGGCGACCTCGAGCAGGCCCTCGACCAGGCTGCCCAGAGCGCGCGGTAGCGGCGACCCGCGGCTGGATGCTCCGCCCCGGCCCGGATAGTCTGGCGCTTCGTCGCCCCTCTTCGCCGATCGGAGCAGCATGACCGAGTACCGCGCCCACTTCGACGCGACGGTGGAGTTCGTCAACGGTGGATCGCTGAAGGCTGAGGGCTTCCGCCTCGACCTCCCTCGGCCGGACGTCGACGAGACCGAGGTCGGACGGCTCTTCGTGCAGCACCTGGGTCTCGCGCTCGTGGGCGACGTGCACGTGCGCGACCTGCGGATCGTGGCGGAGCAGCACAGGGGTAGCCGTGGCATGGAGCAGGCGGACTCGGCCGCGGCCGGCACGTCCGCCCGCCGCGTGATCGATCTGAGCCATCGCATCCGGGCGGGGATGATCACGTATCCCGGCCTGCCGGCGCCCTGGATCGCACCGCACCTGACGAGGGAGGCATCCCGGTCGGTGTACGCGCCCGGCACGGAGTTCGCGATGGATGTCATCACGATGCTCGGCAACACGGGAACGTATCTCGACAGCCCGTACCATCGCTACGCGGAGGGCGGCGACCTGGCCTCGCTCGACCTGGAGACACTCGTCGATCTGCGCGCCGAAGTGCTGCACGTGACGGACTCGTCGCAGCGCGGCGTGCCGGCATCCGTGTTCTTCGACCGCGATGTGAGAGGCGCCGCCGTGCTCGTGCACACCGGGTGGGACCGGCACTTCGGCTCGCCCGAGTATGCGAAGGGAGCTCCGTTCCTCGCTACGGATGCCGTCGAGTACCTCGTGGAGCAGGGCGCCGCGCTCGTCGGCATCGATTCGCTCAACATCGACGACACGGAGGCGGGAGGCGAACGGCCGGCGCACTCCGGGCTGCTTGCCGCGGGCATCCACGTGGTCGAGCACCTGACCAACCTCGGGAGCCTGCCGGCGCGCGGAGCCCGCTTCACGGCGGCCCCACCCGCCGTCGAGGGTTTCGGCACCTTCCCGGTGCGGGCGTTCGCGATCGTCTGGCCGTGAGGTCCGACCGCGAGGCCCGGCAGCGGGCCGGGCCGGCCCACGTGCCGGGGTCGTCCGCGTAACGTGTCGAACCGGATGCCGAGAGGCGGCGCCGCCGGCGCTCGCCTGCAGGCGACCGGGCGCGCCGCGGCGTGCTGAGGCGCGAGGCAGAACGACGGGTCGTTCACCGGCAGCGGCTGATGAACGGCTCACGACCGACGACGGATCACGGAGGCGATATGGACACCAGGCAGCTACTGACAGACGCCGTGCAGCGGGTCGGGCAGGGCGTGCACAGGCTCGTGCAGGGAGCGGACGAGGCGCTGCTGAGCTACCGGCCCGACCCTGACGCGAACACCGTCGCCTGGCTCGTCTGGCATCTGACGAGGGGACAGGATGCGCAGATCGCGGACGTGTACGGACTCGAGCAGGTGTGGACGTCGGGCGGGTGGTCGAAGCGCTTCGGACTGCCGTTCTCGCAGGGGGCCACCGGATACGGGCAGTCCAGTGACGAGGTCGCCGCGGTGCGCGTGGATCCGCAGCTCCTGCTCGGCTACTACGACGCTACGCAGGACGTGACGCTCGCCCGGATCGCGGCGACGAGCGACGCGGACCTGGATCGCGTCGTCGACACCAGGTGGGACCCGCCCGTCACGCTCGGCGTTCGTCTCATCAGCATCATCGACGACGACGTCAAGCACCTCGGGCAGGCCGAGTACGTGAAGGGGCTCGCTCAGCGCGCCGGGAGCTGAGCCCGGGCGCCAGTCGAGCGCGACTCGAGCAGGAAGTCGATCGCGACGCCCAGCATCTCGTCGTTGAACTCGTGGCCCGCATCGAAGAAGCGACCCTGGTACCCGGGCACTCCGGCGAGCAGAGCGTGGGCGGCGTGCATGCCCTCTCGCGGGAACAGCGGGTCGCGCTCCCCGTAGAGCACGAGAAGCTCGCGCCGGCACCCGACGCTGGCCAGTTCGGGCCAGTCGCAGAGGCCAGGCAGGCCTGGACTGTGCAGCAGCCAGGAATGCGTCTCGAGGTAGTCCGGCACGAGTGAGCCGAACGTGGCCATCATGCACGCGATGACGACAGCGCCGACTCTCGCGTCGAGTGCGCCGAGAAGGTGGGCGCGGCCGCCACCTCCGGAGAAGCCGAGTGCCGCGATCCTCTGCTGATCCACGGCGGGAAGGCCGGCGAGCACGTCGAGTGCCACGAGGTCGTCGGCCACCACCATGCCGGCGAACGACTGACCGAGCACGCCGGCGGCCTTCGCCACCAGGTCCTCGTGCGCGCTGGAGACGGCATCGAACACCTCGGCATCGGTCGGACGATGCCCTTCGGCCGCCCAGAGCGCGAGCATCGCGTCGCGTGCGCGAGCGAGCTTCGGCGGCGGCTCCGACAGGTCGAACCTTCTGCTGTCCCACGAGAACGCGTCGTGCGCGAGCACCACGAAGCCCGCCCGCGCCAGGCGGTTGGCCGGCGCCGACGGGTTCTCGCCGTCGAAGTCGATGAGCTGGGCCGCGCCTGTCGACCGCCGTCCGCCGTGCGGATGCAGCGCCAGGATGCCGGGCATCCGCTCCTCGTCGCCGTCCGGCGAGCCGTGCGCGGCCGGTCTGAGCTCCCAGGCACGAGTCGTCGGTCCGTACGGCGTGCGCCACGTGAGCCGGATGATGGCCACGCCGTCGTGCACGGCAGGCGCTCCGCGCTCGAGGTCGGCCGCGGCAGGCATCCTTCGAAGGCCGAGGACGTCGGCGAGCGACTGCACCGCCGGATCGTCGGCGGCGAACGGTTCAGCGGACGACGCGAACGCCGGCCAGTCCTCGTAGCCGGGGATGGCGGACGGCCGGGTGGCGGAGCGCTCGCCCGCCCGGCCGTCCCGTCCCACGGCTGCATCCTCCTCCTGCGCCGTCACGACGCGGAGTTGATGAGTCCCTGCAGCTCGGTCGTGAACGCCTTCGCCGCATCGGCCGGCGTCGCGCGTCCGAAGACGACATCCTGCGTGTGGCGCTGGGCGACGGACGCCGCGGTGCTCGTGCCCTTCGGCGGCACCGGCGGCACCCACTTGATCTCGCTCTTGATGTTCTGGAGGTAATCGACGGCGAGCTGATCCGTCGGCGACAGCTTCGGCTTCACGACCTTGAGAACCTCGGCGTTCGCCGGCACGCCGCGCTCGGCGAGCTGGAGCTTCGCGGCATCCGTGCTGTTCAGGAAATAGTTGATGATGCCGCCTGCCTGAGCGGGGTACTTGCTCTGCGAGCCGATCGACCAGTACATCGACGGCTTGTAGTACAACCCGTTCTTGCTCGCGGATCCCGCGACGCTCGGCGGCCTCAGCAGCACGATCTCGCCGCCGTTGGACTGCTGGTAGGCGGTGATCTGGTTGCTCCACGTCCAGCCGAGCGCAGCCTTGTTCGTGCCGAACAGGGTCTGCTGCAGCGACGCGGCGACGTCGTTCGTGAACTCGTCAGGCGTCGGCGCATCGCCGGCGTCGAAGAGCTTCTTGATCATGGCGAACCAGTCGGTGAGGGTGCCGACCTTGAAGCCCAGCTTGCCCTTGTCGGTGTAGAGCTGCTCGCCGTGCTGGTGCAGCCAGATCTGGATGTCCTGGTCGCCGCTCTGCCACGTGGTTCCCGTGAAGGCGCCGCCGGAACCCTGCTTGAGCTTGCTGCACAGGTCGAGGTAGTCGTCCCACGTCCAGGTCTTGTCGTCTGGCACCTTGACGCCGGCCTTCTCGAACAGCGTCTTGTTGGCGGCGATGCCGTAGGCGTTGTTGCCGGTCGGGATGCCATAGAGCTTGCCGCCGAGCGTTCCGGCGGCGAGCGACGACTTCAGGGGCTTCGTGTCGATCGAGGCGACGGTGGACATGTCGAGCAGCGCGCCGCGCGCGCCGTATTCGGCGATGTACGCCTGGTCCATCTGGATGACGTCGGGCTCGGTCTGCCCTGCCACCTGCGTCGAGAGCTTGGTCCAGTACGTCGCCCACTGGCCAGGGGCCTGATTGATGGTCACCTTGGGGTGGGCCGCGGTGTACTGCGTGATGATCTTGTCGGTGTACTCCGACCGCACCGGGTTGGTCCACCACTCGAAGTTCAGCGTCGCCTTCTTGAACGCGTCTCCCGCTGCCGCGGTCGAGCTTGCGCCGCCTCCGGCAGGCGTGGCCGACGTTCCGCACCCGGCGAGCAGCAACGTCGTGCCGATCCCCGTGAGTGCCAGTGCACCGAACTGGCGCCGGGACATCTGCTGTGACATGTTGTGGCCTCCTTGCCATGCTGTGGTCACGACGGGCAAACGCTTTCCCGCGCCGTCTGCCACATTATGGTGAGGCTCGTTGGAACGTGTCAAGCGTGCGGAGCGCTTTTCAGAAATCGCTTTCTGATTGAGACCTTCTCAGAGGTTCCTGGCGGCTCAGAACCCCGGGATTCCGCGGGACGGGAGGGCTCGATGCCGCGGGGCCCCGCGCGCCAGACAGTGCTCACGAGCGTGCACCGTCCGGTCGGCGGAACGCGCGAGCAGGGCGCGCCGTCGTCGGAGCTGCGGCGGTCAGGATGAGGCGTCACCGGGCCGGAATCCGATGAGTGATCGTTCACTTATGAACGGTCGCCGATGGGACGCCGCGCGGCTCAGCTCGGTGCCGGCCCGCTGGATCCTCTCGCGATGAGCCGGCCCATCACCTGCGGCTCGAAGCTCGGGGGTTCGCGATCCTCGATGCGCGCGATGAGCTCCTGCATCGCCTGCCGGCCGATGACCTCGAGGTTGAGCTCGACGGTGCTCAGGGTGGGGGAGAGGTAACGGCCCACCTCGTCGTTGTCCCACCCGACGACGCTCACGTCGTCGGGAACCCGGATGCCGCGATCCTGAAGGCCCCTGATCATCCCGAAGGCGATCTGATCGTTCGCGGCGAAGACCGCCGTCACGCCGGAGTTCGCGGGCAGGTCCCTGGCCGCGTCGTACCCCGCCCGCACCGACCACTCGCCGCCGACGACGCCGTACGACTGGAGGCCCAGCCGTTCGATCGTCTGCAGATAGACGGATCGCCGGTTGCGCGCCGACGCCCAGCCGGGCGATCCGGCCACGTGCAGGAAGCGGCGGTGCCCGAAGTCGGCGAGGTGCTGCACGATGTCGGCGGCGAACGCGCCATCGGCGAAGGCCCCGGTCGAGCGCATCTTGTCGTCGTACTCGCCCATCACGAGCATGGGCACCGACTGCTGAGCCTCCCTGGACAGCACATCGCCGAGCGGGGTGAGCGAGAACACGCCCTCCACGCGCTCGTCCATGAGGGTGAGAACACGCTCCCTGCGGCGGGCCTCGTCGCCCTCCAGGCTGACCACGTCGACCTGGTACCCGGCCTCATGGGCCGCGGCCGCCGCACCGCGGAACGGCGAAGGGACGAAGAAGGAGAGCTCGGGGAGCACGACGGCGATGCGGTTGGTGCGCCTCGTGCGCATGGATCGCGCGATGAGGTCGGGCCGGTAGTCCAGGTCGCGGATCGCTGCTTCGATCCTCTCGACAGTAGCCGCCTTGAGGCCGCCGTTGAACCTCAGGTAGCGCGAGACCGTCTGGTGCGAGACGCCCGCCTGCTCGGCCACCTGCATGATGGTCACCCTCTTGCGCAGCGAAGCCCCGGTGACGGTAGTGCTGACCTCCATGCTTTCCTCCCCGTCGTCGACGCCGTGTCGAGAGCGTCTCCTGTGCAGCGGCCGCTCCGTGCGTGGCCGTCGCGGCTCCCGCGGCGCGTCACCGCCTCGACGCTCGCGCCCTTCGGCATTCGACGGTTCGAACCCTATCCCGAGGCAGGCGGTGCAATCGTTTGCCACAGCGATAGTGAACGATCACTATTCATGCTACTGTGACCGCGATCGGGAAAGCGGTTACCCGCCGGACCCGGAGCAAGCGAAACGCATGGCAAGGAGGCCACATGTCACAGCAGCTCTCCCGGCGTCAGTTCGGCGCCCTCGCATTGACCGGCATCGGAACGACGTTCCTGCTCGCCGGATGCGGAACCTCCGCAACTCCCTCGGCCGGATCCACGTCGAAGGTCTCGTCGGGCGACGCCTTCAAGAAGGCGACGCTCAACTTCGCGTGGTGGACCAACCCGGTCCGGTCCTCCAACACCGACAAGATGGTGCAGGCGTACACGAAGGCGCACCCGAAGATCACGATCAACCAGCAGCCCGGCCAGTGGGCGACGTACTGGACCAAGCTGTCGACGCAGGTGGCAGGGCAGACCGAGCCCGACGTCATCCAGATGGACCAGGCCTACATCGCCGAGTACGGCGGCCGTGGAGCGCTGCTCGACCTCTCCACGATCGGCTCGATCGACACCAAGCCCGTGAAGTCGTCGCTCGCCGACGGAACGCTCGACGGAAAGCTCTACGGCATCCCGATCGGCGAGACCGCGTACAGCATCTGCGCGAACAAGACGCTGTTCCAGAAGGCCGGTGTCGAGGTGCCGGACGACAAGACGTGGACGTGGGACGACTACCTCAGCATCTGCAAGAAGCTCGCCGACGGCTCGGGCGGCGCCTTCACCGGGAGTAACTGGTACGGCGGCGACATGGACCTGCAGATCTGGCTGCACCAGCACGGCCAGCAGCTCTACACGAACAAGGGCAAGCTCGGCTTCAGCGTCGACACCGTGACGAGCTGGCTCACCATGGTGGAGAAGCTGTTCCACTCCGGTGGCGGCCCGACCCCGGATGTCTACACGAACGACATCGCAGCATCCGTGCAGCAGACGCAGTTCGGCACGGGCAAGGCAGCGCTCGGCTGGATCTGGAACACCCAGATCACGGCGTTCCAGCAGGCGAACGGCGGCGACTGCGTGCTGCTGCGGCCGCCGAGCATCGCGGGCTCGGCCGACAAGAACGGCCTCTACTACAAGCCGTCGATGTACTGGTCGATCGGCTCGCAGACGAAGTACCCTGCGCAGGCGGGCGCCGTGATCAACTACCTGCTCAACAGCATCCCCGCCAACAAGATCCAGCTCACGGAGCGCGGGGTTCCGGTGGGAGCCGCCGTCGTCGCCGCGATCAAGCCCCTGCTGTCGCCGTACGACCAGAACGCGGTCGACTATCTGTCGAAGATCAAGTCCGAGATCAAGTGGGTGCCGCCGGTGCCGCCGAAGGGCACGAGCACGGTGTCGTCCGTGGCTCAGCGCCACGAGCAGGACGTGATCTTCGGTCGCGCCACTCCCGCCGCGGCCGCCGCCGCGTTCAGGACCGAGGTGCAGAGCCTCATCGACAGCAACTCGTAGCCCGCCGGCGTCCGCTTCGCGGAATCGCTCCCGTCGCGTCGTCGTGGCGGCCCGTGACCTCGAGCACCGCGGTGGAGCGGGCCGCCGGCCGCGGCGCAATCGGGTCTCTCCGTGCGATCGGGGCAGCACTGCGGTGCCTGGGGAAAGGAATACATGTCGGAGTACGTCATCAATGACAACGGAGCCTGGTGCTGGTTCCAAGACGAGCGCGCGCTCGTCGACCAGGAGACCGGGACGCTGCTCGTCGGCTCCATGGCCGTTGCAGAGGGTGAGGGAGGCGAGGGAAGAAGCGGCAACGTCGAGCTGACGATCGTGGATCTCGCCTCCCGCACGGCAAGGGTCGTCGTGCTGCACGAGGCGCTCGAGCCGGACGACCACGATGTGCCGGCGCTCTGGCACCGGTCGGATGGCAGGTGGCTCGCCGCGTACACCAAGCACAAGTCCGACGACCTGCTGCGGTGGCGCATCAGCGAGCCGGGCGAAGGGACCAGGTGGGGCCAGGAGCGGACGTTCGACTGGGCGCCGTACACGCAGGGCCGCGGGGTCACGTACGCCAATCTGCACGAGCTCGACGGCAGGCTGTACTGCTTCACGCGAGCGGTGAACGACGACCCGTGCGCCCTGGTGTCCGACGACGACGGAGACACTTGGGCGTACGCCGGCAAGATCTTCACCCGGCCCAAAGTGGGCTACGTCAACGGCTACACGCGCTACTCGGCGACGGACGGCCGGATCGATCTCGTCACGACCGATCACCATCCGCGCGACTTCGACAACTCCATCTATCACGGCTACTTCTCCGGCGGCGCGCTGCACCGCTCCGACGGATCGACCGTGCACGACCACCTCTTCGACGCTGGCGCCGATGCTCCCTCTCAGGTGGAGCTGACGACGGTTCTCGGCGCAGGCGAGGTGCTCGACGGCGTGAGGCTGACGCACGCCTGGACGTCGGACATCCGGCGCGCTGCCGACGGGACCATCGTCGCCACGCTCACGGCCAGGGGAGACGACGAGCCGGCGAGCCCCGATGAGGAGTTCGCGCGCATGCGGCCCGTGCTCGACCACCGGTTCGTGTACGCCCGCAAGGAGCCGGGGCGGGAATGGATGCTGCACTCGCTGGGCAAGGCGGGCGCGGGCCTGCTCCCGCACGAGCAGGACTACACGGGGCTCGCGACGATCGATCCCTACGACGTCGACTCGGTCTACGTCTCGACGCCGTTCGATCCGCGGACCGGCGCCGAGACCGCGCATCACGAGATCTACTCGGGCCGCACGACGGATGCCGGCGCCACCTGGGACTGGACGCCGGTCACGGAGAACTCGGCCGTCGACAACCTCCGGCCGATCGTGGCTCCCGGCGATCCCGGCCGCGTGGCCCTGCTCTGGTTCCGCGGCGAGATGACGGCATCCCAGCACTACCGCTGCGAGGTGGTGCTGCGCGACACCCCACGGACCAGCGAACCGCACGATGAAGCGCAGAGAGAAGAGGAGAACGCACGATGACCGGGAAGTCCGCGGCTTTCGGCCTGCGTCACGACATCGACACCAGCGTCACCGTCACGACGCCGACGCCAGCCGGAGCGAGCGTCGAGCTGATGCGCTACGTGTACCGGCCTTCCGAGGCGCAGTACGAATCGCCGAGGCCCTACGTGCATCCGATCCGCACGCTCGGCGGACGGCTGGTGACGGTCTTCCGCCCATGGGACCACGTGTGGCACAAGGGCGTCACGCTTGCGCTGCCGGTCGTGGGCGGAGACAACTTCTGGGGCGGCCCCAGCTTCCGGCTCAGCGCGGGCGGCTACGTCGACCTGCCGAACAACGGCTCGCAAGACCATGACCGGATCACGGTGGTGGCCGAGCACGACGGCAGCGCGGTGATCGGCCACGAGCTCACCTGGCACCGGCAGCCGACCGAGCCAGGGGGTGAGGGCGACACGGTCTTCACGGAGAGCCGGGTCGTCTCTGCGACACTCCTGCCGGAACAGGATGCCTGGATGCTCGGCTGGCACACGCGCCTGACCAACGTCTCCGGCGCTGCGATCGACATGGGCTCGCCGACGACAGAGGGCAGGGAGAACGCCGGATACGGCGGCCTGTTCTGGCGCGGACCGCGATCGTTCACCGGCGGGGACCTTGTCGGCTCCGACGGAGCGGACGGGGAGGACGTGCGCGGCGGTCGCGGCCCGTGGGCGGGATTCAGCGGGCGACACGACGGCGACGGCGGGGCATCCACCGTCGTGTTCGTCGACCGCACGCCCGAGCAGCGATTCGACACCAAGTGGTTCGCGCGGTCCCAGCCGTTCGCGTGCCTCAACCCCGCCCCGTTCTTCGACCGGGTGCGCGCCGTTGACGTGGGGGAGACGATCGAGCTTCTGCACAACGTGGTCGTCGCCGACGGCGCATCCGATCGAGAGCGGATGGCGGCGCTCGCCGATGCCGGCAGACGCGCCGCAGAACTGGCCGACACAGCCCTGGAGGGAATCCGATCATGACCGAGACCACAACCCAGGCAGCCGCAGCGACGAATGGGCTCGGGCGGCCGAACGAGTTCACGCCCGAGCGCCCGCTCCGTGTCGGGATCGTGGGAACGGGCGGCATCGCCGGGTCTCACGCGCAGAACCTGAGCCGCCTCGAGGGCCGGGCCAGGATCGTGGGGGCGTGCGACATCGACGCCGAGCGCGTCGACGCGTTCACCTCGAAGTGGGATGTCCCGTTCGGTGCGACGAGCATCGAGGAGCTGCTCGACGGCGTCGAGCTCGACATCGTGCACCTGTGCTCGCCGCCCGGGCTGCACAAGCAGCAGGCCGTCGTGGCGCTGCGGCGCGGCATCCACGTGCTGAGCGAGAAGCCGCCGGCGTTGTCGCTCGCGGAGCTCGACGAGATCGCCGACGCCGAGCGTGCGGGCGGAGCCCAGTTCGCCACCGTGTCGCAGCATCGGTTCGGTTCCCGTGCGCAATGGCTTCGGGAACGGGTGGCCGACGGTGTGCTCGGGCGTCCGCTGACGGCCGTCTGCAACACGCTCTGGTACCGCCCAGACTCGTACTTCGACCTGCCGTGGCGGGGCAACTGGGCCCTGGAGGGCGGGGGCCCGACCATGGGGCACGGCATCCACCAGATGGACACCATGCTGTCGATCCTCGGACCGTGGTCCGAGGTCGTCGCCGTCGCCGCCAGGCAGGCCCGCCCCGTGGCCACCGAGGATCTCACGCACGCGATCGTGACGCTGCAGAACGGCGCGGTGGTCAGCGTGGTGAACAGCATCCTGTCGCCGCGTGAGACCAGCTACCTGCGCTTCGACTTCGAGTACGCCACGGTCGAGCTCGAGCACCTGTACGGCTATTCGGATGCCTCCTGGCGCATCACGCCCGCACCAGGACACGAGGACCGCGTCGCCGAAGCCTGGGCCTGGGGCCCGACGGGCAAGGAGAGCAACCACGCCGCGCAGTTCGCGGCCATCGCCGACGCGCTCGAGGAGGGAAGGCCCCTTCCGGTCGTGCTCAGCCAGGCGCGCAGCACGCTCGAGCTGATCGCCGGGATCTACGCCTCGGCGTTCACCGGCGGACGGGTCTCGGCGGGACAGCTCGGTCCCGACTCGCCGTTCTACGCGAGCATGGCGGGCAGCGGCGCGCCGTGGGCCATCGGTGAGAGCCATGACTGAGTCGGCGCTGCGCGATCCCGCTTCCGGCCGGTCGGCTCGGGACGCAGGGGCTCACAGCGGGTCGGCTGAGGGAAGCGGGCTCCCCGGTGGCGTGGCCGTTTCCCGGTTGCGCGTCTACGACTGGGCGACGTCCGACGGTCTGCGCGGGGGCTCGCCGCATCTGCACACGGCGTCGACAGAGGCGTATGTCGTGCTCGCCGGACGCGGCAGGGTCGAGACGCTCAGCTCGCGTGGGATCGAGGTCACCGACCTCAGGCCCGGCACAGTGGCCTGGTTCACACCGGGAACCGTGCACAGACTCATCAACGACGACGGCGAGCTCGACATCCTCACGATCATGTCGAACGCCGGGCTTCCCGAGGCGGGCGATGCCGTGCTGACCTTCCCCATGGATGTCCTGGCCGACGCGAGCGCGTACGCCCGGCATGCCATGCTTCCGATCGGTCGCGCGGAAGCCGACGTGGCGGCAGCTGCGCGTGCACGGCGGGACCTCGCGCTGGAGGGGTTCGCGTCACTGCGCGAACGCGCGGCATCCGACCTCGGTGGCGCGCTGGACGAGCTCTACTCCGCTTCGGCGAAGCTCGTGTCGCACCGGGCAGGCGACTGGAAGCAGCTGGTGGCGTCGGGGCCCTCGGCTCAGGTGCACGGCACCGAGCGCCAGCTCGAAGCCCTGGCCGAAGGACTGCCGGGAACCCTCGCGCGTTCGGGGATCACGGCCATCGTGCCGGAGCCGGAGCCGAGGTACGGCATGTGCGGCATGCTCACGGTGTGGGACGCCGGCCGATGACGGCCGCCGACGGCAGAAATCGCTTTCTGTCTCGCCTTGACGCAACGCGAGCGTCGCAGGTAACGTTGCCCCAGCGGTTGCCGGGAAGCGCTTTCCTCACCGGTTCGAGCGACGCTCGACCACTACCCGTCCGAGCGGATCACGAGCTGACCCGCACCATGTACTCAGCGTCGACTACAAGGGAGTTCGCGTGAGCGTCTTCGAAGAACTGCGATCGGTTCGATCGTCCAAGACGACGGGCAAGCGCGACAACAAGGCGGCGTTCTTCTTCCTGTTGCCGTGGCTCGTCGGGCTCGTGCTCATCACCGCCGGTCCCATGGTCGCGTCGCTGTGGATCTCGTTCACGAACTACAACCTGATCCAGGCGCCGCACTTCACCGGGTTCGACAACTACGTGCGCATGTTCCAGGATCCGCGCCTGCTGAACTCCCTGCGCGTCACGTTCGAGTACGTCTTCATCTCGGTGCCGATCCAGCTCGTCATCGCGCTCGCTGCGGCGCTGCTGCTGGACAAGGGCATGAGGGCGCTGCCGTTCTACCGGTCGGTCTTCTACCTGCCGTCGCTGCTGGGCAGCTCCGTTGCCGTCGCCATTCTCTGGCGGCAGATCTTCGGTCAGGGCGGGCTGGTGAACCAGGTGCTCGGCATGGTCGGGCTGCACAACATGCCCGGCTGGATCTCCGACCCGCAGTTCGCGCTCGGCACGATCATCCTGCTGAACATCTGGACGTTCGGTGCGCCGATGATCATCTTCCTGGCCGGCCTCAGGCAGATCCCGGACATGTACTACGAGGCGGCGTCCATCGACGGAGCCGGCCGCTGGACGCGATTCGCCAGGATCACGCTGCCCATGCTGAGCCCGATCATCTTCTTCAACATCATTCTTCAGCTGATCGGAGCGTTCCAGTCGTTCACGCAGGCGTTCATCGTCTCGGGCGGAACGGGCGGCCCGTCCGACTCGACGATGTTCTACACGCTGTACCTGTACCAGCAGGGCTTCAACCAGTTCAATATGGGCTACGCGTCTGCGATGGCGTGGCTGTTGTTCATCATCATCGCCATCATCACGGCCGTGACGTTCGTCACCTCGAAGTATTGGGTGTTCTATGACAACTGAGACCGCAACCAGGGCTCTGCTCGTACCGTCCGGACGCCAGGGACGCGCTGCGTCGCGCGGCCTCAGGGCTTCGGTGCGCAGCGTGGCGAAGCACGTCATCATGATCGCGCTCGCCATCCTGATGATCTATCCGCTGCTCTGGATGGTCGTCAGCTCGCTTCGTCCCAACGACCAGATCTTCACGAACCCGAGCATCATCCCCAACAGCTTCGACGTGCAGAACTACGCGGCGGGCTGGAACGCCCTGTCGTCGCCGTTCGGGCTGTATCTCGGCAACTCGATCATCATCGTGATCGGCGCGATCCTCGGGAACCTGTTCGCCTGCTCGCTCGCGGCATACGCGTTCGCCAGGCTGGAGTTCCGGTTCAAGCGCATCGCGTTCACGATCATGCTGCTGACGATCATGCTGCCGTTCCAGGTGACCCTGGTTCCGCAGTACATCATGTTCTCGTTCGTGCACATGCTGAACACGTTCTGGCCGCTGATCCTGCCGAAGGTGCTGGGCACGGACTCGTTCTTCATCTTCCTCATGGTGCAGTTCATCCGCGCCATCCCACGGGAGCTCGACGAGGCGGCGCGCATCGACGGATGCGGGCATCCGCGCATCTTCTTCCGCGTCATCCTTCCGCTGATGACGCCGGCGCTGGCGACGACGACGATCTTCACGTTCATCTGGATGTGGAACGAGTTCTTCGGTCCGATCGTGTACCTCACCCAGCCGCACACGTGGACGGTGCAGGTGGCGCTCGGCCAGTTCATCGACAACCAGACGGGTGGGAACTGGGGCGCGCTCTTCGCGATGTCGGTGGTCTCGCTCGTGCCGGTCTTCATCGCGTTCCTCGTCGGTCAGCGCTTCCTCATCAGGGGCATCGCCACCACGGGCATCAAGTAGCGTCGCAGCCCGCACGGTTCCGTCGGTCGAGCCTGTCGAGACCAGCGCCGGGGTGCCGCCCCTCCCGTCGGTTGAGCCTGTCGAAACCAACTCGACCAGGACCGACCTCCGGGTTTCGACAGGCTCAACCCTCGGTAGCGGGGCGGGCCGGGTTTCGACAGGCTCAGCCCGCGGTGGGAGACCCGCGGTGGGGCCGACCCGCGGGGCGTATCGGGCATGCGGGACAATCGTGAATGGGGGCCGCCGACAGCGGCGTTCGAAGGAGAAGACGTGGCAGACACGCAGATCGCATCGGGGGAGGAGCCGAGCGGCAACGCCTCCGTCCCGACTCTTGCCGACGTCGCGCGGCACGCGGGTGTCTCGCTGGCGACGGCATCCAGGGCGCTCAACGGGAGCACGCGCATCGTGAACCCGGAGCTGAAGGCCAAGGTCGAGGCATCCGCGCGGGCGCTGCACTACACCGCGAACATCCAGGCGCAGGCCGTGGCGCGAGGGACCAGTCGCACGGTCGCGCTGGTGCTCGGCGACATCGCCGACCCGTACTTCTCGGCTGTCGCGGCGGGAGTTGCGGATGCCGCAGACCGGCATCGCCTCATCGTCACCATGGCGACGGCGGGAACGGAACCAGGGCACGTGATCGAGACGATCGCGGCCCTGCGCGGCCAGCGACCGACCGCCGTCATCGTGGTCGGCAGTCGCTACGTCGACGAGAAGACGGAAGCCGCCATCGCCGACGAGCTTCGCGGCGTCGAGGCTCAGGGAGGACGCGTCGCGCTGGTCGGGGCTCAGGCGAACGGGTTCCGGGTGGTTCCCGTGCTCAACGCGGACGGCGCGGCCGACCTCGCCGACGCGCTCGTCGGCCTCGGCTACTCGGACTTCGCGGTGCTCGCAGGCCCGCCCTCGCTGACGACACCCGTCGACCGCACCCGAGGCTTCCTCGACGGCCTCGCGCGACACGGCATCCACCCCGACCCGGCATCCGTCGTGTCGGGAGGCTTCTCCCGGGAGGCGGGCTACCTCGACATGCTCGCGCTGCTGGATGCCGGCATCCGCCCGCACTGCGTGTTCGCCGTCACCGACGTGATGGCGCTCGGCGCGATGAGGGCCATGCGCGAGCGCGGCATCACGCCGGGCACCGACATCGCCATCGCCGGTTTCGACGACATCGAGGTGCTGCAAGACGTCGTGCCGTCTCTCACGACCGTGTCGCTGCCGCTGAGGGAGCTCGGGGCGCGCTCCCTCGAGCTGGCGCTCGCCAACGCACCTCCCGAGCAGCAGCCGATGCGCGGCGAGGTCGCGCTGCGGGACAGCACACCGCGCCGCCGCTGAATCGTCATCGCCGCCCGTCGTGCGCCGATGCGGTCACGAGATGGGCACAACGGTCACCGCGCCGTCCGCCCAGGTGACCTCGAGCTGCGTGCCGTCACTGATCGCACGTGCGCGTGGTGCGTCGTGCCCCGCCCGCGCCGCGCGCTGTGCCTGCCGTGAGGAATCGCGAGCGTCGTCAGGCAGCGATGGTCGCCCGAGGTAGGACGCCACGATCGCGGTCGCTCCCGGCTTTACGCCCCAGAACTCGAGCCACGGCACGGCGACGCGCGCGCCGATCGGGGACGTGCCGCCTTCTTCGTGAACCGAGGGCCACGCATCCGGAGTGAGAGAGCGGAGTTCCGCCACGAGTCCCGCGCACTCGGCTCGCGCGAACCCTGGGCCCACGACGGCGAGAGGCTGGTCGCCGGAGACGGGCCAGCCGCTCACGCGAAGCCGAACCGGAACGGATTGCTCGCCCTCGGGCTTCCCGAGGACCACCGAGCGTACTTCCCATGCGCCGCGGACGACCGACGTGCTCCGCAGCGCGGGCCCCTCGATGACGGTGCCCGCCCGTCCGGAACCGTGATCAGGGGCGGTGATGCCGGTCGAGTCCACCCAGTGCGCGACGGCGCTCGAGCCGGCGAACGCCGCGACGCCGTCGTCACCCATGGGACCGACCTCGAACCCGGTGCGGTGGGTCGTCCTGCCCTGCGGATCCACCAACCCGGTGGAGTTGTCGACCGGCGAATCGATCGTCTCGCCGAGAAGCGGAGGGATGGTCGCGCTCGAGTATCCGAAGCGGGCATACAGAGCCGAATCGCCGACGCGGTCACCCGGCATGGCGTGGTCGGTGCCGTGATTGATGACGCGGACCACGCCGTCGGATGCCGTGCCGCTGACGATCCAGCCTGCCGGCCGGATCACACGCCGGAAGTCCGACACCTCCACGGGAAGCGGCTCCTCGACCGCCTGCCACACCGGGTGGTCGGCGGTCAGCATCAGGCCGAGCATCCCCTTCGACGCCCAGTAGGGGGAGCCCGCTCCGGAGTACGACTGCGCCATGGCGGGCCACTCTCCGAACAGGCCGACCGTGAGCAGCCCGTGCTCATCGATGCCGTCCCGGTCGACGAAGGCGCGCAGCATGCCGGATGCCGCGCGCCTGATCCTGCCGGGCGAGAGCCGGGTCGCTCCGGTGACCGCTCCCATCCAGAGCGGCGCCGCGGTGGCGAACCGATAGATCAGGCTGCGACCCTGCAGCACGGGCATGCCGTCTGCCCCGACGAGGCAGGCGTAGTCGTCGAGGAAGTCGGCGAGGCGGTTGCGGAAGACCGGTGCCAGTGCGCCGGCGCCGAGCGCTTCGGAGCCGGCCGAAACCGTCCAGAGCAGCGGATAGACGTGCATCGCCCAGCCGCAGTAGTAGTCGAAGGCGCGCAGGCGGCCATCCGCATACCATCCGTCCGCCCGGTAGTACGACTCGATGGTGGCCAGATCGTTTTCGACGCGACCGGGATCATGCCGGCCCCCGACAGAGGCGAGGAACGTCTCGACCGTGATGCGGAACCACAGCCAGTTGTTGTCCGGATACCATCCGTCCGCGGCCAGCGCCAGCCAGTCGGCGACCTGTCGCTTCTCGTCCTCGGAGTAGGTGTCCCAGAGCCAAGGCCGGGTCAGCTGGAGCGCGAGGGCGATGGATGCCGCCTCGACCTTCGCCTGATCGACCTGCGTCGCCGTTGGCCAGCGTTCCTGGTTCTGCGGATCGGTTCCGGCCAGGATCCCCTCCCGGTACCAGGACGTGAACCCGAGCGGATCGTGACCGCGCTCGCCCGCCATCCGGAAACCGAAGAGCAGAAGCGATCGGGCGAAGCCCTCGAGTCCGTCGCTGTGGACGCCACTCGAGCTGGTTCGACCGGGGAGCAGTACGCGGCTCCTCGTCGACGAGAAGAAGGGGCGAAGCGAAAGCAGCAGGTGATCGGCCACGGCGGCCCAGTGGTCTCTGGTCCACCCGGTGAACGGGGAGAGCGTGCGGTTCTCCGGTGGAAGCACGATCCCGGTCACGCGCTCTCCTCCGCCTCGTTCTTCGAGGTGGTCTCGACGGCGTCGACGCCGGCTCGCATGGACGAGTCGCGCACGTGCAGCTCCGGCGAGAGCTTGACCCGGTGCGCCGGGCGATTGCTTCCGGCCTCCAGACGAGCGATCAGCAGGTTGACGGCCTCTCGTCCGACGAACTGCTTGGGAGGCCGCACTGCCGTGATGGCCGGGTCGCCGAACCGCGCGACATCATCGTCGTAGGCCACGATGGCGAGGTCGTCGGGCACTCGGATGCCTCGGTCGAGACAGTGCTGCTCCAACGCGATGGCCTGGGGATCGGGGAGCACGATCACCGCCGTCGTGCCGGTGCGCCGGCATCGCTCGATGACGTCATCCATCTCACGCTCTCTCCCCGGTGCGTCGAACCGGATGCCGTCCACCTGCACCACGTCGGTGGGGAGGCCGAGCGAGGTCAGCGCGGAACGCCATCCGCGCCGCACGTACCGTCCGGTCGGATATTCGGACTGCGTCAGCAGACCGATGCGCTCGTGGCCCGACGCGTGCAGATGCCGCACCGCCTCGGCCGTTCCGGCGGCGTGGTCCGTGACGACGGACTCCGGTCCGTGCACACCGGCGGCCGAGCGGATGCGTCGTTCGGCGAGCACGACGGGCATGGGAAGGGAATCCAGCCAGCGCAGCATCTCGAGGCCGGCGTCGCCCGACGTATCCGGCGCCACGATGAGCCCGTGCATCCCCGGGATGTTCAGCAGCGACTCGGTCTGACGGCGGTTGTCGCGAACATCGTAGGTGGAGGCGCGCAGGATGAGCCGCGCCCGAAGCTGCGCAGCCTGCGCCCTGGCGCCGTTCACGATCGGCGGCCAGTAGTAGTCGAGCGACGGCACGACCATTCCGATCGTGTACTTCGTGACCGCTGGGTCGTGCCCGGCGAGTCCCGGTGCCAGGCCCGTCTCCACCGAGCTGCGCAGGGTGGCACCGCCGTGCACCCTGGTGACGAGACCCTGTTGCGCGAGCGCGTTGATGTCTCGCCTGATCGTCAGCTCGCTGACGCCGAGTCTCGCTGCCACGTCGCTCACGTTCACGGAGCCGTGCTCGCGCACCTCGTCCATGATCCGTTCGCGTCGTTGCAGGGCGAACAGCTGATCGCCCGCGCTCACGCCGCCAGCTCCTCGACGATCGTGGTGAGCCGTCCCTCCGGCGCCGGAAGCGAGTAGGTGAGCCGCGTGAGCCGCTCTCCCCACACCGCGACCAGCTCCGGGTCGTCGAGCTCCCAGACCTCCGCGACGGGCACGACGCCTTCGGTCGTCGTGATGCGGATGCCCTGCCCGTCGGCGCGGACGACGACCTGGTCGCCCCGCACGTCGACGTCTCCCGCCGCGATCAGGTGCACGGCGCTCGCCGCGGGCGGATCCAGACGCCAGGTGTCGTCGATCTCCACGCGGTGGCTCGAGACCAGGCGGAACGTCCGTCGCCAGCTCTCCGAGTCGACCAGCGGATACGCGTGGGACAGGTCGAGCTCGAGTTCGGCGCCGATGCCGGCATCCGGGGTCGTCGGCGTCGTGCCTCGCACGCCCGCGAGGTAAGCCACGAAGTCAGGCCCGGCGCCTTGCTCGACGCCATGTGGAGCCGGCGCGTTGTGCCATCCGCTCTGCATCGCCCGGATCGCGTACCGGGCCGGGCTGAACGTCTGCGCCGTGTACGTCGGCTTGCCGATGTCGACCAGGAGCGGGCGGCCGCCGGCAGCGAGGATGAACGAGCCGAGGTCCTTGTGGTTGTGGTTCTCGTCGTTCGTCCCGCCCTTGGCGGCCAGAGCGAGACCGTCGGGAGATCCCGCGTGCGCCCGGGCGACGAGAACCTGTACCGACGGCAGCCACGTGTGAGCCGGGAGCGGCGGTCGGGCCGGAACGGCATCCCGCCAGTCCGTGTCGGCGAGAGCGCGCAGCAGGCGTGGCAGACCGCCGTCGGGGAAAGCGACGGGGCCGCCCGATCGCCGGCCGCCCGACGCCCACGCCACCACGGCGTCGTCGCCCAACCGCCTGCCCCAGTGGAACGGCACCTGCCACGGCTGCCGCCCCGAGCTGCGCGCCCACCCGTCGGCCACGTTGACGTACCAGTCGGCACCCAGCTGCATGCGCAGGGGAAAGCGCAGCACCTCGTGGATCACGGGAACGGCGGCAGCGTCCAGGGCGCCGTCGGTCACGCCTGCGACGACGTCGAGGCACTCCAGCATGCGCGCGGCGCCGTTCCACCAGTACGCGACGCCTTCGTCGATGGCGCCGTCGTCCGGAAGGGTGGCCACGTACCGGTCGAGGCTCTCCAGCGCTCTCCCGATGATCCCGGCCAGGCGTCCTGTGTCGTCGATGAGCAGCACGGCGGCCAGCACGACGTTGCTCAGGATCCACGGATTCCAGTTGTTCACGTCACGCCAGTACCCGAGCCACCAGAAGTCGTCTCTGCGCTCGAACGGCGCGAAGACGCGACGCTCTGCCTCGTGACGGATGCGTTCGCGCAGGCCTGGCCACGATTCATCCCAGCGCTCGCCGAGGACGTGATCTGCGACGGCCAGTTGCGCTACGATCTCGCCCGCCCAGAGATCCACGTAGGGCGACTCGGCGTCCGAGAGGACGAAGCCCCGTCGCGCGTGCGCGTCGTCGTGTGCGGGAACCGACCACGTGCTCTGCTCGCACAACAGAATCGCCCCGTCGGCGGCCTCGTCGAGCCAGCCGCCCGCCGCCTCGTGCGACGCGTCGGTCGCGGCCGCCATCACGACGGCACGCGTGAGACGGTCTTGCCGCTGGTTGAGCGCCTTCTCGTACTGCCGTCGATCGCCGTCGCGCACGTACCGGGCGAAGGCGGACGCCAGAAGCTCGACCCACGGCGTTGCCCGCTCGCGTTGCGCGTCTCGACCGATGGCCTCGATCGTGCTCCGGTCGACATCGGCCCACGCCGCTCGGTCGGATGCGGTGGGAAGCATCAGCCTGGGCCGCAGCTGAGCCGGCGTGCTCGCGGAAAGCGCTGCGCGAATGGCGTCGGTCCGCATCGAGGCGCCCCACAGCTCGTACAGCGGTCCCTGGAACTCGCCACCTTCCACCGTGGTTCCCGGCGGCGGTACGGCGTGCGCGTTGACGCGCGAAAGGGCCTCTCGCTCGGGGCGCCCGGGTGACAGGCGCGATTCGCGGCCATCGCCGTCCGGCTGTGTGTGCTGGGGGACCATCGGTCGTTGCAGCATCGTCGCTGTTCCCTGCTTTCTGAGAGGGCCTTCTTCGGGCCTTTCCTGTGGTCTGTGCTGACCGGCCGTCCTGTGCGGTGCGTCCTTGTTGCCGGTACTGCGCGGTTCGTCTCGTGCGGGGAGGGCGGCCTACGCCGCCGTCCTGCCGCCATCGTTCGACTGTGTATGTTGATGTTCGATTCGGATCGATATGTTTGTTATCGATCGGGAATGAGTATCTACTGTTGATCGCGACGACGCAACGCGAATCGTCGCAGATCCGTTTCCCGATGATTCGCTGGAGCCTGCAGAAGAATGACCCCGCCGAACCGCGCGAGCGCCGAGGGCCCCGGCACGACCGGCCAGAGCCCGAACCTGCACAGTGCCGGCCGTGTGAGAGCCGGCAAGCCAGAGGCCCTCGTCGTGATGTCGCGCGACGTGTTCGAGAGCCAGTTCGATCTGGAACGTCTCGAGCGTCTACACCGGCTCGCGCAGGTGCCCGACCCCGTCTTCGTCGATGATCTGGACGTCCCTGCGCTCGACGAGCGGCTGCGCCGGGTCGAGGTTCTTCTCACGGGGTGGGGTGCTCCGCGGCTCGACGGCGCTCGCCTCGACCGCATGCCTCGGCTGAAGGCCATGCTGCACTGTGCAGGCACCATCCGCCCGCAGGTGAGCGAGGAGTTCTGGCTCCGCGGCGTGCGCGCCTCGACTGTGGCCGAGGCCAATGCGGTGCCCGTCGCCGAGTTCACGCTCGCGGCGGTGATCTTCGCCGGAAAGAAGGCGCCGTTCATCGCTGCCGATGCCGAGGCCAGGCGCAGCAACGGGCTTCGCATCCACCGGTACGGCGAGCTGAGCAATCTCGGTCGCACGGTCGGCATCGTCGGGTTCAGCCGCGTCGGTCGGCGGGTGGTCGACCTGTTGCAGCAGCTCGACGACATCACCTGCCTTGTCGCCGATCCCTACGCGGACCCGCTCGAGGTGCGCGCGGCGGGCGCCGAGCTCGTCGAGCTCGACGACATGCTTCCGCGAGTGGACGTGCTCTCGCTGCACGCTCCGGCCCTGCCTTCGACGAAAGGCATGATCGGTGCACGGCGGCTGGCAGCTCTTCGCGACCATGCGACTCTGATCAACACGGCTCGCGGCAGTCTCGTCGACACGGAGGCGCTGGAGGCCGAGTGCGCATCGGGCCGGATCAACGCCATCCTCGACGTGACCGATCCGGAACCGCTCCCGGCGGATTCGGTGCTGTTCGGCCTGCCGAACGTCATGGTGACGCCGCACCTGGCCGGCTCGCTCGGCACCGAATTGCACCGCATGACGGATGCCGCGCTCGACGAGCTTGAACGCTACGCGTCCGGCGCGCCGCTCGTCGACGAGATCACGAGCGACGACCTGCGGCTGAGCGCGTGATGCGCACGTTCCCCTAGAGCACACGCAGCAAGGAGGAAGCCCAGAACCGTTCCCGTACCCGATGCCGGCCCCCGGCACACCACAGCATCGACTCGATAACAAAGGAGTTATTCCCCCATGAAACGCTCACTGATCGCGGCAGGGGCCATCGCCGCCGCGCTGGCGCTCGGACTTTCGGGGTGCGCTGGCACCTCATCGGCCTCGACGGGCGGATCCACCGCAGCCGGCAAGACGACGTTGCGCGTCTCCGTGTGGAACTATGCGCAGACGCCGGAGTTCAAGGCGTTGTTCGACGCCTTCCACAAGGCCAACCCGTCCATCACGATCCAGCCGGTCGACATCCTCGCCGCGAACTACGAGGACAAGGTCACCACGATGCTCGCCGGCGGAGACACCACGGACATCATCACGGTGAAGAACCTCACGGACTACTCGGGCTACGCGCAGAAGAAGCAGTTCGTCGACGTCTCCGACCTGGCGAAGTCACTGCCAGGCGACAAGATCCCCGCGCTGTCCAACTACGACTTCAAGGGCACGACGTACGCGATCCCGTACCGCCAGGACTTCAACGTCCTGTACTACAACAAGACGATGTTCCACGACGCGGGTCTGCCGGATCCCACCGACCTGACCTGGAAGGACTTCGCCGCGGATGCTGGGAAGCTCACCTCGGGCGACGCCGGCTCGAAGGTGTACGGCGCGTACATCCACACCTGGAACTCGATGGTGCAGGGGATCGCCGCCGCCCAGACCGGCAACAACCCGAACACGCCGAGCTACGGCTGGATGAAGGACCAGTACGACCTGACGCTCGGCATGCAGAAGGACGGCACGATCATGAACTGGGCCACCGCGAACAGCCAGCAGGTGCAGTACAAGGACGTGTTCGAGAAGCAGCAGGCCGCGATGGTGCCTATGGGCACATGGCTGATCGCTCCGCTGCTCGCCGACAAGAAGGCGGGGACGACCGACGTGGACTGGGGCATTGCGCCGCTTCCGCAGCTCAAGGCGAATGGCAAGGTCACGACCGACGGCGGCCCGACGGGATTCGGCATCAACAAGAACTCGAAGAACGTTGCGGCGGCCAAGAAGTTCCTTCAGTTCGCCGTGAGCCCGGCGGGTGCCAAGGCCGTGGTCTCGGTCGGCATCGTGCCCGCCTACCACAGCGCCGACATCACGAAGGCCTACTTCGGACTCGACGGGATGCCGCAGGATGCGACGTCGAAGAAGGCGTTCAACCCCGACGTGATCAAGCTCGACGCCCCCGTCGCCGCGAACACGGCCGCGATCGGCACCATCCTCAACCAGGAGCATCAGCTCATCATGACGGGAAGCAAGTCGGTCGATGACGGCCTCGCCGAGATGCAGAGCCGCGTCAAGTCGGAGGTCCTGCACCAGTAGGACTGCGCTCGCCATGGTCCGGTCGGTGCCTCGCGTGCTTCCCACGCCGCACCGACCGGACCGCAGGTTCATCGACAGAACGGAGCGGTTCCGCTGAACCCGGACATCACACCATGACAACCATCACCGAACGTCCTCGGCCGGCGGCCACCCCGGCGCCGGCACCCGTGCAGCGGCGGAACGCGAGCCGCAGAATGCGGCGCCGGTCGATCCTCGTCGGCTGGAGCTTCATCCTGCCCAACTTCGTGGGGTTCGCGCTCTTCACGCTGGTCCCCGTGATCGCCGCCTTCGTGCTGGCGTTCATGAACTGGGATGCCTACAACCCCCCGACGTGGGCCGGCTTCTCCAACTTCACCCGCCTGTTCGGCGACGACAGCTTCCATGTGGCACTCGGCAACACGCTGCTGTACGCGGTGGGGCACGTGCCGCTGACGCTCGCGATCTCGCTCGGGCTGGCCATCCTGCTCAACCAGAAGCTGCGCGGCATCGCGTTCTTCCGAGTGGCCATCTTCTTCCCGTACATCACGTCGCTCGTGGCCATCGCCATCGTCTGGAACATGCTCTTCGACCCCACGAGCGGGCCGGTCAACCAGTTCCTGCACGCGATCGGCGTGGCCAGTCCTCCGGGATGGACGTCGAGCACGGCCTGGGCGCTGCCGGCCGTCATCGTCACGAGCGTGTGGCGGGACATGGGCTACTACATGGTGCTGTTCCTGGCCGGGCTCCAGGCCATTCCGAACGAGTACTACGAGGCGGCCGAGATGGACGGCGCCGGCCGCTGGCGCAAGTTCTGGAGCATCACGCTGCCGTCGCTCAGGCCGACCACCTTCCTCGTGCTCGTTCTGCTGAGCGTGTCGAGCTTCAAGGTGTTCGACCTCATCTTCGTCATGACGCAGGGCGGACCGGGGAGGGCGACGCTCGTGCTGTCCCAGCTGATCTATCAGGACGGCATCATCAACGGTCAGTTCGGCTACTCCTCGGCGATCTCGCTCGTGCTGTTCCTGATCGTGCTGATCGTGACGGTCTTCCAGTTCAAGCTGCAGCAGAGAAGGGAGCGCTGATGTCGACTCTCACGTCCGATCTCGTGCAGGAGCTCGAGACGGAGCGCACGAGTCCGTCGTCGGCGCCGCAGCGGCGCGGAAGGCGACGCATCCGTTCCCGCATCGGCAAGGTCGCGATGTACGTCGTGCTGGTGGTGCTGCTCGTCGTGGTGCTTCTGCCGTTCCTGTGGATGCTCTCCTCGTCGTTCAAGCACGACAACGAGGTGCTCAGCGTTCCGATCAAGTGGATCCCGACCACGTTCGTCTGGAGCAACTACTCGCAGATCTGGACCCAGATCCCGCTGGCCGGCTACCTCGCGAACTCGGCCCTGCTCGCGGTCGTGATCACGTTCCTCCAGGTGCTCACCGGGAGCTTCGCGGCCTACGGGTTCTCCAAGGTGAGATTCCCCGGACGGGATGCCCTGTTCCTCGCCTACATCGCCACCATCGCCGTGCCGTGGCAGGCGTACATGATCCCGCAGTACGTCATGATGCAGAAGGTCGGCCTGACGAACACGTTCTGGGCGCTCATCCTCCTGCAGGCGTTCGGTGCGTTCGGCGTGTTCCTGATGCGGCAGTACTTCGTCACGATCCCCGACGAGCTGAACGAGGCCGCCCGGATCGACGGACTCAACGACTACGGGATCTGGGCGCGGATCATCCTGCCCCTGTCGAAGCCGGCGCTCGCGTCCCTGGCGCTGCTCACGTTCGTCAACACGTGGAACGACTACATGGGGCCGTTCATCTACCTCTCCAGCAACGAGTTGTGGACGGTGCAGATCGGGCTCAGATCGTTCATCGGCCAGTACTCGGCGCAGTACGCCATGATCATGACCGGGTCGGTGATCTCCATCATCCCGATCCTGGCCATCTTCCTCGCCGGGCAGCGCTACTTCATCAGCGGCATCGCGACGAGCGGAATGAAGGGATGACGGCCACGGCACCCGCACGGCGCCGCCTTCTGCGCATCCGCCACGACACCGTGGAGACGATCTTCGGATACGCGTACGCGATCCTCATGGTCGACGTGCTGCTCGTCGCGTCCAACCTGCCGCTGGCCATCATGCTGTTCGTCACGGTGGACTCGCTGCAGTACTGGCCGTTCTTCCTCGTGCTGTCCCTCACGCTCGCACCTTCGGTTGCGGGCGCATTCGAGGTGTTCCGGGCGATGCGCGACGAGGGACGGCCCCGGCCGTTCGCGGCGTTCCTGCATGGGTACCGCCGTCGCGGGGCAGCGGCATTCGTGGTCGGACTGGCCTCAGCGGTCGTCGTCGCGCTCGCGCTGTTCGACGGGACGGCTCTCGCGGGCACGGTGTGGGCGCCCTTGCTCGGTCCGTTGCTTGCCGTACTGGGCGTGGGGTCGATAGCCGTCGAGCTGTACGCGCTGGCTGGCCTCGTCGTCTTCCCTTCGGTGTCGGTGCGGGCGATCGCCAAGGCGTCGCTCTATCTCGCCGTGCGCCGCTGGTACTTCAGCGTCGTCGGGCTCGTCATGGTGGGCCTCATCGGGGCGGCCGTTCTGCTGCAGCCCGTGCTGGGCGCCGTGCTGGTGCCTGGCATCCTGCTCTACGCGGTCTTCGCCAACGCGCAGTACGCGTTCCAGCGCGCGGTCGAGGCCGAACGGGACTGAATCCTTCTCACCGCTGGGCCCGCCGCCGAATCGTCACGCACCGAGCAGCTCCCAGAGCGCGTCGATGGCGCGGGTGGCCGTCTCGGCACGGGCGGCGGGCTCCTCTTCCGAGGCGAGCACCCACGTGTCGATCGTGGTGAGCGATGACACGGTCCAGGCCGACAGCAGGTCGGCGGGAAGGTCGGAGCGGATCACGCCGAGGGCTCGGCCGGCGACGAGAGCATCGGCGATCCAGGTCATCACGGCCGAGCGCACTCCCGCTATCGCCCGGTCGGCGGAGGCGTCCGCCGAGTTGTGGAACATCCGCCCGAGATTCATGAGCTGCGGGCGCGCGACGGCCACGCGTTCGAACCGGTCGAGGAGCGCGGAGAGCTCGGGGCGGAACGACTCCGCGGTGAGCGTCGAGAGGTCGGGCACGCGGAGCTCCGCGGCGATCTCACTCGCCAGCGTCCGCGTGACCCAGTCGTGCAAGGCGGCCTTGTCGGCGAAGCGGTGGTAGAACGACCCCTTGCCCATGCCGGAACGGCTGAGGATGTCGTTCAGCGAGGCATCCTCCAGCCCGTCGGCCGCGAAGGCGTCGGATGCGACATCGAGGAGGCGTGCCGATCTCGCGGCATCGAGCGGGCGGGCTGGACGAGGCATCCCTGTCATCCTAAGCTATTCCTGTACCGCTCGGTACAGGAATGCGAGAACGGTCCATGAGCGAAACCGTGGTCGTCGCCGGAGCGACCGGATACGTGGGCAGGCACGTCGTCGCCGCCGTGCATGAGCGCGGCCATCGCGTGCGCGCCCTCGTCCGCTCACGTGAGCGGGCCGAGGCAGACGGGGCGTTCGGCGCGCCCGGCCTGCACGGGCTCGTGGACGAGTGGCGCATCGTCGACTACGGGCGGCCGCGATCGATCTCGGATGTCTGCGAGGGCGCCGATCGAGTGGTCTCGGCGCTCGGCGTGACCCGCCAGAAGGCCAGCCCGTGGGACGTCGACTTCCTCGGCAACCTGCGTGTGCTCGAGGATGCCGAGCAGCACGGTCTCGCGTCGTTCGCGTACGTCAACGTGGTGCACTCGGACTCCGGCACGTCGCTCACGATGCGGTCGAAGCACGCGTTCTCCGAGGTGCTCCGGCGCGGCGCTGTCGCTCCGCAGCTCATCAATCCATCGGGCTACTTCTCCGACGTGTCGGACTTTCTCCGCCTGGCACAGCGCGGGATCGGCTTCATGCTGGGCGACGGCTCCGCGAGGCTGACCCCGTGCACGGCGCGGACCTCGCGCACTTCATCGTCGACCGCATGACGGGTCCGTCCGGGAGCTGGGATGTCGGAGGTCCCGACGTGTTCACCTACCGAGAGCTCGAGGAGCTCGTCTTCCGGGTGGCAGCGCGACGTCCGCGCATCCTCAGGGTCGGAACCGGCACCGCGCACGGGATCGAGTGGCTCGCCGACCGCGGATCGCCGCGCGTCGGCAACCTCGCACGCTTCTTCCTCGAGTCGCTCGCGATCGACGCGGTGGGGGAGCCGATCGGGCAGCGCCGGCTGGAGCCGTATCTGCTGGCGCTGGCCGATTCGGCGCGGCAGGCGGACCTCTCGAGCCGGTGACGGGAATCGCTGCCGGAACCCGGAGCGCGGTTACTCCAGCAGCCAGGCGGCTGCGTTCGCGATGATCGCCCGGTGCTCCGGCGAGTCGTACGACGCGGCGTCGTGTCCGAGCGCGTCGTACACCACCTCGGCGCCGCCGTACCGGTGGATCCACAGCACGGGATGCCGGGCATCCTCGAACTCATGCCAGGCGAGCTGCTGAGGCTCGGACGACACCCGGAGCCTGGAGTACCGTTCGTCCTCGACCTCGAACCCGTGGATGCCCGCCACGACCGGATGCGCGTCCGTTGCCACGTCGATCCGCGCGAGCGAGTACGGCGGATGCATACTCGTGCCACGCACCCAGATGCCCCCGAGCACGCTCTCCCACTCGGGGACGAACCCCAGGCTGGTCGATGACACGTGCAGTGCGAGCAGCGGTGCGCCGCGGTCGAGGTGGGCGAGCAGGCCGTCGCGGGTCGCGGCATCCAGCTCCGAGAGATCGCCGCGGGCTCGCTCGTCCGACGATTCGACGTCCGCGCGCTCCTCGTCGGTGCGCCCCGCGCCGATGTTGAGCACGAGGAGGTCGACGCCCGATCCATGCGGGTTCGCGAGCGCCGCCAGCCGCCCGTCCACGTCGTCGGTCACGGTGACGGCATGGCCGGCGTCGCTCAGGATGCCGGCGACGCGCGCCGAGGTCTCGGCGAACGGATGCCAGGGGTCCGCGTAGCGGCCGCTCCCTGACACGACGACGACGTTGGCGCTCACTCGGTTCCTCCTCGGGATGCCTGACCGCCGACATCCGGATCGGAACGGCGCTGCGCTCGCACTCCCGGCGATCGGCGTGCGATGTCAACCTGATGTGCGAGATCCGGGAATCACCCTATGCTAGACCGGCAACCGCTTTCCTGTGCCCTGTACGGGGGCCAAGGAGCGCGGTGAGTGAGCAACGGCGGCCCACGGGAGGGCAGCTGGCGATCATCCGGTCGGGAGCCGGCCGGCGTTCGAAAGGACTGAGCATGACAACGGCGCCGGTGCCGACCAGACGACTCTCCTCCGATCAACGCAACGCGTTCACGGCGTCGCTGCTGGGCTGGATGATGGATGCCTTCGACTACTTCATCGTCGTGCTCGTCTACGCCGACATCGCGGCGGAGTTCCACGTCACGCTGGAGCAGATCGCGTTCCTCACGACGATCACGCTCATCATGCGTCCCGTGGGCGCCTACCTGTTCGGCCTCTGGGCCGACCGCGTCGGCAGGCGGATCCCGCTCATCGTCGACGTGTGCTTCTACTCGTTCGTCGGATTCCTGTGCGCGTTCGCGCCGAACTTCACCGTGCTGTTCATCCTGCGGCTGCTGTACGGCATCGGCATGGGCGGCGAGTGGGGCCTCGGCGCCGCGCTCACCATGGAGAAGGTGCCGCGCGAGCGTCGCGGATTCTTCTCCGGCATCCTGCAGGCGGGCTACTCGGCCGGATACCTTCTCGCGTCGCTGGCGTTCCTGCTCGTGCACTCCGCTCTCGGCCTGAACTGGCGCTGGCTGTTCGTGCTGAGCATCGTGCCCGCCGTGATCAGCCTCATCATCCGCAGCAGGGTGAAGGAATCCGAGGTGTGGGAGAACACCCGCGACCGCATGCAGAAGAAGAACACGTCGATCAAGAACGTGTTCTTCAACGGCAAGGTGCTGCGCCGCTTCGTCTACCTCGTGCTGCTCATGGCGGCGTTCAACTGGATGTCGCACGGCACTCAGGACATCTACCCCACCTTCCTCAAGGCCACCGATCACGGCGGCGCGGGGCTCGACGCGGCGGTCGCCGGGTGGATCGCCGTCGTCTACAACGTCGGCGCCATCGTGGGATGCATCGTGCTCGGCTCGCTCTCCGACCACTGGGGACGCAAGGCGACCATCATCCTGGGCGCGGCGCTGACCCTGCCGATCATCCCGATCTTCGCGTTCTCGCACACGGCCGGCCTGCTCTGCCTCGGCTCGGCACTCATCCAGTTCACGACGCAGGGAGCGTGGGGCGCCATCCCCGCCCACCTCAACGAGATGTCGCCCAACGCCATCCGCGGCTTCTATCCCGGCGTCACCTATCAGCTCGGCAACGTGATCGCGGCGTTCAACCTGCCCATCCAGCAGGCCCTCGCCGCGAAGATCGGATATCCGTGGGCGATGACGATCACCGTGGCCGGGGCGGCGATCGCGGTCATCCTGCTCACGGCCTTCGGCAGGCACGCGAAGGGCATCGACTTCGACGCCGAGGAACCGGATGCCGTCGCCGCCTCCGACTCGGCGGGCGCAGCAGGCGTCGGCCCGGCTCGCCCCGCCGACGCCTGAACTCGAGCGGCACGTCGGCTGTCGGACCGAGCACGAACGGAGAAGCGACACCCCGCGGCGGCGGCATAGCCTTGGCGCATGAACGCGACCTCGTCCACGATCTCGGCTCAGACATCCGCTGCCGCCGCTGAAGACCGCGCGCACGACACGATTCGCGTGCACGGCGCGCGCGAGAACAACCTCAAGAACATCGCGATCGAGCTGCCCAAGCGGCGGCTCACGGTGTTCACCGGAGTCTCCGGGTCGGGCAAGAGCTCGCTGGTGTTCGGCACCATCGCCGCCGAGTCGCAGCGCCTGATCAACGAGACGTACAGCGCGTTCGTGCAGGGCTTCATGCCTTCACTGTCGCGGCCCGATGTCGACGTGCTCGAGGGCCTCACGACGGCGATCACGGTGGATCAGGAGCGCATCGGATCCGACCCGCGCTCCACGGTGGGCACGGCGACGGATGCGAACGCGATGCTGCGCATCCTGTTCGCCCGGCTCGCTCAGCCGGCGCTCGGGTCGCCGAAGGCCTACTCGTTCAACGTCGCCACCGTGAGCGGCGCGGGTGCGATCCAGCTCGAGAAGGGCGGACGCGCGGTCAAGGAGCGAAGGGAGTTCCGCGTCGTCGGCGGCCAGTGCCCGCGCTGCGAGGGCAGGGGCACGGTGCAGGACTTCGACCTCACCCAGCTGTACGACGCGGACAAGTCGCTGAACGAGGGCGCCCTGCTCGTGCCGAACCACACGGCGGACAGCTGGTACCTGCGCATCTACCGCGAGTCCGGATACCTCGACCCGGCCAAGCCCATCGGCAAGTACGGCAAGCGGGAGCTCGACGATCTGCTCTACAAGGAGCCGACGCGCATCAAGGTCAACGGCATCAACGTCTGGTACATGGGGCTGATCCTGCGCATCCAGCAGTCGTTCCTCTCCAAGGAGCTCGATGCGATGCAGCCGCACATCCGCGCATTCGTCGAGCGCGCCGTCACGTTCGGCACGTGCCCGGAATGCGGTGGCACCCGGCTGAACGAGGGCGCACGCTCGTCGAAGATCGACGGCGTCAGCATCGCGGATGCCTGCGCCATGCAGATCACGGATCTCGCCGCATGGGTGCGCGGTCTGGCCGGGGCCAAGGATGGTTCGGACTCGGACGGCGAGCGCGCCAGGGTCGCCCCGCTGCTGAAGTCGCTCGGCGACCTGCTCGACTCGTTCGTCGAGATCGGTCTCGGATACCTCTCCCTCGACCGCTCGGCGGGAACGCTCTCTGGGGGAGAGGCGCAGCGCACCAAGATGATCAGGCACCTCGGTTCCGCGCTCACCGACGTGACGTACGTGTTCGACGAGCCGAGCATCGGCCTGCACCCGCACGACGTGCAGAACATGAACCGGCTGCTGCTCCGGCTGCGCGACAAGGGCAACACGGTGCTCGTCGTCGAGCACAAGCCCGAGCTGATCGAGATCGCCGATCACGTGGTCGACCTCGGGCCGGGCGCGGGGGCTGCGGGCGGCACGGTCTGCTTCGAAGGCACGCTGGACGGGCTGCGGCACAGCGGCACGGTGACGGGCAGGCACCTCGGGGACCGGGCGCGTCTCAAGGAGGCCGTGCGGACGGCATCCGGTGTGCTCGAGGTGCGCGGTGCGACGACCCACAACCTGCGCGACGTGGATGTCGACATCCCGCTCGGCGTGCTCGTGGTCGTCACCGGGGTGGCCGGGTCGGGCAAGAGCTCGCTCATCGCGGGATCCGTGTCGCCGCGCGACGGCGTTGTCACGGTGGACCAGACGTCGATCCGCGGATCCCGCCGAAGCAATCCCGCGACGTACACGGGACTGCTGGAGCCCATCCGCAAGACGTTCGCGAAGGCGAACGGCGTGAAGCCTGCGTTGTTCAGCTCCAATTCCGAGGGCGCGTGCCCGGTGTGCAACGGCGCCGGCGTCGTCTACACCGATCTGGCCATCATGGCGACGGTCGCGACGGTGTGCGAGGAGTGCGGCGGCAAGCGATTCAGCGCCGAGGTGCTCGAGTACACACTCGACGGCGGCGACGGCACGAAGCGGGACATCAGCGAGGTGCTCGCGATGTCGGTCGTCGAGGCCCGCGAGTTCTTCGGCGGAGGCGAGGCGCGCACCCCGGCCGCGCTGGCCATCCTGGATCGTCTGGACGATGTCGGGCTCGGCTACCTCACGATCGGCCAGCCGCTCACCACGCTCTCCGGCGGCGAGCGGCAGAGGCTCAAGCTGGCGACGCACATGGGGGAGAAGGGCGGCATCCTCATCCTCGACGAACCCACCGTCGGCCTGCATCTGGCGGATGTCGAGCAGCTGCTCGCGCTGCTCGACCGGCTCGTCGACAGCGGCAAGTCCGTCATCGTGGTCGAGCACCACCAGGCCGTGATGGCCCACGCCGACTGGATCATCGACCTCGGACCCGGCGCCGGCCACGACGGCGGCCGCGTGGTGTTCGAGGGCGCGCCCGCCGACCTCGTCGCCTCCGCGTCGACGCTCACCGGGGAGCACCTCGCGCGGTACGTCGCGCCGTAGTGCTCGTGCGGGCTCCGCCCCCCCCCCCGGCGCCTCCACTGTCGCAACGGGTCCCCTTCCCGACCCTCCACTGTCGCGACGGGTCCTCTCTACTCCCTCCACTCCTCCACCGGTCCCCTTCCTGCCGTCCACTGCCCCGACGAGTCCCCTTGCCGATCTCCACTGCCGCGACGGGTCCCCTTCCTGACCCTCCACTGTCGCGACGGGGTCCCCTTCACTCCTTCCACTCCTCCACCGGTCCCCTTCCTGACCTCCGCTGTTGTCACGGGTCCCCTTCCTGCCGAGCGGTCCGGATGTTCGCGCCAACAGGGGGACCGCACGTCACGATGCGGACCGGTCGCTGGCGTGGGCTCTCCCTCCACACCGCGTGCTGAGCCGGGCCTGTCCACAGAAGCCGTCGGCCCGCGCCGACTCGTGCGGTCGATGGGCGAGGATGCGACGGGTGCAGAGACACCTCACGGTCGACGAGGCTGCTGCCCTGCTGCGCAGCCGAGCCGACCTGCTTGACCGGGAGTACACCGACCGCGGGATCGCGCGCGCCCTGACGGAGGGCCGGATACGTCGCATCCGACGCGGATGGTACGTGTCCGAGGATGCCTGGGCGGAGCTCTGGCCGGAGAGCCGGCACCTGCTGCACGTGCTTGCCGTCGCCCGCGACACGCGCGAATCGGCGGTGGTCTTCGCCGGCGCGTCGGCGGCTGTGGTGCACGGATTGCCGCTCTATCGCTACACGCCTCCGCGTGTGGAGATGGTGTGCGAGACGCCCAGACGGCACAGCACGCGCGACCTCATCAGGCACGAGCGTGCGCTCGATCCCCGGGATGTCGTCGAAGCGTGCCACCTCCGCGTCACGAGCCTTGAGCTCACCGTCGCCGATCTCGCTGCGGCGTTGCCGCTGGAGGCGGCGCTCTCGGTGGCGGATGCCGGCCTCCGGGCGGTGGCCGTGGTCAGGCAGGTGCAGGATGAAGCGCTCGCGGAACGATGGCGCCGCGACATGGAGCTGCGGCTGGCATCCGCGCGCGGGGCCCGCGGTGTACGACAGGCCCGGTGGGTGATCGCGTTCGCGGATGGCCGGGCCCAGCTACCAGGGGAGAGCGTCAGTCGTCTGCAACTGCACCGGCTCGGCGTTCGCGTGACGGATCTCCAGGTACGAGTGCCCGCCCCGAACGGCGGTGCGTACTTTCCGGACTTCGAGCTCGGCGATGTCGATGCGTTCGGGGAGTTCGACGGCGAGGGCAAGTACACGGACGAAGCAATGCGGTCCGGCCGCACGCTCGAACAGGTGCTTCTGGCTGAGAAGCGCCGGGAGGACTGGATCCGCGGAACGACCGGGCGCCGCGTCGTGCGGTGGGGCGACCGCGAGGCAGCGAGCGCTGCTGCGCTCGCCCGCCGCCTGGCTGCGTTCGGCATCCCCGTCCAAGGTTGACGGCCGCTGATCGCTCATCTTCGGCGCCGAGCGGTCCGCTCGTTGTCGAGCGGTCCCCTTCTTCGCGTGAAGAAGCGGACCCGTCGTCAGGTAGCGGACCCGTCGGCAGGAGGCGCGGCTGCCGCCCGGCCACGTTCGGCATCTGCGTCCGAGGTAGAGGGACGTTTGGTCGCTCATTGTCGGCGCCGAGCGGTCCGCTCGTTGTCGAGCGGTCCCCTTCTTCGCGCAAAGAAGGGGACCCGTCGGCAGGTACAGGACCCGTCGGGAGGGAGGGAGGCGGCCTCTCGTCAGGTGGGGGACCCGTCGGGAGGGAGGCCCGTCAGCAGGTAGGGGACCCGTCGGCGGGCAGCGGACGCGCCGACATCGGGCGGGCGGCGCGAAGGCGCCGCGACGTTGCTCGCGGATGCGGGCGCTGATACTCTGGTGGTAAGCGCTTTCCCAAACTGCGAGATGCGGCACGGGAGGGCCGTGCGGACAGACGCCCTCGACGAGCGTCCACGACGAAAGAGAACCAGCGTGTCAGAGTCGACCACCATCGGCATCATCATGAATGGCGTCTCAGGGCGCATGGGATACCGGCAGCACCTCGTGCGCTCCATCCTCGCGATCCGTGAGCAGGGCGGCGTCGAGCTGTCCGACGGGCGGCGGGTGCAGGTCGAGCCGCTGCTGGTCGGGCGCAACGAGGCGAAGCTCGCCGAGATCGCCGAGCGACACGGCATCGAGCACTACACGACCGACCTCGACGCCGCGCTCGCGGACGACCGGTGGCAGGTGTACGCGGACTTCCTCGTGACGAAGGCAAGGGCATCCGCTCTTCGCAAGGCGATCGCAGCGGGTAAGGCCATCTACACCGAGAAGCCGACGGCCGAGACGTTCGAGGAGGCGCTCGAACTGGCCCGCCTGGCGGATGAGGCAGGCGTGAAGAACGGTGTCGTGCACGACAAGCTGTTCCTGCCCGGGCTGCGCAAGCTGCGCAGGCTGATCGATTCCGGGTTCTTCGGGCGCATCCTCTCGGTGCGCGGCGAGTTCGGCTACTGGGTCTTCGAGGGCGACTGGATGCCGGCCCAGCGGCCGAGCTGGAACTACCGCACCGAGGACGGCGGCGGCATCATCGTGGACATGTTCCCGCACTGGAACTACGTGCTGGAGTACCTGTTCGGTCGTGTCGAGTCGGTGTACGCGCGGGCCGTGACCGAGGTCCCCGAGCGCGTCGACGAGCGCGGTCACAGCTACCGTGCCACCGCGGATGACGCGGCGTACGCGGTCTTCGACCTCGAAGGCGGCATCACCGCGCAGCTCAATTCGAGCTGGACGACGAGGGTCAACCGCGACGAGCTCCTCGAGTTCCAGGTGGACGGCACGCTCGGCAGCGCCGTCGTCGGCCTGTTCGGCTGCAAGATCCAGCCCCGCAACGCCACGCCCAGGCCCACCTGGAACCCCGACATCCCCGACACGCACGACTACGCGGCTGACTGGCACGAGGTGCCGGACACCGAGCCGTTCGAGAACGGCTTCAAGGTGCAGTGGGAGGAGTTCATCAGGCACCTGGTGGAGGACGCGCCGTTCCCGTACGACCTGCTGTCCGGTGCGCGAGGCGTGCTGATGGCGGAGAAGGGACTGGAGAGCTCGCGCACGGGCGCGCGCGTCGACATCCCGGCCGTGACGGCGGAGAGCGTTCGCGAAGCCGCCGCCGAGCTCGAGGGTGCGGCACAGCGATGACGGAACTGCTCCTCCTGGCAGCCGACGGCACGCTGCACACCGAACAACTCGTCGAGCACGAGCCCACGCTCGCGCCGGCGACGCCGCTGCGGTCGAGGGTGGCGTACGCGGCAGCGCACGTCATCCCGAAGCCGTATGCCGACAACGTGCCCGGCGCGCCTGCCGACCTCGACTGGGATGCCACGCTCGCGTTCCGTCACCACGTGTGGGCGCAGGGGCTCGGGGTCGCGGATGCGATGGACACCGCGCAGCGCAACATGGGGCTGGACCCGGCCGCCACCCGTGAGCTCATCGCCCGCAGCGCGCGGGAGGCCGCATCCGTCGGCGGAGCGCTCGTGGTGGGCGTGAACACGGACCACGTCGACGACGAGGTCATCTCCCTTGACGAGGTGACGGACGCCTACCTGCAGCAGCTGGAGAGCACGGAGGATGCCGGCGCCGGCGTCGTGCTGATGGCCTCGCGCCACCTCGCGCGCGCCGCGCAGTCGCCAGACGACTACGAGCGCGTCTACGGCGCCGTGCTGAAGCGGGCGAGCGGACCCGTCATCCTGCACTGGCTCGGCGAGGCGTTCGACCCCGCGCTGAAGGGCTACTTCGGCGGCACGGACGGCGGCTTCCAGGCAGCGGCCGACACGCTCATCCGCATCATCGAGGCGAATGCCGACACCGTGTCGGGCGTCAAGATGAGCCTGCTCGACGCCGACGCGGAGATCGCCGTGCGCTCCCGGCTGCCGCGCACCGCGACCATGTTCACCGGCGACGACTTCAACTACGTCGATCTCATCGCGGGAGACGGCACCAGGGTGGACGGGGCCGACCAGCCCGGCCACTACTCGAACGCGCTGCTCGGTGCGTTCGCCGCGATCGCACCCGTGGCATCCAGGGCCATCAGAGCGCTCGACGACGGCGATGCGGATGCCTACGAGCGCATCCTCCGCCCCACCGAAGCGCTGAGCAGGCAGGTGTTCGCCGCGCCCACGTTCTACTACAAGACCGGCATCGCGTTCCTCAGCTGGCTGAACGGGCACCAGGAGTCGTTCTCGATGGTGGGCGGCCTGCATTCGGCCAGGAGCCTGCCGCACCTGTCGGAGATCGTGCGTCTCGCGAACGCGTCGGGAGCGCTCGAGCGCCCAGAGCTGGCGGCGGCCCGCTGGCACGGCCTGCTCGCGCTCAACGGCATCGTCGGTGAAGCCGGCCGGAGCGAGGCGAACGCATGAGCGCGCATCCGCGGTACTCGCTGAACCAGGCGACGGTGAAGCACGCGTCGCTCGCCGAGGCGATCGCGGCGACCCAGGAGGCAGGCATCGAGAGCATCGGCGTGTGGCGCGAGCCGGTCGCCGACATCGGCCTGGATGCCGCCACCCGGCTCATCGCGGACTCCGGCCTCCGCGTCTCCAGCCTGTGCCGCGGCGGGTTCTTCACCGCCGACGACGGTCCAGAGCGGACCGCAGCGCTCGACGACAACCGCAGGGCGATCGAGGAGACGGCGGCGCTCGCCGGCGCGGGCGCCGAGGGATCGGCCGCCGTGCTCGTGCTCGTGGCAGGCGGCCTGCCCGCCGGATCGCGCGACCTCGTCGGAGCCCGCGAGCGGGTGCGCGACGCGCTGGGCGCACTCGAGCCGTTCGCGGCATCCGCAGGCGTCACGCTCGCCGTCGAGCCGCTGCATCCGATGTTCGCGGCCGATCGCGCCGTGGTGTCCACACTCGGCCAGGCCATCGACCTCGCGGTCGATGCCGGCCCCTCGGCCGGGGTCGTCGTCGACACGTACCACGTGTGGTGGGATCCCGACGTGCTGCAGCAGATCGCCCGCGCCGGCAGCCTCGGCCGCATCGCCTCGTACCAGGTGTGCGACTGGCTCACGCCGTTGCCCGCCGACGTGCTGCTGGGCCGCGGCGTTCCAGGCCATGGTCACATCGACTTCGGCCCCCTGACCAGGGCGGTCGTCGACGCCGGGTACACAGGTGACATCGAGTGCGAGATCTTCAACGCCGACGTGTGGGCGCGCCCGTACGACGAGGTGGCGGGGGAGACGGCGGATGCCTTCGCGCGCGTCGTCGCACCGCACCTGTGACGGCCGGAGCGGTGACACGAGAACCGTGACGCGGGAACGGCAACCGGCAGATTGCGGCGCGGGAACTGCGACACGAGAACCGTGACCCCAGACCTGTGAGACGAGAACCGTGACACGAGAAGCGCCGTGGATGCGGAAGAGTGAACGCATGCGCATCGTGATCGCCCCCGACTCGTTCAAAGGCACGGCGTCGGCCGTGCAGGTGGCCGAGGCGATCGCGGCCGGATGGCGCGACGTGCGGTCAGGGGACGAACTGATCGAGCTGCCCATGGCGGATGGCGGTGAGGGGACCCTCGACGCGTTCGAGCTCGCCGTCGCCGGGGCGACGCGGATGCCCGTCGAGGTGACAGGGCCGGACGGCCGGGATGTTCAGGCATCCTGGATGCTGCTGCCGCCGACGGAGGGCCTGCCCGGCGGCACCGCGATGGTCGAGCTGGCGGAGACGAGCGGGCTCCCGCTGCTGAAGCGGCTCGACCCCCTCGGCGCGCACACGCTCGGCTTCGGGCAGGCGATCGCCGACGCCCTCGATCACGGCGTCTCGAGGCTCCTGCTCGGAATCGGCGGCAGCGCGTCGACGGATGGCGGCACGGGCGCGCTCGTCGCACTCGGCGCACGTCTGCTGGACGACAGAGGCGAACCTCTCCCGCTCGGCGGGGCGGCGCTCGAGCGCATCGCCGAGGTCGACCTCTCCGGACTGCGCTCGCTTCCGCCGTCGGGCGCGCTCGTGCTCAGCGACGTGACGAACCCGCTCCTCGGACCGTCGGGTGCTGCTCAGATCTTCGGCGAGCAGAAGGGAGCTGACGCCCGTCAGCGCGACCGGCTGGACGCGGCGAACGCCGCGTGGGCTCGGGCCGTCGCGCAGGTCGCGCACGTGGACCCTGCGACTCCGGGTGCCGGCGCGGCAGGCGGAACGGGATTCGGCCTGCTCCTCTGGGGCGCACGGCTCGCTTCGGGTGCGACGACGATCGCGGATGCCGTCGGCCTCGACGCCTGCCTGGCGGCCGCTGACCTCGTCGTCACGGGGGAGGGCCGCTACGACGCGCAGACGGACTCCGGCAAGGCTCCGGCTATCGTGGCGGCGAGGGCCGAGCTGGCCTCCGTTCCGCTTGCGCTCGTCGCCGGCGCCATCACGGCTCCTCCCGCGGACGGCGTCGTCGCGCTCTCGCTGACCGATCTCGCCGGCGGCGCTGCAGCCGCGATGGCGGATCCCCTCACCTGGCTTCGCGAGGCCGGCAGGCGGCTGGCCGCTCGGGCGGCCTAGCCCTTCCTCGGCCTCTCCAGAGCGCGCTGCAAGGCGCCCTGGATGACGCGACGCGGCGTGCTACAAGGCGGCCAGGCGCGCGTACCTGTCGTACTGCTGGCGGATCACCGGGCGGAAGTCCGGCTTCGGCTCCGCCACCACCTCGAGGCGCCATTCCGGCCGTGTCCCGGTCAAGACCCAGGCGGCCTGGGCTGCGGCCCCGTTCGCGACGTATTCGCCCGGCGCGGGCACCACGACGGGCGCGTCGAACACCTGAGCGGCGACCGCCTGCACGGCAGGGTTCAGAGCTGCGCCGCCGACGAGCAGAAGGCGCTGCTCGCGCACGCCGACGGCGCGGACGGCGTCGAGTCCCGCAGCGAGACCGCTGAGCATGCCCTCGACCGCGGCTCGGGCGAGGTTCTCCCGCCGGCTGGAGGAGATGGACAGCCCGTGCAGGCTCGCTTTCGCGGTCGGCAGGTTGGGCGTGCGCTCACCCTCGAAGTACGGAACGAGAACGACGCCCTCTGAGCCGGCGGGCGCGCGCAGCGCCAGGTCGGCGAACTCGTCGAAGTCCACGTCGAGCAGGTCGGCGACCGTGCCGAGCACGCGAGCGGCGTTCAGGGTCGCCACCAGCGGGAGGAAGCGGCCGGAGGCATCCGCGAAGCCCGCGACGGAGCCGCTGGGGTCCGGCGTCGAGACATCGGTCACGGCGAAGACCGTGCCGCTGGTGCCGAGCGAGACGATGACGTCGCCAGATGCCGCGCCCAGCCCGAGAGCGGCGCCCGCGTTGTCCCCGGCGCCCGGTCCCACGACGAGACCTGCCTTCACGGCGACCGTGCCGCTCTGCGCGGCCGTCACGCCCGCCGAATCGGCCGGGCCGAGCACACGCGGCAGCACGACCGCCGTCGAGGAGGCATCCGATCCCGAATCCTGGTCGTCGCCCGCGGCCACTCTCGCCGGGCGCCCGAGTGCGAGCTCGAACAGCCCGAAGTCGTAGTCGTCGTCCTGCGGCGACCAGTACGCCGTGCCCGACGCATCCGAACGGTCGGTGACGAGCGCATCGAGCTGAGGTCCGAGCGGAGACTCCTCCGCCGGTCCGTACCCGAGCAGCCGCCAGGTCAGCCAGTCGTGCGGCAGCGCGACGGCGGCCACCCGCTCCGCGTTCTGCGGCTCGGCATCCCGCAGCCAGCGCAGCTTGCTGGCCGTGAACGATGCGACGGGCACGGAGCCGGCGCGCCTGGCGTACTCGCCGGAACCCACCTCGTCGGCCAGCGCTGCTGCAGCGTCGGCGCTGCGCGTGTCGTTCCAGAGCAGGGCCGGACGGATGACCCGCCCCGACGCATCCAGCACCACCATGCCGTGCTGCTGCCCGCCGATGGAGATGGCCGCGACGTCGTCGAGACCTCCGGCGTCCGCGATCGCGGCGCCGAGAGCCGACCACCACGCTTCGGGGTCCACCTCGGTGCCGTCGGGATGCGACGCGCGGCCGGAGCGCACCAGCGCCCCGGTCTCCAGGTCGCGGATGACGATCTTGCAGCTCTGGGTCGAGGAATCGACGCCGGCGATCAGGGTCATGCGTACTACCTTCTCAGATGCCAGTGATGCGGCCGTTGCGAGCGAAAGCGAGCCGAAGGGCACCGCGTCGGGCGTCCTCCGGCTCGCTTTCGCTCATTCAGGGAGCAGGGAAATGCGGGATGCGCGTCAGCGGGCCCCGAGCAGGTGCTCGGTGGCGAGCTGCTGCAGACGCACGAATCCGAAGCCCTTGCCGTTCAGGTAGGCATCCGTGTCGAAGTCCTCCCACGCGCTGCGGTCGGACTTGAGCGACTCGATGGTCTCGCCCTCGTTCAGCGTGGGCTTCTCGAGCTCGTACACCTTGGCCGCCTCCAGAGCCTCCTGCACCTCGGGGTCGGCGCGGAAGGCCGCGGCGCGTTCCTTGAGCAGCAGGTAGGTCTCCATGTTCGCCCTGGCGGAGTCCCACACGCCGGACTCGTCCTCGGTGCGGCTCGGCTTGTAGTCGAAGTGGCGGGGGCCGTCGTAGGCCGGTCCGCCGTTCGGGCCACCGTTCTCGAGCAGGTCGACCAGCGCGAACGCGTTGTGCAGGTCGCCGTGGCCGAACGCGAGGTCCTGGTCGTACTTGATCGAGCGCTGGCCGTTCAGGTCGATGTGGAAGAGCTTGCCGTGGTACAGCGCCTGAGCAACGCCCGAGGTGAAGTTCAGTCCCGCCATGGTCTCGTGGCCGACCTCCGGGTTGAGGCCGACGAGCTCCGGGTGCTCGAGCGAGTCGATGAACGCGAGCGCGTGACCGAGCGTGGGCAGCAGGATGTCGCCGCGCGGCTCGTTCGGCTTCGGCTCGATCGCGAACCGGATGTCCCAGCCCTGCGACAGCACGTAGTCGCCGAGGAAGTCGACGGCCTCCTTGTACCGCTGCAGAGCCGCCTGGATGTTCTTGGCCGAGTCGTACTCGGCGCCCTCGCGTCCGCCCCACATCACGAACGTCTTGGCGCCGAGCTCGACGCCCAGCTCCAGCTGACGCAGCATCTTGCGGATCGTGTACCGGCGCACCTCACGGTCGTTTGAGGTGACACCGCCGTCCTTGAAGACGGGAGCGGAGAACGTGTTCGTGGTGACCATCGGCACGATGAGGCCGGTGTCGGAGAGCGCCTTCTTGAGGCGGTCGATCTGCTTCTCGCGCTCGGCATCCGTGGAGCCGAACGGGAACAGGTCGTCGTCGTGGAAGGTGAGGCCGTAAGCCCCGAGCTCCGCCAGCTTCTCGACGGCGTGAACCACGTCGAGCGGGCCGCGGGTGGGGCCACCGAACGGGTCGGTGCCGTTGTAGCCGATGGTCCAGAGACCGAACGAGAACTTGTCTTCGCGGGTGGGCGTGACTGCCATGGAATGATCCTTCAGCATCGTTGATGAGTATTTGTTGTGGCGTCAAACATATCAGATGGCATGCGTGCCGTCGAGCGCCGCCGACTCGACTGCTCGCGCGCTCGTCGAAGGGTGCCGCTTCCACGCCTCAGACGAGAGCGGCGGCCGGTCGACGGGAGCCGGCCCCATGGATGCGCCGGGCATGAGCGTGCACGCGATCCGGACCTGAGTGGGCGGGCCGCCCCGTCCTTCCAGCCTGTCGATGAGCGCCTCGGTCGCCAGCCTGCCGAGCGCTGAGCCCGGGGCGTCATACGTGCTGAGCGCAGGGTCGGTGAGCGTGGCCATGGCCGTAGCGCTGGCGATCCCCGCGATGGAGATGTCCTCGGGAACGCGGATGCCCCTGTGTCGCAGAACGTTGATGAGCGCGAACGTCGCATCGTCGTGCATGCCGATGATCGCTGTCGTCTCCGGAGCCCTGCGCGCGATCTCGTCGGCGATCGAGAGAATGGATGCCCGCTCGTGCGGCACCCGGAACACCGTGCCGTTCAGGCCGCGGGAGCGCACGGCCTCCTCGAACGTCTGCTCGGCGCGGATGGGCGGACTGTAGCCGGCGAGGGGAGTGTCTGACAGGTCCTCGATGATGAGGCTGAAGTCCCGGTGCCCGAGTGCCGCGAAGTCCTCGACGGCCTGTTCGACCGAGCGCTCGAAGTCGATGTCGACGTAGTCGATCCCGTGGAGCTCCCGGGTGCGCCCGATCAGGGCGAACGGCGCGCCCGCCTGCTGCAGGTGCGTGACCCGCTCGTCCTCCAGCTGCACCTCCATGAGCAGAACACCGTCGGCGAAGCCGGCCTGGATGAGCGAGGCGATCTCCGCCGACACGTTGTCGCTGTGCACAGGCCACAGCACGAGGCTGTAGCCGCGCTCTTCGGCGGCCGTGGCCGCGGCATCCACGAACGAATGGTGGTGGCGGTGGTCCAGCAGCGGGTAGATCAGCGCGATCACCCTCGACTTGCGGCTGGCGAGGGCGCGTGCCATGGAATTCCTGCGGTAGCCGAGCTCGTCGATCGCCTTGAGCACGCGCTCCCGCGTCTCGGCCATGACGGGTTTCGTGTCGTTCACCACGAACGAGACGGTGGAGATCGACACCTTGGCGCGGTCCGCCACTTGCTGCATCGTGACCATGCCCACCGCCTCTCTCCTCGTTCCGGCCCAGTATCGCACCGCTCGGCAACGATTCGGTTAAGCGCTTGACTTTGACTTCCGGCCGTGACCAGAATGCCTGCAAGCACTTGCCGGATCCGTCCCCCGACTTCAAGGTCCTCTTCGTCGTGGTTCAGGTCAAGCGCTTTATCTTGCTGTCCACTGACGGCGGAAACCTTCTGGGAAAGAAGCAAAGGAGCTCATTCGTGAAGAAGTCACGCATCATCGCGGCGATCGCGGGAGCGGCGGCAGTGTCGCTCTCGCTAGCCGCCTGTTCATCGGGGTCGAGCGGCTCGAGCACGGGCAACGGGCAGACGCTGACCGTCGAGGACTACTACTCGGCCAACCCCAGCATGAGCGGCTACAACTCCATCTACAAGGAGTGCGCCGCCTCCATCGGCGTCAAGGTGAACCCCGTTCACGTCGCGGGCGCGTCGCTGATCCAGAAGGTGCTGCAGCAGGCATCCTCGAAGACGCTGCCCGATGTGCTCATGCTCGACAACCCCGACGTCCAGCAGATCGCGGCGACGGGCGCACTGACCCCGTTGAAGAACTACGGCGTCAGCGCGCCGAAGGGCGACGTGCCCAGCGTGGTGAAGGCCGGAACGTACAAGGGCCAGGTGTACGGCCTCGCCCCCGTCATCAACTCGATCGCCCTGTACTACAACGTCGACATGCTGAAGGCGGCAGGCGTCACTCCGCCGAAGACGTGGGACGAGCTCAAGGCTGCCGCGCTGAAGCTCACCGACTCCAGCAAGGGCGTGTACGGCTTCGCCATGAGCAACATCAACACGTACGAGGGCACCTGGCAGTTCCTGCCGTTCTTCTGGACGAACGGCGGCAACGAGAAGAACATCGCCACGCCGGATGCCGCCCAGGCTCTGCAGTTCGACGTCGACCTCCAGAACGACGGCTCGATGTCGAAGAGCTCCGTGAACTGGAGCCAGCAGGATGTCAACAACCAGTTCGTGGCGGGCAAGGCCGCGATGATGATCAACGGTCCGTGGCAGCTGCCGGTGCTCAACTCGACGAAGGGCCTCAACTTCGCGAGCGTGCCGATCCCCACGCGCACCACCTCCCAGAAGGTCGTCTCCCCGCTAGGCGGCGAGACCTACAACGTGCCCAACACCGGTGACAAGACCAAGATGGGCCTCTCCGCCAAGTTCGTGCAGTGCCTGAACAAGCCGGCGACCCAGCTGAAGATCGCGAAGATCTCCGGCAACGTGCCGGCGGACGAGGCGTCGGCAGCGCAGTGGGCGAAGTCCCACCCGCAGGTGGAGTCGTTCGTGGAGACGGTGAAGACGGCGCGCGCCCGCACGGCAGAACTGGGACCGAAGTGGCCGAAGGCCGCGACCGCCATCTACACGGCCGTGCAGCTGGCGCTGACCGGCAAGGCGACTCCGCAGGAAGCCCTCCAGCAGGCTCAGGCCCAGAACAAGTAGGCCGACTCCGGGCGGGCGGGACTCCCGCCCGCCCGGTGTCCGATCCTTGCTAGGAGCGTGACATGACCTCAGTGGATGCCGGCCTCGAGAAGAGGACCGCGCACGCCCTCCACCACGGAGAACCCCGGCGCCGCGCCAGGGTGGGCCGCTACCTGACCCGATGGCTTTTCGTGGCGCCTGCCATCCTCTTCGTGCTCGTCTTCTTCGGCTATCCGATCGTGCAGAACGTCGTGATGTCGTTGCAGGACTACACGACGACGACGTTCTACACCGGCGAAGCACCATGGGTGGGGTTCGCGAACTACGCGAGCGTGTTCAGCAACCCGATCTTCTCCACGACCGTGATCAACACCGCCCTGTTCACGATCGGCTCGATCGTGCTGCAGTTCGGCATCGGCCTCGGGCTCGCGCTGTTCTTCAAGCGGCACTTCCCGTTGAGCGGATTCCTCCGGTCGCTTCTGCTTCTGCCGTGGCTGCTGCCGCTCATCGCCTCCGCAGCGGTGTGGAAATGGATCCTCGACCAGGGCAGCGGAGCGCTGAACCAGTTCCTCGCCATCTTCGGCGTGCACCCGATCCCGTGGCTCGTCAGCCCGAGCCTCGCGCTCGTCGCCGTCATCGGCGTGAACGTGTGGCTCGGCATCCCGTTCAACACGACGATCCTCTACACGGGCCTCCAAGCCGTTCCCGAGGAGCTCTACGAAGCCGCCGCGCTCGACGGCGCGGTCGGCTGGCGGGCGTTCTGGCACATCACGTGGCCGAGCATCAGGTCGGTGGTCAGCGTCGTGATCGTGCTGGGGGTGGTGTACACGCTGAAAGTGGTGGACATCATCCTGGGGCTCACCGGCGGAGGCCCGGCGAACTCGACGCAGACGCTCGCGACGTGGGCGTACCAGAACTCGTTCGTACAGTTCGCGTTCGGCCCGGGCGCCGCCGTCAGCAACGTGCTGATCGTGGTGTCGCTGCTGTTCGCGATCGTCTACCTGTACATGAACCGCAAGGGGGTCGACGAATGACCGCGACTCAGGCCATGGTGCTGCCCGCCGGCGCGCGCACCGAACGTCGCAAGCACACCAGGAAGTGGCCGATGACGGTGCTCGGCGTCATCTTCCTCGCCATCATGGTGTTCCCCGTCTACTGGATGATCAACAGCAGCCTCCAGGGCAACTCGGGCGCCGCGAACACCGAGTGGTTCCCGTTCCATCCGACCTTCGCCGGATACGAGGCTGCGATCCAGCAGCAGGGCGCCAACCTCGTCACGAGCCTGGTCGTGGCTGTGAGCGCCGTCGTGCTGACGCTCGTCGTCGCGACGCCCGCCGCGTACGGGCTTGCGCGTTTCAAGATGAAGGGCATGACGGCGTTCGTCTTCGTGCTGCTCATCACGCAGATGATCCCGACCATCGTCATCGCGAACGCGCTCTACGCGCTGTTCAACGACTGGGGCCTGCTGAACTCCTACCTGGGACTCATCCTGGCCGACAGCGCTGCTCAGATACCGTTCGCGATCATCCTGATGAGAGCGTTCATGGCGTCCATACCGCAGAGCCTCGTGGAGGCGGCGCTCGTGGACGGCGCGAACAACTTCAGGGCGTTCCTCTCTATCGTCGTGCCGATCAGCAAGAACGCGATCATCACGGCTGCGCTGTTCACGTTCCTCGGTGCATGGGGCGACTTCCTGTTCGCCCTGACGCTGACGAGCACACCCGCCGTGCGGCCGATCACGCTCGGCATCTACAACTACATCGGGGCGAACGTCTCGCAGTGGGGTCCGGTGATGGCGACAGCCGTCATCGCGTCCATCCCGGCGGGCGTGCTGCTCATCCTCGCCCAGAAGTACATCGCCGCCGGGGCTCTCGGCGGCGCGATCAAGTGACGCGCGCGTACCGCGACGCCACGAAGAACCACGAAGGAGAACCCGTGAACGCCACTGCAGACCGTCCATTGCGCGTCGTCGTCTGGGGAGAGAACCGGCACGAGCAGGTCGAACCCCACGTCGCCGAGATCTACCCGGACGGCATGCACAACGCCATCAAGGCCGGCATCGAAGAGAACTTGGGCGACAAGGTGTCGGTCTCGACGGCGCTTCTCGACGATCCCGAGCACGGCCTCACCGAGGAGCGGCTGGCCGAGGCGGATGTGCTCACCTGGTGGGGCCACGCTGCCCACGCCGAGGTGTCCGACGAGGTGGTGGAACGTGTGCACCGCCACGTGCTGTCCGGCATGGGACTCGTCGTGCTGCACTCCGGCCACTGGTCGAAGATCTTCCAGAAGCTGATGGGCACGACGTGCACGCTGCGGTGGCGCAGCGAGAACGACCGCGAGCTGGTCTGGACGGTGGATGCGACGCATCCGATCGCGCAGGGCGTTCCGCACCCCATCGAGATCCCGCAGCAGGAGATGTACGGCGAGCAGTTCGACGTGCCGAAGCCCGACGAGATCATCTTCATCAGCTCGTTCTCGGGCGGAGAGGTCTTCCGCAGCGGCATCACCTACCGTCGCGGCAACGGCAAGATCTTCTACTTCAGCCCGGGAGACCAGGACTTCCCGGTGTACCACCACAAGGATGTGCGGCGCGTGATCGCGAACGGCGTCGCGTGGGTGGCGTCCGATCGTCCTGAGCGGAAGGTTCCGGAGCTGCTGCGCTACGAGACGGGCGACTTCTTCAACGGCCGCGGATACCAGGGGGCCATGCACAACAAGGACTCGGCAGAATGACCCGGTTCGCGACCATCGAGGGGGACGAGCCGCTCAGGGTCGTCCTCGTCGGTGCAGGCAACATGGGCAGGCACTGGCTCGACGTGATCGCCGAGACGCCCGAGGTGCGACTCGTCGGCCTCGTCGACCTCGCCGTCGATCTCGCCAGAGGGGCGGCCGAGCAGCGTGGTCTCGATATCGTCGTCGGCGATTCGCTGGCCGCCGTGGCGTCCGAGAGCGGCGCACAGGCAGTCATCGATGTGACCGTGCCGCCCGCCCACCACGCCGTCAACACCGAGGCGCTGTTCGCTGGCCTCCCCGTGCTGTGCGAGAAGCCGATCGCCCCGACCGTGGCTGAGACGCTGTCGCTCGCTGCGGCAGAGGATGTGACGGGACAGCTCCTGATGACGAGCCAGTCGCGAAGGTATTACCCGGCGCTCGCGGAACTGAAGCTCGCACTCCCCGCCCTCGGTCAGGTCGGGATCGTCAGCACCGAGTTCTTCAAGGCGCCGCACTTCGGCGGCTTCCGGGACGAGATGGCGCATCCCCTGCTGGTCGACATGGCCATCCACTCGTTCGACGTGGCGCGCTACCTGCTCGACGCCGATCCGGTGTCGGTCGACTGCCGCACGTTCAATCCCGGGTGGAGCTGGTACCGCGGGGATGCCGCGGCGACGGCCACGTTCGTCTTCGACGACGGAACGCGTTTCGGGTACACCGGCAGCTGGTGCAGCCCCGGGCTCGAGACGTCGTGGAACGGCAACTGGCGCATCAGCGGCGCGCTCGGCAGCGCATCGTGGGACGGCGAGGGCCGGCCCCGCGTAGAGCTCGTCGACGGCTCTGCCGGTCAGCAGGGCCGCACGCCGGAGGGAAGGTCGGAGATCGCCGGCGCCCTCGACGAGTTCGTCGGCGCACTGCGCACCGGCGTCGTGCCGTCGGGTGACGTGCACTCCAACGTGTACAGCCTGGCCATGGTGGAGGCCGCAGTGCTGTCCGCCGAGAACGAGCGCACCGTTCAGCTGGATGCCGTGCTCGAAGACGCCTACAGCGTCGCCCTGGCGAACGAGAAGCGCGACGACGTGCGGGCCGCTCTGCGATCCTGGGGTTCCGCCGCCGACGGCCTGGCGTCCGTCTCGTCCGAGTCCGCGGCCTGACCTGACGCTCGGCCCGCTTCCGCCGGTCGGACGCTGAGCCGTTCGACCGGCGGCCCATCTCGCCTGCACCGAAGCGCTCGTCGCCGGACGCAGACGCAACCTCGAGGGGATCCATGAAATTCACCGACGGCTTCTGGCAGCTCCGCCCTGGGGTGCACGCGCTCTACGCGCAGGAGGCGTACGACATCCGCCCTGACGGCAGCACGCTCGTAGTCACCGCACCGAGCAAGGTCGTCGCCAGGCGAGGGGATGTGCTGAATCACGGCGCGCTCACGGTCACGCTCGACTCGCCGCTGGAAGGCGTCATCGGCGTTCACGTCGAGCACTTCGCCGGGGCACGCCGCGAGGACGGCTTCGACCTCGTGGGCAGCGGCGAGCCCGAGGTTCGCATCGAGGCGGAGGGGGAGGACGCCAGCCTGGTCAGCGGCGAGCTCGCGGCGACGGTGCGGAAGGGCGCGCCGTGGAGCCTGGAGTTCTCCGCTCGCGGTCGCGTGCTGACCTCCAGCGGCCACAAGTCGCTGGCCCGGATGGCGCTGGACGAGGATGCGCTGACCGCCAGCGATGCGTGGGTGGCAGACGAGGGCATCCGCGTCAGCTCGTCGTCGTATGTGCACGCCCAGCTGGAACTCACCGTCGGCGAGCTGGTCTACGGACTGGGCGAGCGGTTCGGGCCCCTGGTGAAGAACGGGCAGACGGTCGACGTCTGGAACGCCGACGGCGGAACCTCGAGCGAGCAGGCGTACAAGAACATCCCGTTCTACCTGACCAACCGGGGATACGGGGTGTTCGTCGACCACCCGGGGCTCGTCTCGTTCGAGGTGGCGTCGGAGTCGGTCGAGCGGGTGCAGTTCTCGGTGCCGGGGGAGCGGCTGAGCTTCTATGTGATCGACGGCCCCACCCCGAAGGATGTGCTGGAGCGGTACACCGCGCTGACGGGGCGTCCCGCTGCCGTTCCCGCCTGGTCGTACGGGCTGTGGCTCTCCACGAGCTTCACCACCTCGTACGACGAAAGCACGGTCAGCTCGTTCATCGACGCCATGGCGGAACGAGACCTGCCGCTCTCGGTCTTCCACTTCGACTGCTTCTGGATGCGCGAGTTCCAGTGGTGCGACTTCGAGTGGGATCCGCGCGTCTTCCCCGAACCGGAGGCGATGCTGTCGCGGCTGCACGACAAGGGCGTGCGGGTGTGCGTGTGGATCAACCCGTACATCGCGCAGCGTTCTCCGTTATTCGCCGAGGGCGCCGAACGAGGCTACCTGCTCAAGCGTCCGGACGGCAGCGTGTGGCAGTGGGATCTGTGGCAGGCGGGCATGGGCATCGTCGACTTCACGAACCCGGATGCGACGGCCTGGTTCCAGGACAAGCTGCGCGGCCTCATCGCGGGCGGCGTCGACGCGTTCAAGACGGATTTCGGCGAGCGGATCCCGCTCGACGTGCAGTACTTCGACGGGTCGTCGCCGGAGCGCATGCACAACCTCTTCGCCCAGCTCTACAACAAGGCAGTGCACGAGGTGCTCGTCGAGGAGCGCGGCAGCGGCGAGGCCGTGCTGTTCGCGCGCGCCGCAACGGCGGGCGGGCAGAGCCTTCCCGTGCACTGGGGCGGCGACAGCACGTCGACGTTCCCGTCGATGGCCGAGACGCTGCGCGGCGGGCTCTCGCTCGCGCTGAGCGGTTTCGGCTTCTGGAGCCATGACATCGGCGGATTCGAGGGAACGCCGGATCCCGACGTCTTCAAGCGCTGGGTCGCGTTCGGTCTGCTGTCCAGCCACTCGCGTCTGCACGGCAGCGAGTCGTACCGGGTGCCGTGGACGTTCGACGAGGACCCGGTCACCGGCGAGGTTGACGAGAGCGAGACGAGCGCCGTCGCGGTGACCAGGAGGTTCGCCCGCCTGAAGAACACGCTCATGCCGTACCTGTTCCTGGCTGGCGCCGAGGCATCCGAACGAGGCGTTCCGCTGCTTCGGCCCATGCAGCTCGAGTTCCCCGACGACCCGGCTGTCGCCTACCTCGACCGGCAGTACCTGCTGGGTCCGGACATCCTCGTCGCTCCGGTCTTCGACCGCTCCGGCGAGGTGTCGTTCTATCTGCCGGAGGGCACCTGGACGAGCCTGCTCACGGGGCAGAGCGTGCGCGGCGGCGGCTGGCGCACCGAGAGGCACGAGCTGAACTCGCTGCCGTTGTACGTGCGCGAGGGTGCTGTGCTGCCCATCGGATCCCGCTCCGACCGTCCGGACTACGACTACCTGGACGGCCTCACGCTCCGGGTGTATCCAGGAGCGCAGCCGCGGGACTTCGAGCTCGTCACGGTCTCCGGTGACCGGGTGCCCGTGTCACTCCGGCGCGAGAACGGCGCGTTCTCCGCCACGGCAGCAGGTCGCACGATCGCCGTGGAGCTGGTCGAACCGGTGAACGACTGAGCGGAAGTCGGAGGCTTTCTCGCGGACCGGAGTCGCTACCGGGCGCCGGTCCACGAGTTCCCGACCGGTCGTTCCGCCTAGCCGACGGTCACCCGGCTGCGCAGCGTGCGCGTGTGGTCGACGCCTCGAACGGGGCCGGTCAGCGTGACGGGCAGGGCGAAGCGGATGTCGCCGCTGGACGCGCCCAGTCGCAGTTCCAGCTCGCCCGGCTCCACTATGCGCCGGTAGTCCCGGCCGGTGAACGCGGACAGGTCGGCGCTCACCTCGAACGACACGGTCTTGCGCTCGCCGGACTCCAGCGTCACGGAGGCGTACCCGATCAGCCGATTCACCGGACGCACGACGGAGGCCACGGGATCGTGCAGGTAGAGCTGCACGTTCTCGATGCCCGCCCGATCGCCCGTGTTGGCCACGGTGAGCGAGACGGTGACGGTGCCCGACGTGGACGTCTCCGTGGCGTCGGTCTCCGCGTCGCTCCACTCGAAGCTCGTGTACGAGAGCCCGTGCCCGAACGGGAACCTCGGCGTCGGGTCGATGTTCGACACGCCGGTGGGTCCGCCGAGCGGCGGCGCCAGGTAGGTCGTGGGCTGGGAGCCCTCGTGGGCGGGGATGCTGACGGGCAGCCGTCCGCTCGGGTTCACCCTGCCGCTCAGCACGCCGGCGATCGCCGGGCCGCCCTCTTCCCCTGGGAAGAACGCGGTGACGATCGCGGATGCCAGCTCGGCGGCCGAGCCGAGCGCGTACGGCCTGCCCTCCACGAGGGTGGCGACCACGGGCGTGCCCGAGTCGATCAGCGCGTCCAGCAGGTCCTGCTGCCTGCCCGGCAGTCGCATGCTGGTCGCGTCGCATCCCTCGCCGGAGGTGCCGCGGCCGAACAAGCCGGCGCGGTCGCCGAGCACGGCCAGGACGAGGTCGGCGTCGCGAGCGGCAGCGACGGCGCGGGCGATGCCGGCGGCATCCGACTCCGCCGTGCCCTCGCCCTTGCCGTCGACGCTCACACCGGGCTCGACGGTGATGGACGCGTTCGGGAACTCCGCTCGCAGGCTCTGCAGCACCGTCGGGAGCTCGATGCCGATCGGAACCTCGGGGTGCAGCGTGCCGACGTGGCTGGGGAAGGAGTAGCAGCCCAGCATGGCGAACGGGTCGTCGGAGAGCGGGCCGACGACGGCGATGCGCAGGTCCATGTCGGCGGAGAGCGGCAGCGTGCCGTCGTTGTGCACGAGCACGACGGCACGCTCGGCGACCTCGCGCGCGAGGGCGCGGTCTTCGGCGGTGTCCAGGTCGACGCGTCCTCGCACGGCCTCGATGTCGTCGAGGTCCGCATCGGTCCAGCCCTCGGGCGGCGGCGACCAGCCGGCATCCAGCATGCCGAACTCCGCCTTCTGCAGCAGCACCCTGCGCAGCGCCCGATCGACGAACGACTCGTCGAGGTGGCCGCTCTCCACCGCGGAGACGAGCGGATCCCCGTACACCTTCACGGTGGGCAGCTCCACGTCGACACCGGCCTTGAGAGCGGATGCCGCAGCGTCCTCCCACGAGCCGGCCACGCCGTGCAGCGTCTTGAGGAACGCGATGCCGAAGTAGTCGGCCACGACGGTTCCGGTGAATCCCCAGGTCTCGCGGAGCATGCCGGTGAGCAGCGACTCGTCTCCGGCCGACGGCACGCCGTCGACATCGGTGTAGGCGTGCATCACGCTGCGCACGCCGCCGTCCCGTACCGCCAGTTCGAACGGCGGCACCATGACGTCGTTGTACTCCCGGCGTCCCATCGACACCGGCGCGAGGTTGCGTCCGGCCTTCGACGCCGAGTATCCGATGAAGTGCTTGAGGGTCGCGACGATCCCCGTCGACTCGAGCCCGCGGACGTACCCGAGTGCGATGGTGCCGACGAGGTACGGGTCCTCGCCGATGGTCTCCTCCGTGCGGCCCCACCGCGGGTCGCGCGTCACGTCGAGCACGGGCGCGAGACCCTGGTGGACTCCCACCGCACGCATCCCCGTGCCGATCCGTTTCGCGACGCGCTCGATGAGGTCGGGGTCGAAGGTGGCGCCCCAGGAGAGCGGAACGGGATAGTTCGTCGCGCCCCATGCTGTGAACCCCGCCAGGCATTCCTCGTGGGCGATTGCGGGGATGCCGAACCGGTTCGCCGCCATGATGCGCTTCTGACTGCGCGCAAGGGATGCCAGGCCCACCGCTGGATCGACGGGCGCCGACCCGAACGACCTGGTCAGCTGGCCGAGACCGTGCGGAAGCAGGGAGTCCAGCTCGACCGCATCCTCGCTCATGTCGTGCTGGAACGGCGCCACATCGTCGCCGACCGGCGACGATGCCACCCAGATCCCGTACAGCTGAGCGGCTTTCTCGCGCAGCGTCATCTCGCCGATGAGCGCGTCGACGCGCTCTGCGGCGCTCAGGCTCGTGTCCCGCCAGCGGGAACTGGTCTCGGTCATCGGGGATCCTTCCGTTCGGGATGCTTCTAGTTGGTCTGCGGGGCGCGCGACCTGCCGCGTTCGAGCGATCGGGCTCGGCAACCCGGCGCGGTCGAGGCCGCCAGGTCGCACCCGGCCGGCCAGGTCGGGCCGGCCGAGCTCATCGCGGCCACTCGGCGACGAGATGCTCGGCCACCCGGAACGCGTTGGCCACGATCGTGAGCGTGGGGTTCACCGAACCGTTCGTCGGGTGCAGCGACGAGTCGCATGCGACGACCCGCCGTGCTCCCCACACCCGGCCGTACGGGTCGGTGGCCGAGTTGTCGGCCGACGTGCCCATGCGCGCGGTTCCGCACGAGTGCTCACCAGCGGCGGATGCCGTCGCGGGGCCGCCCTGACGCCTGATGTCGGTGACGCCGGCCGCCTGGAGCCACCTGGCACCCTGCACCGCCATGCCGTCCTCCACCTGCTGACTCGTCCAGTGCACGTCCTTGCGCAGCGCCGCTCCCGGCCGTCCCCAGCGGTCCTTCACGGGCGCGAGCGTGACGCGGGACGTCGGGAGCGGGATCTCCTGCCCCATGGCGAACACGCCGAACAGGTTGGCGCGGCGGCCCCGCATCCACTCCTTGTGTCCCGCTCCCCAGCCGGGAACGCCGGGTGCCGGCTGGCCGGCGGAGGTGAGCGGCAGGAGGCTCATCAGGTCGACGATGACGCCGCCGCCCCAGGGGATCGTGTCGCCGTGCACGTGGTCGAGAGTCGCGACCGAGTGCCCTGGGCCGATGTACGGCTTCACCGGCGTCGCCGACTCGCCGAGCACGGTAGCGGTGCGGTGATCGTGAAGATACCTGCCCACGTGGTCGTTGCCGATGCCGCTGGCCAGCAGAAGGCGGGCGGTCTCGACCGCTCCAGCAGAGACGACGACGACGTCGGCGCTCACGGTGAGCTCGACGGTGCTGGTGGAGGCATCCGCCATGATCGTGACGCCGGCAGCACCGGCGCCGTCGCGCACCTCCAGCACCTCGGCGTCGGGCAGGAGATCGCACAGACCCGTCGCGATGGCACGGGGGATGAAGGTGGACTGCGAGCCGTTCTTCGCGTTCACCGGGCAGGTGTTGCCGATGCACTGCGCACACCTGACGCAGGCGGCACGGCCGTCCCACGGCACGGAGTTGATGGCGAGCGGGATCGGGCCCCAGCCCCAGCCGAGGCTGTCCGCCGCGGCTCCGAGCAGCTCGCGTGACGGCTCCGTGCCCATAGCGGGCATCGGGTAGCCGGCGGACCGCGGCGTGCGACGCGTGAGACCGCCTTCCTCACCTGCGACGCCGAGCTGCCATTCCGCCTTCGTGTAGTACGGCTCCATCTCGTCGTACGACACGGGCCAGTCCGCGAGGCTCGCGCCGTCGGGATTGCCGTACAGCGTGCGCATTGCGAAGTCCTCCGGCATGAACCGCCAGGCCATGCCCTGCCAGATGCGCGTGCCGCCTCCCACGGTGTCGGCGTTCAGGCCGTACACGGAGGGGTCGTCGATGCCGTCGACCAGTCGGTCGCCATCCGGAAGCTGGGCGATGCGAGGATGCCCGGGGCCTGGCCCCACGGTCGGCCAGTACACGGCGTTGCGCTTGCCGTGCAGGTGATCGCCCCTGATCTGGTCGTTCCGCAGGTACGGTGCACGCTCGACGAGCAGCACGTGCTTGCCCGCTGCGGTGAGCACCTGAGCAGCGACGCCCCCGCCAGGACCGGACCCGACGATGACGGCGTCGTAGTGCGAATGCACCTGGGCGGGTGCGACGGTCTTCAGCGGTTCCGGTTCGATGGGGGAGACGCCTTCTGGCACGCCGCGGAATCCGACCATGCCCAGGCCGGCCGGCTGCCGCCTCCCGTCCGACGACGCGTAGTAGCCCTCCCAGCTGACGCGGCGAAGCGCGTCGAAGCTGCGGGCGCTCGATCCGGCCGCGACCACGGAGAGGATGCCGTCCTGCGCCGTCGTCTCCAGCGACGCGAAGTCGGCGGCGCCGGCGCGTCTCGCCTCGTCGTCCAGGCGTGCGGCGAGCGAGATCAGCTCGGGCCACGCCCACAGCAGGTCCCGATCGGCGGAGATCGGATCGGCGGTCAGGTATTCGCGGACGCCGCCTTCCCACCCTGCGGGCCAGGCATCCCCCGGGATGATGCGGTCGACGGCCGCCGCGAGTGCGGGGAGGGCGGCCGCGCGAGCCGCGCGACCGCCCTCGGCGGCGGAAAGGGCGGCCGCGCCGACCGCGCGACCGCCCTCCGCACCAGGCTCAACGACCGGCAAGCGATCCTCCGATTCCGCCGACGGAGAAGAACCGGTTGAGCACGGCGAACACGATGATGGGTGGCAGCATCATGATCACCGCGACCGCCATGACGAGTCCCCAGTTGGTCTGGTTCTGCTGGAAGAACGTGTTCAGACCGATCGGGAGCGTGTAGTTCTGGTCGCTGCGCAGGAAGACCAGCGCGATCAGGTAGTCGTTCCAGGCCAGCAGGAACGAGAAGATCGCGGTGGACAGGATGCCGGGCAGCGAGTTGCGGAGCACGACGCGCGTGAACGATCCGAACACCGATGCGCCGTCGATCCATGCCGCCTCTTCGAGCGTGATCGGGATGGAGTCGAAGTACGCCGCCATCATCCAGCACGCGACGCTCATCGTCGAACCGGTGTAGATGATCATCACGCCGATCAGGTTGTCGACCAGTCCGAGCTTGGAGAACAGGAAGAACAGCGGGATCACGGCCGTCACCACCGGCAGCGACTGCACGATGAACAGGATGAGGGCGTAGCTGGAGACCAGCCGGTTGCGGCCGCGGGAGAGCACGTATCCGGCCGGTGCCGCGATCACGACGGCGGCGACCACCGTGACGGCGGCGACGACGAGGCTGTTGGTCAGCCAGGTGCCGACCGAAGTCTGGGTGAAGACGTCGCCGTAATTCTCGATCGTGAGCCCGGTCGCCGACGATCCCAGCGACGGCGTGAGCGAGAGGATGACGACGGCCACGATCGGAACGAGCACGACGGCCGTGATGACGAGGATGCCCAGCAGACGCCACCACTTGCCGCGTTCGCCGAGCTCGCCCAGCGTGCGACGTCTGCCGTTGGTGACTCCGACCTGGAGGTGGCCGATGAGTTCTGCGGAGGTTTCGGTGCTCATTCGATGGCCGCCTTTCTGATCTGGCGGTACAGCACCACCGAGATGATCACGAGAACGATGGTCATGATGAACGCGATCGCGACACCAGGACCGACCTGGTAGTTCTGGAACACGGTCTGATACGCGAGCACGACCAGGGACTGGGTGGCGTTGACCGGGCCGCCACCGGTGAGCAGGAAGATGGTCGGGAAGTCGTTGACGCAGAAGATCGTCATCAGGATCCACGACACGTAGGTGGTGCGGGAGATCATCGGCAGCGTGATCTGCGTGAACGTCTGCCAGGTGCCTGCACCGTCGACCTTGGATGCCTCGTACACGGTGGTGTCGACGGATGCGAGCGCCGACGACATCATCATCATCATGAACGGGAAGCTGATCCACACCTTGAACACGCAGACCGTGATCTGGGCCAGCAGCGGGTCGGCCAGGAAGAGCACGTTCCCGAACCCGAGAGCCTGAGCCAGAAGCGGAAGCGGCGACTGCGGGGTCGCGACCAGCCAGTTCCACGAGGTGGCGGACACCACAACCGGAACCACCCAGGGGAGAAGCAGGAGAACCTTCCACAGTCCGGCCAGCGGGATCCGGGTGCGCAGGAGCAACGCGAGCCCCAGCCCGGCGGCCCACGAGCCGAACACGCCGACGACGGTGAAGATCAGTGTGAACAGCGCGGCATGCCAGAACCCGGGCTGCTGCACCACCGCGGTGTAGTTGGTGAACCCGACGAAGGCGCCGGAATCGATCAGGTCGCCGTTGCGCAGCGACTGCCACCCGGCGTAGATCACCGGGTACAGGTTCAACAGCAGCAGGAACAACAGCGAGGGGATCGCGAACAGCAGGAACGTCCACAAGTGCGAGATCGCACGGCCCCGTTTCCCACTGCTCGGGGCCCGCCCCGGCCCAGCCACACCTACGCCGTTACGCGCTTTCTTCAGCGCGCCGGCTACGGACTCGGTCGACATGTCAGCCTCTCCTTAGACAGCTACGACAATGAAAACGGGTGGGCCGACGCTCACGCGCAGGCCCACCCGCAATCCATCCTTACTTCATCAGACCTTCGATGGCGTTCTGCAGCGTCGTCAGTGCCGTCTTGGCATCCGTCTTACCACCCAGGATCGACTGTGCGAAGGTGTTCATCGGCTGAGTGCCGTCGACGGTGTTGGCGATGTTGTAGAACAGGCCCTTTCCGCCGGGAGCAGCCCACGTGCCGAAGATCGGGTTCCAGTCCTTCAGGATCTTCACCGTCACGGGGTCGGCCTTGAGCACCGACGTGTCGGCGATGGACTTCAGCGGGGGAAGGCCGATACCGGTCTTCTCCGTCCACAGCTTCGACATGTTCTTGTAGTAGTACGTGAGGAACGCCTCCGAGCCCTTCTGGCTGGGGGTGTTCTTGTACATCATGATGTTGTTCGGGAAGTAGAGGCCACCCTTCTTGCCCGACGGGCTGGTCAGCGGGTCGCCGACCACCAGGTCGCTGGCCACGTCGCCGACGGCGCCGGCCGGCAGTCCGGCCGTGTCCCAGCCGAAGCCGAACTTCTTCGCCTTCCACTGCGCCTGGACGTTGGCGCTCGTGTAGGTCGCCGCCGCGGGGTCGGAGTAGCCGCTCTGCACGAGCTCGAGGATGAACTCCATGGCCTCGACGTTGGCGTCGGTGACGCACTCCGGCTCCTTCTTCGAGTTGAAGAGGCCGCCGCCGTTGTTGATCATGAACGCGGTCAGGATGTGGCTGCCGGTGAAGTTGCCGGCGCCGGAGCCGATTCCGAGACCGTACACGCCGATCTTCTTCAGCTTGGCGCAGACGTCCTTGTACTCGTCCCACGTCGTGGGGCTCTCGGCACCGGCCTGCTGCATGAGCGACTTGTTGTACCACGACACGCGAACGTCGAGGTTGTACGGAACGGCCGCGTAGCCCTGGTCGGTCTTCATCGTGTCGAGAAGGCCGGGCAGGAAGTCGTCGTATAGGCCGTTGCTCTTCCAGCTGTCGAGCAGGTTATCGGCGTACGCGATCTTGCCCTGGTGAGCGAACTGGAAGGCCTGGGTACCACCGCCGGAGCTGACGGCGGGGCCGGTGTTCGACGCCACCGCAGACGAGAACGTCTGCGTGAAGTTCGCCCACTGGATCTCCTGGTAGGTGGCCGAGGGAAGACCGCTCTTCGGCTTGTAGGCCAGGGTGATCTTCTTGTCGAGCGGGTTGAACGCGGTTCCACCCCAGGGCATGTTCCAGAACTTCAGCGGTTTGCCGCTTCCGCCTGTGCTGCCTCCGCCGCCACCGCTGGAGCAGGCCGCGAGGAGCGTGGTTGCGGCGACGCCGCCCGCGAGGCCGAGAAAGCCGCGTCGGGTGAAGGCTGCGCCTGTGGATTCCGATGCCATTATCAGATCCTTTCGTCCGCACCGTTGCTGGGCCTCGATGCGGAGATTCGTCGTTGAATGTACAGGTTGGTGCGGCGGTCGCGGCCACGTCTTCCACGGCCGTCCTGTTATCTTTCAGTCTTTTGTTGGACGTGTCAACATTTCGGGATCGCTTCTCACGACTGTCTCGATCAACTGAAATCAAGATGTGATGAAAGTCGTGGGAGCGCTCTCACGCACACGCTATACGACGGATCCTCATGCGGCCAAAACGTTACCGAGCCGTTGTCGTGGAGCCGCGCACGACGAGTTCCGTGGCCAGCTCCTCCCTCGTGGACGCGCTCTCCGCACCGCTGCGAACCCTGAGCAGCATGCGCGTGGCGGCGGCCGCCATGTCCTCGATCGGCTGCCGCACTGTGGTGAGCGCAGGTGAGACCCACGCGGACTCCGGCAGGTCGTCGAACCCCACGACGCTGAGGTCGTCGGGGATGCGCAGACCCAGCTCGGCCGCGGCCCGGTACGCACCCAGCGCCATCTCGTCCGAGCAGGCGAACAAGGCGGTGGGCCGGTCAGCCGCGCGCAGCATCCGCGCCGCGACGTCGGCGGCGCTGTCTCGGCTCCATTCGGCGAGGTGGATGCGCCGGTCGCTCAGCCGGATGCCCGACTGCTCGAGTCCCGCGCGGAACCCGTCGACGCGTGCCCTGCTGTACCGGTAGTCGCCGGTGCCCGCGATGACTGCGATATCGCGATGGCCGAGCTCAGCGAGGTGAGCTGCCGCCGCGTAGCCGCCCGTCCAGTCCGTCGTGCCGATGCTCGGCGTGCCGGATGCGGAGTCCGACGACGGATCGAGCAGCACAAGCGGGATGCCGGCGGCTGAGAGCATCTGCACCTGGGCGCGTGCCGGGGTGAGCAGTGCGACGGTGGCACCGCGCGACCTCCTGGCCAGGAGCCGCGCCACCCAGTCCTCGCCGGCATCCTGCTGCGGGCGCGCCACCGTGACGACGATGTCGAGACCGGCGGATGCCGCGGCCCGCTCGGCACCGCTCAGCACGAGGTTCGCCCACGAGCCGCTCACCTTGCTGATCACGAGATCGACGAGCGCTCCCGTCTCCCGGTGCCGTCCGCCCGCGCCTCTGCGCCTGCGCCGGTAGCCTGTCTCGTCCACGAGCCGCATGACGCGGTCCCTCGTGGCGGCCGAGACGTCGGAGCGTCCGTTGAGCACCTTGGACACGGTCGGCACGGTCGTCCCGGCCAGCCTTGCCAGCTGGGCCATGGTGACGGCGCCGCCTCGCGCATCCCCGGCGCCGACTGCGCCGTCGTGCGGTTCGCTCATGGCCACATCGTAGAGCCAAGTTGCGCAAGTTCAGAAGATGCGGATGCGCTTGATTCGACGGGCATCGGAGTGCGAGGATCAGGGGCGGGCGTGCCGACGTCCGCACCCGAGTTGCGCAAGTAGCCGGAGGCCCGGCAGCCCTGTCCGGCAGCATCGTCTGCACCAGCACCGTTTGTACGAAGGAGTCGCGATGGCAGACAGCACGCCACGACTGCGCGTCGGCATGGTGGGCTACGCCTTCATGGGCGCAGCGCACTCGCACGCCTGGCGCACCGCTCACCGTTTCTTCGAGCTTCCCCTCACGCCCGAGCTGACCGCCATCGCGGGACGCAATCCGGCGGGCGTCGCTGACGCGGCCCTCCGCATGGGATGGCACAGCACGGAGACGGACTGGCACCGGCTGGTCGAACGCGACGACATCGACCTGATCGACATCTGCACGCCTGGGGACACGCACCGCGAGATCGCGATCGCCGCGCTGCGCGCAGGCAAGCACGTGCTGTGCGAGAAGCCGCTCGCCAACTCGGTCGCCGAGGCCGAGGAGATGGCAACGGTCGCGCGTGAGGCGGCCGAGCAGGGCACGTTCGCGATGTGCGGCTTCACCTACCGCAGGGTGCCGGCGATCGCACTGGCCAAGCGGTTCGTCGAAGAGGGCCGGATCGGCCAGATCAGGCACGTGCGCGCCCAGTACCTGCAGGACTGGCTCAGCGACGAGAACGCTCCTCTGACCTGGCGCATGGACAAGTCGAAGGCCGGCAGCGGTGCCCTCGGCGACATCGGCGCGCACATCATCGATCTCGCGCAGTGGGTGACGGGCTCCGACATCGTCGGCCTGTCCGCCATCACGAAGACGTTCGTGACGGAGCGTCCCGTCGGCGGCGACAAGGTCGGGCTCGGCGGAACGGGTGCGAGCGACGGGGAGAAGGGACCGGTCACGGTCGACGACGCCGCTGCGTTCACGGCCCGTTTCTCCGACGGAGCGATCGGCGTCTTCGAGGCGACGCGCTTCGCGCTCGGCCGCAAGAACGCCATCCGTCTCGAGGTGAACGGTTCGAAGGGCTCGATCGCATTCGACTTCGAGGACATGAACGTGCTCGAGTTCTTCGACGGAACCGACGACGCCGAGGCCCAGGGCTTCCGTCGCATCATCGTGACCGAGCCGGTGCACCCCTACGTGGGCAACTGGTGGCCCGCCGGTCACGGCCTCGGCTACGAGCACGGCTTCACGCACCAGGTGGTCGACCTCGTGCGCGACCTCGCGGCCGGCGCGCAGCCGCGCCCGTCGTTCGACGACGCGCTGCAGGTGCAGCGCGTGCTCGCCGCCGTCGAGGAGTCGGCGGAAGCGAGCTCCGCATGGCAGCCGATCGAGAAGGAGGAAGGACGATGACGCGTCCGATCACGTTGTTCACCGGCCAGTGGGCCGACCTGCCGTTCGAGGAAGTGGCCAGGCTGGCCGGCGAATGGGGCTACGACGGCCTCGAGATCGCCAGCTGGGGCGACCACCTCGACGTGCGCCGCGCTGCCAGCGACCCCGCCTATGTGGCAGACCGGCTCGAGATCCTGGAGAAGAACGGACTCAAGGTCTTCACCATCTCGAACCACCTCGTGGGCCAGGCCGTGTGCGACGATCCGATCGACCAGCGCCACAAGGACATCGTTCCGCCTCACGTGTGGGGCGACGGGGATCCGGAGGGCGTGCGCCAGCGGGCGGCGGAGGAGCTGAAGACCACGGCGCGGGCCGCCGCGGCGCTGGGCGTCAAGACCGTCACGGGCTTCACGGGGTCGAAGATCTGGAAGACGATCGCCGGATTCCCGCCGGTGCCCGAGTCGATGATCGACGACGGCTACCAGGACTTCGCGGACCGCTGGAATCCGATTCTCGACGTGTTCGACGAGGTCGGCGTGCGGTTCGCGCTGGAGCCGCACCCCAGCGAGGTGGCGTTCGACTACTGGTCGAGCAAGCGCACGCTGGAGGCCATCGGCAACCGGGACGCGTTCGGCTTCAACTTCGACCCTTCGCACTTCGTGTGGCAGCAGATCGATCCCGTGACGTTCCTCCAGGACTTCGCGGACAAGATCTACCACGTGCACTGCAAGGAGTCGGTGACGCAGCTCAACGGGCGCAACGGCCGTCTCGCATCGCACCTGCCGTGGGGCGACCCGCGGCGCGGCTGGGACTTCGTGTCCACGGGCCACGGCGAGGTGCCGTGGGAGCCGATCTTCCGCACCCTGAACTGGATCGGGTACGAGGGGCCGACGAGCGTCGAGTGGGAGGACGCCGGCATGGACCGCCTCGTCGGCGGACCCGAGGCCCTGCAGTTCGTCCGCAAGCTCGCGACCATCACGCCCCCGGCCGCGGCCTTCGACGCGGCGTTCTCGCAGAGCCGCTGACCGC
>NZ_DASZVF010000059.1:0-1872 GCF_035547335.1 Humibacter sp. | reverse complement strand
GCACCCGCCGGAGACGCCGCGCAGCCTCAGCCAGCTGTCCATGGCTCGCTTCTTCGCACCCTCCGTCCCTGACAAGGCAAGTGAGATCCGCGTCTCGTCCTCGTCGGACAGCCGCAGCACGTCCGGCCTCGGCCCGTCTTGTGCGAGCGCACGAAGGATGCGCGTCCCGTCCTCCCAGCTGCGCGCCACCCACCCCTCGAAGTGCGTCGTCTTCGGGATGGGCCGCACCCGCAGCGTGACCTCGGTGACCACGCCGAGCGTCCCCTCGGAGCCGAGCACCAGGCGCCGCAGGTCGGGCCCGGCGGCGCTGCCGGGCATGACCGGCAGCACGATCTCACCGCGCGGCGTGGCCATCCGTACGCCGAGGACCATGTCGTCGATTCGCCCCCGCCCGGCCGACCCCTGACCCGAGGAGCGCGTCACGACATAGCCGCCGATCGAGGCGCGCTCGAAGCTCTGCGGCACGTGACCGAGAGATAGTCCGTGCTCGGCCAGTGCGGCCTCCGCAGCCGGCGTGCGGATGCCGGGTTGGAAGGTCGCGGTGCGCGAGACCGCATCCACGCCCAGCAGCTGGTCGAGGCGGCACAGGTCGAGCGCGACGACGGCCTTCAGCCCGCCGTCGATCGCCGACAACCCCCCGACGACACTCGTCCCGCCGCCCCACGGGACGACGGCAACGCGGGCCTTGCTGCAGATCGCCAGCACCTCGGCCACCTGCTCTGCTGAGCCGGGCCGCACGATGACGTCGGGCGCGTCCGACGCGTCCCCCCGGCGGCGGCGCACCAGGTCCGCGTATGCCTGCCCGCCCGCGTGGCGGGCGCGGGTGATGTCGTCGGTGAGCACGCGTGACTCGCCTACCGCTCCCGCGAGCGACTTGCGCAGTGCTGCGGTGAGACGCGACGGCGGGAGCTGAGCCTGCTCGATCGCGCCGGGCCGGCTCGGCGTGAGGTCGCCGAGCAGGTCGCGCAGCATCGACCGCGCCGAGTCCGGCAGCTCCGGCCGCGTCGCACCCCACGAGGTCCAGGAGGATCCGTTGTCCGGGTCGGTGAGCACCATGCGCTACAGTGTGACATATGACGTCACAACGTCACACTAGCTCCGAGACACGTCCGGGCTGGGTGTCCGGAGCGGCGACAAGCCCGGTTCCTGTCGAGATCGCTTCGGCAGTCCGCGACTCGGTGCTCGCCGTCGGGGTACGGCGCACGACGCTGACCGACGTCGCGCGCCGGGCAGGGGTCAGCCGGATGACGCTCTACCGGATGGTGCCCGACGTGGAGACGCTCATCCTGACGGTGATGACCCGGGACTTCGCCGCGCTGCTGCTCGAGGCCGAGTCCCGCGCCGCCCGCAAACGCACCGCGCGCGGTCGCCTGGTCGCGATGACCGTCGACGTCGCGCGGCGGCTGCCCGAGGAGCCGCTGTTCCGGCGGGTGATCGACGTCGACCCCGACCTGCTGCTGCCGTACCTGACGGAGCGGCTCGGCTCGACGCAGCGGTTCGCCATCGAGCACGTGCAGGGTCTGATCGCCGCCGGTCATCGCGACGGCTCGATCCGCAAAGGGGACCCCGAGGTGATGGCGACGAGTGCCCTGGTCGCGGTGCTGCCGTTCGTCGTGTCTGCACGGTTGCTCGACGACGTCGGACGGGATCGAGCCCTCGATGAGCTCGGCGTCGGCCTGGACGGATGGTTGCGGCCGTGAGCACGATCCCCGGCGACACCTACCTCACCGCCGAGCGGCGGCAGCGCGATCTCGACGCACTGGCTGCGGGTGAGGTCGTCGACGTACTCGTCGTCGGCGGCGGCGTGACGGGTGCCGGTGTCGCCCTCGACGCGGCCAGCCGCGGCTTGTCGGTCGCCCTCGTCGAGCGCCG
>NZ_DASZVF010000058.1:0-2832 GCF_035547335.1 Humibacter sp. | reverse complement strand
GGTGGCGACGGACTGCCTCCAGTGGGCGATGGAGACCGGCCAGGACGCCGGCATCTGGGGCGGCCTGACCGAGGACGAGCGCCGCGCGCTGAAGCGCCGCGGAGCCCGTCAGCGCGCCCGCCTCGCCTGATCCACCTCCTCAGGCACCATTCCCTCGTGGGACAGCTCGACGGCGAGACCTGGGTCTCGCCGGTCACGGCCGGCTCCGAGGCCGATCCGCACCGCCTCGAGGTGTGGCGGTTCCGGATACTCGTCGCGCTCGTCGTGCTCGCCGCCACGGCCGGCGCCATCTACCTCGCCCTGTCCCTGACCGGCACCATCGCCGGCGGCGACAGCGGCGGCGGGGTCGGCTAACGCTGCAGACCTGACGCGTCGGGCCAATCCGGCACGGCGGCATCGGCCGAGCGCGGCCGCGTGCGATCGGCATCTATGTGCCGGGTGGCGCGCCGGCACCGACGAGCGCGAACGCACATCGACCTCGGTGCCGAGAGCTCGCGATCGGCACCTACACGTTCGGTGCCGAGAGCTCGCGAACGGCACATACTTCGCGCCTACATCGGGCGGAGATGCCTGACCGGTCTGTCCTGGTCCGAGAGCTTGGGGCTGAAGTACACGACCGCCGAGGGACAAGAGCCGTACTCGTTCACCTCGTCGCGGTGAACGAACACGTGGTCGACCTCTTCATCCTCGCCGACGGCACGCTCGATCTCGTCCGCAACCCGACGGAGCAGGGCGGGAACGTCGTCCTGGTCCGGGCCGTGGGGCTGGTTGAGGTAGAAGGCCTTCACGGCGGAGAGTCTCCCCGAGGCATATCGTCCCTGGACGATGCCAAGCCAGAACGGCAGATCTAGCGCGGTCAGAGCAGACTTTGTTCGTGTTCCGCCGTCGCCGCCATAGCGATCGGGTCGAGAGGCTGGCGGCCGAGCATGGGCTCGTACTCGACCCGGAAGGGCAGCGCCGGTTCGACGAGAACGCCGCGCGTCTGAACGAGCTCGAGCGGTGGTACGGAGGACGTGTCCCTGTGCCAGCGGCCCGCGCGAAGGCGCTGGCCGACGAGATCGTCCGCGCAGCGCATCCGGACCTCACCGCGAACAAGCGGGGCCTCTGGGTGCGCCCGCTCGGGGAAGGCTGGTTCTCGGTCCTCGGACTGCGCACCCTCCGGACGTCCTATACCTGGGAGTGGGGCGTCTCCGTGCCCTGGGTGCCGACCTCGACCCGCGAGCCCTTCGGGTTCGTGCGCACGGCCGCATCGGCAGACTTCGCGCTACGCGAGCGATCGATCGACCTAGCCCGGCCTGACTCCGCTCACGACGCCTACAGCAACTGGATCCTTGGCTCCTTCGGCGAGACGGCATTCATCGAGACAGCCACGAAGATGTGGCACGCCGCCGCCGCGCCGGCAGCAGCCTTCTGGTCGGAGAGCGCAGCGCCGGAGGGCATCCTTGCGATCGCGGGTCGGCAATCAGCCGAGCGCAGCATCAACGCGCCCCGCCCAGGCCTCGTCGAGGTCTGCGCCCTCATCGCACTCGGTTCGATTGACCAGGCGCGCTCCGCACTGGAAAGCAATCCCGGCCTCATCCCTGCTCATTACGGGCTCGGCTTCACACCGGACCGCCTGGTCGAGGAAGTCTCGCGGCGCGCCAACAGACCTCCCCTTACCTAAAGCCTCCGCCACCGCGCGGAACCGACGGTGGGGCACAGAGTGGTCGTCCGGCCGGAGCCGAGAGCTCGCGATCGGCACATACACACTCGGTGCCGAGAGCTCGCGAACGGCACGTCCCGGACAGGTTGTCGGGCCAGTTCCGCGTTGTCGGACGGGCTCGTTGGACTACTTCCGCCGCGGTCCGGGCCATCGCCGGCGGCGGCTCGGCCGCGCTTGGGACGCGATCAGGGCCCGGATCACATCGAAGGTTGCGATCGGATGGCGTTCGTTTCCGGGCAGGACGAGCCCGAGGCACTTCAGGACGACTTGCCCTTCACCGTTGCGCTTGAAGATGGCGACGGGGCCGCCCACCAATCCTGCAGGCACTGCGGTAGGGATCTCCCAGCCAGCGGCGTTGCGAACCAAGGGCGCCTCGAACACGATCTCCTCGCGACCTGCTTGTTCGCCCGCGAACCCGAATACCAGGCAGGAGACCGCGTCCAGGGCGTCGAGCTCGTCGGCTCGAATCGCGATGCCGTCCGTGACCTCCGTCATGTCCCACGCCCAGCCCTTGCTCGCCGCGTGCTCTTCGAGGTGAGCGAAATAGCCGATGGCGACGCCTCCATCGCCAACGCGCCACATGCCGTCGAGACCATGGAGCACGATCTCGCGCGAGGCCACTCCCGGAGGTGAGGTCCGGTAGGGCGGCACCTCGACGGTGAGGAACTGCTGGTTCTCGATCAGCAGCCGACACGTGACGAGGAAGGTCCGCACGGTCTCCTGCTGTGGCGCACGCGTGAGGAGTTCGTTGAAGAGAAATGCCGTGCCTCTTATGCCGCCAACCTGAGCGATCGGAATCGTCGTAGGGCCGATCCGCTCGAGAGCGCCCCGCATGAGCGCGTCACTCACTGCCACACGTGCATCCTCCGCGACCTGGACCGTCGCCGCTGCACGTTGCGACATCTGAGCCGCCGGGGCTAGCGGAACCAATCTGTAGCGCCGGTTCGCGTACGGGTATTGGGTCGGTTGCCGGCAGCGGATGGAATCGTTCGACGGTGTGAAGAAATCCACCCGACGCACCCGGCGCCATGGTCTCTACGTCGCGCATGGCGAGATGAGCCCGCGGTGTGTTCGTGGGTTTGGGATGGTGCGGCGGACGGTGCGGACGGGTCAGTCGCGTAGGGGTGGGT
>NZ_DASZVF010000057.1:0-4657 GCF_035547335.1 Humibacter sp. | reverse complement strand
CGCGTCACTGCCGGACACCCAAGTGCTCATGCTCACGTCGCACGACGACGACGAGGCGCTCTTCGCCTCCATCATGGCGGGCGCATCCGGCTACGTCCTCAAGCAGGTGCGCGGCAACGACCTCGTCGACGGCGTGCGCCGTGTCGCTGAGGGTCAGTCGCTGCTCGACCCTTCCGTCACCGCCGCCGTCCTCGAGCGGCTGCGCCGCGGACCGCAGGAGGACCAGCGCCTGGCCGGGCTCACCGATCAGGAGCGCAAGGTCCTCGAGCTCGTCGCCGACGGCCTCACCAACCGCCAGATCGGCACGAAGATGCACCTCGCCGAGAAGACCGTGAAGAACTACGTCAGCAGCGTGCTCGCCAAGCTCGGTCTCGCCAGCCGCACGCAGGCGGCCGTCTTCGTCGCCACCGAGGTCCGCCGCTGATCGCTGGGGCTAAAGACCTCCGCCGAACAGGTCGGACGCCCGCGGCGTCGATGCGCCTCCCCTAGCACCGTCGACCGAGACGGAGGAGGCGTCCATGCACATCCCGCACCGAGTGAAGCGCGCCGGCGACGACGGTTCGGCCGGTCCCCTGCTGCGAGCCGACGGCGTCCGCAAGGTCTACCGGAGCGGTGATGTGGAGGTGCCCGCGCTGCACGCGCTCGACCTCACGGTGGAGAGGGGCGAGCTGCTCGCCGTGATGGGCCCCTCGGGCTCCGGCAAGACGACGCTGCTCAACTGCCTGTCCGGCCTGGACGAGATCGACGCCGGGCACGTCCTCGTCGAGGGGCACGACCTGTTCGCGATGAGCGATGCCGAGCGCACGGACCACCGCGCCCGCACGATGGGCTTCATCTTCCAGGCGTTCAACCTCATCCCGGTCTTCAGCGCAGCGGAGAACGTCGAGCTGCCCCTGCTGCTCACCGGCGTGCCGCAGGTGGAGGCGCGCGAGCGGGCGCTGGCGATGCTCGCGCGCGTCGGTCTGGCCCACCGGGCCGAGCACAAGCCCAACGAGGTGTCCGGCGGTGAGCAGCAGCGCATCACGATCGCGCGCGCACTGGTCGGAAGGCCCGCGATCGTGTGGGCGGACGAACCCACGGGGAACCTCGACACGACGATGGCCGCACAGGTGATGGACCTGCTCTGCGAGCTCAACGCCGACGAGGGACAGACGATCGTCCTCGTCACGCACGACCCCGGCATCGGTCAACGCGCCAGCCGGTGCGTCACGATGGTCGACGGGCGGTTGGTCCGCGACGTCCGCCGGCCGGCGATCGACCTCACGGACGTCCCGGCCGTCCCGGCCATGTAGGCGGGTGCGGCATGTACCCCAACCTGACCGGTCCCCTCCTCGTCCTCGTCGGCGCGGGCCTCGGAGCCATCGCGTTCCTGCTCCTGCGGCGTCCGGTGCTGCGGCGCCTCGCCCTGCGCCAGGTCGCCCGGCGTCGCACCGAGGCGCTGCTCGTCGTCGGAGGCTCGGTCCTCGGCACCGCGATCATCGTCGGTGCTCTCGTCGTCGGCGACACGCTCGGCTTCAGCGTCCGGCAGACCGCCTACCGGACGCTCGGCCCCATCGACGAACGCGTCGTCAGCACCTCGTCCGGCATCGGCGCCCTCGCGGCGAACCGCCTGGTGGTAGACCTCGCGGGCGACCCCGACGTCGACGGCGTGCTCACCGCTCAGGTCGACCAGGCCGCCGCGACCCGCGGGTCCGGAGCGACGGCCGTCGCCGAGCCACGCGTGCTCGCCTGGGAGACGGACTACACCGCCGCGCGTCACTTCGGCGCGGCCGGCGGACCGTCCGGCCTCGCGATCTCCGCACCACCGTCGGGCCACGTGGTCATCAACGCGGCGCTCGCGTTATCGCTGTCCACCAAGGCCGGCGACCCCATCACGCTGTTCCTCTTCGGCCGCCCGCACCAGTTCTACGTCGACGCGGTCATCCCGACGGAGGGCCTCGCCGGCACGGGCTTCGGCTCGTCCGTGAACCGCAACGTCTTCCTGCCCGAGGGCACGTTCGCGCGCCTCTCGACCACGGCCGACGCGGACCCGCGCGTGGTGACGTTCGTGTCGAACACCGGCGGCGTGCAGCGGGGCAACCGGCTGACGGCGACCGTGACGGCGAAGATCCGCCAGGCGATCGGCACCTTCGGCCCCCAGCTCGACGTGCAGACGCCGAAGAAGGACGTGCTGCTGAACGCGCAGCGCACCGGTGATTCGCTGGGCGCTCTGTTCCTCATGATCGGCAGCTTCAGCATCATCGCCGGCGCCCTGCTGCTCGTGAACATCTTCGTGATGCTCGCGGAGGACCGGAAGGGCATGCTCGGCATGCTGCGCGCGACCGGCCTGCGTCGCAGCAGCCTGATCGGTGCGTTCGCCATCGAGGGAGCCCTCTACGCCGTCGCCGCGAGCATCGTCGGCGTCGGCCTCGGCATCGGAGTGGGCTGGGGCGTCTCGTTCATCGCCGCGCGCATCTTCAACAGCTGGTCCTTCGACGGCAACGGGCTCGACGTCACGTTCTCCGTAACCCCGACCAGCCTCGTCAACGGCGCCGCGCTCGGCCTGGTCATCGCGCTCGCGACGATCGTCGTCACGAGCATCCGGGTCAGCCGCATCAACATCATCGCCGCCATCCGCGACCTGCAGGTCACGCCGTCGACGGAGAAGAGCCGCCGCCGCGTCCGCTGGGCGACGAGCGCCGCTGCCCTGCTCGGCGTGCTGGCCGTCCCCGCGGTCGCCACGAGCCAGCCGGAGGCCACCTACGTCCTGCCCGCCCTCACGGCGCTTTGCCTCACCCCGCTCCTCGCGGAACGCCTCGGGCGCCGGCGCGGTCACACGCTCGTGGCGGGCTCGGTGGTCGTCTGGTCGCTCGTCGCCAACCTCGTCCGTCCCGCGATCTTCGACACCCCGTCGATGGCTGTCTACGTCATCCAGGGCACCCAGCTCGCGTTCGCGGCAGTCGCGCTCGTCACCGTCAACCAGTCGGTCGTGCTGCGGCCGTTCCGGCGGTTGATCGAGCGGTCCACGCCCGGCGGCCTTGCGGCGCGCATCGGCGTGGCCAACCCGCTCGTCAAGCGGTTCCGCACCGGTGCGACGCTCATCATGTACACGCTGATCGTCCTGGTCCTCGTGCTGCTCACCGAGATCGGCGGCATCATCCACAACAGCGTCGACACCCAGGTGGGCTACGCGACCGCGGGCTACGACGTCCGCGTGGACTTCAACCCCGACGCCGCGACGAGCGCTCCGGCGCAGCTGCTGACCGCCGGCCCCGCCGGGCGGGACGTGCTGGCGTCCACACCGCTCGTCTCTGCCCTCGCCCGCTCGACCGACCCGGGGAAGCGCACGACCGAGCCGATCGACACGCTCGTCGAAGGTGTGACGACGTCGGCCGTGCAGGGGATGGGGTTCAGCAAGCGACTCGCAGGGCTGACGACCGACGCCGCGGTCTGGGAGGCCCTCTCGCACCACCCCGACTACGTCGTGCTCGACCAGTTCTTCGCGGCCCAGGGCGGCCCCAACGGCCAGTTCTACCTTCCCGGTGACTCCTTCTCCGTGACCAACCCGGCCACGGGAGTCGCGGAGCGCAAGACGATCGCCGGCATCCTGCGCAGCGCAGTGGCGTTCTACTCGCCGATGCGTCCCGCATCGTTCCCGCTCATCACCAGCGCGGAGGCGGTGCGTCAGCAGTTCGGGGATGCGGTGACGGTGTCGAGCGCGCTGGTCAAGGTGCGCGCGGGCACCGCAGCCGAGGCAGCCTCCGCGTTGCAGGTGCAGCACCTCGCGGCCAGCCTCGTGGCCACCGACGTCGCGTCGACGGTGCGGCACATGTTCGACGCCAACGTCGCCTTCTTCCAGCTCATGCAGGGCTTCCTCGCGCTGGGCCTCGTCGTCGGCATCACCGGCCTCGGGGTCGTCATGGTCCGGGCCGTGCGCGAGCGCCGCCGCTCCATCGGCATCCTGCGGGCGCTCGGGTTCCGTGCGGGAACCGTCGAGCGCTCGTTCCTCATCGAGAGCGGGTTCATCGCCACCGAAGGCGTGCTGCTCGGCACGGGGTTGGGTGTCCTCACGACCTATGTGATGTATCGGAACGGCGCGATGTTCGAGGGCGTGCGCAACGGCTATCCCATCCCGTGGCTCACGCTCGCGGGCATGGCGGTGCTCGTCGTCGCGGCGTCGCTGGCGATGACGATCGGCCCGGCGCGGCGGGCGGCGAAGATCCTGCCGGCCATCGCCACCCGCGTCGCCGACTGATGCCGGCGAAGAAGGACGAAGGTCCCGCGGACACAGGGCCCCCGGACGATGCCAGGGGCTGCTCCCGTACCTAGCGTCGATGGCAGGGAACGACCCGACGTAGGAGAGACCATGACTGCGACCCTCAGCAACGACGAAGCCCTGCTGCTCGCGGCCGCGGAGCATGCGCGCCTCGCGCCGTCGGTGCACAACACGCAGCCGTGGAGCTTCCACCTGCGGGACGGTGCGATGGAGCTGCACAGCGACCCGGCCCGCGCGCTCGGCGCGCTCGACCCCACCGGACGGGAGATGACGATGTCGTGCGGCGCCGCCCTCGCCCAGCTCCGGCTCGCGCTGTCCGCGCAGGGTGCGCAGACCGAGGTCGTGGCCTTCCCCGACGCGAGTCGCCCGCACGTCGTCGCCCGGGTGCGCATCGTCGACCAC
>NZ_DASZVF010000056.1:0-67304 GCF_035547335.1 Humibacter sp. | reverse complement strand
CACCGTCACGAGCTATTCGGCCGCTTCGCGTGCTCGGCGCACTGGGACATCGGGTTCGTCGCCATCGCCGACCCCGGCGCCACGGTCACGGTGAGCGACGAGAGCGAGGACGTGCGCTGGCTCCCGGTCGACGAATTGCCTGCGGATGCCGCGCATCAGCTCGACGTGCGCCGCGATCTGGCGCTGCGACAGGCCGCTGCCGCCCTCGGCTGACCGCAGGCCACGCGAGCGGTGCAGTCACGCCAGCCGCAGTCGCCGGCGCCCGAGCACGCCTCCCAGAACGAGAGCGAAGCCGACGACGCCCCAGAGCAGCGCGAGCGCGCACGCTTGAAGCGCGAGACCTTCGTCGCCGCCGATGGCTCCACGTAGGGCAGCGAGCGCGGGAGACGTGGGCAGCAGGCTCGCGATGCCGAGCAGTGCGGACGGCACGGAGGAGGCGATCCCCACTGCGAGCGCGGCGATCGCCACGAGCAGCGCCAACCCGCGACCGATCGCACCGAAGGCGGCCGCGAGGCCCTGGTTCAGCAGGGCGAACACGGCACCGAGGAACACGGATGCACCCACGTACCCGGCCCACACCCCGGGCGCAAGACCCAGTCCGATGAGCACGACCGCCGACAGCACCAGTCCCTGCACCGCGCCGAGCGCCGCAGAGGTGGCGGCCGACCGCGCCGCGAGGGCCGGCGACGACGCACTCGTCATGAGGCGCGATGCCGGCACGGGCTTGTGCACGAGGGCGAGCGCGAGCCCGCCGATCCAGAGGGCGATGATCGTGAACAGCGGGGCGGCCTGGATGCCCGACGGCGCCGAACGCGGATCGATCACCACGGGCTGAGACGCCGCCTCGGACAGCGCCTGCGCGTCGGAGTCCGAGTACGACGGGATCTTCGACACCGCCTGGGAGAGCCCGGACGCCAGCTGGTCGGCACCTGTCGCCTCCTGCTCGGCTCCGGCGACGAGACTGGACGCGCCGCCGGCGAGCGATGCCGCACCGCTGGCGGCCTGGTCGATGCCGCCGACGAGTTGCGGTGACGCATCCGCGAGCTCTGCTGCACCCGACGCCACCTCGTCGGCGCCTGCGGCGAGTTGTGCCGTGGCGGATGCCGCGCCCTGCAGCTTGGCGAGCGTGGCCGTCGCCTGATCGCACAGTGCCCCTGGGCGCTGGCAGATCTGCGCGACGGTGTCGGCGAACGACGAGGCCGCGCCGGAGAGCGAACTTGCCAGCGCATCGTTGCCGTCACTCACCTGGGCCGCACCGGCGGCCAGCTGCGCCGTCTGGCCGGGAAGGCCGGCCGAGCTCGAGGAGAGCGTGTCGAGACCGGAGGCGAGGGAGTCGGCGCCCGCCGCCAGCTGTTGCGCCCCGGTCGAGAGGGAGTCGGCGCCGCTCGCCACCTGATCCGCTCCCGTGGCGGCCTGGGCGATCTGGTCATGCACAGACGTGAAGCCCTGATACACGCCCTGCAGATACTGGTCGATGACCTGGCGATTGAGCTGCGCCGTGGCGTTCGCCGTCACGGCCTGCACGAGGGCAGGGTCGAGCAGCGCGGATGCCGGACTGGTCCGCACGTGCACGAGCGCCTGCACGGCGCTCTGCGCCGGGCCGGAGAGCGAGCTGATCGACGTGGAGAACGACGCGGGAATGATGAGCACGGCGGCGTACCTGCCCGAGGCGAGGCCGTCGGCGGCATCCTGGTCGTTCGTGAGCACCCAGTTGAAGTTCGATCCGACCCTGGTCGGCTGCGTCGGGATGTCGGTGTCCGGCGCCGTCCCACCGATGAGGCCGGCCGCGAACTGCCGTCCGAGTGGCGAGGTCGTTCCGTTGATGGTGACCGGAACGTCGTCGTTCACGACCGCCGCGTTCACCCGGTCGAGGTGAAGCGCCGGAGTGGAGAGCCCCCACATGAGCAGCACGCCCATCACGAGCGGAAGGGCCACCAGCACGATGAGGTACGGAATCCCCGGCCGTTCCGACCCTGATCGCGCCGAAAGCGGGGCCGGCGTCATGAGCCCACCTCCACGTGAGCAGGGCCCGGTCGAGCAGTAGCAGGCGGCCCTCCGATCATCACGTCGCACAGCCGCGCCGAGCCGACGATGTCGGAGACGTCGGCGTCGGGCGCGCAGGAGGCGACGACCGTGATTGCGGATGACGTCGCATCCGTCGCGGACCCGTTCGTCGGTCGTGCTCGCATCGCCTCCGCCAGGAGCTGCGCGATCGCCTGGCGTTCACGCTCCTCGCCGAGGCTGTCCAGCTCGCACAGGCCGATCACCTGCACCCCGCCACCGATCACCTGCCGCACCTCCTCCACAGGAGCCGGCGATGGTCGCAGCTGCACGAGCCCGGATCGTTTGCGAACGGCGCCGGCGCGGGTGGGAAGCACGAACCCGGCAACCTTGAGCCTGCCGGATGCCACCGGGAAGCGCCCGCAGATCGCCGCCACGACGGCTGCCGCAGCCATCCGGTCGCTGGACCGCACGATGAGCACTCCGCCCCGTGGCACTCGCGCGTCGAGCCCGCCTACGAGCTCCAGGCCCGACTTCGTGAGCGTCACGGACTCTGCCGCGATAGCCGGCTGCTCCTCGCCGTCCGGCCATGCAGCCAGCTCCAGCTCCTTCGCGATGCCCTCTCCTTCGGCGTCGAAGTGCGGCAGCACGCGCTCGAGCGCGCGAGGCATCCACCAGGCGTGGCGCCCGAACAGCATGAGGACGGCGGGAATGAGCGTCATGCGCACGATGAACGCGTCGATGGCCACCCCGACGGCAAGCCCGAGCGCGATGGGCTGGATGGATGCGTCGCCCTCCGGCACGAACGCGGCGAAGACCGCGAACATGATGATGGCGGCCGCGGTGACGACGCGCGCCGACCCGAGGAATCCGGCCTCGATCGCACCGTGCGCGTCGCCGTGGTGCACGTAGTCCTCGCGCATGCGGCTGACCAGGAACACCTCGTAGTCCATCGCGAGGCCGAACAGTACGCCCATCAGGATGATCGGCATGAAGCTGATGACCGAGCCGAGGGATGCCACGCCCAGCGGCCCGGCGAGCACCCCGTTCTCGAACACCAGACTGGTGACGCCGAAGGCGGCCCCGACGGAGAGCAGGTATCCGAGCGCCGCCGTGACCGGCACGACGATGGACCGGAACACCATTGCCAGCAGGATCAGCGAGAGGCCGACGACGAGGATACCGAACGGAAGCAGCGCCTGGCCCAGGCGGGCGGACACGTCGATGCCTGCGGCCGTGTAGCCGGTGACGGACAGGTCGACGCCGTACTCCTTCTGGAACGCGTCGTGCATGCCCCGCAGCCGGGCGACGAGGTTCTGGGTCGCCGTCGAATCCGGCGCTCCGTCGGGGATGACCTGCACGATCCCGGTGTCGCCCGCCTGATTCGGCGTGGACAGGGGAACCGCCACCACCCCGTGCACCTTCGCGATGCTCGCGCCGAGGTCGTTCATGAGTCCGACGGGATCCTTGCTCTGGATGATCGACCCCGTCACGATGAGCGGCCCGTTGTATCCGGCACCGAAGTGCTCGTCGATGAGGTCGTAGGTGACCCGTCCCGGCTCGTGTTCGGGGAGAGATCCGGCGTCGGGCAACGCCAGACGCAGGTGAGCTGCGGGCACGGCCAGCAGCCCGAGCGCCGCCACGATGACCACGACCGTCACGATGGGCCACTTCGTCGCTCCGCGCACCCAGCCGAAGAAGAAGCCGTGGCGTCGCGTTCCGCCTGCGGGTGCTGAGCGGCCCTGCTCCTGGTGGGGCACCCCGGGTTGGAGCTCCGCAGGTTGCTGGCGCGCGGATGTCGCTTCGCGCTGGGTTTCAGCGGGTAGTGCCTCAGCAGACTCTGTTGCGGCGGGCTGCATTTCAGCCGGCGGTGCCCCAGCGGGCGGTGTCTCGACCGGCAATGTTTCAGCCGACAGCGCCTCAGCGGGCGCAGATGCCTCCGGCCGCGTGGCCCCACCCCAGCGGTGGCCGCGCTTCACGCGCGGCGGTCCAGGGCGGTACTTGCGGCGCACGATGCGCCATCCCACGAAGCCGAGCAGCGCCGGTGTGAGGGTGGTGGACACCAGCACCGCGAACGCGACGGCGCCCGCCGACGCCACGCCCATGGTCGTGAGGAACGGGATGCCCGCGACGCTGAGCCCGAGCAGCGCGATGATGACGGTCACGGCCGCGAACACCACGGCGGAACCCGCCGTCGCGATCGACCGCGCTGCCGACTCTTCAGGATCGATGCCGGAGCGCACCTGGTCCTGATGTCGCGACGTGATGAACAGCGCGTAGTCGATGCCGACGGCGAGCCCCAACATGAGCGCGAGCAGGGGTGTGGTCGACGTGATCGTCGCCACCGACGTCATGGCCAGGATGATCGAGAGGCTGACCGCCACGCCCAGCAGCGCGGTGATCAGCGGCATCGCGGCGGCGAGCAGGGACACGAACGTGAACGCCAGCACGATGAACGCGACGAGGATGCCCAGCAGCTCGGTCACGCTGATCCCCGCCGCGGTCTGCGAGAACAGCTGGCCGCCCATCGAGGCCTGCGAGCCGTGCGGGAGCTGCGCCTGGAGCCGGTGCGCCTCCGATTGGAGAGCATCCGACGTAGACGGCAGCACGGCACTCTGCGCCACGTCGAGCTGCACGGGGACGATGACGGCGGAGTCATCCGAGCTGATGTTCGCGCTCGAGCTCGACGAATACGGTGACGTGGCCGACGCCACCTGCGGGATGCCCTGGAGCCGGGACACGCTCGCCTCGACCGCGGACTCGAACGCGGCATCCTTCACGCTCAGCCCTCTCCGCGCGACGGCCACGAGTTGCGCCGACGCCCCGCTCACCTGCGGGAAGGTGCGGGCCAGCGCGTCCAACGCTTGCTGCGACTCGGTGCCCGGAATGGCGTAGGTGTTCTGCGTGCCGGTGCCGAGCAGACCGGCGGCGGCGATCGCCGCCACCACGATCACGAGCCAGCCGGCGAGCACGAGCACACGCGCGCGGAAGGCCCATCTCCCGACGGTGTAGAGAAAGGACGACATGCGCGACCTCCTGCCGAAAGGACCGGTGGGGCGAGGCCGGTGGCAGGTCTGCGGTCCGGGTGGGTGTCGTCGTCAGCGCCCTCGACACGGGGCATGAGCCCAGGATCCGCGGGCCTTGCGCTGAATTTATGCCTGATCCGGCGGGGCCGCTGACCCCCGAACGTGGCACCGCCGCGCCGAGGCGGTTGCGGCGGGGATGCCGTCGCGTCATGGACAGGCGAGAACGCGGTGGATACCGTGAGACCACGTCGGGGGGAACGGGGGTTCTCATGGATGCGTATGCTCCGATCGAAGACCATGGGCTGATCGGCGACCTGCAGACCGCGGCGCTCGTCTCGCGCGAGGGCGAGATCGACTGGTACTGCTGCCCTCGCTTCGACTCGCCGACCGTTTTCGCCTCGCTGCTGGATGCCGACAACGGCGGCCGCTTCAGCATCCGTCCGGTGGGTGACGACGTCGTCACGAGGCAGCTGTACATGCCCGACACGGCCATCCTCATCACGCGGTTCATGTCGGAGGACGGCGTCGGCGAGATCATCGACTGCATGCCGATTCCCGACGATCCGCAGAGCACGACGGATCGGCACGAGCTCGTGCGCCTGGTGCACGTGGTGCGGGGCAGGATGCGGTTCGAGGTCGAGTGCGCACCTCGCTTCGACTACGGACGAGCGCGCCACGACCTGCGGCTGACCGAGGCGGGCGCGGTGTTCGAGACGGATGCGCTGCGTCTCAGCCTGAGCACGGGCATCCCGTTGCAGGCGCGCGACGGCGCCGTGCACGGCGAGTGCGACCTCTCGGCAGGGCAGGCGCGCGGCCTGGTGCTGCGGTCGGGTGCGGATGCGACGCCGGCCCGCATCGACCCCGGCAAAGTGCTCGACACCCTCGAGTACACCGGGCGCTTCTGGCGCAACTGGGTCAACGCCTCCACGTATCGCGGACGCTGGCGCGAGGAGGTGATGCGCTCGGCGATGACGCTCAAGCTCATGACGTACGCGCCCACTGGTGGCCTCGTCGCCGCCCCGACGGCCGGGCTGCCCGAGCAGATCGGCGGCGAGCGCAACTGGGACTACAGGTACACGTGGGTGCGCGACGCGTCGTTCTCCGTGCAGGCGCTGCTGGGGCTGGGCTACACCGACGAGGCGCAGGCGTTCACCCGTTGGATCTCCGACCGGGTGCGCGAGCACGAGGGCGACGCGTCGGGTCCGCTGAAGATCATGTATCGCGTGGACGGATCATCCGATCTGGTCGAGGAGGAGCTCGACCACCTCTCCGGATACCGGGCGTCGCGGCCGGTGCGCATCGGCAACGGCGCATCGGATCAGCTGCAGCTGGACATCTACGGCGAGGTGCTCGGCTGCCTCGCGCTGGCCGATAGCGCTGGCACCGACATCGACAACAGCGACTGGGACGGCATCGCCAACATGGTGGACTGGCTGTGCCAGAACTGGGACCGACCCGACGAGGGCATCTGGGAGACGCGGGGCGGCGCCCAGCACCACACGTACAGCCGGCTCATGAGCTGGGTGGCGTTCGACCGCGCCGTGCGCATGGGCGACAATCACGGCTGGCCGGCGTCGGTCGACGACTGGAGAGGTCAGCGGGATGCCGTCTATCGCCAGATCATGGCGCGCGGCTGGAACCCGGCACGCAATGCGTTCGTGCAGCACTACGGTTCGGATGTGCTCGACGCGTCGCTGCTCGTGATGCCGCGCACCGAGTTCATCTCCCCGCACGACGCGCGGTGGCGCTCCACGCTCAACGCCATGCGCGAGGAGCTGGTGTCGGACAGCCTGGTGTACCGGTACAACCCGGCGGCGTCGCCGGACGGGCTGGCCGGGGACGAGGGCACCTTCTCGCTGTGCACGTTCTGGTACGTGGAGGCGCTCGCCGAGACCGGACTCATCGAACGCGCCAGGTGGACTCTGGAGAAGATGTTCAGCTACTCCAACCATCTCGGCCTGTACGGCGAAGAGCTCGGGCACCGAGGCGAGCATCTGGGCAACTTCCCGCAGGCGTTCAGCCACCTCGCCCTCATCAACGCGGCCGTCGGACTCGACGCGAAGCTCGGCGACAAGCCGGCGGTGAGCATCAATGCCCAGGAGCGCGCCCGGCTGCTCGCCTTCCGCTGACGCCCACCCCCGTCACCGCTGGTTGAGCTTGTCGAAACCAGCAGTGAAGGTTACGGGTTTCGACAAGCTCAACCCGCGGTAAAGCTCAACCCGCGGTACAGCTCAGAGGAGGCCGCGGGTGGGGTAGCGCGTCGTGGCCGTGGCGGCGTTCGCCAGCGACTCGGTGCCGGCGTCGAGGTATCCGAACGTCGTGACGTGCTCGCTGAACTTCTTCGCCAGCTCGTTCATGTCCGTCACCTTCGCGTAGGCGGCAGACGTGGGGTCGTTGTTCCAGTTCGAGTGCTTGATGGGCTCGTGGTTCGTGACCGGCAGCTTTCCGCTCGAGCCCTCGACGTGCAGGATCGTCGCCCCGAACGACGGGGCGCGCGGGTCCCTTCTAGTGAGTCGACCCCACTGCGCCTGGGTGTCGCCAGCCGCCTCCCCTGCATACACGTGCTCGGCGTGCAGCGACCGGGCATCCCGGATGTTCTCCTCGATCCCGGCCGAGCCGAGCATGACGAATGCGAACACCCCCAGCTTGGCCGAGGCGAGCGCGTTCGCGGCCGTCGTGGTGCCGTACGAGTGCGCGATCACGCTGAGATCGACGCCCACCGCACCGTCGCGGCTCACCGTGAAGCCTCGCAGCGCGGCGACCAGCCGGGGAGCCCCTCGCGCCGCGTAACCGCCCAGTGCGGCGTCGATCCCCGGCGGCGGCGTCACATAGCCGATCCAGGCGATCACGGCGCGGTTCGCCGGTGCGCCCGCCCTGCCCTGCTCCTCGTACACGTTCTGCGCCGCCTGGGCCCACAACTGCATGTCGTCGGCGTACGTCCCCATGCCGGGAACGTCGAACGTCATCTGCATCGCGGTATCCGGGTTGCCGACCGCCACGGCGGCCAGCGGCCGCGGTGCAGGAGTCAGTTCCACGAGGTAGCGCCTCGGGTTGCGCTTGCCGACCAGCGACGCCTTCACGGCCTTCAGCGCCCTGAGGCGGAACTGCGCCGTCTCATCCTGCGGCTTGGCGGCCACGCGCTTCTTGGTGGATGCCGTCGCCCTGGCCAGGTAGATGCGGTTCGCCTTGTCCCTGTCGGTGTAGTCGACGCCCTCCAGGTTCCCGATCAGCTGAGGTGCGTTGCGCAGCGCGCTCGCCCGCTCCTTCGGCGTCGCATCCGTCCACAGCTCGTCCACGTACTTGCTGTCGGAGTTGGCCAGGTCGACGGCGATGTCCGGATGCTTCAGCAGATACGCCTGCGCCTGCTTCTCCGACATGCTCCACAGCTTCTGCAGGCCGTCGTCGACCAGCTGCTTGCCAGGCGGAGGCGACATCAGCACACCCGCGACGCCCACCGCAGCCATGACCACGACTCCGATCGCGCGCGCCCAGCCGATCATGTGCCGAGTCTAGGACCGGCGCCCTCGCCGACGACGCACCCGAACAGGGCACGTGCCCGAGCTCGGTCGCCGGCGCGCCGCGGATGCGTCGCACGCCTATCGCGCACGCGGAGCGACCGAGTGCGGTCGCCGCCGGGGTATCACAGCGAGGCGGCGACCGTGGAGCGTCGGCTCCCTACCTGGAGCTCGCCGCCCGCGTCGAGGAAGGCGGCGACCGGAAGCGTCGCGGCGCCGAGGGCGACGGCATCCGCTCCCAGCCGCGCCCGTACGACCTCGAGCCGCTCGAAACCGCGTGCCAGCGCGTTGCGACCGACGGCGTCCGTGATGCGTGAGAGCACGGTGTCGGGGAGCGCGTGCCCCAGCCATCCGCCGATCACGATGCGCTCGGGCGTGAACAGGTTGACCAGGTTCGCCAGGCCGACCCCGAGGTACTGCACCAACTCCTCAACGGCCTGCGCCGCGGCCGGGTCGTCTCTGTCGTGAGCGCGCAGGATCGCGAGCATGCGCTCCTCGAGGCCGGCGCACTGCTCTCCGGCAGGATGCGCGTGCCCGTCGTCGCGGCGCACGAGCTCGTCGTACCTCGCCACCACGGCCTCGGCGCCCGCGTAGGCTTCGAGGCATCCGCGGGCCCCGCACACGCATTCCCTGCCGCCGTACGCGATCGTGGTGTGGCCGAGCTCGCCGGCGAAGGCGTTCGCCGCGGTGTCGGCGGGGAGGATGCTCGCACCCACCCCGGCCCCCAGGAGCACGATGATCGCGTCATCGCAGTCCTTGGCCGCCCCGAACCAGCGCTCGGCCTGCCCCAGGGTATTCGCTCCGTTGTCCACGATGATGGGCAGCTCTATCCGCTCCCGCAGCCGCCGTTCGATCGGGTGGACGCCCCAGCCCATACTCTGCTCGTAGACCACGGCCTCTGTTCCGTCGCCCGGGCCGAAGCTTTCGGCCGCCGAGTGCGGCGCATCCACCGGCATCCGCTCAACGAGACCCGGAACGCCGACGCCCACGCCGAGGATGTCGGCGGGCTCCACCCCTGACTCCTCCACGGCGGACTCGATGCCGCAGACCACGAGGTCGACCACTTCGGCGGGTTCGAGCCGCGGATGCGGCGTCACCGATCGGTGCGAGGCGAGCGCGCGCATCCGCAGGTCGAAGAGCTCGACCATCACGGCCGTCTCGCCGACGTCCACGCCGACCACGTATCCGGCCTCGGGGTTCACATGGAAGAGGCCGCGCGGGCGTCCGCCGTTGGAGTCCTCGGATCCGGCGTCGCTCACGCTGCCCAGGCGCACGAGGTCGCCGATCACGTTCGAGACGGTGGCCAGGCTCACGTTCGCTGCTCGCGCGACCTGCTGATACGTCAGCGGACCGTGCAGGTACAGCTCCCACAGCGTGCGCGAGCGGTTGCGGCGGCGCAGATCGCGCACCGTCGTCGAACGCGCTGTCGGCATGGCTCCACCTGACTGTCCGGTGGCTGCCCGTTCCGGCGGTCATCGCCGGTCGCCGAACAGCCTGCTCCGCCCATCGTAATGAGCGCGAGGAGGCGTCATGACGTGCTCCGGCCGCTGCGGTCGCGCCCGCGCCCGCGCCCGGTGTTACCTCCGTCACGTTAGGGTGTGCCCATGACCGACCACCCGAGGGTCCCGGGCGACGACGCCGGCTCACCTTCCCTCGCCGCAGCGGGCGCCGGCGGCGGCGCCGCCCCGGCACAGGCATCCGGCACCGCGACGCTCACCGGCGAGACTCAGCTCATCCCGAGGAAGACCGGATTCGGCCGGGTGCTCGCGTGGGGATCCTGGGACTGGGGGTCGTCCGCCTTCAACGCGGTCGCCACCACGTTCGTGTTCACCGTGTACCTCACGGGCAGTTCGTTCGGCAACACGGCCGAGCTCTCGCAGCTGCTGAGCTGGACCATCACCGCCGCCGGCATCGTCGTGCTGCTGATCGCGCCCGTGCTCGGGCAGCGCACCGACACGTCGGGGCGCCGCAAGCTCTGGCTCGGCGTGAACACGGCCGTCGTCGTGGTGTGTCTCGCCCTCATGTTCTTCGTTCAGGCCGCGCCCGCCTTCGTCTGGCTGGGGCTCGCGCTTCTCGCCGTCGGCACTGTCTTCTTCGAGATCGCCGGCGTGAACTACAATGGGATGCTGCGCCAGATCTCCACGCGCGAGACCATCGGCAAGGTCAGCGGTCTCGGGTGGGGCATGGGATACGTCGGCGGCATCGCGCTGCTGCTCATCGTCTACTTCGGCTTCATCCAGCCGAGCGTCGGCCTCTTCGGCGTGACGAGCGAGAACGGCCTGTCGGTGCGCGTGTCGATGCTGATCTCGGCGCTCTGGTTCGCCGTGTTCGCCCTTCCCGTGCTGTTCGCCGTGCCCGAGAACCGGCCGCTCGCGGAGGTCGGTCGCCCGCGCGTCGGGTTCTTCCGTTCCTACGTCGTGCTCGGCCAGGACATCGCCCGGCTGTGGAAGACGAGTCGCCACACCGTGTACTTCCTGCTCGCCAGCGCGATCTTCCGCGACGGCCTCACGGGCGTCTTCACGTTCGGGGGAGTGCTGGCCGCCGGATCCTTCGGCTTCTCGTCGGGAGAGGTGATCATCTTCGCGATCGCCGCGAACATCGTCGCAGGGGCGGCGACGATCGCTGTCGGCTCGCTCGACGACCTGTTCGGACCGAAACCGGTGATCATCGCCTCGCTCATCGGACTCGTCGTCAGCGGCTCGCTCGTGTTCGTGCTGCACGACGGCGGACAGATCGTGTTCTGGACTCTGGGCCTCGCCCTCTGCCTGTTCGTCGGCCCCGCCCAGTCCGCGAGTCGCACGTTCCTCGGACGCCTGATCCCGCCTGGCCGGGAGGGCGAGGTCTACGGCCTGTACGCCACGACGGGACGCGCGGCCACCTTCATCGCGCCGCTCGCGTTCGGGCTCTTCGTCACGTTCGGCGGCCAGCAGTACTGGGGCATCCTCGGAATCGTGCTGATCCTCGCGATCGGCCTCGCCGTCATGATCCCGGTGCGCTCCCGCCAGGAGCAGCTCCGCTGACCCCCACCGCGGGTTGAGCCGTACCGTGGGTTGAGCCTGTCGAAACCCACCGCCCGGGCACAGTTTCAACAAGCTCAACCGACGGTGAGGCACGGTTTCGACAAGCTCAACCGGCGGTGGTGTGGCTCAGTCGACAGGCATCCAGGCACCGCCCGCGCGCAGCGAGTCACGTGCGGCGAGCGCCGTGCGCAGCGCGAGGACGGCGTCTGCGACCGGAGCGATCGTCGACGGACGGCCGGACGCGACGCACTCCAAAAAATGCGCGGCCTGCGCGGCGTACGGCGTGGAGTATCCGGGATCGGACGCTGCAGCAGCTCCGCCCGGCCCGCCCTCGGCCACGCCCTCGACTCCGCGGAACGTGAACTCGTCGACCGGATGCTCACCGCCCACGAAACGCGTCACGACGATGCCCGCATCTCCGGTCACCTGCAGCGAGGTGGCGAAGGAGACGGATGCCGGCATCCGCGCGTGACTGAGCACCTGTGCGAGGCCGCCATCCTCGTACCGCACGGTGGTCTCGACGGGCCCGAGCGGGTCGAGCGACGTGGAACGAACCCCGACCGGACGCCCGAGCACGAGGTTCGCCTGATCCAGATCGTGGATGCCGAGATCCACGGCCGGCCCGCCCGACTGCTCCTCGTCGAACCACCACGGCGTCGCCGGCGGGGCGATCATCCGCTCGGCGCGCACGTGCACGGGTTGCCCGATGCCGCCGGCTTCGACCACCGACCGCACTCGCGCGTACGCGTCGAAGAACCGAACGACGTGCCCCACCATGAGCACGCGACCCGACGCCTCCGCCTCGCGTGCGATGGCCTGGGCATCCGGCACGGTGAGCGCCATGGGCTTCTCGAGCAGCACGTGTTTGCCCGCGCGCAGCGCGGCCTCCGTGATCTCACGGTGCGTCGGCGTGGGCGTGCAGACGGTCACGATGTCGACGGCCGGGTCGGCGAGCGCGACCTCGACCTCAGTGACCGTGCGGGCGTTCGGCGCATCCTGCAGCGAGGCATCCGGATGCCTAGCCACAAGGTAGGACACCTCGGCCCCCACCTCACGCCATGCGGCCGCATGGGTCGCGCCGATCATTCCCGGTCCGACGATAGCGACAGTCATGACGTCATCCTCGCAGGCGCGGCACCGGACGGACCATCGAGCGCAGAGACGGTCGACCGTTCGGCGGCGTACCGACGCCCGGCTGCTGCCCGCTGGTCAGGCGAGGCGCTCGCCCTCCAGATGCTCGACGAGCTTCCACGTGGCGCCTTCGTCGTCGCTCACCCAGCCGTCGAACGTGTAGCTCTGCTCGGAGACGTTGCTGAAGTTCCAGCGGATCGGCCGCTCGTCGTTCTGCGTGCCGTCCTGTCGGATGCCGTCGCGCCAGCCCTGCGCGACCAGGTTCGCGTACTGGTTGAGCGCCGGGGAGAAGTAGCTCACCCGCACGACGCCGGCCGTCGGGTCGTACACGCGCACGGCGACCGCCACCGTCTCAGGCCCCTTGCCCGAGTCGACCAGCTCGAGGTCTTCGATGGCGCGGCCGTCCATCACCCACGACACGAGCCAGGTGAAGTCGCGATCCCGCCATTCGCCTGTCGTCTCCTCCAGCCGCCGGCCGCGAACATGCCACGAGCCCACGAGCTGCCCGAAGCGCGTCATGCGTTTCGGATGCTCGGGAGACGGCCCCGAACTGACCAGGGCATCCGAGAACATCCGGTGCGCCTCAGCGCGGCCTGCGTCGTCCATCGGCTCGCCCTTCTGTGAGATTCCGGTCAGCTTTCCGCCGACTGCGCTTGGAGGGGCGCGGACGCCCGTGCATCCCCGGTCCCGTCGCTCGCGTGCGTGCCGCTGACATCCGTTCGGTGGAAGCCGAGGTACGAACGGGATGCCGTCGGCCCCCGCTGCCCCTGGTACCGCGAACTGTACGCGGCGGAGCCGTACGGCTTCTCAGCAGGAGATGACAGCTGGAAGAAGCACATCTGGCCGATCTTCATGCCCGGCCAGAGCTTGATCGGCAGCGTGGCGACATTGCTGAGCTCGAGCGTGACGTGGCCCGTGAATCCGGGATCGATGAACCCGGCCGTGGAGTGCGTGAGGAGTCCGAGCCGGCCGAGTGAGCTCTTGCCTTCCAGTCGAGCGGCGACATTGTCGGGCAGGGTCACGCGCTCGAAGGTCGAGCCGAGCGCGAACTCGCCGGGGTGCAGGATGAACGGCTGGTCGCCATCCACCTCGACCAGATGGGTGAGCTCCGGCTGGTCCTGGGCCGGATCGATGAACGCGTACTTGTGGTTGTCGAACAACCGGAAGAAGCGATCGAGGCGCACGTCGATGCTCGACGGCTGGATCATGGCCGGGTCGTACGGCTCCAGCGAGATGCGTCCGGCGTCGAGCTCGGCTGTGATGTCGCGATCGGAGAGCAGCACCCCGCCAGACTACAGACGATTGAGGCTTGGTGAGCGGGAGCTCGCTCACGCTCACCAAGCCGATTGAGCCTGTTGAGCGCGACAGGGCGAACACAGACGATTGAGGCTTGGTGAGCGGGAGCTTGCTCACGCTCCTCGAACCGATTGAGCCGGTTGAGCCCGAAGGGCGAACACAGCCGATTGAGTCTGTTGAGACCGAAGGGCGAACACAGACGACTGTGCCGAGAGCGTCGACCGCAAGCGGTTCCTTGCGAGCGACGCCGACTGGACGCCGAGACGACGCCCGTTAGGATGTCTATGCCCGCCTCGGCAGGCACGTGCGGATGTAGTTCAATGGCAGAACCTCAGCTTCCCAAGCTGATAGCGCGGGTTCGATTCCCGTCATCCGCTCTCATGGCTCCGACGCCGTCCAAAGGACGGTGGCGGAGCCATTCGTGTAGCTGGGCCGGGAATCGAACGAGCAGGCGAAGCCTGCGTTCGAAGGGCCCACGCGGCCGGAGGCTCCGGGCGCAAACGCCGCCGCGGTCCCTCGTTCTGGGAGCAGCGGCTCCCGGCCGCAGTCTGATGGTCTTGGATGGTGCCGGATTGCTTCGGGGTGATCGTCGTGGCCGTGACCGCGCTCGCGCTGGGCATGGCGCTCGGCTCCCTCATCACGTACGTCCGCGTTCACCGCCGACGACGATGACACCTGCGTCTCGCGGTACAACCTGCCCCTCGACGCTCAGCGGCGGGGCCTCACTTCGCCGGCTGGGGCACTCCGAGCATCCGATCGAGCAGCCTGGCCACCAGCCCCGCGATGCCGAGCAGGAACAACGCGTAGTACGACAGCTCGGGCACGACGATCGAGAGGATCAGGCTCACCACGAACAGGATGCTCATGGCCAGGTTGACGGCCATGCCGCGCAGCAATGCGATGCGGGTGATGTCGTGCAGACGTGGGTGGGCGCTGAGGAACAGGTCCTGGCAGAACCCGAGCAGGCTGGTCAGTGCCATGGTGCCGATGTACGCGACTTTCACGAGCGCGTCGTCCCCGTCGGGAAGGTTCGTCATGGCGGTGGCCACCGGCAACCACACGATCGTCAGCAGCCAGGCCACGTTGAGCCAGAGCAGCCCGGTCGTGACGAGCCGCACCCGCGCGTACATGCGGTGGTGATTGATCCAGAACATCGCGATCACGCCGAAGCTGATCAGAAAGCTCAGTAGGAGGAATTGGTTGCCGGCGAACCACGAACTGGCCGATGCCTCGCTCTCGCCTCCGGGACGGGTGAGCTCGGTCAGGGAGTCCAGCAGCGGCAGGATGAGCAAGGTCAGCGCGATCGCGACGACCGCATCGACGAACGCCTTCGCACGGTCCGCGCTGAAGTAGTTCTCGACGTTCTCCGCCTGCACGGCATCGTTGCCCGCCTCTTCGCTCACCCGACGATGTTATGGGCCGACGGGCCGCATCGCTCCGTTAAGCTCACAACGAGCGGCGCTGGCGCCGACAAGGGTGTCGCAACACTCGACGGGGGAAGACGATGACCGACAGGGTCGGCACGACCCTCGGCCTCACCTCGGCCGAGGTCGCTGAGCGGGTCGCCGACGGGCGCACGAACGCCTACACGGATGCCACCAGCCGCTCGGCGTGGAGCATCGTGCGCGCCAACGTGTTCACCCTGTTCAACGGCATCATCGTCGCCTGCTTCGTGGTGCTCCTCGCTCTCGGCCGCTGGCAGGATGCCCTGTTCGGCTTGAGCGCGATCGCCAACACGATCATCGGGTCGGTGCAGGAGTTCCGTGCGAAGGCCGCGCTCGACAAGCTGGCGCTGCTGCACGCGCCGAACGCCCGCGTGCTGCGGGACGGCCGGCCGCACGACGTGGCGATCGCCGACGTGGTGATGGACGACATCCTCGTGCTGCGCGCCGGCGACCAGATCGCGGCGGACGGGGTGGTCATCCAGTCCGCCCGGCTGCAGGCCGACGAGTCGATGCTGACCGGCGAGTCGGATGCCGTCGACAAGCTTCCTGGCGGCGAGGACGGCGCAGGCGAGGTGCTGAGCGGCTCGATCGTGGTCGGCGGCGAGGGCCTGGCGCGCGTCATCCGCGTCGGCGCCGACTCGTTCGCGAACAAGCTCGCCAGTGAGGCGAAGCGGTTCTCGCTGGTGGCGAGCGAGCTGCGCAGGTCGGTGAACCGGGTGCTGAAGTTCCAGGCCTGGATCATCGGTCCCATCGCCCTGCTCGTGCTCAACGCGCAGCTGTTCGTGTTCGGAGGCTGGGCCGAGGCCGCCAGGACCGGCGAGTGGCGCCAGGCTGCGGTGAACGCCATCGCCGCCGTCATCGCGATGATCCCTCTCGGACTCGTGCTCATGACGAGCATCGCGTTCGCCGTGGGCGCCGTGAAGCTGGCGTCGCGGCAGGTGCTCGTGCAGGAGCTGCCTGCCGTCGAGGGCCTCGCCCGCGTCGACGTGATCTGCCTGGACAAGACCGGAACCCTCACGGAGGGCGAGATCGTGTTCGACGAGGCGCATCCGGTCGCGCAGTCGCTGCCGTCCGGATGGAACGAGGTGCTCGCCTGGTACGGCGCGGAGCCCGACGCGAACGCCACCGCCCGTTGCCTCACCGCCGCCTATCCAGCAGGCCGGCAGCTCGAGCCGTGCGCGCGCATCCCGTTCTCCTCAACTCGCAAGTGGAGCGCCGTGTCGTTCACGGCGCACTCGGCAGGCACGTGGGTTCTCGGCGGGCCCGAGATGGTGTTCGGCGACGGCGCTCACGCCGAGCTGCGGGAGCGGTCGGCGCAACTGGCGGCATCCGGTCGCCGTACCCTCGTGCTCGGCCACTCGCCCGCGGCTCTCACAGCCGAGCAGGTGGAGGCGGAGGCGCTCCCGGTCGACCTCGCGGCAGTGACGCTGCTCACGTTCCGCGAGAGCGTGCGGTCGGATGCCCTGGAGACTCTCGGCTACTTCGCGTCGCAGGGCGTGGACGTGAAGATCATCTCGGGCGACAACCCGCAGACCGTGGCCGCCATCGCGCGCGAAGTCGGGCTGGATGCCCCGATCGGCTTCGACGCCCGCGAGCTGCCCGACGACCCGGATGCCCTCGCCGCCGCCCTCGAACAGCACACCGTCTTCGGCCGGGTCACCCCGACCCAGAAGAAGGGCATCGTGCAGGCGCTGCAGGCTGCCGGGCACACGGTCGCGATGACCGGCGACGGCGTCAACGACGCGCTGGCCATCAAGGAGGCGGACATCGGCATCGCCATGGAGTCGGGCTCGGCGGCCACCAAGGCGGTCGCCCGCATCGTGCTGCTCGACGGCAAGTTCGAGCACCTTCCCGGCGTGGTCGCCGAGGGGCGTCAGGTGATCGCCAACATCGAGCGCGTCTCCATGCTGTTCCTCACCAAGACGGCCTACGCGACGGTGCTGGCCATCGTCTTCGGCATCAGCGTGATGCAGTTCCCGTTCCTGCCTCGGCAGCTGTCGATCATCGACGGACTCACCATCGGCATCCCCGCGTTCTTCCTCGCGCTCATGCCGAACCCGCGCAGGTACATCCCGGGGTTCCTGCGCCGATCGCTGAGCTTCGCGATCCCGGCAGGCGTGATCGTCGGGCTCATCCTGTGGTGGTACTCGTGGGCGGCCAAGGACCTCGGCATCGGGCAGGACGAGCTGCGAACGGGAGCGACGCTCATCCTCACGATCGTCGGCCTGTGGGTTCTGGTGGTGCTCTCCAGGCCGATCGACGGCTGGAAGATCGTGATCATCGGCGCCATGATGATCGGTCTCATCCTGGTCTACGCGGTTCCCCTGTCGCGCGACTTCCTCGGACTCGTCGATCCGTCGCTCTACGACACGCTCCTCGTGATCGGGCTGTCGATCCTCGCCGTCTTCGGCATCGAGGTCGTGCGGTTCATCCATCGGCGCTACGTGCGCCGCCACGGCGGCTCCGGCGACTACTGAGGCGACTGCTGAGCCGTCGCTCCAACGCGGATGCGCCGCATCCGTTCACATGCCGGTGCGGCGTGCTGCGGCATCCTGCTCGCTGATGTGCGCGAAGTACCTGCCGCCGCGCCCCACCCAGAGCACCACGACCGTGAGCACCGCGACGACCATCAGCGTGATCTCGAACCAGTACGACGACACGTCGATCACGAGCGCCGCCACGGCGAGCGCGAACTCGGCCGCCATGGCGATCGTCGTGAGCACACGCGCGTAGTGCTTGCCGCGTCTGAGCGCCGATGCGAGCGCGATGATGAACAGCCCGAACAGGATGATGATGGCGCCGATCAGCGTCACGCCGAACGACCCGCCCAGCATCCCGTTGTCCACCACGTAGCGAAGCAGGATGAACACGAGCCCCAGGCCGATCGCGAGGAATCCGGCGATGAAGGTCAGCACCACGACGGCGATGAGCTCGGCCGGGGGGCGACGACGCCGCGCCGACGCCGCCGGGTGGCGCCGCGGTTCGTTCGCGGGTGTTCCCGAGGTCATGCTCACACCCTATGAGTCGAGGGATGCGCCGCGGAACGGCAGCGGCGGCTCCGTCCGCGGTGCACGGCACAGAAGTATCTGGCCGGCACACCGTGTATTCGGCCGAATGGGCGGCGTGCCGGCCGGGCCCCGCCGAACGATCGGCGGGCGGACCCCGTCAGGTTTCGGGTGGGATCCGGAATGCGGCGGCCGTCGATCGGCCGGCGCGGAAAGTTCCGGTTGGAACCGTGGGGCCCGTGGGCGCGGTTGCGGCCCCCGCGACATCCGCGCCCATGGCATCCCCACATGAGTCCAGTGCGGAGGCCAGCCCCCCGGCACGATGCCTGCAGCGCACGTGACTCATGCGAATCATCTTGCCGCGCCGCAGGGGCGGGGGCCAGAGCGCAGGGCCGCGATTGGGGCCGAACAGCCCGTTCTGGCCGCCCCAATTCGGGTGACGATGCCTCCGCGCGGCTCGTGGACCGGGTTTTCGGGAGGCTCAGTAACGCCGGAATCTCGGTTTGCCGCACATCTCATGAGGCTCATGGCGATCTGTCATGGGGCACGCATACCGTGTAACTCCTCGGCGCGCCGAGCCGATTCCACCCCGCGAAGAAGAGGAGCACCTCGTGTCGGATTCCCGTGCGGTTCGTCCACCACGCACCCCTCGTGCCCCCTTGCGCGTCGGCATGTTCACCCGCGGTCACCTGCGGCGGCTCGCGAAGCGGGATGCCCGTGCCGGCGTGCCGCGTGCTGCCTACGAGGCGGAACCCGTCGGCGATCCCACGCCTGCCGTGCAGGTGATGCAGGCGCACGCGGCGACGTACGCACAGCGCGAGGGGCAGCGGTTCTTCACCGACGTGCGCATGCAGTGGATGGAGCACGAAGCCCTGACGGACACGCTGACGCGAGAGCAGCAGGAGTACGCGGAGCGCGCCAGCGGACTCGAGAAGGCCGCGATCGAGGCGATGCTGGATGACACCAGCCCCGCCCACGAGGAGCTGCGGCGCCTGGAGCGGCGCATCCAGCGCGACCACAGACGGGCCGCGCACCTGAAGGCGATCATCCACACGAGGTTCACGGTCGCCCGGCTGAGGGCGCGTCGGTACTTCGACTACTCGGATGAGAAGGTCGCGATCTACTGGAGCAACCTGCGGCGCCGGCATCCCGCGGCCGAGAACATCAGCGACCGACCGCCGGTGCTCGCCCGGCCGACGTGGCTCACCGTCGACGACAGTTACCGGGCCCTGGAGCTGTGGCACGGCACCGACGTGTTCGGGGGGATCGCCGCGGGAGGACAGCCGCGGCTGCCGGCGTCGTGACGAGCTGGCCGGCAGGAGTGCTGGATGCCCGCGGGCGGGCGAGCCGGGCCGGTGACCGGCATCCGGTGCAGGCTCGCGCTCAGCTAATGGCTGGGCAGGCGGCGGACGCTGGAACGAGGGGGCCGGTCGCGCACGCGACCGGAGCGAGGAGGAGACCATGTCGAAACGTGACCGGCTAGGGGCCGTGGTCGCCGTCGTGGACACGCACGACGCGTTCGGTCTGGAGACCGTTGAGTACCGGCTGCCGAAGGTGCGCCGCCTGTCCCGCAGGCTGCACTGGCGGCTGTGGCGCATGCGGCGTTCGCTCGATGTGGAGACGCTGGACGTGTTCGAGCACGAGATCTCGGCGTTCGAGGAGGCCGGCCTTGCCGAGCTGGCGCGTCAGCGCACCCGGCACGAGGCCACCACGGCTGCGCTGCAGACCATCGCGCGCGGCCGCATCGCGCTGGTGGACGGCGCACTCGCGTCGGTCCACGCCGACCTCGCCAAGGCAGAAGCCGACGCGGCGATGCTGGAGCGCAAGCTCGCCGACCGCGACCCGCAGTTCCACAGCTACGCGTAGGGGGATGACATGGCTCGCGACATCGTGATGCGGCCGCCGCGCAGCGGTCCGCGCCTCGGCAGGCTCTCGCCGCTGGCGCACGTGCTGGTCTACGTGCTCCTGCTCGGCATGATCGCCGTCGACTACTACCTGCTGTCGCAGACGCTCACGCTTCTGCTGCGCAACGACAGTCAGTACGGGTCGATCGGCGCCATGATGTACATCATCACGGCAGGCATCTCGGCCGCGATCGTCACCATTCCGCACCTGGTGGCCGTGCTGATCCGCCGCATCGAGAGCGGGATCACCACGCGTGGCTGGGTGGCGGTCGTGATCGGACTCGGAGTGCTGTGGGCGGCGATCCTGATCGCCGTCACCCTCGCCAGGATCAAGGCCGGGATCGACACCCAGAACGCCGGAGGTCTCTCCGGCCTGGTCGGCACCCAGCAGGCGACGACGACGGGCTTCTCGTGGACCGCGCCGGACACGATCATGGCCTTCCTCATGCTGGGCGTGCTGACGACCTCCGGCGCCTTGAGCTTCGTGACGGCCTGGCTGACCACGCGTCCGCTGGTCACGGCGGTGGAGCGCGGATGGCGCAGGGTCGCCAAGCTGCGTCAGCATCGCGACCGTCTGCTCGCCGAGCAGCTGAAGGCGGCGGAGACGGTCGCGCAGCAGGCTCTGCAGGATGCCGCCGACCAGCAGCGCTACCAGCTCGCGCAGGCGACGCTGCGCTGGCAGCTGGAACAGGTGCGAGCCCGGCTCGGCACTCGCTTGGCGCAGCGCCAGCGCGATCCGCAGGGAACCAGCCAGATCATCCACGAGCTGCAGCTGCGCCGGGAACCGCCGGAACCGGCGGCCTGAGCACGCCGACGCCCCGCAACGAGAGGACCCCTGTGAGACATCCCCATCGCCTCATCGCCCCCGCGCTCGCGGCGTGCCTGGTCGCGGCCGCCCTCGCCGGATGCTCGTCGTCGGCCGCGGCGTCCGGCGCGTGCAGCCAGGCGCACAAGCGCAACCTCGGTGTCGTCGCCGGCAGCACGGCCAACGAGCCGGCGACGCAACTGCCGGCATCCGCCACCAAGCAGCTGCGGGCCACGGGTGAGAGCAACGGCAGCGTGACGATCGTGGTGCCCTCCGGTACGCCCCAGGCGCGCGGCACGACCCTTCTCGGATCGACGGCCAACGACGAGATCGTGTGCAAGAGCGATCAGCGCAACAAGCTCACGCAGGTGACGAACTACATCAACGCACTGAAGGCGTCGACACCCGAGGTGGACTTTCTCGACTCCATCGACCAGGCGGCGCGCAACCTGGGCAAGGACTCCATGGGCGTTCTCGTGGTGGGGAGCGGACTGCAGACGGTGGACCCGCTGAACTTCGCCGTGCAAGGCCTGCTCTCGGCCGACCCGCAGCAGGTCGCCTCCGACCTGAAGTCGAAGGGGGAGCTGCCCAAGAACCTCGAGGGTGTGACCGTGTACTGGTCGGGACTCGGCGACGTCGCCGGGCCGCAGCAGCCGCTCACGATCACCGCGCGCAGCAACCTGGAGGCCATCTGGGCCGCGATCGTGAAGGCGGCGGGCGGCACGCTCTCCGTGCTGCCCGAACCGGCATCCGGCGCGGCGGCCACGGGGCTCCCGGCCGTCACGACGGTTCCGGTTCCCGCTGCCGCGACCAAGACGGACTGGTCGCATCCCATCGTGGTGCGCGACAGCGACCTGCTGTTCGTGAAGAACACGGCGACGTTCTCACAGCCGGCCACCGCCCAGCAGGTGCTCGCCGGCCTCGTGCCCGCCATCGAGCAGAACGGCCAGACCGTGACCATCACGGGTACGGCGTCCAAGGATCAGGCCACGAGCAACGCCTCCGACCTCGTGCTCTCCAAGCAGCGAGCGGATGCCGTCAAGCAAGCGCTCGTGACGCTCGGCGTGCCCCCTTCATTGCTCGTCACGGCGGGTGTGGGCCACGACTGGTGCGGCTTCAAGCCCGAGACGGATGCCACCGGCACCTACTCCGACGCCCTCGCCGCACAGAACCGCTCGGTGATCCTCACCTCGGCTGGCGTCGGGCTCTGCGGGTAGGCGGATCCAGGACCCGCCGTCGCGTGCGCGGCTAGCGGCGCACGTCCCACAGATGGTGCACCGGATCGTGGATGAAGTACCGTCCGAGCGTCTCCACCGTGAACACGCTGCCGTCGCTGCGGCGGCCGCTTCGGCCGAGCGCCGCGTCGGGAACGGCCTGCCAGGCATCCGCAAGAGCGAGGCCTTCGTCGCGCAGCTGCCGGGCCACGGTCGCCGGGTCCTGATGGTTGTAGCGCTCGGCCACGGCCGTCGCGTCCTGGTCCCAGTTCTCGAACTCCGGGTCGTCGACCTCCAGCAGCAGGCGCAGCCTTCCGCCCATCACCCGGAACACGTCGCGCACATGCGCCGCGTACTCCAACGGCGACCAGGTGGACTCGTCGGGTCGCTCCCGCGCGTCGTCGCGCTGGAGCACGGGCGTCCACGCGGCCACGTTCTCCCTGGTGAGCCGAGGGATGTCGCGGAACGCGACGCTGCTCGCGTCGAACCCGCACTCCGGGCAGGCACGCTCGAGCACCCAGGTCCAGTTCTTGGTGTCGGGAATGATGGGCATGGCTCGACACTAACGGCAAGCCGACCTGCCGGTGTTCGCGCGCGTGCTGGGCAGCACCCAGGTCAGTTCGCCGGCAGCGGGCGGTACACCGCGGGAGCCGGCGTAGGCTCGGGGGCCGGAGTCGGCGCTGGGCCGGCGTCGGCCGGTCGGCAGGTGGCGAGCTGCTGGAGCGCCGCCTTCGCGTCGTCCGCCTTCCAGGGCAGCGAGACGCCGGGAGCCTTGCGCCCCTCCGCAGGGGCGAAGCCCGCCGCGATCGCCGTGAGCTCCATCGCCAGCGACTGTGCGTACGCCGCACCCGAGGTGGAGTTGTTGAGCATGACGACGACCGTCAGACCGGAATCGGGGTCGCTCAGGACGGACGTGATGAAACCGGGCACCGAGCCGTCGTGTCCGCGCATCGGGCCGAGTTGCAGGCCGCCCATGCCGTACTGCTGCCAGGCCGCCACATCGGTGCCCAGCGGAACCGTCTTCCACGCCGCCTTCTTCGTCTCGCCTTGCAGCAGCGATGCCGTGGCGAAGGACTGCGCGAACGTCTTCAGGTCGCCAAGGGTGGAGACCACGCCCTTCGCCGTCCACGCCGAACTCGGCGCCATGGCCGTGTCGTCCATGAGGGTGCCGCATCGCGGATCCCCCGTCACCTCGTCCAGCGCCGTCGCGTACCCGTGCAGGTCGGAGCCCGGGATGCTTGTGGTCTGCGGCAGCGTCGACGACGACATGCCGAGCGGGCTGAAGACCTCGTCGCGGTAGAGGGTCTGCCAGTCCTTGCCCGTTGCGGCCTGCAGGGCCATGCCCAGCAGGATGAAGCCGGCGTTCGAGTACGACCAGGTCTGCCCAGGCGTTCCCGCGCGAGGCTCTCCCATCCCGTTGGAGACGAGCTCGAGCGGAACGTAGGTGCGCAGCGGGTTGTCGACGAACTGCGGGCCGAGCGCTGCCGAGTAGTCGCCGAGACCCGAGGTGTTCTGGCACAGTTGGCCGAGCTTCAGACCGTCGATGCCGACGAGCCTGGGCAGGTACTTGCTCACCGGGTCGTCCAGCGACACCTCGCCCTTCTGAGCGAGCGACAGCAGCACGGTGCACGTCATCGGCTTGGTCACCGATCCGATGCGCCAGGCCATGTCGGGCGTGACGGACTGCTTGCCCTTCGTGGTGGTCGTGCCGATCCCCGCCGTGTATGTGCCGGCCCACGGCGCCCAGACACCGACGATGGCGCCCGACGCTCCCGCGAGCTTCATGGCATCCGTCACGGCGGTCTTGATCGCTGTCGCCTCATCGTTCGGAAGGGTCACGGATGCCTGCGAAGGCTCGGACGACGACGTCCCGGGAGCCGTGCATCCGGCAAGGCCGAGCGTGGCGGCCAGCATGGCGGCGATGCCTGCCACGAGCAGGCCGGAGCGGCGCCTGCGCCCCCGGCGCCGTGACATGCTTTCCACTCGAGGTCCCCCCGGTCCTGTCATTCCACCTTAAGCGCGACGCTGCGGATTCCGCGCAGCCTGGCATAACGAGACGACAACGGACGGAGGCGGATCATCCGAAAGGATGACGTCTCGCGCGCATGTGGTCCGACCACACAGCGCGTGGATGACCCACCCGGCTACGGCGGAGTGAGGCAGTCGCTCCCGAAGCGGAGCTCCCGAAGCGGCACTCCTCGAAGGGGCGCTCCCGAAGTGCGCCTCCCGCAAGGAGCACTTCGGGTGCAGCGACGCCCTGCCGTCTACTCGCCGAGCATGAAGCGATCGACGTCGCGGTCGACCATCACGTCAGCGGGCCGCAGCGGCCTGGTCAGATAGAGGCCGTCCAGCGACGTCAGCCTGCTCAGGGCGACGTAGGTCTGCCCGGGGCTGAACGCGCGAGCACCGAGGTCGACGATGGCGCTCTCGTACGTCTTGCCCTGCGACTTGTGGATCGTCACGGCCCACGCCAGACGCAGCGGGAACTGGGTGAACTCGGCCGCGACATCCTTCGTCAGCTTCTTCGTCAGCGGATTGTAGATGTACTTGTAGCGCTCCCAGACGGCCGGCTCCACCTCGTAGAGTTCGCCCTCCACGTCGACCCACACGTTCGAGTCGATGCGCGCCACGGTTCCGATGGTGCCGTTGACCCAGCGCGGCGGATCCCCACCCTGTCCGGTGTCGTTGCGCAGGAACATGACCTGCGCGCCGACCTTCAGCTCGAGCGTCTCGTCGGCCGGGTAGTTGCGCTGTCCGAAGTCGCCAGAGACCTCGGCCTTCGCCGTCAGGGCGCGCCCGGGGAGGCGGCGGAGTGCCGACGCGTTGATGCGGTTGACCGTGTCGTTGCGGGTGGCCAGCGTGATCGTGCCGTCGTCGGGCTGCGGTCGTGCTCCCATGCTGTTCAGCCGGTCGGCGATCTCCTTCGTGACCCGCCCGTGTCGCACGGCGTTGAGCATGAGCTTGAAGTCCAGCTCGTGCTGGCGGTGGATCTCGCTCAGCTCGAACCGCCGCAGCGACACCTCCTGCCACACTTTCGCGTCGAAGAACCACATCGAGCGATAGTGGTCCGCGAAGTACGCGCGTTCGTCGGCGTCGCCGGGCACGGGTGCCAGCTGGTACGGGTCACCGAACAGCACGATCTGCACGCCGCCGAACGGTTCCAGCTTGCGCTGGCGGGCCTGACGGAGGGCGCGGTCGATGGCATCCATCAGGTCGGCGTTGACCATGGACACCTCGTCGATGACGAGTGTGTCGATGGTGTTGAGAAGCTTGACGAGCTCGCGCGGCTGGTCGAGGTCGTGGTCGGCGATGACGCCGATGGGCAGGCGCAGCAGCGAATGGATGGTCTGACCGCCCACGTTGAGCGCCGCGACACCGGTCGGCGCGCTGATCACGAGCTGCTTCTCCGTGTTCCAGGCCAGGTGGTTGAGAAGCGTGGACTTGCCGGTGCCGGCGCGCCCGGTGACGAACACGTGATCGCGCGTATGCTCGATGGCGTCGAAGACGGCCGCCTGCTCGGCCGTCAACCTCACCGTGTTCAACGCTGCGGCTCCTTCGCGGCATCCCTGCCGGCTGCGCCGCCTACCTCGTCGAGCGGTCCGGCTCTGCCGTCGGTGCGCTCCGGATCGTCGGATGCCATGCGCTGCAGCATCGCGTTGTAGGCGACGAGTTCGGCGTCGCCGTTGCGATCCGCCTGCCTGTCTCGTCGTTTGCTCTCGCGGGCATCGCTCCGGCTCCACTGCACGGCCACGGTGATGGCGAGGGCGACCGTGGGAATCTCGCCGATGCTCCATGCGATGCCGCCCGCCAGCTGCTGGTCGGCCATGGGCGTCACGCCCCAGGTGCGGCCCATCGCGCCGAACCAGTCGGCGAGGAACAGGCTGTCGGTGGTCAGGATGGACAGCCCGAAGAAGGCATGGAACGCCATGGTGCCCAAGAGCAGCACGAGCCGGAGCGGATACGGGAACCGATACGGCACCGGGTCGATGCCGATGAGCGACTGCACGAACAGGTATCCGGTGATCAAGAAATGGATGATCATCCACTCGTGACCGATGTGGTCGGTCGTCGCCCAGCTGAACAGCGGCGAGTAGTAGAACGCCCAGAGCGACCCTGCGAAGAGCACGGCGGCCGTGATCGGATGCGTGAGGAACGCGGCGACCTTCGAGTGCACGACGAGCAGGATCCACTCGCGGCCGCCCCGAGAGCCGTCCGAGCGCTTCTTGATGGCGCGCAACGCTAGCGTGACGGGTGCGCCGGGGACGAGCAGCACGGGCACCGCCATCGTGAGCAGCATGTGCGCGAGCATGTGACTGGAGAAGAGGTACTTCTCATAGACGTTGATGCCGCCGTTGGTCACCCACAGCAGTGAGAGGATGCCGGCGACCCAGGCGATCGTGCGCCCGACGGGCCACTTGTCGCCGCGCCTGTGCAGCCGCACGACGCCGGCGAGATAGAAGAACAGTGCGAACGCGCATCCGATCAGCCACAGCGGATCGATGTTGATGCCGAACAGGTAGCGCGCGAGCGTGAGCGGTGCCGGCAGCGGCTCCCCGGTCAGCACCTCTGCCGGGGTCGGCTGCGAGACCGGAACGTCGGCGATGGGCGTCGCGGTGCGCGAGAGAGCTGCCGCCACGCCGGAGGCGATTCCCATGAAGCCGAGCTCGGCAGCCGCGATCCACCAGAAGTACTTCCTGGCGCCCCCGTTTCTGATCCGGTCGATCATGTACCGCCGCCAGAACATGCCGAACAGGCCGAGCACCGCCAGCGCCAGCACCTTCACCAGCACCAGCACGCCGTACGCGGTGAGCAGGTTCTGCAGGGTTCCGATGCGCAGGTCCGCGTTGATGATGCCGGAGAACGCCACGACAACGAAGCAGATGATGGCCAGCGTGGAGAACCGCTCGAGCACGGTGACGAGGCGGTCCCCGTCCAGCGTCTTGCGGATGAGCACGATGGTGAGCAGGCCGCCGATCCAGATGGCGGCGAAGACGAGATGCAGGCCGAGCGAGGTGATCGCCTGGTCGTGCCCCGCCGTTCCGGCGGCGTGCCCGCTCAGGGCCATCGGGATGAGCGTGCACAGCGCCACGACGGCGACGAAGGCGACGGCCGTGTGGTTGCGCACGGCGAAGCAGAGCACCGTCGTCACGGCTGCGATGAGCGTGATCGCCAGCCAGACCTGTCCGACGGCGATCTGCGTGGCGAACTCGCTGATGCCGTCGCTGAACTGCTGGCTGAACGAGAGCGCGGAACCGGTCACATTGAGGTACGTCAGCACACCGGTGATGGCGCTGACGACCGTCATGATGGCGGCCGAGCCGGCCGCGACATCCAGAGCCTTGTCGTACTCCGGTTTCTCGGGGCTCAGAGCGAAGCAGGCCATGAGCAGCGAGCCGATCATGGCGGCCGCGCTGAGGTTCACGAACAGATTCGCGACCGGCAGTCCCCACCGCACCACAGCGCCGGGGTCGAGAAGCGCAGGCGCGGATGCCCCGCCACCATACGCGAGCGCCACCAGAATGGCCAGCAACGCGAACACGACGAGGGCGACGGGACCCGCGACGCGTTGCACTCTGCTCACCTCTCAAGCGTAGGCGCTGCAACCTTGGCGGAGGACGAGACCGCGTGCCCCTGCATCACGTGCGGAGAAGCGCGCCCTGGGGACGCAGAGAGGTCGCCACCGGTCGCACGACGTCCCGCTGGTTCGGAAGCATCGCAGTGCCCAGAAGACGTCCGCCCGTTCGGCGGCACAACACTCGCCCGACGGGTGCTGCTGCTCGGGAGGTGGGACGGCTGACGGGGAGGACGCGGGTGAGCGGCGGCGCGGCCGACCGGGTCATCCGTGCACGGGAGGTGCCATTGCTGACTGGGTGCGCCACTGCGAAGCGCCGGACCGAGCTCCATGAACGCGGTGACGACATGCGAGAGGGGGACGCCGGCGAACCGGCATCCCCCTCTCCAGAGTGCTGAGGACTACTTGACCGAGGCCTTGAGCTTGCTGCCAGCGGTCAGCTTGACGCGGTGTCCGGCCGGGATGTTGATCTCGGCACCGGTCTGCGGGTTGCGACCCGTGCGAGCGGCCGTCTCCGTGCGCTCGGCAGCGAGCCAACCCGGGATGGTCACCTTGCCCCCACCGGCGACGGTGTCGGCGATGGTCGCGAAGAAAGCGTCGACCACAGCCCCCACGGCGGCCTGACTCTGACCGGTCGACGCGGCGACCGCCGCCACGAGCTCGGTCTTGTTCAGCGACTTGTCAGCCATTGAGTGTCCTCCTCGGACGTTCTGCTGCTCAGCAGCGTTTGTTGTTGAAGATCACGGCACGAGCCGCTTGCAGTTCGCGGACGGTCCGTCCCGAACCGCCCTCAAGGTACCAAGAATCCGCGGAATCTCGCGGATTTTCGGCCCTTCCGAAGGCAATTCAGGCCCCGGATGACCCAACTCGCCCCGGAGCGCGGCGGTTATGCACAGAAATGGCCCACTTATGCACAGGACGGCGCCGTCCGGCACGCGGGACGGCTGTGCGCGTATTGCACGGGACGGCGGTGTCCGGCACACGGGAACGGCGTCGTCGACCGGCGGCATCCCGCATCCCGAAACCGACCAAATCAGCCGAGACAGACCGCACGGAGTGCTGTCTCAACCGGAATGTGCCGTCGCACCGCGACGTGGGCGGAACGCCGACGCCACGGGGCCGCGGGGCGGGACGGGACGCGACTGGGTGGGACGGGAGGGACGGAACGGGAGGGGCCGAGACGGCAGGGACGGAACCGGAGGGGCCGAGACGGGAGGGGCCGAGACGGGAGGGACCGGGACGGGAGGGACGGGGACGCGAAAAGGGGCGCCATCCCGAAGGACGACGCCCCTTTCGAAGCACCAGCGGCGGGCGTGGATGCCCGTCCGCGCTACCGGCGGCCGATCACCAAGAGGACTTGGTGATGCCCGGCAGCTCACCGCGGTGAGCCATGTCGCGGAAGCGCACACGCGAGATGCCGAACTTGGTCAGCACGCCACGGGGACGACCGTCGACGGCGTCACGGCTGCGGAGACGCACCGGCGACGCGTTGCGCGGCAGCTTCTGCAGACCGACGCGGGCGGCCTCGCGCTCCTCGTCGCTCGCGTTCGGGTTGACGAGGGTCTTCTTCAGCTCGGCGCGCTTCTCGGCGTAGCGGTCGACGACCACCTGGCGCTGCTTGTTGCGCGCGATCTTGCTCTTCTTAGCCATGCTCTACCGCTCCTCGCGGAATTCGACGTGCTTGCGCACGATGGGGTCGTACTTCTTCAGCACGAGACGGTCGGGGTCGTTGCGGCGGTTCTTCTTGGTCACGTAGGTGTAACCGGTGCCGGCCGTCGAACGAAGCTTGATGATCGGGCGGATGTCCTGCTGCTTGGCCATCAGATCTTCTCCCCACGGGCCAGGATGTCCTTGACCACGGACTCGATTCCGCGGGCGTCGATCACCTTGATGCCCTTGGCGCTGACGTTCAGAGTGACGTTACGGCGCAGCGAGGGCACGTAGTACGTCTTCTTCTGGATGTTCGGGTCGAAGCGACGCTTGGTGCGTCGGTGCGAGTGCGAGATGTTGTGTCCGAAACCGGGCACAGCTCCCGTCACCTGGCAGACAGCTGCCATGATTCCTCCATCAATACCGAAGGGCGGATGCCCTTCCCAAGATCTCTTGTCGGCACGCACAACCCATTCGGTTCACGAGAAGGGGATTGTGTGAGCGAACTGTGCAGAGGAGCCTGCACAGACGAACATCTAGCTTACGCGACACGCCGCATCCGCCCAAATCGCGCCGCATCCGCCCGCGTCGTGCCAGCATCCGCCACCCACATCGTCCCACCCGACCGAACTGTGCCGGCATCCGCCCGCAGGCTGGCGGCATCGCCGCACCGGTCGCGCCGGCAACGAGAACAGCAGGTGTCGCCCGCAACAGCAGACATCCTCCTGTTTTCAGCGCGAGAGCGCGATCACTGCTGTTTTCGGTGCGGAGCGGCGGCCGGGGCGACGGCCGGAGCAGAGACGGATGACCCCGTGCACGCCGCGCAGAGGCCGAACACGTCGACGACGTGGCGCGCATCCGTGAAGCCGTGCTCCGAGGCCACCCGATGCGCCCACGCTTCGACGTCGTCGGCCGCGATCTCGACCGTGAGCCCGCATCGCCGGCAGATCAGATGGTGATGGTGCCCCGAGGTCGAGCACGCACGGTAGAGCGCCTCGCCATCGGGCGACTGCAGGGAGTCGGCCTCGCCCTCTGTCGCCAGGTCGGCGAGCGCGCGGTAGACCGTCGCCAGTCCGATCGGGGACCCGTGCTCCCGCATGCCGGTGTGCAGGCTCTGCGCGCTGACGAATCCCTCGTTGGAGGCGAGCGCCTCGCGCACGGCCTCGCGCTGCCACGTATTGCGCTTCATGATGCACCTGCCTCGTCGGAGAGCGCGGACTGGGCAGTCTTCGGTGTCGCGCCGGCGAGGTCGACCACCGCCGCACCCGCGGACGCCGGCGAGCGGCGGGTGGGATGCCCAGCGACGGCTCCCACGGGCATCCGCCTGCCGCTCACTCCGCGACGCTTGCGCGACCACGCGACGATGCGGCACACCACGTAGATGAGGAATGAGATCGTCGTCACGTACGGGCTGATCGGCACCGAGCCGCCGAGGGCCAGCATGATTCCGCCCACCATCGAGACGATGCCGAACCCGACGCTGAGCAGCGGTACGACGAGCGGCGATGACGACACCTTCAACGCGGCGGCGGCGGGGGTGACGAGGATCGACAGCACGAGCAGCGCTCCGACGATCTGCACCGAGACGGCGACCGCGAGCCCGAGCAGGAGCATGAAGACGATCGACAGCGTGCGGGTCGGGACGCCGCGGGCGGCAGCGACGTCGGCATCCAGGCTCGCGAACGTGAGCGGCCGCCACACCACCGCGAGCCCGGCCAGCACGATGACCGAGATGACCAGCAGGGCGCCGATCTGCGGGTTGTCGATGGCCACGATCTGGCCCGTGAGCAGCCCGAACTTGTTGGCCGACCGCCCCGGGTACAGCGCGAGACACAGGATGCCGAGTCCGAGCCCGAACGGCATCAGCACGGCCGTGATGGAGTTGCGTTCCCTCGCTCTGGAACCGAGCAGCCCGATGAGCAGGGCCGCGACGAGCGAGCCGACGAGGGAGCCCTGCACGACACCGACGCCGAGCAGCAGGCCTGCGGATGCCCCGGCGAACGAGAGCTCGCTGATGCCGTGCACGGCGAAGGCCATGTCTCTGGACATCACGAACACGCCGATGAGCCCGCCGACCAGGCCCAGCATCGCTCCGGCCAGGATCGAGTTGTGCAGCAGCACCAGCAGCTGGCCGTAGTCGGTGAAGTCGAAGATCTGGTTCCACCAGGTGGAGGCATCCGCGTGGATCATCGCTCGCTCCTCCCCCCGGTCGCAGCGCCCGGCACGGTGTGATGCAGGTCCTCGCCGGTGTCGTGATGCGGGTCGTGGTGCTCGTCGTGGTGCGCATGGAGGCCGTCCGGGTGTGCGCCCGGCGCGTCGGCCGTTCCGACGACGACGATGCGTCCGCGCGTGCGGATGACGTCGACCGGTGCGTCGTAGAGCTCGCTCAGCACCTCGCTGCGCAGCACCTGGTCGGGTGTGCCGATGCGGAACTTGCCGCCGGCGAGGTAGAGCACGCGGTCGACGAGGTCGAGAACCGGGTTCACGTCGTGCGTCACGAACAGCACACCGAGCTGCCGCTCGCGGCGCTGCCTGTCGATGAGCTCGCTCACCGCGCGCTGGTGCGCGAGGTCGAGCGAGAGCAGCGGCTCGTCGCAGAGGAGCAGCCGCGGGTCTCCGGCGAGCGCCTGTCCCACGCGCAGCCGCTGCTGCTCCCCGCCGGAGAGCGTGGCGATCGGCACCGGGCCGTACGGAGCGGCGCCGACGGCATCCAGAAGGCCGTCGATGCGCTCCCGTCGCCTCCGCGACGGCCAGGGAACACCCCACCGGTGCCCGTCAAGCCCGAGGCCCACGAGATCGCGGGCGCGCAACGGAGTGCCCTCGTCGGCCAGCCGCTGCTGCGGGATGTAGCCGATGCGGCGATTGCCTCGCGTCACGGGCTCGCCCAGAAAGTCGATCGAGCCGGAGACGAGCTTCTGCTGGCCGAGGATGACCTTGAGCAGGCTGGTCTTGCCCGATCCGTTCGCGCCCAGCACGGCGATGAACTCACCGCCGTGCACGTCGAGGTCGAGGCCGGACCACAGGGTGCGCTCCGCGAAGCCGAGCGTCGCATCGCGCAGGCTGAGCACGGTCTCGAGCGATGCTGCACTGGGCGGCTCCTGCACGCCCGCCGCCTCCGGCCCTTCCAACGCATTCGGCCTGGCCAGCGCGTCCGGCTCTGTGGGCGCCCCCGGCGACCCCGGCGCTTCGGAGTGCGTTCCGGCCGCGACGGCCCGTGCCGCGTCGTTCACGATGCCGTCCTCTGCAACGCGGAGCCGATGGCATCCAGGTTGGCGCGCATCCAGGTGAGATACGTCTTGCCCTCTGGCAGGGTCTCCGTCACGGGAACGACGGGGATGCCGTTGGACTTCGCCGCGTCGACCACTTTCTGAGTCTGCGCGCCGGTCGTCTGCTCGTTGTATGCCAGGAGCACGACGGACCGCGACGAGAACAGGTCGAGGGTCTGCTGCAGCACGGACGGGGCGACATCCGAGTCGTTCTCGATCGCCTCGCTGAACTTCTGCGGCGTCTTGTCGACCAGCCCGATCGCGTTCAGCATGTACAGCGGAACGGGCTCGGTGATGGCCACCCCCTCGCCGTCGTGCTCGGCCTTGAGCTGGGACTCCGTCTCGCGCAGCTTCTGCACGGAGGAGGCGAACCGTTTCTCGTTGTCCTCGAACGTGCCTGCGTCGTGCGGACGTGCCGTCGCGAACGCCGACTCGAGCCTGCGCGCCACCTTGTGGACGGTGGGGAAGTCGTACCAGAGGTGCTCGTTGAACTCCCCGTCGGCCGGATGCTGGTCGTATCCGGAGATGTCGGCGGCGTTCAGCACGACGGGCTTGGTGTGGAGCGAGCCGAGCATCTCGTTCACGAAGTCGTCGTAGCCGCCGCCGTTCACGATGACGACCTCGGCTTTGGAGAGCGCGAGCTGATTCTGGCCGCTGGCCTGGTACTCGTGGGGATCCTTGTCCGGGTCGTCGATGATCGACGTCACGGCCACGTCGTCTCCTCCCACCGCCCGGGCGATATCACCCCAGACGTCGGTGGAGGCGACGACGGAGATGCGGCCGGTGTTGCGGGGATCGGAGGCGCCGTCGGCGGGCGAGGATGAGCATCCGCTCAGGACGGCGGCGACCGTGGCGGTCGCCAGCAGGGGAGCGATGAAGGCGGAGCGCTTCATGGAAAAGGGGAACCTGTCTAAGTCGCGTTCGCGAGAGCTGCGTCGACTGGCGCAGACCGAGCGGTCGGTGACGCGACTGACGCGGACCGCCTATTGATAATGATACTCAACAGCAACAGTGCTCGGGACAACGGGTGCCCGGCGGCCCTCTGCCTTTCCGACCGCTCGACGCCGTGTCAGAGGACCTCGGCCCATCGCGTCGACGGATCTCGGCACGCCGCGTCGTCCGTATCGGCCTCGCCGACGCCATCCGGCCGCTCGGCGCCGTGCTCGCGGGGCGCTCGGCGCGCCGTGTCCGCACGGCGCAGTGCCGCGTCGCTCTGCGCCAGTGCAAGGATCGACGCATGACCGGCCGACTGATGCTGCTCGACACCGCCTCGTTGTACTTCCGCGCGTTCTACGGCGTGCCGGAGAGCGTGAAGGCGCCCGACGGGATGCCGGTCAACGGCATCCGCGGCCTGCTCGACATCATCGCCAAGCTGGTCTCCGAGTTCGAGCCGACCGAGCTCGTGGCGTGCTGGGACGACGACTGGCGTCCGCGCTGGCGCGTCGACCTGATCCCGTCGTACAAGGAGCACCGGGTCGCCGAGCAGGTGCCGGGCGGTGTGGACGTGGAGGAGACGCCGGCGGGGCTCGTGCCGCAGATTCCGGTGATCAGGGAGCTGCTCGGTGCGCTCGGCATCGCCGTGGTGGGCGCCGAGCAGTCCGAGGCCGACGACGTCATCGGATGCCTCGCCCGGCGAGCGGCGCAGCGTGCGCCCGGTGCCGCGGTCGACGTCGTCACCGGCGACCGCGACCTCTTCCAGCTGGTCGACGACGCGACAGGGGTGCGGATCATCTACACGGCGCGCGGGATGAGCAAGCTCGAGCTCGTAACGGATGCGGTCGTGCAGGCGAAGTACGGCATCTCGCCTCGCCAGTACGCCGCGTTCGCCGCCATGCGCGGGGACCCTTCGGACGGGCTGCCCGGCGTCGCCGGGATCGGCGAGAAGTCGGCGGCCGGCCTGCTGCGGGAGTTCGGGGACCTCGACGGCGTGCTCGCTGCGGCATCCGACCCGGCGACGCCGCTCGGCACCGGCGTGCGCACCAAGCTCACGGCCGCCGCCGACTACCTGGAGCGAGCCGTGCCGGTCATCGCGGTCGGCGAGCGTGTCGAGCTGCCCGAGGTGGACGGCACGCTGCGCGCGCTGGATGCCGACGGGCTGGCATCCGTGCGTGCCATAGGGGAGCGCTACGGCCTGGGCGGTGCGCTCGACCGCGCGTTGAAGGCCCTGGAGGCGCGCCGCCAGGCGTGACTCGCCCACTCCGACCGCTCAACGCGAACCCGCGCCGATCGTCCTCCTGGCTCGCACGCTCGAGGCACCCGACGCTTCGGCGAACCTTCCCGACGCCCCCAGTGAACGCGGCGGCCGGACGCCTCAGTCCAGGAGCAGCGCCGGCTCCTCGATGATCGCCGCAACGTCGGCGAGGAAGCGGCTGGCGACATCCCCGTCGACCACGCGGTGATCGAAGGATGCACCCAGCGTCGTGACGAAGCGCGGTCGCACTTCGCCGTCGACCACCCACGGCTTCTGCTTGATGGTGCCGAGCGCCACGATCGCGACCTCGCCGGGGTTGAGGATGGGCGTTCCGGTGTCCATGCCGAAGACGCCGATGTTCGTGACGGTGATGGTGCCGCCTGCCATCTGCGCGGGCTGCGTCTTGCCGTCGCGCGCCGTGATGGTGAGCTGCTCCAGGGCGCCGGCCAGCTCCAGCAGCGTCATGGACTGCACGTCTTTCACGTTGGGAACGATCAGGCCGCGTGGGGTGGCGGCGGCCACTCCGAGGTTGACGAAGTGATGCACGATGATCTCCTCGTCGGTCCACGTCGAGTTCACCGTGGGGTTGCGGCGCACGGCCCAGATGATCGCCTTCGCCATGATGAGCAGCGGCGACACCTTCACGCCCGCGAAGTCCGGCGACTTCTTCAGCCGCTGCACGAACTCCATCGTGCGCGTGGCATCGACGTCGACGAACAGGCTGACGTGCGGCGCCGTGAACGCGCTCGTCGTCATCGCCGTGGCGATGGCCTTGCGCACACCCTTGACCGGGATGCGGTCCTCGCGGGCATCCGGCCACTCCGGCGTCTGGATGTTGCGGAACACGCTGGCCTGGCTGGCCTGCCTGATGACGTCGTCGCGGGTGATCTCGCCGGCGATGCCCGTGCCGGAGATCTGCGCGAGCTCGACGCCGAGGTCTTTGGCCAGCTTGCGGATGGGCGGTTTCGCCACCACGGGCACGGCCCTGGCGGCGGGAACGAGGTCGGCGGCCGTCGGCACATGCCTGCCCTGGGCCTCGGATGCCTGGCTACGCTGGCTCATCCGGCGGCTCGCCCCGTGCCCCGCCGACCCGTAGCCCACGAGCACAGCTCCCGGCCTGGGCTCGTCACCCTCCCGCTCGATGAGCACGGATGGGTCGGGCTGCAGCTCCTCCTCGTCGACTTCGATGACGTTGTCGATGCCTGTGCCGCCGTCGGCGACGCCGCCCTGCGGCCCAGCGCCGACGATGATGATGGGCGCGCCGACCTCGACCGTCTCGCCTTCGCCGACCAGCAGGCGGTCGACGACGCCCTCGAACGGCGACGGCAGCTCGACGAGCGACTTCGCCGTCTCGATCTCGCAGAGCACGTCGTTCAGGTGCACGGCGTCGCCGGGCGCGACCTTCCACGACACGATCTCCGCCTCGGTGAGGCCTTCGCCGACGTCCGGCAGCAGGAACTCGGACTCACTCATGGCACTCCTTGGACGATGGGGTCGAGACCCGCGATGCGGTGTCGCCGCACGGCGAACACGGATGCGATGGCCTCGCGGACGGGATGGCCTCAGTACGCGAGCGCACGATCCACGGCCTCGAGCACGCGGTCGGCGTCGGGCAGGTAGGCGTCTTCGAGCTTGGCGGGCGGGAACGGGGTGTCGAAGCCGGAGACCCTCAGCACGGGGGCTTCGAGCGAGTAGAACGCCTTCTCGGCGACCGTAGCGGCGATCTCGCTGCCGAGGCTGGCGAATCCCGGTGCCTCCTGCGCCACGACGAGCCTGCCGGTCTTGCGCACCGACCCGAGCAGCGGGCCGTAGTCGATCGGGGAGAGCGATCGCAGGTCGACCACCTCGACGCTCGTGCCCTCGTCGGAGGCGATCTCGGCGGCGCGCAGCAGCACGCTGACCATGGCTCCGTGTCCGACCACCGTCACCTCCGAGCCCGTGCGCACCACCCGGCTGGCGTGGAGCGGCACGGCGCTGGCGGAGAAGTCGACCTCCCCCTTCGGCCAGTACCTGCTCTTCGGCTCGAGGAAGACGACCGGGTCGTCGGAGGCGATGGCCTCCTGGATCATCCAGTACGCGTCGTTCGGCGTCGACGGGCTGACGACACGGAGACCGGGCGTGTGGGCGAAGTAGGCCTCGGGGCTCTCCTGGTGGTGCTCGACAGCGCCGATGTGGCCGCCGTAGGGGATGCGGATGACGACCGGCATGCTGATCGCACCCTCGTGCCTGGCGGTGAGCTTGGCGAGCTGCGTCGTGATCTGGTTGAACGCAGGAAAGACGAAGCCGTCGAACTGGATCTCGCACACCGGCCGGTAGCCCCGCATCGCGAGGCCGATGGCGGTGCCCACGATGCCCGACTCGGCCAGTGGCGTGTCGATCACGCGATGCGACCCGAACTCGGCCTGCAGGCCCTCGGTGACGCGGAAGACCCCGCCGAGCGGACCGATGTCCTCGCCCATCAGCATGGCCTTGGGCTCGTCGGCGAGCGCTTGCCTCAGCCCCGCGTTCAGCGCCTTGGCCATCGGCAGGCTCTCCACGCCGGTGCGGAACCGCGAGCCCGCCTGCGCCTGCCGCACCTCGGTCGTCGTGTCGTTCATGCGCCGGCCCCCTGGGCGGCACTCGTCGGGACGGACATCGGGACATCTGCTTCGAACGACTTCTCGTACCGCTCCAGCCACGCCTGCTGCTCGACCATTCCGGCGTGCGGTTCCGAATACACGTTCTCGAACACGATCTCGGCGGTCGGGGCCACGAGCTCGAGCGTGCGTCTCCGCACATCGGCGGCGTAGTCGGCCGCCTCCTCGTCGATCGCGTCGAACCACTCGTCACCCACACCGCGGCCGGCGAGGAAGGCCCGCATGCGCACGATGGGGTCGCGCCCGCGCCAGTGGTCGTCTTCGTCCGGCGATCGGTACCTGCTCGGGTCGTCGCTCGTCGTGTGCGCGCCCATGCGGTACGTGACGGCCTCGATGAGGCTCGGTCCGCGACCGCTCCGCGCGTCGTCCAGCTGCTTGGCGGTGACCAGGTAGCTGGCGAGCACGTCGTTGCCGTCCACCTGCACGCCGGGGACGCCGAACCCGCCGGATCGCAGGTAGAGCGGCGCGCGGGACTGCGTCTTCACCGGCACCGAGATGGCCCACTGGTTGTTCTGCAGAAAGAACACCTGGGGCGTCTGGTAGCTGCCGGCGAAGACGAAAGCCTCGCTGACGTCACCCTCTGAGCTCGCGCCGTCGCCGAAGTACACCATGACGGCTTGATCGGATGCTGCGTCGCCCGTCGCGAACGCCCCCTCGAACTTGACTCCCATCGCGTATCCGGTGGCATGCAGTGCCTGGGTGCCGAGCACCAGCGTGTAGATGCGCATGTTGCCGTTCTTCGGATCCGTAGGATCCCAGCCGCTGTTCGTGACGCCGCGCATGACCCGTATGATGTCGAGCGGATCCACCCCGCGAATCGTTGCGACGACGTGCTCCCGGTAGGACGGGAAGATCGTGTCCTGCGGTTTGGCGGCATGCGCCGAGCCCACCTGTGCCGCCTCCTGGCCGCTGCTCGGCGGCCACAGCGCGAGTTGCCCCTGTCGCTGGAGGTTCGTGGCTTCGGTGTCGAAGCGGCGCACGACGACCATGTCGCGATAGAAGCGCTGGAAGTCGTCGTCGGAGAGCGCCTCGAGGTGCGGCAGGAACTCGGCAGCGGCATCCGTCGGCTCGAACCGGCCGTCTTCGGTCAGCACCTGCACCGTCGCTGTCGAGAGCCCGGCCGGCGACGCGAATCGGTCGTTCGTGGCAGACATCCTGACTAACCTAACTGCTCGTTTTGCGCACTCTTCCGTAGGTGATCGACAAGCTCCTGGGCGATCTTTAGCACCCGGTCCATAGATTCCTCTTCGCCGACGCCCACCCGGATGCCGTCGGGCGCGAACCCGCGAACGGCCAGTCCCTCGTCGAAGAACCTGTCGACGCAGAACGGCGTGTGCTCGCCCGTCGGCAGCCACACGAAGTTGCCCTGCGCATCCGGCACGCTCCAGCCCTGATCGAGGAGGGCGTCGCGCAAACGACCACGGCGCTCCGCGATGGCCGCCACCCGGTTAAGCAGCTCGTCCTCGCGTTCCAGCGAGGCGAGCGCCGCGGCCTGCGCGGTGTCGGTGACGCTCATCGGGATGGCCGTCGACCTGGCCGCGTTGAGCAGCCGTTCCGGCCCGACCGCATATCCGATGCGCAATCCGGCGAGGCCGTAGGCCTTGGAGAACGTGCGCAGCATCACGAGGTTCGGGTATCGGCCGACGAGCGCCCTCCCGTCGACGTGCGCCGGGTCGGTGACGAACTCGACGTACGCCTCATCGAGCAGCACGAGACGGTCGGCCGGCACGGACGCCATGAACCGTTCGAACTCGTCGGCGGTCACGATCGGCCCAGTGGGATTGTTGGGCGTGCAGACGATGATGACGCGCGTGTGCTCAGTGATGGCTGCCGCCATGGCGTCGAGGTCGTGCCGGGCATCGTGCAGGAGGGGAACGGTGACGCTGGATGCCCCCGACACCGTCACGAGACCCGGATACGCCTCGAACGAACGCCACGCGTACAGCACCTCGTCGCCGGGGCCGGCCGCCGCGTTGATGAACTGGGACAGCAGCGCGACGGAACCCGCTCCGAGATGCACCTCCGCGGTGCCGACGCCGAACCGCTCTGCCAGCCGGTCGCGGAGCGCGAGCGCTGCGCCGTCGGGGTAGCGGTTGAGCGTGCTCGCCGCGGCCGTGGCCGCCAGCACCCCTGGCAGCGGATCGAACGGGTTCTCGTTGCTGGAGAGCTTGAAGCCGTCGGCCGGGGGGACGCGCCCCTGCGCATACGCTGCAAGCCGCGCGATCTCGGGGCGCAACAGCACCCGCTCGACGTTCTGGGCATCCACAGGGCTAACTTACCCGCGCTCGTATTCCGCACCCTGAGTGCATTCCGCACCCCGCTGTGCGCGTTTCGAACCCGTGTGCGCTCCGCAGCCCACGACGCTCGGCCGCGCCCCCGAGCACTACGCACCCCGGGGGGGGCACCCCCCTCGTGAGCACTCCGCATCGGCGTAAGCGCTCCAACCCGTCGGTGCTTCCCGCGGCTCCATACACGTCTCTGCCTTCCTGCTCCCGCTCTTCCCTGGCGGGCCGCGCCCTGGAACACTGTGCAGATGAGGTTTCTGCTGAAGCTCGTCCTCAACGCGTTCGCCCTGTGGGTCACCACCCTGATCGTGAGCGGCGTGACCGTGAAGTCCTACGACAGCGCAGGCGGGACGTTCCCGCTGATCCTCACGTACCTGCTGCTGGCACTGATCTTCGGCATCGTGAACGGCATCGTGGGCACCATCATCCGCATCGTCGCCTTTCCGCTCTATCTGCTGACGCTCGGACTGATCTCCCTCATCGTGAACGGGCTGCTGCTCCTGATCGTGTCGTGGATCAGCGACGCAATGGGCTTCGGCCTGCACGTGGACGGCTTCTGGGACGGCGTGTGGGCCGCCCTGATCCTGGCCATCATCAGCTGGCTGCTCGGACTGATCTTCCGGCCGGTCATGCGGCGCTGACCGTTCATGCACGGGAGCAGTCATCCTGCACTCACCGGTGCGCAGAAGTCGGCCGACGGCGGTGCAGGATCCACCCGGATGCCGCGGTAGAGCGCGGACTGCCCTGCAGCGCCCTCGGGAAGTGCGGCGAGCGCGGCCGACAGGCGCGGGTCGCTCGTGGCATCCATCTTCTCGGCGGTGATGGCGTACTGCTTCATGAGATGGGCGTCGATCGGCGACGAACCCTGCGGAATGTCGCCGGTGAACGTCTGACGGGTGACGAGGATGCGGTCGCCGCCGTTCCTGTCCGCAGCCAGAGGGATGCCGCCCAGGGCAGGCACCAGGTCATCGGTGTGCTCGACGGCGACATCGACGGTGGCGGAGGGGACGTCCACGCCGGCCGTCGGGGAGCCGAACGTCACGAGGGCCGGTGTCTGATACCGACCGGAAACGGTGAGGTCGGTGGCGACGATGCCACCCTGCGAGTATCCGATCGGGATGACAGTGTCGCCCGGCTGCACGCCTGCCTGGCGCATCGCCTCCTCCGTCGCCCTCAGAGAGGCGGGATCCAGTTGGGCCACGCCCACAAGGTCGCTCGTCAGGTCGAACGGCTCGTCCCCGGCGACAGGGGAGGTGTCGACCGTGCCGCCGACGTACACCAGGTACGTCGGCTTGCCGCTCTCTCCGGCGTAACGCTCGACGCGCACCTGGGGTGAGTGCTCCCGCGTAGGCGGAACGCGCGAGGCGAGGTCCGCGAAGCCCGTTGGCGGTGCGACCGAGCCCGTCGTCGTCCGCTCCACGCGCACCGGAGCCTCCTCGAACAGGCCAACCGCTCGTCCGGCTCCCACGACGACCGACGTGGCACCTCTCAGCCCGAACGCCCGCGTGCCGCGGTCGTCGGTCAGTCCCGTGAGCCACAGCGGTGCCCCTGCAGCGCCGAGCATGGTGTCGTCCGCGGCGGAGACACCGAATCTGATGAGCGACACGACCCGCGGATCGCGCAATGCGCTCGCCTTGGACCCGACCGCCCTGCCGAGATTCTTCACGAAGGCTTGCGGGGAGCCTGCGGCGATCGTTCCCACCTGAAGGGCGGTCGCGAGCGTGGCCAGGATCTGGGGCAACGCGAGTGCGCCGAGGAAAGCGGCGATGGGCGCGAGCCGTCCGAACGACCACCCCACGAAGGTGCTCAGCTCGGCCGATCTCGCATCCGAGGTGCGCTCGGCTTCGCTGTAGTTCGCCGCCGCCACCGCGAGATCCGCGGCCAGCTTGCCGGCGTCGGAGGCTGCGGTCCGGATGCCTGTGGCCGCGTGACGAGCGAGTCGCGCCGCATCCTGAGCACCGACGGCCACGGCACCCGGTGCGAGGGCCAGCGCCGGGCCGAGCGCGAGCACCGGCTCGAGCGCAGCGGGGAGGTCGTCCAGGTCGCGGCTGAGGAAGGCGAGCGTGGCGTGCGCCGAAAGGAGAGACTCCGATGCCACTTCGGTGCTGCCTCCGGAGATGGTGATGTCGCCGCTCACGTGCGCCGGCTCCCCTCGAGCGCCGATCCTCGAGGGCGTTCGGATGCCCCTGGCGCTGGGAGAAGCGAGCTCCGGACGAGCGAGCCTGGAACGAGCGAGCCTGGAACGAGCGAGCCATCCGTCATGGACAGCCGGGACAGCCCATCGGCCGCATGATCGAGTGCCAGCATTGCCTGGCCGATCGTCGCGGTGAGGTCATCGAGCCTGTTCCTGAAGCGGCGCTGCGCCTCCGACCGCCAGTCGAGGTCGGCGGCATCCGGCAGCTGGGCCGCGACGGACGCGAGCTCGGAACGCACATAGTCGACGGCCGCCTGCGCGGCTCGCACTGCCGACTCGTCCAGACGATCACCTCCTCGGTCGCCCCCAGGTTGCCTCGGCGCCAGTCGTCGCCGAGGACGTGGGGGCGGAACCGGGGGCAGGCGGCCGTCGAGACCGGTTGGGGAGGGCGGGACCGAGGGCCAGGACGGTTCGAGGGCCGGGGCGGATCGAGGGCGAGACCGAGGGCGGGATCGGTCGCCGAACGTACAGCAGAATGGAGGCATGAGCTTTGCGCCGGATTCCCCGGGCGCGCACCCCCAGGCATCCGTCACGTCCGATGCCCCGCTGCCCGAACCGCTGGACGGCGATGCGACCGTGCGGTTCCGCATCTGCTTCGTGTGCAGCGGAAACATCTGCCGGTCGCCCATGGCCGAGGTGGTGCTGCGCCGGCTGGCTGAGGAAGCGGGCCTGGCGGATCGGCTCGCCATCTCATCCGCCGGCACGGGGGACTGGCACGTCGGCGAGCAGGCGGACCCGCGGGCACTGGATGTGCTGCGCGCGCACGGTTACGACGGCGCGACTCACCGTGCCAGGCAGTTCGACCCCGGCTGGTTCGACGACTTGGACCTGGTGGTCGCGCTCGACCGGAGCCACGAGCGGATCCTCAAGAACTGGGCGACGAACGAGGTCGACCGCAGCAAGGTTCAACTCCTGCGCAGCTTCGAGATGCCGCGCTCGGACTCCATGGACGTGCCGGATCCCTACTACTCCGACCACGCCCTGTTCGCCGCGGTTCTGGGCATGATCGAGCGCGCCGACCGTGCGCTTCTCGACCAGCTGGCGCCCGCGCTGCGCCTCCCTGCCCCCGCGACCGCGCGCGGAAGCGCAGCTGCACACGACCGGGAACCGACGCAGGACCGGGAACCGACGCAGGACCGGAAACCGGCACGGCCGCCCCTGCACGTGCAGGAGCAGCTCCCCGGATTCCCGTCGACAGCAGACCAAGAACAAGGACAAGGAAAGCCATGACGTCCCTTCCTCCCCAGCCGCTCAGCCCGCTCGACGGCCGGTATCGCGCCGCCGTCTCCGAGCTCGGCGACCACCTCTCCGAGGCCGGCCTGAACCGTGCGCGGGTGCAGGTGGAGGTGGAGTGGCTGCTCTACCTCACCTCGCACGGCATGTTCGGGATCACGCCTCTGGACGAGGAGCAGGCATCCGCGCTGCGTGCGCTCGTGAGCGACTTCCGCCAGGACGAGATCGATCGACTGGCGACGCTCGAGGCGACGACCAGGCACGACGTGAAGGCCGTCGAGTACCTCGTGCGCGAGAAGCTGCACGATTTGGGTCTGGACTCCGTGGCCGAGCTCACGCACTTCGGGTGCACGAGCGAGGACATCAACAACCTCTCGTACGCCCTCACCGTCAGGTCCGCCGTGACCGAGGTCTGGCTTCCCAAGCTGCGTGCCGTCATCGATGCGCTCCGCTCGCGCTCGTTCGAGATGCGGGATGCCGCCATTCTCGCGCACACGCACGGCCAGCCCGCGACCCCGACCACGATGGGCAAGGAGTTCGCCGTGTTCGTGTACCGTCTGGAGCGCATCGCCGCACAGGTGGCGGCCAGCGAGTACCTGGGCAAGTTCAGCGGCGCGACCGGAACGTTCTCGGCCCATGTCGCCGCCGACCCGGCGACGGATTGGCCGGCGGTGTCGCGGGAGTTCGTGCAGTCGCTGGGTCTCACCTGGAACCCGCTCACCACGCAGATCGAGTCACACGACTGGCAGGCCGAGCTCTACGGCCGCATCGCACACGCCAACCGGGTGCTGCACAACCTCGCCACGGATGTCTGGACCTACATCTCGCTCGGCTACTTCAGGCAGATCCCGCAGGCGGGCGCGACCGGATCGTCCACCATGCCGCACAAGATCAACCCGATCCGGTTCGAGAACGCCGAGGCGAACCTCGAGCTGTCCAGCGCACTGCTGGACTCCCTCGCCGCCACGCTCGTCACCAGCCGCCTGCAGCGCGATCTCACGGACTCCACGACGCAACGCAACATCGGCGTCGCACTCGGCCACTCGCTGCTCGCACTCGACAACATCCAGCGCGGCCTCACCGAGATCGCCTTGGACGAGGATGCCCTCGCGCGCGACCTCGACGCGAACTGGGAGGTGCTGGGCGAAGCCATCCAGACCGTCATCCGAGCCGAGGTGACGGCAGGGCGCTCGTCGATCAGCGACCCGTACGCGCTGCTGAAGGAGCTCACGCGCGGCAAGCGCGTCGACCGCGAAGGGCTGGCGGAGTTCATCGGCACGCTCGACATCGGCGACGACGCCAAGGCGCGGCTCCTCGCGCTCACGCCCGGGTCGTACACGGGGTTGGCCTCGCAGCTCGTCGAGTACGTGGATCGGTAGGTCGGGCGGGGAAACCGGCTAGGCGGGTTTCGACGGGCTCAACCCTCGGTGGCCGGGCTTCGACAGGCTCAACCCACCGCGGGGCGCTAGTCGTGGGGGTTGCGCGGGACGTCGGGGCGGGATGGGCCGGCATCCGGTGACGACGGCGGCAGCTGCGGATGCTCGCCGTCCTGCTCGGCGAGATCCTGGCGCTCGGCGTCATCCGGTTTGAACCCGAGCGCGAACATCGCGAGCACCACGAGCGTCACGATGAACGCCACACCGAAGAAGATCAGGGCGAGAAGCGGCTCGCGAGTCGCCATCAGCACGATCAGACCGGCGAACAGCGCGAGCACGGCCGCGAATCCCAGGAACTCGGCAGGCTTCATCCTGTCGCGCAGGCTCGGCCTGCTGCTCGGCTGAGGCTTGTTCTGATCGGTCACGCGCGTCTCTCCGAAGCGTTCTCGCCCGTGTCATCGGCACCGGCGTTCTCGGCAGGCTGGGCATGCGCCAGCCCGAACTTGAGGGTGAAGGCGCCGATACCCACGTACACGCCGACGATGACGGCGTAGGCGCCGAACAGACCGACGGCCAGAAGGGAATCGGGAGGGATGACGAGGAACACGATGGCCAGGATCACGGTGAGGCCACCGATCACGGTCCAGTCCCGTGCCACGTCGACCCTGCGACGGCTGCGCAGTCCGCAGTAGAGCTCGGCGAATCCGGTCAGCAGCGCCCACACGCTGACTCCGTACAGCAGCACGCCGAGGCCCGCACCGTTCAGCGTTAGCGCGGCGACGCCGACGACGACTCCGAGTGCACCCTGAGCGACGAACAACCAGCGATTCAGCGCATCCTTCAGAAGCAGTCCGCCGAGGCCGACCACGACGCCCTCGACGAGCGCATAGCTGCCGAAGACGAGTAGTCCCACCCTGGCGGAGTGCTCGGGATCGAACGTAACGAAACCGCCGGCGAGCAGCGCCACGATGGCGCGCACGAGCGCGGCGACCCAGTAGCGCTCGGGACTGAGGCGCGCAGACGCGGCTGTGCTCACGTGACTTCTTTCGTGCAGGTGGAGGGCATCCGGATGCCGGTGCGCGGTTTCGCGATCGAACGTGCCCGCTGGCATGCCTGAGCGGATGCTTCGGCCTGCTCGATTCTACCCGCTGTAAAGCGCAGTCAAGCTGGGAGCCCTGCCCCTCGCTACCTGAGCACGCCGACCGCGACGGTCCCGTCGACGTCGTCGTCTCGCGTGATGGACACCGAGAATCCGGCGGACTCCAGGATGCCTGCCGTCGCGGATGCCTGCCGCCTGCTGGTCTCGATGAGCAGGTGCCCGTGCGGCGCGAGCCACTCGCGCGCCCCCTGCGCCACCCGGCGCTGCAGCTCGAGGCCGTCCTCGCCGCCGTCGAGCGTGGCGAGCGCTTCGTGCTCGCGCGCCTCGGGCGGCATCAGCCGGATCTCGTCGGTCGGCACGTACGGCGCGTTCGCGACGATGAGGTCGACGGTGCCGCGCAGCGCCGAAGGGAGCGGTGCGTACAGATCGCCGGTGTAGACGTGCGGAGCAGTGGATGGGTCATCGATGGGTGCGCCTTCGTCGCCGTTGTCTGCTGCCCGGCGGTGGGTGACAACGGCGTCGAGGGTGCGCCGCGCACAGTCTGTCGCAACGGGATCGATGTCGCAGGCGTGGATGGTGGCATCCGGGCGCCGCGCCAGCACCGCAGCGCCGATCGCCCCAGCGCCGCAGCACAGGTCGAGCACGACGGGCGCGTGCGGCGCCACCCGGATCGCCTCGCGCACGAGCAAGCCGGTACGGGTGCGCGGCACGAAGACCCCGGGCGCGACGGCGACCCGAAGCCCGCAGAACTCGGCCCAGCCGACCACATACTCCAGCGGCTCGCCAGACACCCGCCGTGCGACGAAGCTCTGCAGCTGATCGTCGTCCGCCGCCTCGGCGACGATGAGTCGCGCCTCGTCCTCGGCGAAGACGCAGCCTGCTGCGCGCAGCCGGCTCACGATGGCGTCGACGTCGGCGGAATCGGATGCGGTCATGGGGCGAGAGTATGCCCGTCGTCCATTAGCGGGTGGCCGGCGACTTACCGGCGGTGGCGGTGAGGGCGGCGAGGCGCGCCGCGGCATCGGTCGACGGCACGGGCGTGTAGATGACCACGTGCAGGTCGGGGTGGTCGGAGGGCACGAACTGGTGGTGTTCGAGCGTGAGGAGACCAGCGGTGGGATGCCGGAACATCCGCTCGCGCGACGCGAACCCCTCGATGTCGTGCGCGGCCCAGGCCGACCGGAACTCGGGGCTCGCCGCCTCGAGCCGGGCTACGAGATCGAGGTAGGCGGGATCGCCCAGGCGAGGACCGGCATCCGCCCGGAACTCGGCGACGAAGCGCCGGCTCGTGGCGTCCCAGTCGGGCAGCAGCTGGCGCACGTACGGGTCGGTGAAGACGAGCCACAGCAGATTGCGGTCCTCGGCCCGCGCTGTCGCGACGCCCGGATAGAGCGCGGCATAGGCGGCATTCCAGCCCGCCAGCCCCCAGTCCGCCGTGATCGTGTAGGCGGGCGAGCCAGCGAGGGCGTCCATGAATCGCTGCAGCTGCGCCGGCGCGATCGCCGTGGGCGCGGGTGCTGCCGCTGCGGCGGGCGAGTACCCGGCGAGGGAGAGCAGATACGCATGCTCCGTGACCGTGAGGCGCAGGGCCCGGGCCAGGGCGTCGAGCACCTGGCGCGAGGGATGGATGTCGCGCCCCTGCTCGAGCCAGGTGTACCAGGTGACGCTGACGCCGCTGAGATACGAGACCTCTTCACGGCGAAGTCCCGTCGTGCGTGCTCGTCCGACCGACGGCAGGCCGGCGTCGAAGCGGGAGAGGTTCTCCCGCCGCGCACGCAGGAAGGCGCCGAGTTCCGACCTTCCCTGCTGCGTGGCTCCCATGCGACAAACGCTAGTACGACGAGTACTAGCATCACGCCCCTTCGCTGCCGCCATCCGGCGGAGCCGGCGGGGAATCACCCCTAATCTCGAAGGGTCCCTGAGATCGAGGAGTCCCTTGTCGGCATCCGATGTTCCACGCTCCACCGACCGGATGCTGCGCAGCGGCATGCTGCTGATCGGGCTGTTGCTGATCGCCGCGAACCTGCGCGCGGCGATCACCTCGGTCGGGCCGGTGCTGGGCGACATCCGCACCGACCTGGGGATCAGCGCGGTAACGGCATCAGTGCTGATCTCGATCCCGCTCATCGCGTTCGGGCTGTTCTCGCCCGTGGCGCCGATGATCGCCGCGCGGCTCGGCATCGAACGCACGCTCGGCGCTGCGCTCATCGTGCTCGCTGTGGGCATCATCGCCCGTTCGTGGCCCGGCCAGGTGACGCTCTGGGCCGGCACAGTCCTGCTCGGGCTGGCGATCGCGCTGATCAACGTGCTCCTGCCAGCTCTCGTGAAACGCGACTATCCCTCCAGGGTAGGGTCGGTCACCGGCACCTACTCGGCCGTGCAGTCCGGGGTGGCGGCGATCGCGGCCGGCGTCGCCGTTCCGATCGCGGATGTCTCGCAGAACGGATGGCGCCTGTCGCTCGGCATCTGGGCGGCGCTCGCGCTCATCGCCTTCGCGGTCTTCCTGCCGCAGCTGCGCCGCTCGTCGAGACCGGTGCCGGTTCGACCACGATCCGAGGGCGGGCGCGCCGCGAAGCGGTACCGGTCGCCGTGGAGCGTGGCGCTCGCCTGGCAGGTGACGCTGTTCATGGGGCTGCAGTCGACCATCTACTACACGGTCGTCACGTGGTGGCCGGCGGTCGAACAGGCGGGTGGCGTCTCGGCGGCCGTCGCGGGATGGCACCAGTTCACGTACCAGATCTTCGGCCTCGCCGGCACGATCCTGTGCGCGGCCACGATCAGCAGGCTGCGCGACCAGGTCCCCATCGCCATCGGCGTGAGCGTTCTGATGTTCGCCGGCATCCTCGGCCAGCTGCTGGATCCGACCTTCGGCCTGCTCTGGATCTCGCTCATCGGCCTCGGATCGGGTGGATCCATCGTGCTGGCGCTCGCGCTCCTCGGGCTCCGCACGCACCACCACGGACAGTCCGCCGCGCTGTCCGGTATGGCGCAGTCGATCGGATACCTGCTGGCGGCGACCGGCCCCATCGCAATCAGCGTTCTGCACGATGCGACGAACGCCTGGGCCGTGCCTTTGGTCGTGATGCTCGGGGTCGTGGTCGCACAGGTGGTGTTCGGCATCCTCGGCTCCCGCGACCGGCTGCTCGGCCTCCGCCCGGATGCCGTCGCGCCGGCACGGGAAACGCCGGCAGGGGAAGGGTGAGCCACCCCGGAAGGTCGCGGCTGCGTCGGCGGAGACGAAAAAGGTTCTGCACCGTGTCGATCTCCGGGTGTCCCGTTCGACCTCGGTGATGAGAGGGTCGTGATGGGCGATCCCCGATGACGAGGAGAACACGATGGGCAAGTACATGCTGATCATGCGCAGCACCGACGAGGCGGCGGCGGAGTTCATGAACACGGACTTCACGGAGCTCCTGAACGAGATTGGCCGCTTCAACGACGAACTGGTCAGGGCGGGCGTGCTTCTGGCCGCAGAGGGTCTGGACACCCCGGACAACACGGTCGTGGTGGACTTCACGGGCGAAGCTCCCGTGGTCACCGACGGTCCGTACGGCGAGACCAAGGAGCTGTTCAACGGCTACTACATCCTCGATGTGGCGTCGGCCCAGGAAGCCGCCGAGTGGGCCAAGCGCATGCCGTACACGAAGGGCTCGAAGATCGAGATCCGCCGCGTGACGACGATCGACGAGTTCCCGCAGGACAACGAGTGGATCCAGAAGGAGCGCGCCTGGCGTGAGGCGACAGGACAGCTCTGATCCTGGCGAGCACGCCGCGCCGGCCGGATCTCACGGGCACGTTGCACGCGACGATCCCCGTGAACCGGCCGACGGCGGCGGCCGCCGACCAGGCACCCGGCGAGCCTCCTCGGAGGCGCGACGCACGGTCGAGGCCGTGTGGCGCATGGACGCGGCGCGCATCGTCGGTGCGCTCGCTCGCTACACCGGCGACCTGCCTCTGGCCGAAGACGTCGCGCAGGAGGCGCTCGCGGCGGCGCTGGTGAGCTGGCAGACGGAGGGCGTGCCGCGGGATCCGATCGGCTGGCTGCTCCCGGTCGGGCGCCGACGGGCGATCGATGCGTTCCGTCGGCGCTCGGCCGCCGACGAGCGTTACGCGCTGCTCGCCCGGGACCTCGATGAGACGATGGGCGGCACCGACATCCTGTTCGATCCGGATGCCATCGACGACGACGTGCTCGCCCTCATCTTCACCGCGTGCCATCCCGTGCTCTCGCGGGAGGCGGCGATCGCGCTGACCCTACGCGTGGTCGGCGGTCTCACGACAGACGAGATCGCGAAGTCGTTCTTCGTGCCGGTGCCGACCATCCAAGCACGCATCACCCGCGCGAAGAAGACGCTGGCGGCCGCGCACGTGCCGTTCGAGGTTCCTCCGGATGCCACGTCGCGCGCGGAACGGCTGGGATCCGTGCTTTCGGTTCTCTACCTGATCTTCACCGAGGGCTCGTCCGCCACCGGTGGAAGCGCCTGGATGCGCACCGACCTGGCGAGCGAGGCGCTGCGCCTGGCTCGGGTGCTCGTGCGGCTCATGCCGGTCGGAGAGGCGTACGGCCTCATCGCACTGATGGAGTTCACAGCAGCGCGATTCCCGGCGCGGCTGGATGCCGACGGGCACCCGGTGCTGCTGGAGCAGCAGGACCGCAGCCGCTGGGACCGCGCGGCGATCGTCCGTGGGCGCGCTGCCCTGGCCATGGCCGTCGCGGAGGGCCGAGGGCTGGGCGCATACGGCTTGCAGGCATCCATCGCCGAGTGCCATGCGGTCGCCCCCAGCGTCGAGGCGACCGACTGGGACCGGATCGTCGTGCTCTACGAGGCGCTCGGGCGCCTGACACCGTCGCCGGCCGTCGAGCTGGCGTGGGCCGTCGCGGTGGCGATGGCCTCCGGTCCGGCCGCCGGGCTCGCGATCGTGCACGACATCGCAGCGAAGGATGCGCTGCCCGGCTCGCATCTGGTGCCCGCCGTTCGTGCCGAGATGTCTGCCCGCATGGGCAGGCGGGCAGAGGCGCGCGCCGATTACCTGCTGGCAGCAGAGCTGTGCGCCAACGCGGCGGAGCGCGAGGTGCTTCTCGAGAAGGCGCACGCGATCGATCCCGCGGAGTGAAGCGGCGCTAGCCCTGCGGGAACCCGCCCGCCGGCCACGCCGGATGCTGCCGCGGCGGGGTCGTGAAGATGCGCGAGTAGATGTCGTCGATCACGGCGTTCTTGTCCAGGTTGTACGAGTCCGGATCTTCGGCGGTGGCGACCGCCAGGTGCCGTTTCGCGGCCGCATACAGGTCGCGATCATCGGGATGCGAGCGCAGCCAGTCACGGAACAGCAGGTGGCGAAGCGGCTCGGGAGACCCGGCCTGGAAGACGTGCAGATTGACGCCGCCGTCGCGGCGCACGAGCATCCGATGTCCGTTCCACCACGGTTCGCGAAGCACGTGCCGATACCGTTCGGTGAGAGCGGGAACGTAGGCGTCCTCGTCGGCCGAGTCGAGCACTTGAACGTCGATGTCGATGATCGGCTTGGCGGGCAGTCCCGGCACGGATGTCGACCCGACGTGCTCGATCCGCACGATGACGTCGCCGAGCGCGGCGACGATCTCCACACGCTCCCGCTCGTACTCCTGCGGCCACGCAGCGTCCGGTTCGACGATGACGATCGGGTCGATGACCGGCGGCATGCCCTCCACCCAGCGGGCCTCGCCCTGGTCTTCGTCGCCCAGCTGGCGTCTGGTGAGCTCGAGCGGATACATCTCGTACCTCTCGTCGGACTGTGCGCGCACGTGTGCCTCCCGTTCGGATCGAGCAAAGTCGACCAGCGTACGTCCGCACGGGCCGCGCTCGCAAGCATCCGGGCCGCGCTCGCAAACATTCGGTCTGCTCGGCCGAGCCCTCCCTCGGCCCTCCGCCCCGCCTTCGCACACGCGCTGCGAGGATGATGCGGTGACCTACGACGCGACGGAGACCGCCACCGAGTACCGCGCCAGCCGGGTGCTCGTGCACGCGAACGCCCGCTTCGAGGCTTTCGTGGCCGCGTTCGAGCAGACCGTTCCCGAGCTGACGAACGAGGATGCCAGGGCCCGGCTCGCCGACGACGGCGACTGGTCCGGCTTCACCAGGGGACTGCAGTGGGAGGCGCCGTCGGGGTTCGTGCGGGTGTGGTCGTGGGCGCCGACCGAGCTGATGCGGCACGCGGGCAGTCCAACGCCGAGCGCCGTGTGGCTCATCGTGCAGCACGCCATCGGGGCGCGGCTGTTCCGGCACGATCCGGCGGCGATGCTCTACTCCCCGCTACGTCTCGAGGCGCACGCGGCAGCGGATGCCGGCACCGTCGTGAGCTTCGACGTTCCGAGTTCGCAGCTGCGCGGGTTCGGCATCAACAAGGTGACCCAGGCCGGGGCCGAGCTCGACCGCGCACTCGGCGATCTGCTGGAGGATCTCGGCCTGCCCCGGCCCTCGGAGCTCAGGCGCTGATCCGCCCGGCGCCGGGCTCGTCGGGCGGATCACGCCGGACGCTCACGCACGGTGAGACCCTGCACCGAGGTTCCGATCACGCCGTTCTCGTCGTGCAGCACGGTGTGCGTCGCGCCGAGCCCTGTCGATCCGTAGGCCACTATCGTGTCGAATCCGAGCCACTCGCCGTGAGGCTGCGCGAACAGGTGCGCCGTCAGATCGATGTTCGGGAACAGCACGGCCTGAGGCGCGAACCGCGGAGTGATGCCGTTCGCGATGTCGAGGATGCTCAGCAGCCGTCCGGTCGGGCTCACGTCTTCGGTCTCCAGCAGCGCCACGCGCGGACGCAGCCACACCTGCGCCCGCCCCTGGCCGAGCCGCCGGCCGCGCACATCCACGGTGCGCACGAACTCGCCCGGCCACGCGTCGAATCCGCTCCAGTCCTCCACCTCGTCCACACCGGCCATGGGCTCGAAGGCGTCGCCCGCCAGCGCCTGCGTGTCGTGACGCGCCATGAGCCACGCGCGAAGCGTGACGGCGGCCCGGCCTCCGTGGCTCATGCTCGCCTCGACGAGCTCGACGGTGCGGCCGGGGCGCAGCATCCGCGTCTCGACCTCCACGACGTCGATCGGCATGGTGCCGAGGATGTCGAACGAGAGCCGGCCGAGCTGCAGACCGTCGGCGAGACGCGCGGCGAAGGTGCGCTCGATCACATGCGTTAGAAGCCCGAGGGCGGGAGCGATGTGCTGTTCATCCGGATCCCACGCGCCGCCCACCGCGGCAGTGGCACGGAAGCGGGTGTCGTCGAGTCGTTCGAAGTAGGCGGCCACCCTGGGATCGTAGCGATCCCGCCGGACCGCGTCGCCGCCCCGCCGCCTCACCGCACGCGGCAGTCTTCACGATTCTCCGGCCCGCGGTAAATGGGTGGCGGGGCCGGTCGGCGCCGTCAGTCGGTGAGGATGACCAGCTGCTGGGTGGCACGGGTCATCGAGACGTAACGGTCGACGGCGCCCTCGATGCCGTCGCCGAACCGGTCAGGGTTCACCAGCACGACCAGATCGAACTCCAGTCCCTTCACATGCTCGGGGCTGAGCGATCGGATGCGCGCGGTCGGCTCGAACGACGGGTCGCCGATCACGCACGCGAGCCCTTCGGCATGCCCGGCCGCCCACTCGTCCACGATGCGTCGCAGCTCGGAGGTGCCGCCTCGCACCACGGGATGCCCTCCGCTGCGGATCGACGTCGGCACATTCGCGTCCGGGATGGCGGCGCGGATGACCGGCTCGGCGGCATCCATGACCTCCTGCGGCGTGCGGTAGTTGATGCTGAGGGATGCCAGCACCGCGCTGCCCAGTCCCACCCGCGCCAGCCTGTCGTGCCACGACTCGGTGAAACCGTGCCGCGCCTGAGCCCGGTCGCCCACGATGGTGAGGCTGCGGGACGGGCACCGCACCAGCAGCATCCGCCACTCCGCGTCGGTCAGCTCCTGAGCCTCGTCGACGATCACGTGAGCGAACGGGCCGGCGAGCGCGTCCGGATCGGGGGCCGGCAGCGCGGACTCGTCGATGAGCGCGTTCTTCACGTCGTCGCCGCGCAGCATGGTCATCACCATCAGCTCGGAGTCGTCAGCCGCGATGAGGTCGTCGGCGATGCGCTTGCGCCGCTTGCGTTCGGCGGTGAGCGCCGCTTCGCGTTCCCTGGCCCGCCGCACGGCGGCGGGGTCGCCGATCCGCTGCCGCGCAGCATCGAGGAACGGAAGGTCGGACACGGTCCAGGCACGGGCATCCGCGCGTTGCAGCATCCTGACGTCCTCGTCGTCCAGCCACGGAGCGCACAATCGCAGATACGCCGGCACCGACCACAGGTCGCCCACGACGCCCGCCGGATCGAGCAGCGGCCACGCCTTCGCGAACATCGAGGCCAGCTCGTCGTCGCGTGCGAGGTACCGCCTCACCTGGTGCGGAGGCACCTCGTCGTCGTCGACCTGATCGACGAGGATCTCCAGCGCGGCCTCCCACACCTGGTCGCGCGCCTCGTTGTGGGTGGCGGTGGGCTCCGCCGAGTCGAACGCCTCCGCCCACTCTGCAGGTCCGACCTCGACCTCGCCCCATGGCGTCTGGACCACCAGTTCTCGACTCGGCGGCCGCTCGTAGTACCGCACGGCCGCTTCGACGGCATCCACGAGCCGAGCGGATGCCTTCAGCCGCGCCACCCGCTCGTCCGGTTCGTCGTCCGCCGCAGCGCCCTCCGGCACGAGGTCGCGCAGCGTGCAGATCCGCACGCTGTCCTCGCCGAGGCTGGGGAGCACGTCGTCGACATAGTCGAGGTACGCCTGGTGCGGGCCCACGAACAGCACGCCGCCTCCTCCGCCCGCGATCCGCGGCTCCGAGTAGAGCAGGTACGCGGCGCGGTGCAGGGCCACGACCGTCTTGCCCGTTCCTGGACCTCCGTCGACGACGAGGGGGCTGTGCGCGTCGGCGCGGATGATCGCATCCTGATCCGCCTGGATCGTGCTCAGCACATCTCGCATGCGCGGCGAGCGGCTCGTGCCGAGGCTTGCGATGAAGGCCGACTGGTCGTCGAGCGCGACGTTGTGCTCGAGCCCCTCGGCGGTGAAGACCTCGTCCCAGTAGTCGCTGACGCGCCCGCGCGTCCAGCGGTAACGGCGGCGACTGACCAGGCCCACGGGATCCGCGTGCGTTGCGGCGAAGAACGGCTCGGATGCCGGTGCCCGCCAGTCCACCAGCAGTCGTCGCCCCTCATCGTCGGTGAGTCCGATGCGCCCGATGTAGGTGGGCTCGTGCCCGTCCGCGGTCACCATGCGCCCCAGGCAGAGGTCGAGCCCGAAGCGACGCAGGAGCCGCAGCCGGGCGCTGAGCCTGCGGACCTCCAGGTCGCGGTCCATGGCTGCCTGGCCGATCCCGCCCGGCGCGCGGCGCGCCTCGGTCAGCCGCCGCTCGAGGTCTGCGAGCTGTGCGCCGAGGGCGACGGCGAGCGCCTCGAAGTGCTCCTCGTCCGCTCCGATGAGCTCGGGATCCGATTTGGCCGCGAGCCAGTCCGGCAGGGCGAATGCCCTGAAGCCGCGGGGTGTGTTCATCGTCATCGCCGTCATGCGCCGCCCGTCGTTCCGCGCCGGATTTGCGGCGCGATCAGCGATTCTGCACCCTGACCCCGCCCTTGCCGCAAGGCCCCCTCGAGGAGGGATAATGGAAATGCGGGCGGAGCGCGTGACACCAGGTTCGGCGTACCGATCACCGGAATGCCGACGACCGGAATGCCGACCCGAAGGCCGATGACCCGAAGACGCGAGAGCTGAATGTCCGGGAGCCGAATGCCAAGCCGCCACGTGAGCACCGTCATCCGTCGTTCTCCGCAGGATGTCTACGCCTACGCCTCGGATGCGAACAATTTGCCCGCCTGGGCCGCCGGGCTCACGGATGCCCCGATCAGCCGCGACGGCGATGCTCTCGTCACCGAGTCCCCCCTGGGTCGCATTCGCATGGTGTTCGCTCCGCGCAACGAGTTCGGCGTGCTCGACCACTGGGTCACGCTCCCGTCCGGCGTCACGACGTACAATGCGCTGCGCGTAATCGAGCACCCGGACGGCGCGGAGATCATCTTCACGCTGCGCCAGCTGGATGCCACCGACGACGAGTTCGCGCGCGACGCCGGGCTCGTGGCCGCCGACCTCGAGCGGCTGCGCGGCATCCTCGAGGCCTGAGCCGCGACGGCTGAGCCTCAAGCGCTGAGGCTCGAGGGCTGAGCCGCGAGGGCTGAGCCGCTCACGAGGTGCGCGGCCGACTCCGCGATCTCGGCTCGTACGCCAGGAGGAACGCCGCCACGCCTGCGTCGATGACCCGCTGCAGGTCGTCGTCCTGCACGGGGACGGTTCCGCCCGTGAACATGACCTGGTTGCTCGGTATCCAGAGCAGCATGCCCGCGAACTGCTGTGCGGCGAGCTCGGGAGCCGGCACCGCCAGCAACCCGCGCTCGTCGAGCACGGCAAGGCACCTGGCCACCGAGGCGAGCATTCGCAGGAACCCGCGCTCCCAGTATAGGGTGCCGAGCTCGGGGAATCGTGCCGCCTCGGCGATCACCAGCCGGCGCAGCTTCTGGATGCGCGACGCCATGATCGAGCGCGCGAACTGCTCGGCGAGTTGCCGCACGGCCTCCTCGGCGGTCGCCGCCGAGCGCAGGTCGTCGACGAGCGGAGCGAATGGATCGTGGATCTTGTCGCACTCGGCACGGATGAGCGCCGCGAACACGCCCTTCTTGTCGCCGAAGGCGCGATACAGGGTCTGCTTCGAGACGGCGGCGGCAGCAGCGAGCTGGTCGGTGCTCGTGCCGACGTATCCGTTCGCGACGAACACCTCGAGCGCGCTGGCGAGCATCCGATCGAGCTTCTCCTGCGCGACAGGCGATGTGGCGGAGGCTGCGACATGCGATGCGGCACGGGCTGCGGCAGAGGCGGGCTTGCGTTCCATCAGTACTAGACAGTACCGTACTGAGCGCACCGAGTACCGATCGGTACTGTCCATCACGGAGGGAGAGCCCATGTCGTTCCAGGCGTACCTGGACACCATCGAGAAGAAGACCGGACTGACGCCCCGGCAGCTGGTGGACATCGCCCACGAGAAGGGACTGGATGCGCCGGGCGTCAAAGCCGGGCAGATCCTCGCCTGGCTGAAGGACGACTACGAGCTCGGGCGTGGTCACGGCATGGCGCTCGTGCACGTCATCCAGAAGGGCCCGACGATCAGCACCAAGCACGTGGGATCGGACGGCGTTCACCGGGACGAGTCGGAGACACTCTGGCTCGACGGGATCGCCAGCAAGCCAGCCTGAGTGTCCGGCCGGTCGGCGTGTGTCCAGCCGAGCTCGCCGCTTCCAGGATGCCGTGCCAGGCATCCGACGCCGGCCGGCCCCCTGCACAGCGCGCCTAGCGCGAGAGCAGGCCGCGCCGGAAGCCCTCCGCGACGGCCGCCGCCCGGTCGCCGACCCCGAGCTTGGAGTAGATGTTCAGAAGGTGCGTCTTCACGGTCGCCTCGCTCACGTGCATCCGCGCGCCGACCGTGCGGTTGGTCGCACCGCCGGCGACGAGCGCGAGCACCTCGAGCTCGCGGGGGCTGAGTGCTGTCGCTTCGGGCGCGCGCACCCGACCCATCAGGCGTGACGCGACGGACGGCGCCAGTACGGCATCCCCTTCCGCCGCGGCGCGGATGGCCCGTACCAGCTCGTCTCGCGGCGCGTCCTTCAGCAGGTAGCCGGTGGCCCCCGCCTCAATCGCCGGCAGCACGTCCGCGTCTCCATCGAACGTCGTCAGCACGACGACACGGCTGCGGATGCCGAGCCTCACGAACTCGCGGATGGCGCCAACGCCGTCGAGCTGCGGCATCCGCAGGTCCATGAGCACCACATGCGGATCCAGCGCTCGCGCCAGCCCCACCGCCTCCCGGCCGTCCGAGGCCTCGCCGACGACCTCGATGCCCGGGTCGGACGAGACCATGCCGACGATGCCGTCGCGCACGACCGGATGATCGTCGACGACGAGCAGGGTGACCGCGCTCATGCGCGTGCCGCCGTCACGCGCGCCCGGACCGCGGTCCCCCTGCCCGGCCTCGATTCCACGGTGAACTCTCCGGCGATCGACTCGATGCGCTCGCGCATCGCGACCAGACCGAAGCCGCCGTGCTCTCCGTCCCTGGGGCGCTCGACGCGCTCACGCACGTCGAAGCCGCGTCCGTCGTCCCGCACCTCGAGAAGCATCCCCCTGGCATCCGATCGCAGAACGAGCGTGACCCGGTGCGCGTGCGCATGCTTCTCGATGTTGGCGAGCGCCTCCTGCGCGGTTCGGAGAAGAGCCACCTCGACGTCGGTCGGCAGGGCGCCTGCGTCCCCCGAGGTCGTGACCTGCACGAGGATGCCCGTTCGGGCCGACCACATGCGGGCGACGTTCCGCAGCGCCTCGGGAAGACCTGCGGAGTCCAGCGGAGCGGGCCGCAGTGCGTTCACGGATCGCCGCGCCTCCGCGAGACCGTCGCGGGCGAGCGCGAGGGCGGCTTCCTTGTGCCGCCGCCTCGCCGCCTCGTCCTGCGCCTGATCCGCCGCCTGCAACTGCGTAATGATCCCGGTGAACCCCTGTGCCAGGGTGTCGTGGATCTCGCGCGACATTCGCGAGCGCTCGAGCTCGGTCGCACCGAGCCGCTGCTGGGCCTGTGCGAGGGCGACGCCCCAGCCGAGGCCGCACATGGCGACCACGTTCAGCGCGATGACCGCCACCGCCGCCACCGCCCATCCCGCTTGCCCGATGTAGCCGGAGCTCTGCGCGATGCCCGCCACGGTGGCCGTGGCGGCCACGGGAATGAGCTCCCCTGGCCACCTCGCCAGCGAGTAGGAGAACATGAACGACGCGATGGTGAGGAATCCGAAGTAGCCATCCCGCAGCACGAGCACGAAGTTCAGCACGATGAGCACCGTGAGGAACACGGCGATGGCGGCCGGCCGGTCCCGCCAGGGGAACGGCAGCTGACGCATCACGACGATCCAGGCGCCGAAGGCGAGGCACAATCCGAGCGTCGGCGCCACGCGCGACCACTGACCCCATTGCGCGATCAGTGTGTAGACGATCAGGATCCCCAGCACGGTGTACGGGGTCACCGTCAGCACACGGCGCCAGCGCGGATCGACCACGTTCAGACCCTACGCGTTCTTCGGGAACAGGCCGGAGGTGGGCGGCAGGAAGATCAGGATGACCATCGGCAGCAGGATCGCGGCGCAGACGGCCTGCTCGACGCGCATCCACGCCGGCAGGAATCCGGGGATCGCCACGATCACGATCAGCGCGGCGACCACGATCGGGCTGACGATGCGCAGTCGCACGAAGGCCGCGCGCGAACCCCGAGACGCGAACCGCGCGATCAACAGCAGCACCACCCCGCTGGCGAGCACGAATCCGCCGCGAATCCAGATGGCGAGGTCGAGCGGGATGCCTGCCGCGGTCAGCACGATCACGAAGGCGATGAGCGCCGCGCTGACGGCGAGGAAGGCCGTGGTCAGGGCGAACACGGGACGGAAGGCCGAGCGTCGAGCGGCGGCGAGGTCGGATCCGTAGTAGGTGGTTGTCTCAGTCATGACTCCAGCGTCGCGGGCGGCGCGAGCTCTCGGATCAACCGTTCGGCTGCCCTTTGCGACCGATCGGATGACCCGTCGCCGCTCTGGCAATGGCGCGTCGCCGACCGGTGGACACGGCCGCGTAGGGCTACCGCGGAGCCGGTCGCGACTCAGCCGAGCCGCGAACTCGCGGCCCTCAGCTCGTCGAGCGCCGCCGACGTGTAGTGAGCGAGGTCGTGCTCCGATGTCGGATCCGCCTCCGACCATTCGGTGTACCCCAGCTTGAACGCGAGCATCCCCAGCTCGCCCGCGAGCTGCGCCGTGGTCGACGCCACACCACGAGCGACGAGCGCGCTCGTCATCGCCGCCGCCATGCCGACGCTCTTCAGCGCGTCGCGTTCCTGGAGCTCGGTGTTGGCGGCGATGGCCGCCCTCATGCGCGGCCCGAGCTCTCGATTGACCGGCCCCATGGCATCCGACACGCTGCGAAGGCCCGCCGCGACTGCCTCGAGCGGGCTCGCGTCGGCGGGAGCCACGGCGATCCCCTCGACCATCAGCCCGCTCAGCGTCTCCTGGCCTGCGACGAGCAGCTCGCGCTTGTCGGGGAAGTAGCGGAAGAACGTGCTCTTGGTGAGCCCCGCCCGCTCGGCGATCTGCGCCACCGTCGTGGCGTCGTATCCCTGCTCCGTGAACAGCTCAACGGCGGCGACGACCAGGCGTTCCCGCGCACCAGGCTGCCACCTACTCATGCCCTCATCCTACTGATGGGACCTCGGTCCCATCACGGTGCTACTGTGATGAGACAGAAGTCCCATCACCTGGAGGAGCATCGCATGCAGGTCTTCATCACCGGAGGAACCGGTCTGATCGGATCGGCCGTGGTCGCCGAGCTCGTCGGAGCCGGCCACCACGTGGTCGCGCTCGCCCGATCCGAGGATTCGGCCGAAGCACTGAGAATGGCGGGCGCCTACCCCGTGCGCGGAGACCTCGGCCACGTGTCCACGCTGCGCGACCGGGCCGCGGATGCCGACGGCGTCATCCATCTGGCGTTCCGCAACGACTTCAGCGGCCCCGACGCGCTCGCGCACGCCATCGCCGAGGAGAGCGCGGCGGTGGCCGCCATGAGCGAGGCGCTGATCGGCAGCGGAAAGCCGTTCGTCACGGTCTCCGGAACGCCGCCCGTGCCGGGGCGGACCTCGACGGAGCATGACCCCCTGCCGACGGACGGACCCGTCGCGGGCCGCAGCCGCGCCATTTCCGCGCTGTTCGAGCTCACGTCTCGCGGTGTTCGCGCCGTCGCCGTGCGGATGCCCAGAACCGTGCACAACGAGGGCAAGGGCGGATTCGCCGGGCTGCTCACCGACATCGCACGCCGCACCGGCGTCGCGGGGTATCCGGGTGACGGCTCCCAGCGCTGGCCGGCCGTGCACGCGCTCGACGCGGCGGTGCTGTTCCGGCTGGCGCTCGAGCGCGGCGAGGCGGGCACATCCTGGCACGCGGTGGCGGAGGAGGGAGTTCCGGTGCGCGAGACCGCCGCTGTGGTCGGCAGGCGACTCGGGCTCCCGGTCGAGCGCGTGCCCGAGGAGGCGTTCGGCCCACTCGGACCGATCTTCGCCATGGATCAGCCGTCATCGAGCGAGTACACGAGGCGAGTGCTCGGCTGGGAGCCGACGCATCCCGGCCTCCTCGACGACCTCGAGCGCATTTAGGCCTGACGCTGCTGGGCGGCGCCGGCGGCGGCATCCGTCATATGTCGTTCCTCCGAACATACCTCCGATAGACTCTTACCGGAGAGCGGGGGTTCGACGATGCAGGATTCCGACCCCCGCGCGCCGCGAAACGTCGCGGCTGGCCGCCCACGGCGGTTCGCGGCACTGCGCAACCGCAATTCGCGCCCCTACCTGTTCACCTCCGGGCTGTCGATGATGGCCGACAACACGGAGCACGTCATCACCTACTGGGTGCTCTGGCAGACGTTCCACTCGCCCGCGCTCGTCGGATTCCAGGTGATCAGCCACTGGCTGCCGTTCCTTCTGCTGTCCGTCTGGTCGGGCACCCTGGCCGAGAAGTATGACTGCCGCAGGATCATCCAGGCGGCGCAGGGCCTGTTCATGCTGGTGTCTGCACTGTGGGGCGTGCTCTTCCTCACCGGCACGCTGCAGGTCTGGGAGGCGTGCGTGCTGCTCGTGCTGCACGGCCTGGCCGGATGCATCTGGTCGCCGGCCGAGCAGCTCATGCTGCACGACTTCGTGGAGCGCGACGAGTTGCCGAGCGCCGTGCGCCTGAACGCCACGTTCCAGAGCCTGGGCATCCTGTTCGGTCCTGTCGTCGGCTCCGTGCTGCTGCTCTGGCTCGGGCCCACCTGGGGCATCTTCGCGAACGTCCTGCTCTACCTGCCGATGACCGTCTTGATGTGGCGCACGCCGTTCACCGGGCACACGAGGGATGCCGGACTGCTCGCGGACGCGCCGCGGGTGCGGTTCAGAGACACGGTGCAGGTGCTCAGGCGCATCCGTTCGAATCACCTGATCATCGCCATGATCATCATCTCCGGACTGACCGCGCTCACGGTCGGGAACGCCCTTCAGGTCTCCATGCCCGTGTTCGCCGGCCGGCTCGGAGCCGGCGGCGAGGGCGATCTCACCTACGGCATGCTGCTGTTCGCCATGGGGTTCGGCGGCGTGGCCGGCGGCTTCCTGCTCGAGGCCACCGGATTCGTGCGACCCACGCTGCGCGCGGCCGTCGCCTCGACCGTCGTCTTCGGCGGCGCCACGCTGGCGTTCGCGCTGACCGGCAGCTACGTGCTCGCACTCGTAGCGCTCGCGGTCGCGGGCTGCGGTGAGGTCGCGTCGCTGTCCATCACGGGCAGCATCGTGCAGCTGGAGGCGCCGGCCGCCGAACGAGGGCGTGTCCTCGGCGTCTACGGGATGTTCGCCTCCGGTCTGCGCACCGGAGGCGGCGTCACGCTCGGTGTGCTCGGCGCTCTCGTCGGCGTCATCCCTGCCGTCGGCACGTTCGCGGCGGTGCTCTGCGTCGGCGCGCTGGGCGCGTGGTGGTTCGCGGCGCGGCCAGCGCGGCCTGCGCGTCCTGCGCGCTGACGGGCTGCGGCGAGCGCTGCCCCTCGGAGACGGATGCCGGATGCCCGCCCGGTCATACCGGCCGCGTGAACAGGTTGACGAGATTGCCGTCCGGGTCGCGGAACAGCGTGGAGCGGTTGCCCCATGGCATGGTCGTCGGCTCGAGCACGACATCGGTCAGGTGCGGGCGGAGCCGCTCGAGCTCGCGGTCGACGTCATCCACGAGGAACTCGATGATGATGCTCCCCGCCGCGTGCGGCACGGGCGCCGCGGCACCCAGCATCCGCACGGTCGCGGTGGCGCCGATGGCGAGCGTCGCTCCTGACCCGCGGATCTCGGCGAAGACCGGCGCCGGTCTGACCGCCTCGGTGCGTGTCACGAGCTCGTAGAAGTCCACGAGTCGCGCGACGTCGTCGGTGATGATGCGAATGGAGGCGAAGGGCATGGTGTCTCTTTCGTCGGAATGACGACCGGCGGGCCGCCGACCGTTCCATCATCGACCGACCTCGCGACACCGTCGTGTCGGTGTTTACGGATGCCGTCCTCATCGGACGGTCTGCTCGGCACGATCTCCGGCGGCACGATCTCGGCGGCCGGTCACTAGGCCGGTCACTGGCCCCTTCACCTCGTGCGCATCACTCCGGCACGATCGGGCGCAGCTCGCCGAACGGAATGGCCAGGTCTTCGGCCCTCACCGTCCTGACCGGCGGGTGTTCCCCGGTCGGCACCGCCTCGAGCACGCGATCGCCGCGGAAGGCGCGGATGCCGTCCCGCAGCCGGCACCAGCTCACGAGGTACCAGTCCTGTCCCTTCCCGATGTAGCCGAGCGGCTCGATCTCGCGGCTCGACTCCCTGCCGTCCGCGTCTCTGTATCGGATGCGCAGCACGCTGTTCTCACGCAGGGCGCGCGCCAGTACGGCAGGGGCGTTGCCGTGGCCGGCATCCTCGAGCAGCTGGATGCGCTGGGCCAGCAGCGCCGTCCGTCGTACGTCGTCGGCACTCAGCACCGCGGAGATCTTCCTGCTCGCGCTCAGTGCCCCCTCACGGAACGGGCTGCGGGCGAGCTGTCCGAGTCCGATCGTCACCGCGAGCGCTTCGTCCATCGTCAGCCCCAGCGGGGGCAGCGTGTGGCCGGCGTCGATGGTGTATCCCCCTGTGCGACCGGCATCCGCCCAGATCGGCACTCCGGCGGCCTGAAGGGCACCGATGTCGCGCTCGACGGTGCGCGCGCTCACTTCGAAGCGGTCTGCCAGCCAGCGAGCGCTTCGCCGGTTCGGAGCCGCGGCCCGCAGTTCCTCGACGAGTGCGTAGAGCCGGTCGGTTCGAGTCACCCCAGAACTCTAGGTTCGACGGCAGACGCTCGTGCCGGGTCGCGCCCGCCCGCAGGCGCGTTTCGACCGTATCCGCCCTGCACGCGGTCGACGTCTCAGACGTCCGGGTAGCGCTGGTGCTCCGAGGCGGGAACGAGGCCCAGTGCGTCGATGATGTGCGCGGCGGCCTCGTCGGGCGAATGGCGTTCGGTATCCACGGTGAGCTCGACGGGCGGCTGCTCGGTCGAGACTTCGCTCGCCCGTATCCGTCGCAGGGTCTGCACGTCGGTCAGCTTGGCGAACTCGCGACGACTGGGCAGACCGATCCGCCGTTCCTGCTCAGCGAGGCCGACGGTGAGCCGGACGAATCTCACTCGCCCGCCGCGGCCCTCCACCGCGCGCCGCACCCGCTCCGGGAACCCGGAGAGCACCGTCGGCTCGGGAGCGAAGGTGAAGATCAGCGAGGTTCCCGTTTCGGCCGCCTCCTCGAACGTGGCCAGCCAGAATTCCTCCCTCAACCGCACGAACGACGGCGTACCGAACGGGAAGACGGCCGTCAGAGCATCCACGATCAGGTGGTTGTGGAACAGGCCGAAGTTCAGCCGAGCCGCGAGTGCTCTGGCGACCGTGAGCTTGCCCGCCGCGGCGGGTCCGTGCAGGAAGACCAGGTCCATGCCGGCGATGCTATCGGCGCCTGTTCGTGGCGGTCGCGAATTGGTGGTTGCCCGACGGTCGGAACGGGCGTACTAATGAGTCACACCAGGCACGAAGCCTCTCGGCGCTCACGACCCGATGTGCCCGAACCGTTCGCTCTTTCCACCTCACGTGCCTCGGCTCTTCTGGATCGTCGGCTCCGGCACGCTCTACCCGCTGGATCGCCTGCCGCACCGGTGCAGCAGGTCGATCCGGCTCCATTCGAAATGAGGAGACGCGTGGATCTCCAGCTCACCGACAAGATCGCGGTCGTCACAGGCGCGAGCAAGGGCATCGGCCTGGCCGTGTGCCGTGCGCTCGCTGCCGAAGGAGCCAGGGTGGTCGCGGGCTCCCGTGGCGGTTCCGCCGAGCTGGATCGGCTGGCGGCCGAGCATCCGGTGAGCTCCGTGCTCGTCGATCTCGGCGATGCAGACGGACCGGACCGCCTCGTCGAGCAGGCGGATGCGTTCGGCGGCCTCGACATCCTGGCCAACAACGTCGGCGCCGCTCCGCTGCGCAAGGACGGGTTCCTGGCCATCACCGACGAGGAGTGGCAGAGCACGATGAACCTGAACTTCTACGCGGCGCTGCGCACCACGAGGGCGGCCATCCCGCGGATGCTCGCGCGCGGCGGTGGAAACGTCGTCACCATCGGCTCGGTCAACGCGTTCCTGCCCGACCCCGGGGTGATCGACTACTCGGCCGCCAAGGCTGCGGTATGGAATCTGTCGAAGTCGCTCTCGAAGGAGTTCGGGCCGAGCAACCTGCGCTTCAACAGCATCAGTCCCGGTCCCGTGGAAACCGACCTCTGGATGGGCGAGCACGGAGTCGCTCAGACCTACGCCGCCGAACACGGCGTGGATTTCGAGACGGCCAAGGCCGAGGCCGCCGCCAGCCAGGGCGGGTTCTCCACCGGACGCTTCACGAAGCCATCCGAAGTCGCCGATCTCGTGCTGCTTCTCGCCAGCAACCGGGCAGGCAACGTGAACGGATCGGACTTCATGATCGACGGCGGGCTCGTTAAGACGCTGTAGGCACCACACTCTATTCACGCAAGGAGACCGCAATGTCCGATACCGCCCCCGTCGTGTTCATCCACGGCCTGTGGATCCACTCCTCCGCCTGGGCACCGTGGCAAGAGCTCTTCGAGAGCAAGGGATACACCATCTCGGCCCCAGGTTGGCCCGGCGACGGCGCGACCGTGGCCGAGACCCGGGAGAACCCCGACGCGCTGAACGGAGTGGGCATCGAAGCGATCTGCCACCACTATGCCGATCTGTTCGAGCGGGAAGGCATCGAGCCGATCGTGGTCGGGCACTCGTTCGGCGGCCTGATCGCCCAGGAACTGCTCGCGAACGGTTTCGCCACCGCCGCCGTCGCCATCGACCCTGCGCCCATCAAGGGCGTCAAGATCCTGCCGTTCGCTCAGCTGCGCTCCGGGCTGCCGGTGCTGGGCAACCCGGCCAACAAGGGACGTACCGTTTCGCTGAACGCGGCGCAGTTCCGCTATGCGTTCGGCAACGCGATCTCGGAGGAGGAGTCGAACGAGCTCTTCGAGAAGTGGACCATCCCCGGTCCGGGCCGCCCGCTTTTCGAGGATGCGACCGCCAACTTCAAGCGCGACTCGCCCGCCCGCGTCGACACGCACGCGGCAGGCCGTGGGCCGTTGCTCCTGACCTCCGGAACGCTCGATCACACCGTGCCGCGGTCGGTGACCGTCGCCGTCGACAAGCTGTACGCAGACAACACCGCCTCGGTCACGGACTACCACGAGTACGAGGGCAAGGGTCACTCCCTCACGATCGACTCCGGCTGGACCGAGGTGGCCGACGACGTGCTCGCATGGCTGGCGGCCCAGGGATACGCGCCGACGCCTGCGGACGCCGCCGGCGCCGCGGACACCGCAGAAGCATCGTCGTAGGGCGGCGCACCATGCAGGATGCCGCCTCCACGGCCGGCCATCACTGCCGCGGCGGCGCTGGGTAGGGCATGCTCTCTCCGCGCGCCACACTGATCGTCGCGATACTGGCATCCTTCATCGCCTTCCTCGACGGCTCGATCATCAACGTCGCCCTTCCGGCGATCGAGACGGACCTCGGCGGGGGAGTCGGAACGCAGCAATGGGTGCTCGACGCCTACCTGCTGGCGCTCGGCTCGTTCATCCTGCTCGCTGGGTCGCTCGCCGATTCGTTCGGACGACTGCGGATCCTGCGTTACGGGCTCGCGCTGTTCGGGATCGGCTCCATCGCATGCGCGTTGGCGCCGACCGCCGGTGTGCTGATCGGAGCGAGAGCCGCGCAGGGCGTGGGCGCCGCCCTCCTCGTGCCCAGCTCGCTGGCCCTCATCACGGCAGCCTTCCCCGACGAACGCAAGGGACGTGCCATCGGATCCTGGACCGCGTGGACGAGCACGGCGTTCATGATCGGCCCGCTGCTCGGCGGAGTTCTCGTCGATTCGCTGGGCTGGCGGCTCATCTTCGCCATCAACGTGCTGCCGATCGTCGTCACCCTCGTCATGACCGTGCGCGCTCGGCGAGAGGCGACCGCCGGGCGCGCATCCATCGACTTCGTCGGGGCCGCGTCTGCAGCACTCGGCCTCGGCGCAACCGTCTTCGCCCTGATCGAGCAGCAGAATCTGGGCTGGACGCATCCGGCAGTGCTCGTGCCGTTGTTCGCGGGAGTGGCGCTGCTCGCGGGATTCCTGGTGTGGGAGAGACGGGCACGCCATCCGATGCTGCCGTTGTCGCTTTTCGCCGTGCGCAACTTCCGCAACGGAAACCTGGCCACCGCCGCGAACTA
>NZ_DASZVF010000055.1:0-192526 GCF_035547335.1 Humibacter sp. | reverse complement strand
GGGGGCATCGCCGGCTCGCTCGCGGACCGCTGAACCGGCGCATCCGGCATCCCGCGGTCCGCCCGTCGCGCGTCGGCGCGCCGGACGGTGCCCATCACGCCGGCGATGATCGCATCGACCGTGCGCTCGGCGAGGCGGTCGACCTCCGGCGCAGCACAGTGCCGAAGCGGACCGTGCAGCACGAGCCCCGCGAACCCGTGCACGGCCGACCAGCACAGCCACTGAGCCCCTGACCGTCTCTCGCTGCTCAGGACGCCCTCGCGCACCAGATCGTCGAGGGCCTCGGTCAGCGCCGCGTACGGCGGCGCAGGGGGAGTAGCGAGGAGCCCATCCCTGCCCGCGCCGAAGAAGGCGACCGAGAACCATCCGGGCTCGCGTCGTGCGAAGGCGATGTACGCCAGCCCGACGGATCGGAGACGCTGGATCGCGCGGTCATGCGCGAACTGTCCGGCCTCCCGCATGCGCATCTCCCGGGCGAGGGACGCCAGGATCTCTGCCGCGACGGCATCCAGGAGCGCGTCTCTGTGCTCGAAATGCCGGTACACGGCGTTGGCCGACACCCCGAGGGCCCGCGCGAGGTCGCGCAGACGGAGGGCGTCGGGTCCGCCGAGCCTGGTCGCCTCGAGCCCGGCCTGGATCAGCGCCTGACGGAGGTCTCCGTGATGGTAGGGCTTGGCATCCATGGCTCTTGAGGCTCCTCGATCGTGCTGTTAGCCTTGCGGGCAACCGAATGTTCACACTGTACACATCGGTGTGTGCGCGCCGGCCGCCGGCACGGAACCAACAGGCGCCAGAACGCACAGGCACCGGACGAACAGGCTCAGAACGCACAGGCGTCGAACGAACAGGAGAGAGCGATGACCGCACTACCGCCCGTCGTGGATGCCGACACCTGGCGGAGCGAGCTCGAGGAGCTGCGCCGCCGCGAGAAGGCCGCGACGAAGGAGCTGGACGCGATCGCCGCGCAGCGCAGGCGACTGCCCATGGTGCGCATGCCCGAATACGTCCTCGAGGGTGAGGACGGTCCGATCCGGCTCGTCGACGTCTTCGACGGCGCGTCGCAGCTCATCGTCTACAACCACATGTGGTTCGACGACGAGGAGTGGCAGTGCCCCGGCTGCACCGGCTTCACCTCGCAGTTCACGAGGCTCGAATTCCTGAAGCCCTACGACGCCCGCTTCGTCATCGTGACCCAGGGACCGATCGACCAGGCCCTGGAGTACAAGCGCAGAGTCGGCAACCGCATGTCGTGGTACTCGACGGCGAACAGCGACTTCGGCGCCGACGTCGACGCGCCGTCCGGTGGCGGATTCGCGCTGAACGTCTTCCTTCGCGACGGCGACACCGTCTACCGAACCTGGCACACGAACGGCAGGGGCGTCGAACAGGTCAGCCATACGTTCCCGCTCATCGACCTTCTGCCGTACGGACGCCGCGAGGAGTGGCAGGACTCTCCGGAGGGCTGGCCGCGCGTGCCCACGTACAGCGGATGGGCCTCGTCCCAGGACATCGCAGCGGCGTACGGCCCGGGGGACTGATCCGCAGCGACAGAGCGTCCAGAGCGTCGCGGCCTGACGGCAGCTCGGGAACGCCCCGCTTCCACGAAGCGGCGGCGGCACGGCCGACCAGGTCGTCACCGAAGCACCGACCTCGCCGTCGTCCAACCCCAGAGGCGGCTGCGTATTCGACCGGGGACGTGCCACGCCCTGTAGAATCGTGGGGTTCAGGAGTGCAGCGCTCGCACTCGCAAGCCATCCGCACAATCCTTCCTCGGTGTCACCGACCCGCGATGACACGAAGCGGGGTCGGAGCCGGTCTGAAGCCGGTCACGGGCGGCAGGAAAACGAGGTAATCACAATGTCAGACGTTCTCATCGACCGTCCGGAGCTCGCTGGCCTCGGCCAGTACGAGTTCGGCTGGGCCGATCCAGACGAGGCGGGGGCCGTCGCTCGACGCGGTCTCTCGGACGAGGTCGTGCGCGACATCTCCGCTCTCAAGAACGAGCCGGAATGGATGCTCCAGCGCCGCCTGAAGGCGCTCCAGCTCTTCCAGCGCAAACCGATGCCGACCTGGGGAGCCGATCTCTCCGAGATCGACTTCGACAACATCAAGTACTTCGTGCGCTCGACCGAGAAGCAGGCCCAGACCTGGGACGACCTGCCTGAGGACATCAAGAACACGTACGAGAAGCTCGGAATCCCCGAGGCGGAGCGCCAGCGTCTCGTCGGCGGCGTCGCGGCGCAGTACGAGTCGGAGGTGGTCTACCACCAGATCCGCGACGACCTCGAGGCCCAGGGCGTCATCTTCATGGACACCGACACGGCCCTTCGCGAGCACCCCGAGTACTTCGAGGAGTACTTCGGCACGGTGATCCCGGCAGGCGACAACAAGTTCGCCTCGCTGAACACCGCCGTGTGGTCGGGCGGCTCCTTCGTGTACGTGCCGAAGGGCGTGCACGTCGAGATCCCGCTGCAGGCCTACTTCCGCATCAACACGGAGAACATGGGCCAGTTCGAGCGGACCCTCATCATCGCTGACGAAGACAGCTACGTGCACTACATTGAGGGCTGCACGGCTCCGATCTACAAGTCGGACTCGCTGCACTCGGCCGTGGTCGAGATCGTGGTGAAGAAGGGCGCACGCGTTCGCTACACGACGATCCAGAACTGGTCGAACAACGTGTACAACCTGGTGACCAAGCGCGCCATCGCGCACGAGGGCGCCACCATGGAGTGGATCGACGGCAATATCGGGTCCAAGGTGACCATGAAGTATCCGTCCATCTACCTGGCGGGGGAGCACGCCAAGGGCGAGACGCTTTCCGTGGCGTTCGCCGGCCCCGGTCAGCACCAGGACGCCGGAGCGAAGATGATCCACATGGCGCCGTACACCCAGTCGTCGATCGTCTCCAAGTCCATCGCGCGAGGCGGCGGACGGGCCGGATACCGCGGCGAGGTACGGGTGGAGAAGGATGCCCACCACGCGGCGAACACGGTGCGCTGCGATGCCCTGCTCGTGGACACCATCTCGCGCAGCGACACCTACCCGGCCATCGACATCCGGGTCGACGACGTGCAGCTCGGACACGAGGCGACGGTGTCGCGCGTGAGCGAGGAACAGCTGTTCTACCTGATGAGCCGCGGCATGCCGGAGGACGAGGCGATGGCCATGATCGTGCGCGGGTTCATCGAGCCGATCGCTCGCGAACTGCCCATGGAGTACGCGCTCGAGCTCAACAAACTCATCGAGATGGGCATGGAAGGCAGCGTGGGCTGAGGCATGACGATCACCGAGACCGAACCAGTCTTCGTCCCCGTCCAGACCCGCTCCGAGCGTTTCGCCTCCACCGACGTCGCCGATTTCGACGCCGTCACCGGTCGTGAGGCGACGTGGCGGTACACGCCGGTCGCCCGCATCGCCACGCTGTTCGAGCAAGGCCTCGACGGATCACGATACGAGTACGACCTGCGCTCGGATGCCGGCGTGAGCGCCGAGTGGGTCGCCCGCGACCACGAGCTCGTGGGAGCGGCGGGCGTTCCCGAGGAGAGGGCGTCCGCGAACGCCTGGAGCAGCTTCGCCGAGGCGTTGCTCGTCACCGTGACCGGACAGCCAGGCGAGGCCGTGCTCACCAGGAGCACGCTCGGCACCGCCGACCGCGCGGCGCACACCGTCATCCACGCCACGGCGGGCAGCTCCGCGACGCTGGTGCTCCGCAACACCGGAGACGCCAGCCTCACGGAGAACGTCGAGATCGTGCTCGACGACGGTGCGCAGCTCACTCTCGTCAGCGTGCAGGAGTGGTCGGACGAGTCCCGTCAGGTCTCGACGCACTTCGCCTCCGTGGGCAGGGATGCGCACCTCAAGCACATCGTCGTCACGCTCGGCGGCTCCTTCGTGCGGCTGAACCCCGCCGTGCACCTCGCGGGACCGGGAGCCGAGATCGAGGCCTACGGCGCGTACTTCGCCGACGCCGGCCAGTACATCGAGCATCAGGTGTACGTCTTCCACGACGACCAGCACCAGCGCAGCCGCGTGACGTACAAGGGAGCGCTGCAGGGCGCATCCGCGCACACGGTGTGGATCGGCGATGTGCTCATCGGCCAGAAAGCGGTCGGAACAGACAGCTACGAGCAGAATCGCAACCTCGTGCTCACCGACGGCGCCCGCGCGGACTCCGTGCCGAACCTCGAGATCGAGATCGGCGACATCGTCGGAGCCGGCCACGCCAGCGCGACCGGCCGATTCGACGACGAGCAGCTGTTCTACCTGCAGTCCCGCGGCATCACGGAAGACGAGGCGCGCCGTCTCGTCGTTCGCGGATTCCTGGTGGAGATCGTGCAGCAGATCGGCTCGCCCGAGCTCGAGGAGCACCTCCAGGCCGCCATCGAGGCCGAGCTCGCGGGCGGCGCGTCCGCTGGAGAGCGGGCATGAGCGCCGAACGCGTCTGCGCTGCCGCCGAGCTCGTCGAGAACCAGGCCAGGCGAGTGGTCGTCGGCGGGGTGCCGATCGCGCTCGTCAAGGACTCGGCAGGCGACGTCCACGCCATCGGCGACACCTGCACCCATGGCGACATCTCGCTGTCCGAGGGCTTCATCGAGGGCGAGGCCATCGAGTGCTGGGCCCACGGCTCGCAGTTCTCGCTCCTCACCGGCCAGCCGCTCAACCTCCCGGCCTACGAGCCGGTCCCCGTTTTCACCGTCGACGTGGTCGACGGAGACATCTTCATCGACCCGACCATCACGAAAGCCATCTGATCCCATGTCAACACTCGCCATCCGAGGCCTGCACGTCACCGTCGAGACCGACCAGGGCACCAAGGAGATCCTGCGCGGAGTCGACCTCACCATCAACACGGGTGAGATCCACGCCATCATGGGCCCCAACGGCTCGGGCAAGTCCACGCTCGCATACACGATCGCCGGCCATCCCAAGTACACCGTCACGGCAGGCACCATCGAGCTCGACGGCGAGGACGTGCTCGCCATGACCGTCGACCAGCGCGCCAGGGCAGGACTCTTCCTCGCCATGCAGTACCCGGTCGAGATCCCGGGCGTGACGAACACGAACTTCCTGCGCACGGCCAAGACCGCCATCGACGGCGACGCGCCCTCCATCCGCACATGGACCAAGGACGTCAAGACGGCCATGTCCAACCTCAAGATGGACTCCTCGTTCGCCTCCCGCAACGTCAACGAGGGCTTCTCCGGAGGCGAGAAGAAGCGCAACGAGATCCTCCAGCTCGAGCTGCTGAAGCCGAAGTTCGCCGTTCTCGACGAGACCGACTCCGGCCTCGACATCGACGCGTTGAAGATCGTCTCCGAAGGTGTGAACCGGGCGCACGACACCACCAACCTCGGCGTGCTGCTCATCACGCACTACACCCGCATCCTGCGGTACATCAAGCCGGACTTCGTGCACGTGTTCGTCGCCGGACGCGTGGCAGAAGAGGGCGGTCCCGAGCTGGCCGAGCAGCTGGAGGAGGAGGGCTACGTGCGCTTCGTCTCCGACGGCGAAGACGACACGGATGCCGTGCTCTCCGACGACCAGGCGGCAGCGGCCGCCACGCGCTCCTGAACCGGGAAGCGTAGGCTTTTCGCATGGTTTCCACGCTCGCTCCCACCCTCTACGACCAGGTCGAAGAGGCGCTCAAGGACGTGATGGACCCGGAGCTCGGCGTCAATGTCGTCGACCTGGGACTCATCTACGACCTGGCATGGGATGACGAGAACGATGCTCTCGTCATCTCGATGACGCTGACCAGCGCCGGATGCCCGCTCACCGACGTGCTCGAGGACCAGACCGCAGAAGCCCTCGACGGGGTGGTCGAACGGTTCCGCATCAACTGGGTGTGGATGCCGCCGTGGGGACCTGAGCGCATCACCGAAGACGGCCGCGACATGATGCGGGCGCTCGGTTTCGCCATCTGAGCCTTTTTGCACGCCGCGCGAGCGGCGGCGTGCCGCAGTTGGCAGCCCCTGTGGTTGCGTCCGGCGGCGTACGCGCCGCCGCCGTGTGGAGCGTGTCGCGTCCCGCAGGATGGTGGCTCGTCCCCATGCCCAGCCGATGGGGGCCGCCGGAACGGTCTGGCATGCCGGCCACCGGGTCCGCAGTGCGCTGAGCTCGCTCCGGTAACCTGATATCGCGCCTTCGCGCTTCATCCCACACACCTCGACAGAACTGGAACACGCCTGTGCTCGCCGTGCACGACCTCGAGATCCGCGTCGGCGCGCGCACGCTCATGTCCGGCGTGTCCTTCCGCGTCGCCGCGGGGGACAAGATCGGGCTGGTCGGCAGGAACGGCGCAGGCAAGACCACCTTGACCAAGGTGCTCGCGGGCGATCTGCTGCCCAGCGAGGGCACCGTGCAGCGCTCGGACGACCTCGGCTACCTGCCGCAGGATCCGCGCACCGGAGACCCGGAGATGCTCGCGCGCACGCGCATCCTGGATGCCCGCGGTCTCGGCTCGCTGGCCATCGGCATGCACGAGGCGTCGCTCGGCATGGCATCCGATGACGCGGACGAGGCCGCGAAGGCGATGCGCAGGTACGCCAACCTGACCGAGCGTTTCGAGACGCTCGGCGGATACGCCGCCGAGGCGGAGGCCGCGTCGATCGCCCACAACCTCTCGTTGCCCGACCGCATCCTCGACCAGCCGCTCAAGACCCTCTCCGGCGGCCAGCGCCGTCGCATCGAGCTGGCTCGCATCCTGTTCTCGGATGCCGACACCATGATCCTCGACGAGCCCACGAACCACCTCGATGCCGACTCCGTCGTGTGGTTGCGCGACTTCCTGAAGAGCTTCAAGGGCGGACTGATCGTGATCAGCCACGACATCGAGCTCGTGGGGGAGACGGTCAACAAGGTCTTCTACCTCGACGCGAACCGGCAGGTGATCGACATCTACAACATGGGCTGGAAGGCCTACCTGAGTCAGCGCGCCGCGGACGAGGAACGCCGGAAGAAGGAACGCGCGAACGCGGAGAAGAAGGCGTCGGCGCTGCAGGCTCAGGCCGCGAAGTTCGGCGCGAAGGCCACCAAGGCGGCCGCGGCCCATCAGATGGTCGCGCGAGCCGAGCGGCTGCTGAGTGGGCTCGAGGAGGTTCGGCAGGAGGACCGCGTCGCGAAGCTGCGGTTCCCCAGTCCCGCGCCGTGCGGGCGCACACCGCTCATGGCATCGGATCTGTCTAAGAGCTACGGCTCGCTCGAGATCTTCACGGCCGTCGATCTCGCGATCGACAGGGGATCGAAGGTGGTCGTCATCGGCCTGAACGGCGCGGGCAAGACCACTCTGCTGCGCATCCTCGGCGGCATCGACGTTCCGGACACCGGAGCGGTCGAGCCAGGTCACGGCCTGCGCATCGGGTACTACGCGCAGGAGCACGAGACGATCGACGTGGCCCGCACCGTGCTGCAGAACATGGTCTCCAGCTCGCCGAATCTCACCGAGACCGAGGCCAGGAAGGTGCTCGGATCGTTCCTGTTCACGGGCGACGACGTGCACAAGCCCGCGGGCGTGCTCTCCGGCGGAGAGAAGACCCGGCTTGCGCTCGCCATGATCGTGGTGTCGGGGGCCAACGTGCTGCTGCTCGACGAGCCGACCAACAACCTTGACCCGGCGAGCAGAGAGCAGATCCTGGATGCCCTGGCCCACTACGAAGGCGCCGTCGTGCTCGTCTCGCACGACCCGGGTGCCGTGGAGGCGCTGAACCCGGAGCGGGTGCTGATCCTGCCGGACGGCGTTGAGGACCACTGGAACGCGGACTACGCGGAGCTCATCGCGCTGGCGTGAGGTCGTCTTCACGAGCCACCACGGCGGTCCCGCCACAGACGTGCTATTCCGACGTGGCCTGTCCCGGATCGACCTGTCCCGGATCGGCCCGTTCCCCCTCCGCAGCGAGAGGCTGAACGGTCAGAGGGAAGTCCCTGGACGCCAGGAATCCGCGCAGGAACTCCACGTGCTCATCGCAGGCCAGCCATGTCTTGCGGCGATCCTCGGAGTGGATGCGCGGATTACGCCAGTCGATGCGCCACGTCGCATGCTCACGACACCCCGCTCTCGAACACGTCGCGGTGACCGGCGCTCCGCCGAGAGCGTCGAGCAGGCTCACGCTCTGGAACCAGGCGGCCGCCGGTCGCCGGTTGCCGACGCGCCAGGCGAGGTCGAGGCATCCGCTGGGCGACCTTCGCCTGCGCGCTGTTCTCCGCCGTCCTCTTCTCCGGCGCCACGTTCACCGGACCGCTGTTGTCCGCCGTCCTGTTCGCCGGTGCCCTGCTCGCCAGCGGCAGGTTGTCCTCCGGCCTCTTCCCACGTGCCGGCACCGGGCACGCCGTCGACACGCACGATCGCTCCAGGGCGCTCGGGAGCAGCCGGCCGCGCCCTGGCGACGTTCGCTATCACGACGGCGAAGTACGGGAGGAAGACGGCGCCGGCAGCGGGGATGAGAATCCACCACCCGCGCACCCAGAGCAGAGAGACCAGGCACAGCACACGGATCGACATCATGATCGTGTACTCGAGCATGCGGTGGCCCCTGTCTGCCGCCGGAGCCGCCGGCAGCGCGGTGATCGACTGAGGTTTCATCGCATGAGGCTCCTGGAGCGGATCGCCGGTGCGTTCCGCCCCTCCAGCCTACGTGCCGATCCCCGCTCCGGACCGTCGCGCGACGGATTGGATGCATCGTTCGGGCTCGTAGACTGGGACCCGTTTGCATTCGCCCCCCACCCCTGACGAGGACTCTCTATGACGACGCCCCGAACCGTGCTGGTCACCGGAGGAAACCGCGGCATCGGCCGCGCCATCGCCGAGGAATTCGTCGCACGCGGCCACCGGGTCGCCGTGACGGCCAGGAGCGGGGAGGGCCCGATCGGATCGCTGACGGTGCGCGCCGACGTGACCGACAGCGAGCAGGTCGACTCGGCCTTCTCGGCGGTCGAGGCCGAACTGGGGCCGGTCGAGGTGGTCGTGGCGAACGCGGGCATCACGCGCGACACGCTCCTCCTGCGCATGAGCGACGACGACTTCGACACCGTCGTCGACACGAACCTGGGCGGCGCCTTCCGGGTGGTCAAGCGTGCGTCGAAGGGGATGCTCAAGGCCCGCTTCGGACGCGTCATCCTGATCTCGAGCGTGGTCGGCCTGTACGGCGCACCCGGGCAGGTCAACTACTCGGCGTCGAAGGCGGGACTCGTCGGAATCGCGCGTTCCCTCACCCGCGAACTGGGCGCCCGCGGCATCACGGCGAACGTCGTGGCGCCGGGATTCATCGCCACGGACATGACGGCGGCGCTGCCGGACGAGCAGCAGGCCGAATACAAGAAGGCGATCCCCGTGGGGCGCTACGGCGAGGCGTCCGAGGTCGCCAAGGCCGTCGCGTGGCTGGCCTCGGACGACGCCGCCTACATCAGCGGCGCGGTGATCCCCGTCGACGGCGGACTCGGAATGGGGCACTAGCACCGCTCTTCCGCCGGCTCGGGCGGCGGAAGAGCGGGCGCCGTTCAGCAACCCGGACTAGCGTCGTCGGCGAAGGCGAACCCCCACGGGCGGAGATGTCCGCGGTGGTCACGGCGTCCGCGACGAGCGAAGAGAGGACCGAGCACGTCTACCGAAAGGCACCCGGACAAGGCGCTCGCACGCACGACGGGTGAGCTCGCCCGCCGCACGGCGCCGTCGGGCGCCGTGGCGAGACCGGCTGCCGTCTACGACACCGTCACCGAGGGCCTCACCGGATGGCAGTTCCTGCGCACCGGGCGCTGGATCGCCTACCTGGCTGCCGCGATCGTGTTCGCGCTGATCTGCGCCGGACTCGCGCTCTGGCAGTTCGACAGAGGCAGAGAGGCCTCGGCCGACAATCACCTGTACTCCGCCAACTTCGCGGCGGCGACCGTGCCGTTGACGATCGCGCTGCCCACGCTGTCGTCCTACTCGCCCGATCAGGTCTGGCGTGCCGTGAGCGCGCACGGCACGTGGGATGCCAGCCATCAGTACTACCTGCGCAACAGCGTGCGCAGCGGTGAGACCGGGTTCGACGTGATCACCGCTTTCCGCACGGATTCGGGTGCGACCCTCTTCGTCGACAGGGGATGGGTGGCGGCATCCGGCAACGGAACGCAGCCTGCCGCCCGGCCCGCTCCACCGGATGGCGACGTCGATCTCGTGGCGCGCCTGCAGCCCAGCCAGGCCAAGCGCGGCGAAGGCGGCATCAGCGGGCATCAGATCGAGTCGGTCGACCTCGCCGAGCTCGGTCCGAACGTCGGCGGCAAGGTGTACTCGGCCGCGTGGGGCGTCATCGTGTCGCCGAGGTCCTCAGCCCAGGGGCTCGCGCGCATCCAGGCAACCCCTCCCGCCGAGGGCGTCGGATACCACTACTCGTACCTGGTGCAGTGGATCCTGTTCGCGCTCATCGGCTTCTTCCTGTTCTTCAGGGGCGCTGTGCGCGAATACCGCCGGCTCAACGCGGACGATCCGCAGGAGCAGCAACGTGAAGCGGAACGCGTGCGCAAGCGGGCGCGCAAAGCCTTCACCGACGAGGAGATCGAGGACGAGTCCCTCGACGGATTCCTGCCGCTCAGCAGATGGACGGGAAGACAGGGCCTGCCGTCCAGTGCTGCATCCGGACCGGCGAAGCCCGCACTGACCGGCACCCCGATCCCGTTCGAGAACCCCGAGCCGCACGCCGCGCAGCCCGATGTCGAGGGCGGACGCGGCGGTCAAGACGACACGATTCTCGTGCTCGGCCCGGGAGGCGACCTCGCGCAAAACCGTGGGGACGACGGCGATCCGGTCGCCGGCGACGGTGTCGCGAACGCGCCCGATGGCACGTCGAAGGTGACCGGCCGGGACTCCGACGCCGAGTCGTCCTCGAACTGACCGCGACGGGGTCTGCCCGTGCGTGCCGCGGCGTCGGCCGGACGGCTCAGCCGCGCAGGCCGAGCAGCGGCAGCACCTGGGACAGGTCTCTGGCGTCGACGGCCACGTTCGCCGCAGCCCGTACGGCCGGTTTGGCACAGAACGCGACGGACAGCGCGGCGGCCCGCATCATGCGCAGGTCGTTCGCTCCATCGCCGATCGCGACGGTTCTGGCGAGCGGAACACAGGCATCCGTCGCCCACTCGCGCAACGCTCGCTCCTTGGCCGCGGCGTCGATCACGGGTCCGTCGACGATCCCGGTGAGCACTCCGTGCGAGACCTCGAGCCGATTGGCGCGCCACCGGTCGAGACCCAGTCGGTCGGCCAGGCCGTCGACGAGCTCATGGAATCCGCCGGAGACGACCCCGACGATGCCGCCCGCCGCGTGGACGGCATCCACAAGCTCCGGCACGCCGTCCGTGACGCGGATGCGCTCGGCCACATCGGCGAAGACGGATTCCGGCAGACCGCGCAGGGTCGCCACCCGCTCCCGCAGGCTCTGCTCGAAGTCGAGCTCGCCTCGCATGGCGCGCTCGGTGATGTCGGCGACGCGCTCACCCGCGCCGGCATGGTCCGCGAGCAGTTCGATCACTTCGTCGTGGATGAGAGTGGAATCCACATCGAGCACCACGAGCACGCGGGCGGCCGCTGCGGCTGCACTCATCGGACGGCTGTGCTCATGAAAGAACCGTGCTCATGCAAGGACGTGCTCATGGAACGACGTGGACTCCCTTGCCGACGACCGTGAGGCCGGATGACGTCACCGTGAAACCGCGGGCGCGGTCGCGCTCCGGGTCGACGCCGATCTTCGCACCTTCGCTCACGACGACGTCCTTGTCGAGGATAGCCCGCCCCACGAAGGCGTTCGGCTCGATCACGGCACGGTCGAAGATCACCGAGTCCACAACGTGGGCGCCGGACTCCACCTTCGCCCACGGCCCGAGCACGCTGCGCTCCAGGTGCGCACCGCTGATCACGGATCCGAGCGAGACGATCGAGTCGATGGTGGTGCCCACCGCGCCCCGCACGTCGCGCACGAGCTTGGCAGGCGGCGAGTTGAGCTGCTGGCTGAAGATCGGCCACCTGTCGTTGTACAGGTTGAAGATCGGCAGAGCCGAGACCAGGTCCTGGTGCGCCTCGAAGAACGAGTCGATCGTTCCGACGTCGCGCCAGTAGTAGCGGTCCCGGTCGGTCGATCCCGGCACGTCGTTGCGCTGGAAGTCGTAGACACCCGCCTCGCCTCTCGAGACGAAGTCGGGGATGATGTCGCCGCCCATGTCGTGGTTGGAGTCGGGACGCTCGCCGTCGCGTTGCACCCCGTCGATGAGCGCCTGAGCATCGAAGACGTAGTTGCCCATCGAGGCCAGCACCTCGCCAGGCGAATCCGGAAGCCCGACGGGATCGCTCGGTTTCTCCCGGAACGCCGAGATGCGGTCGCGCTGCCCGGGGTCGACCTCGATCACGCCGAACTGGTCGGCGAGCGAGATCGGCTGCCGGATGGCGGCGACCGTGGCCGGCGCGCCGGAAGCGATGTGGGCATCCAGCATCTGGCCGAAGTCCATGCGGTACACGTGGTCGGCGCCCACGACCGCCACGATGTCCGGCTTCTCGTCGCGGATGAGATTCAGGCTCTGCAGGATCGCGTCGGCCGAGCCGGAGAACCACCGCTTGCCGAGCCGCTGCTGCGCGGGGACAGGCGCGATGTACGAGCCGAGGAGCCCGGACAGGCGCCAGGTCTGGGACACGTGCCGGTCCAGGCTGTGGGACTTGTACTGCGTGAGCACGACGATCTGGCGCAGACCGGAGTTGACCAGGTTCGAGAGCGCGAAGTCGATCAGCCGGTACTGGCCGCCGAACGGAACGGCGGGCTTCGCCCTGTCAGCCGTCAACGGCATCAGGCGTTTGCCCTCGCCACCCGCCAGCACGATGCCGAAGATCTTTTCGCCCGTCATGTCACCACAGTAGAGCCGCGGGTACCGCTGTACTAGCGTCGACGGCATGCGCGTGGACCTCTTGACAAAGGAATATCCGCCGGACATATACGGCGGGGCCGGCGTCCACGTGACCGAGCTGGTGCGCGCGCTCCGGCGGTCGATCGAGGTGCAGGTGCGCTGCTTCGGCGGTCCGCGCGAGGAGACCGACACGACCGGATACCGCGTCCCCGCCGAGCTGAAGGATGCGAACGCGGCGCTCGGCACGCTCGGGGTGGATCTGCAGTTCGCACAGGACTCCGGCGGAGCCGACCTGGTGCACTCGCACACCTGGTACGCGAACGAGGGCGGGCGGCTCGCCGGCATGCTGCACGGCATCCCGCACGTCGTCACCGCGCACAGCCTGGAACCGCTCCGGCCGTGGAAGGCCGAGCAGCTCGGCGGCGGATACCGCGTTTCGAGCTGGGTGGAACGCGACGCGTACGAGAGCGCGGATGCGGTGATCGCGGTGAGCGAGGGCATGCGACGCGACATCCTCCGGGTGTATCCCGACGTGGATCCGGCTCGCACCCACGTGATCTACAACGGCATCGACCTCGAACGCTGGCGCATCGTCGACGAGCCCGACCTGGTGCGCTCGCTCGGCGTCGACCCCGACCGTCCGACGGTGATCTTCGTCGGACGCATCACCAGGCAGAAGGGGCTGCCGTACTTCCTGCGAGCGGCGGCAGGGCTGCCGCCCGAGGTGCAGCTCGTGCTCTGCGCGGGCGCACCTGACACGGCCGAGATCATGGCCGAGGTCGAGGCGCTGGTTCGCGAGCTGCAGGACTCGCGCGACGGCGTCGTGTGGATCGACAGGATGCTGCCGCGGAACGAGCTGTCGGCGCTGCTCAGCGCGGCCACGGTGTTCGTCTGCCCCTCGATCTATGAGCCGCTCGGCATCGTTAACCTCGAAGCCATGGCGTGCGGCCTTCCCGTCGTCGCGACGGCGACGGGCGGCATCCCCGAAGTGGTGGAGGACGGCGTGACGGGACGCCTCGTGCCGATCGAGCAGGCGACGGACGGGACCGGGACGCCACTCGACCCCGAGCGCTTCGTCTCCGACCTGGGAGCGGCGCTCGCCGAGGCGCTCGCCGATCCGGACCGCGCTCATGAGCAGGGCCGGGCCGGCCGGCTGCGCGCGCAGACGCAGTTCAGCTGGCCGGCGATCGCCGACCAGACCCTGGCGCTGTACCGCAGGCTGACCGCGGACAACGGAGCACGGCAGGCATAGCGCAGCACCGGAGATGCCGCGCTCCGGATAGGCCACTGCCCGGATGCGAGCGCGCACGAGCCGCAGCGGCGCGCCGCTAGGCTAGAGGCCATGTCGAACACCGTCCTCTCGTTCAACTCCGTGTCCGTCGTGCGTGACGGGAACGCGATCCTGGACGCTGTCGACTGGACGGTCACGGCCGATCAGAGGTGGGTCATCCTCGGCCCCAACGGCGCGGGCAAGACGACCCTCGTGCAGCTGGCCGCCGCAGCGTCGCATCCCACGTCCGGAAGCGTCACGGTGCTCGACGAAGAGCTCGGCAAGGCCGACCTGGCGGAGTTGAAGCCTCGCATCGGCTACGCGTCGAGCGCGCTGGCGAAGCGCATCCCGAAGCGCGAGTCCGTGCTCGACGTCGTGCTGACGGCCGCGTACTCCGTGACCGGCAGGTGGCACGAGGAGTACGAGGACATCGACACCCGCCGCGCGCGCCGCGTGCTCGCGGAGTGGAAGCTCGACTCGCTCGCCGACCGCACGTTCGGAACGCTGAGCGACGGCGAGCAGAAGCGCGTGCAGATCGCGCGCTCGGTGATGACCGACCCCGAACTGCTCATCCTCGACGAGCCCGCCGCGAGCCTGGACCTCGGCGCGCGCGAGGAGCTCGTCGCCCTGCTGGGCGGATACGCGAGCGACTCTCGCTCACCCGCCATGATCATGGTCACGCATCACGCGGAGGAGATCCCTACCGGGTTCACGCACGTGCTCCTGTTGAAAGACGGCAGGGTCGTCGGCGCCGGCCCCCTTCAGGAGACCCTGACGTCCGAGAACCTGACCGAGACGTTCGGACTTCCGATCGAGGTCGCTTCCGAGCGCGGGCGCTACGCGGCGAGGGCCACGACGGACGCGGACGCGTCCTGAGGCGCTGCACGCCGGAGAGCCGCCGGCCAGGACCGAGCGCGGCCACGTCGGAGAGCCGGCCCGGTCTCTGCTAAACTCTCTCTTTGGCCGTGGATGCTCATCCGGCCCAGCAAAGCTTTCGCACCCGCAGCTGAGCGTCGAGTCTCGAGTCGAGCATTCGAGTTCTCCGAGTGCTTGAGGCCGCGGAGCAGTTGAAACCGCGGAGCATGTGAAACCGCAGAGCAGTTCGATACCCAGCATTTCAAGGAAGTCCTGATGAAGTCTGACATTCACCCCGATTACGCACCGGTGGTCTTCCGTGACCTCGCATCCGGCGCCACGTTCCTGACGCGCTCGACCGTGTCGAGCGAGAAGACGATCGAATGGGAAGACGGCAACACGTACCCCGTGATCGACGTCGAGATCTCCAGCGCCTCGCACCCGTTCTACACGGGCAAGCAGCGCATCCTCGACAGCGCCGGTCGCGTCGAGAAGTTCAACCAGCGCTTCAAGAACTTCGGCAAGTAGAACCAGTCGGCGTTCGGGCGACGTCGCCCACACTGCTCGACGAAAGGGCGGCCGGGTCACCCGGCCGCCCTTTCGCATGCCTCGAGGACGACCGCCGGTACAGCGCGGTGCGCGACAGAGGGTGCTCAGCAGGCCATGCTCAGCTGTGGCGTGCTCGACGGCGCCAGACTCGGCAGCACGGTGCGGGAGCGCTGGCTCGACAGCGCCCTGCTCAGCGACAGGGCCACACGCCCGTCGTCGTGAACAGCGGATCCTTGACGCGCCTGATGTATGCCTGGAAGTCGGCGGCCTGCTCCCGGCACCAGCGCACCTGGAGCCGGTGGAGCTCCTCGATGTCGATCCCGAGTTCGGTGGGGTAGGCGCGCGCGATGGCCTGGGCGACGCGGCCGGCGGCGACGGCATCCGCTCCGGCGTCGTGCGCCCCGACCAGGCTCACGCCGTAGTGGTCGGCCGTGATCGCGAGCGTGCGCTTACCGCGGCGGTACTTGTCGACCGCCTTGTCGATCACGAGCGGGTCGACGACGGGCGACGGTTCGTTCAGCGGCTCGACACCGTGGCGAACCGCTTCGCGCCTGAGCAGCGACAGGTCGTACGGCGCGTTGTACGCGACGATCGGGATGCCCCGCCTCAGCAGCGTGCGCAAGGCCGCCACGATCTCCTGCACGGCGTCGCGCGGCGGGCGTCCCTCCGCTCGCGCGCGCTCCGTGGTGATGCCGTGCACCGCGGTCGCGCCCTCGGGGATGGGCACGCCCGGATCGACGAGCCAGTCGAGGCGCTCGATCACGTCGCCCGCGGCATCCAGCACGCCGACGTGGGCTGAGACGATGCGCGCGGTCTCGATGTCGACTCCCGTGGTCTCCAGGTCGAAGACGCCGAGCTCGTCGTGCCATTGCTTCATGACTGCAACGTTATGGACGACCACCGTCAGCGCGGCGGAGGCACGCCAGCGCGGCCGCCGAGCGTACGATCACAACCGGCCGACCGATTCGTCGCGGTTCCACCGTCGTGTGGTGGCAGGGGGGCGAGGCCGCCCGGATGCAGAAGGGACGAGGACGCATGACCAGGTACCTCATCTCGTTCCCCGGCGAAGCGATGCGCGTCGCACCCGAGGAGCTTCCCGCCGTGTCGGATGCCGCTCACGCTGTCGTCAGGGACGCCAGGGAGGCAGGCGTGCTCCTGTTCACCGGCGGACTGGACGACGACGTCGCACCGGTGCGGGTGACTGCGGACGGCGCCGTCACCGAAGGCGGATATCCGCAGAACGCACTGCTCAGCGGAGGGTTCACCGTGATCGACGTTCCCACACGTGAGGACGCCGTCGAGTGGGCATCGCGCATCGCCGAGGCCTGCCGCTGCGAGCAGGAGCTGAGAGAGTTCCAGTTCGACCCGCTGGTCTGACGACGGCTATCGCGGTGGTTCGAGGTGCAGCCAGTAGAAGCTCTGCGTTCCCAGCGTCAGGGTGAACCTGCCGTCGTCGGCGACGGTCGGGAACCTGTTGCCGCCGAAGAGGTCGTAGAGCTCGTAGCCTGCGAGCTCCGGCGCGTCCAGGGTCACCGAGATCGGGTTGTGCGAGAACGAGAAGACGCACAGCACGTCCTCCGGCTGATCGCCGAACACGGCGCCGCTTCCGCGGTAGGAGCGGACGAAGGCGAGCACCGAGGAGTGATCGGTCTGCAGCACCCTGAGCGATCCGAGACCGAACACGGGATGGGCCTTGCGCACGTAGATCACGTTGCGCACCCAGTGCAGCAGTGATCGCGACTGCGCCAGCTGGGCCTCGACGTTCACCTGATTGAAGTGGTAGACGAGCGACTGAACAACGGGGAGAAAGAGCTTGCCCGGGTCGGCGGTGGAGAAGCCCGCGTTGCGGTCCGGCGTCCATTGCATGGGCGTTCTGGACGAGTCCCGGTCGGGCAGCCAGATGTTGTCGCCCATGCCGATCTCATCGCCGTAGTACAGAAACGGGCTGCCCGGCAGCGAGAACAGCAGGGCGTGCGCCAGCTCGAGCTCGGCGCGCGAGTTGTCCAGGAGCGGGGCGAGCCGGCGGCGGATGCCGACATTGGCGCGCATCCTCGGGTCGTAGGCATACCAGCCGTACATGGCCTGCCGGTACTCCTCGCTCACCATTTCGAGCGTGAGCTCGTCGTGATTGCGCAGGAACACTGCCCAGCCGGCGGCATCCGGGATGTCGGTGGTCTCCGACAGCACACGCACCAGCTCGTCGGCATGCTGCGAGCGCAGCGAGTAGAAGATGCGGGGCATGACGGGGAAGTCGAACGCCATGTGGCACTCCGGCTCCTCCTCGCTGCCGAAGAAGGCGGCGACCTCGCGCGGCCACTGGTTCGCCTCGGCGATCATGACTCGGCCCGGATAGTCTCTGTCGAGCATCGCCCGCAGGCGCTTGATGAACTCGTGGGTCGGCGGCTCGCCCTCTCCGTTGCCCTCGTCGGACTCGTAGAGGTAGGGGATGGCATCCAGCCGGAACCCATCGACGCCCATGTCGAGCCAGAACCGCACGATGTCGAAGACGGCCTCGTGCACCTGCGGGTTGTTGTAGTTGAGGTCAGGCTGGTGCGAGAAGAACCTGTGGAAGAAGAACTGGCGGCGCTCGGAGTCGAACGCCCAGTTCGACTCCTCCGTGTCGGTGAAGATGATCCGGATGTCCGGCCACTTCTCGTCCGTGTCGCTCCACACGTAGTAGTCGCCGTACGGCCCGTCCGGGTCGCTCCTGGACGCCTGGAACCACTCGTGCTGGTCGCTCGTGTGGTTCAGCGGGAGGTCGATGACGATGCGCATGTTGCGCTCGTGTGCCTTGGTGACCAGATCCTGGAACTCGTCGAGCGTGCCGAACTCCGGCATGATCGATCGGTAGTCGGACACGTCGTAGCCGCCGTCGCGCAGCGGCGAGACGAAGAACGGTGGCAGCCAGAGCGCGTCGACGCCCAGCCACTGCAGGTAGTCCAGCTTGGAGATCAGGCCCTGGATGTCGCCCGTGCCGTCGCCGTTGCTGTCCACGAACGAGCGGATCATCACCTCGTAGAACACGGCTCGTCGGTACCACTGCGGATCGAGCGTGAGCCCGGGCAGCTGGATCGGGGCGGTGAAGGTCACGTACGGTCCTCCTGCGACTGCAGCGTGCTTGATGGTTCGATGAACCAGGTCGTGGCGCGCGCGGCGCTCCTGCTCGAATTCGCCGTCCGGAACGTGCTGGTCGCCCGCGGACGCTCGATCAAGTCTAGGGTGCCTCGTGAGGCGTCGTCCGGCGTGGATGCCGGGCGGCCCGGCGCTCAGGGACGCCGTCCGCCGTCCGCCTACACTGGGCCTGATGCCCCATCGACACGCGCAGACGGCGCCAGCCGCAGCACGACCCCGTGAGCGCTCCGCGCTGGTCGACGGCTCACGCACGGCGTTCTGGGAATACGGCGATCAGGATGCCGACACGACGATCGTGCTCGTGCACGGCTTCCGCGGCGACCACCACGGTCTCGAGCCCATCGCCGCGCGGCTCGCGGAGTTCCGCGTGATCGTGCCGGATCTGCCCGGGTTCGGCGCCTCTGAGCCGTTGCGCGGCGAGCACGACATCGACGCGTACGCGCACTGGCTGAACGCTTTCGTGTCGGGGCTCGCGCTCGGGGGACCATTCGTTCTGCTCGGCCACTCGTTCGGCTCGATCGTCGTCTCGGCCATGCTGGCGAGCCGGGCCGGTGGCGAGGATGGACGACGGCCCGGGCTCGTCGTGCTGATCAATCCGATCGGCGCCCCTGCGCTCAAGGGGCCGAGGGCCGTGTTCACGCGGCTGGCGATCTTCTACTACTGGCTGGCCGCTGTGCTTCCCGAGTCGCTCGGGTTCGCGCTCCTGCGCAACCGGATGATCGTTCGCGTCATGAGCGAGGCGATGGCGAAGACGAGGGACAGGCCGTTGCGACGCTGGATCAACGACCAGCACGCCAGGTACTTCAGCGCGTTCGCGAACCGGGCGGTCGTGCTCGAGGCGTTCCGTGCATCCGTGAGCCACGACGTGTCGGAATACGCCGCGCGGATCCCCGCGCCGATTCTGCTGATCGCTGCCGACCGCGACGACATCACCCCGCTTCCCGCGCAGCGCAGGCTCGAGGCGCTCTTCCCGGATGCCCGCCTCCACGTCGTAGAGGGCGTCGGGCACCTCGTGCACTACGAGGCTCCCGACATCGCGGCCGACGAGGTGCGCGGCTTCGTCTCCGAGCGTGGGCACGGCCGCCCTGCATCCGGTGGCGAGCGGGCATGAGGATCGTGTTCGACTGCCGGTACACGCGCATCGGCAGGCACGACGGCATCAGCCGGTACACGGCATCGCTGGTGACCGAGCTCGGGCGGCTGCACGACGTCACGATGCTCGTCAGCGATCGCGCCCAGCTGGACATGCTGCCCGAGCTGCCGTGGTCGCTCGTGTCGTCACCGACTAGCGCGAGGGAACCGCTCGTGGCACGTCAGGTGAACCGGCTGCGGCCCGACGTCGTCTTCACCCCGATGCAGACCATGGGCTCGCTGGGGCGGCGCTACCGACTGGTCAAGACCGTGCACGACCTCATCTACTACCGCAATCGCACGCCGCCTCGCGATCTTCCCGCATTCGTGCGCGGTCTGTGGCGGCTCTACCACCTCGCGTGGTGGCCGCAGCGCGCGCTCCTCAACCGGGCCGACGCCGTCGTCGCGGTCTCGCACACGACGGCCGCCCTCATCGCCGAGCACCGCCTGACCAGCAGACCTGTTCACGTCGTGCCGAACGCCCCCGTCGTGCCCGAGGGCCTGACCGTCGGTGCACGCACGGCTCCGGCGAAGAAGACCCTCGTCTACATGGGCTCGTTCATGCCGTACAAGAACGTGGAGACACTGGCACAGGCGACCGAGCTGCTGCCCGGATACGAGCTGCACCTGATGAGCCGGGTGACGGATGCCCAGCGCGAACGGCTGGTCGCCGCAGCACCCGGCGCAGCGCTCGTCTTCCACGACGGCGCCAGCGACGAGGAGTACTTCTCGACCCTGCTGGAGGCGACCGCGCTCGTGACCTCCTCGCTCGACGAAGGGTTCGGCATCCCCGTCGTGGAGGCGATGAGCGTCGGGACGCCGGTCGTCGTCAGCGACATCCCGATCTTCCGGGAGATCGGCGGGGATGCCGCGCTGTACGCGGATGCACGCGACCCTGCCGGCTTCGCGGCGGCAGTGCGCAGCCTGGAGGCGCCGGGGGAGTGGGGCGAGCGCTCACGGGTGGGCATCCAGCAGGCCGGGCGTTACACCTGGGCCGGATCCGCCGCAGCGCTGCTGGACGTGCTGCGCGAGGTGGTGGGCAAAGCGGATGCGGCACCTGCCGCATCGTGAGCTTGCGCAGCAGGAGCCGACACCACGTCGAGCGTGAGCAGCTCCGGGTCGTGCGACGGCACGTTGAACTCGCGCAGGTGCAGCACCTCTCCGGCGTGCGTGAAGTGGCTCAGTGACAGATTGAGGATCGGCTCTCCTGCTGCTGGCAGGGCGTTGTCGCTGACGCGCCTCACGATGGAGCTGATCACGGCACCGTGCGTGACCACGATGACCGCTTCGCCGCGATGGCGCCTTGCGATCTCCTCGAGCACCGGAAGCGCGCGCTCGACCACGGCGTCCCTGGTCTCCTGGCCGGGGATGCCGTCGGGGAACGACGCCGCGATCTCGGGTCCCGTCATGCCCTCTGCCGGTCCGAAGGAGCGCTCGCGAAGGTCGTCGTACACGACGGGCGACGGCGCGCCGATGGCCTCAGCGATCATGCGCGCCGTCTGAAGCGCGCGCGACTGCGGGCTGGAATAGACCGCCACGTAGCCGCACCCGGCGAGGCCCTGGCCCGCTGCACGTGCCTGGGCGATTCCGAGGTCGTTGAGCGGAACATCCGTCGAGCCCTGGATGCGCAGCTCACGGTTCCAGTCCGTCTCGCCGTGCCGCACGAGCGTGAGCACCGTCTCGTCCTGGCGTCTGTGGGTCGCGTTCCCGGAGGCGCGGGCGGAGCCCGGCGTCACGGAATCAGCGCGTCGGCCAGCGCGACGAGGGTTTCAGAGGTGCCGGCATCCACTTTCAGGGTCGCTCGCGTGTCGCCCTTCGTCTCGCCTCTGTTGATCACCACGATCGGCAGCTTACGGCGACGTGCGTGCTCGACGAGCCGGATGCCCGAGTTCACGGCGAGCGATGAGCCGGCGACGAGAAGGGCATCGGCGCCGTCGACGAGCTCACGTGCTGCCTCGAACCTGAGCGGCGGGACGAACTCGCCGAAGAACACCACGTCGGGCTTGAGCGGGCCTCCGCACACGCTGCACACCGGGATCTCGAAGGAGTCGACGTCGTTCACCTCTGCATCGCCGTCGGGAGCGATCGTCACGGCCTCGGGCAGCGTCAGCCAGGGATTGAGTTCGTCGATCTGCGCAGCGATGTCTTCCCTGGCGAACATCTGCCCGCAGCGCAGGCACACGACACGGTCCATCGAGCCGTGCAGCGGCACCACTCTGCGCGATCCTGCGCGCGTGTGCAGGCCGTCCACGTTCTGGGTGATCACGCCGGGTATGACGCCGGCCCACTCCAGCCTGGCGAGCGCGAAGTGTCCGGCATTCGGTTCGGCAGCACGGAACCGCGCGTACCCCAGATGGCTGCCGGCCCAGTAGCGCTTGCGCGAGCGCTGGTCGCCGAGGAACTGAGCGAACGACATCGGCGTCCGCCGCGGAGCACCCTCGCCCCGGTAGTCCGGAATGCCGGAGTCCGTCGAGATGCCCGCCCCGGTCAGCACGGCGACTGTGCGGTCTGAGAGGATGTCGATGGCGGAGTCGATCGTCGCATCCGCCGTCACCGCTGTACTCACTGAAGCTCCCTCATCACCGTCAGTGTAAACACCGCAGTTTTCCGAATTGTTTCCCCGGCCTGGACGTCATGCGCCTCATTCCCATCGACAACGTCGACCTGCCAGAGCTCGCCGACTACTCCCGGCTCACCGACGTGGCACTGCGCAGAGCGCTGGAGCCGGCGGGCGGCCTCTACCTCGCCGAGTCCACCAAGGTGATCACCCGTGCGCTGGCGGCGGGACACGTCCCCCGCTCCGTGCTGCTGAACGAACGCTGGCTGCCCGATCTCGAGCCACTGCTGACCGGCCACCCCGATCTTCCGGTGTACGTGGGCTCGGAGGAGACGCTGCAGCGCCTGACGGGATTCCATCTGCACCGTGGGGCTCTTGCGGCAATGCACCGTCCGGCACTGCCGCCGCTGGAGGAGGTGCTCGCCGGCGCCCGCCGGGTCGTCGTGCTCGAGGACATCGTCGACCACACCAACGTGGGAGCGGCCTTCCGGGCCGTCGCCGGTCTGGGCGCCGACGCCGTGCTCGTGTCGCCGCGATGCGCCGATCCGCTCTACCGGCGCAGTGTGCGGGTGAGCATGGGCACGGTGCTCCAGGTGCCGTGGACGCGCATCGGGGAGTGGCAGGATGCCGCACCGCGGCTGCGCGACGCCGGCTTCCACCTCGCGGCCCTGGCCCTCGCCGACGGCGCCGTGGCCCTCGAGGAGTTCGCTGCAGACCCACCGCCGAGAGTCGCCATCGTGATGGGAGCGGAGGGCGACGGCCTGAGCCGGCGAGCGCTCGCGTCGGCCGACACGATCGTGACCATCCCGATGTCGCACAGCGTCGACTCGCTCAACGTCGCATCCGCCGCGGCCGTCGCCCTGTACGCGTTGCGCGCGCCGGCGGTCGCGGCCGGCCAGACCTCTCAGCGGCGGCCGCCATCGGGCGACGCATAGCGGGCGGCTCTAGCATGGCAGCCGTGTCCCACCGCCCACCATCCGTCGGAGAACGTCGCGAGCCGAGCAGCGGCGACGGTGATCCGTTCGGCTTGGCCGCCTTGCAGGCCGCGGAGCCGGCACCCCCGGCATCCGGCGGAAGCAGGGCGGAATCGGCCTACCGACGTCGCTTCCGCCGGCCCCGGATCGCCCTGTTCACGGCACTCGGGGTCGCCGCGGCGATGATCGCGTACGTCGTGCTGGCCGCCGTCGCGCCGTTGCCCGCCGCGGCGGATGCTGCGCCGGCATCCACCGTCATCCGACCGGCAGCCGTGCAGCCGGCGTTCCCGTCGTGGGGGAGCTCGGCCGTCGGGCTCGTCGGCCGGAACGGCCTGCTCGTCGAGAACGGCAGCATGCAGAGCGCGCCGATCGCGAGCATGACCAAGACGATCACGGCGCTCGTGCTGCTGGACAAGCATCCGATCCCGAAGGGCAGCGAGGGGCCGACCATCACGTTCACGGATGCCGACGTGGACATCCTGCACCAGGTGTGGGCGGAGGACGGCTCCTGGGCACCGGTGCAGGCGGGGGAGCAGCTGACCGAGAAGCAGGCCATCACGGCCATGCTCCTGCCCAGCGCGAACAACTACGCCATCTCGCTCGCCATCTGGGGGTTCGGCTCGGTGGACGCCTTCCTCGGCTACGCCAACTCATGGCTGAGCTCGCACGGCTTAACAGGCACGCACGTCACCGACCCGTCCGGGCTCGACCCGGGCAGCGTGAGCAGCCCCAGCGATCTCGTCGGCATCGGCAAGCTCGTGATCGCCGATCCCGTTCTCGCCGGGATCGTCGACACGCCGACCGCGGACCTGCCAGGGGCGGGAACCGTGAAGAACAGCAACCAGCTGCTCGGACACGACGGCATCGACGGCATCAAGACCGGGTGGACCGATCAGGCGGGTCACTGCCTACTGTTCGCCGCGTCCGTCACCGTGCACGGGCATCCGCTCGAGCTCGTCGGCGTCGTGACGGGAGCCCCCGACTACACGAACCTGTGGTCGGATGTGCCCGTGCTACTGAAGAGCGTCGAAGACGGATTCCACGAGGTCACCGTGGGAGCGTCGAAGACGAGTTACGGCACGTACCGGAGCGTGTGGGGCGACACGGCCACGCTCAGGAGCGAGAGGGCCGGCGGCATCTTCGTGTTCTCCGACGCACCGATCAGGATCACCGTGCGCTCGTCCTCGGTGCGCGTCGCGCGGCCCGGGGATGACGTCGGCACGGTCAGCTTCTCCGGTGCCGGGCAGAGCTTCAGCAGCACACTCACCGTCTCGAGGGCGGTCGAGGATCCAGGTCTGGGCTGGCGCCTGACGCACCCGCAGTTGTTGTTCCTGTAGCTCGGCGCACGGCCCTGGCTACATCGCCGCCTCTTCGTCGCCCGGCACCGTGACCGGCGCCGGCTCGGGACGTTTCGGCAGCACGTTGTCGCCGCTGGAGACGCGTTTGATGCGGCGGACGATCCACGGCACGAAGTACTCCTTCGCCCACGACAGGTCATCGGCCCGTGCCTCTCGCCAGGAACGCTCGGGCAACGGCTCGGGCTCCATCGGCTGGAGGTCGTGCGGCACGTGCAGGGTGTCCAGCACCATGCGGGCAACCGTGTGGTGGCCCAGCGGATTCATGTGGAGACGGTCGGCCGACCACAAGCGCTGGTCCTGAACGTCTTTCAGCGCCCACTGGTCGGCCACGACGCATCCGTGCCGCTCCGCGATCGCCCGCACGTTCTCGTTGTAGATGGCGACCTTGCCGCGGATGGGCCGGAACACGGGGGAGAAGCCCACGTCGACACCTGTGAATACGACGATGGTCGCCCCGGTCGCACCGAGCCTGACGATGATGGCATCCAGCAGCTCGCCGATCCGGTCGGGATCGCTGCCCGGACGGATGACGTCGTTGCCGCCCGCGGAGATCGTGATGAGGTCGGGCTTCAGCGCAACGGCGTCCTCGACCTGTTCCCGCGCGATCTGGCGGATGAGCTTTCCCCGCACGGCCAGGTTGGCGTACGCGAAGTCGTCGGTGCCGCGCGCCAGCACCTCAGCGACGCGGTCGGCCCACCCTCTGTGCCCGCCCGGCGCATGCTGGTCGGGATCGCCGATCCCTTCCGTGAACGAGTCGCCGAGTGCGACGTACCGATGGAAGGGATGCAGCGGTTCCGTCATGCTCTCCATTCTGCTCCGCCCTCTGTCCCGCCCGGCCGTCCCGCCCCGGCTGCTCCGCCCGTTTGGCCCGCCATTCTGCTCCGCCCCTCTGTCCCGCCCGCTCGGGAAGGCACCGGCGTTCAGCGCTGTCGCAGGCGTTGGGTAGCGTTAAGCGAAGTGAGCCTTCCGAACCCCGCCCCCGTCCCGGCCGACGACCGACAGCCGAACGAGGCCGCGCATCCCGTCGGAACCTGGGCGATCGAACATCTCTCGCCGTCGTTCCCCGCCAGAGCGCCGTGGGGCACGGCCAGCAAGCTCAGGGCCTGGCAGGCGGAAGCGCTCGAGGCGTACTTCCGGTACGAGCCGCGCGACTTCCTCGCCGCTGCCACGCCTGGTGCAGGGAAGACCACGTTCGCGCTCCGGCTCGCCGTCGAGCTGCTGAAGCGCCGCACCGTCGAGCGCGTGACCATCGTGGCGCCGACGGAGCACCTGAAGAGGCAGTGGGCGGAGGCGGCGGCGCGCGTCGGCATCCCGATCGATCCTGCGTTCAAGAACGCGCACGGCAGGTACGCGTCGCACTATCGCGGCATCGCCGTCACGTACGCGCAGGTGGCGGTCAATGCAGCGCTGCACCGCGACATCACCCTGGACCGGCGCACCCTGGTCATCCTCGACGAGGTGCACCACGGAGGGGATGCCCTGAGCTGGGGCGACGCCATCCGGGAGTCCTTCGAGCGAGCCGAGCGCCGGCTGTCGCTGACCGGAACGCCCTTTCGCAGCGACACGTCGCCGATCCCGTTCGTGACGTACCTGCAGAACAGGGAGGGCATCCGCACCTCCCGCACGGACTACAACTACGGCTACGGCCGGGCGCTCTCCGACGGCGTCGTGCGTCCGGTCCTGTTCATGGTCTACGCGGGCCACATGCGCTGGCGCACCAAGACCGGCGACCAGATGGAGGCCAGGCTCGGCGAGGGCAACACGAAGGACATCACCGCCCAGGCGTGGCGAACGGCGCTCGACCCGAAGGGGGAGTGGATCCCGCAGGTGCTGCATGCCGCGGATCGCCGGCTGAGCGAAGTGCGGCAGCAGGTTCCGGATGCCGGCGGTCTCGTGATCGCCACCGACCAGGTCGCCGCGCGCGCGTACGCGGCCATCCTGGAGGGCATCAGCGGCGAGAAAGTCACCGTGGTGCTCTCGGACGAGAAGGAGTCCAGCGAGCGCATCGAGGAGTTCTCGCAGGGTTCCTCCCGCTGGATGGTCGCGGTGCGCATGGTCTCCGAAGGCGTCGACGTCCCCCGGCTCGCCGTTGGCGTGTATGCCACAAGCGCGGCCACGCCGTTGTTCTTCGCGCAGGCGATCGGCCGTTTCGTACGCGCCAGACGCCGGGGCGAGACGGCGACGGTCTTCCTGCCCGACGTGCCCGTGCTCGTGGCTCTCGCTCACCAGCTGGAACTCGAGCGCGACCACGCTCTCGACCGGGTGTCCTCCGAAGGAGAGGGAGACCTCTGGAACCCGGAGGATGCCCTCGTCGTCGCGTCCGAGCGCGCGGACAAGGCATCCGATTCGCTGCAGCAGGAGTTCGCGTTCGAGGCGCTCGACTCGCATGCCGCGTTCGATCGTGTGCTGTACGACGGCACGGAGTTCGGCGGATACGCGGAGCCCGGCAGCGAGGAGGAGTGGGACTTCATCGGCATCCCCGGCCTCCTCGAGCCGGAACAGGTGCACGACCTGCTGCGCACGCGCCAGGCACGTCAGGCGAAGCGTGCTGCCAACCACAAGCCGGCGTCGTCCGATCCGCCAACGGCGCCCGCCCCGGTCTATCGCACGCTCAAGGAGCAGCGCAGTCTTCTCAACAGCCTGGTCGGCCTGTATGCCAAGAACAGCGGCGAGCCGCACGGGCTCATCCACGCCGAACTGCGCAGGCTGTGCGGCGGCCCCGCCGTGGCGCAGGCGAGCGTGACCCAGCTTCAGGCGCGCATCGACCTCTTACGCAAACGACTCGGACACCGCTGAGCTCGAGCGCGGCGCAGCCGGGCCCGCGTGCTCGTGCACCACATCGAGGGCACGCATGAGGTCGTCGGTGAGGTCGTCGACGTGTTCCAGTCCGATCGAGAGCCGCACCACGCCCGCGTTCGGCTTGGCGTGCTGTTCGACGGGGCGGTGGGTGAGCGATGCTGGATGCTGCACGAGCGAGTCGACTCCGCCGAGCGACACCGCGTGCGTGACGAGCCGGCACGCCTCGGTGAAGCGCACAGCCTTGTCGTAGTCGCCCAGATCGAGCGAGATGAGCGACCCCGGGCCCGCCAGCTGGCTGCCCAGCAGCCGCGACGGATCCTGTCCGGGCAGCCCCGGATACAGCACGCGGTGCACGGCGGGATGGGTCGTGAGCCGCCGCGCGAGCTCGGATGCCGTCTCCTGCTGGGCCCGCACGCGGATCGGCAGGGTGCGAAGTCCACGGTGCAGCAGGTAGGCGGCGAACGGGTGCAGGAGAGCTCCGGTGAGCGCGCGCAACTGGCGCAGCCTGCGCGCCCACTCCTCGTCCGTCGCGACGACGCCGCCCATCACATCGCCGTGTCCGCCCAGGTACTTGGTGGCGCTGTGCAGCACGAGCCGGGCACCGTGGTCGGCGGGACGCTGCAGAACGGGGGAGGCGAACGTGTTGTCGACGAGCACCGGCACCGCGCCGGCCTGAGACACGACGTCGGCGATGTCGACGAGTTCGAGCGTGGGATTGGCCGGCGTCTCCAGCACGACGAGCCCGGTGTCCGGCCGGATGGCGGATGCGATGTCGTGCGGAGTCGCCCACGTGACCTTGGTGCCCAGCAGACCGCTGGCGAGCACGTGATCGGTGCCGCCATAGAGCGGCCGCACGCCCACGATGTGCGGCGTTCCAGCGTTGACGGCGGCCATGAGGCAGGCCGAGAGCGCGGCCATCCCCGTGGCGAACGCCACGGACTCCTTCGTGCCCTCCAGCTCGGCGAGGGCGATCTCGAAGCGGGCGACACCCGGCTGCCACAGTCGCTGGTAGACGGCGGAATCGCCCCCGCCCAGTCGGCCGCCGGTGGCCAGGTTCTCGTACGAGTCGCCACCGGATTCGACGCCGCTCAACGGGTTGGTCGTGGAGAGGTCGATGGGCGGCACGTGCGATCCCGTGTCGCTGAGCCCCGCCATCCCCGCGTGCACGGCGATGGTCTCGAGGTGTGCTTCCGGCGCTCGCCGGCGCGCCGGTGACGAGGAAGAGGAGGACGACGTTGTCATGCATTCAGATCAGCAGATACCGCGATGAGAGGGAAGTTATGATGCACATGCTTCGATGAGGAGCGACTCTCATCGCACGACCTTCCGCAGAAACGGATGCCACCATGCCGTCCTCGAAGATTCCCGAGCTCGACGACCTCGACCGCCGGCTCGTGCTCGCCCTGTCGAGCAACTCGCGGATCACCGGCGCCGCGCTGGCAACGCAGCTGGGCGTCGCAGAATCGACCGTCTCGCTCCGCCTGAAGAGCCTTCAGCGCAGGGGAGTGATCGCGGGATACCGGCTGGATGTCGACCTCGTGGCGGCGGGCATTCCGCTGCAGGCTCTGATCGCCGTGCGCCTCGTGAAGCACTCGCGTGCACAGATCGACGCGTTCCGGGCAGCGGCGCCGCACTGGCCGGGAGTGCTGAGACTGTTCCACACGGCGGGAGCCGACGACTACCTGCTGCACGTCGCCGCTCGCGACGCGGGGGAGCTGCGGGACTTCGTCCTCGAATACCTGACGGGCGACCCGGCGGTCTCGCACACGCAGACGAGCCTCATCTTCGAGAACGCCACGGCCGACGGCTGGCAAGAACTGCTGAGGTGATCACCTCCGGCCGAGTGGCTCGAAGGCCGCGTGGGTCAGGCTGCTGGGCTCGAAGGCTGCAGGGCTGAAGGCTGGGCCGGCTCGGCCGAGAATGCGAGACGGAACGGCACGAGGCCGCCCCGGTCATCCGGAGCGGCCTCGTCGTCTCGAGCGTCTCAGTCGTTGTGAGAGAAGGCGTCCTTCACCTTTTCTCCGGCCTGCTTGAGGTTCGCCTTGGTCTGATCGAACTGTCCCTGTGACTTGAGCTCGTCGTCGCCGGTGGCATCGCCCACGGCTTCCTTGCCCTTGCCCCAGAGCTCGTCCTTCTTGTTCTCGATCTTGTCGTCGTCGCCCATGGGCTCCTCCTTCGTGTGGTCGGATGAGGCAGGACACGACGCTACGGAGGCGCACGAGAGCCGGACAAGGGCTTGACAGCGAAAGCGCCGCTGCGCGCGGCGTGGATGAGGATGCCTTCGTCCGCCGTCGCGCACGTACGACTTGCCCGGGGTGGGTGGCTCAGTGCGACGATATGCTGCTCAAGGAGACGTGATGCTCGGGAGGTTGTCGTGGGTGCTCTCTTGTACGGCGGATCCGACATCGAGGTGAAGTTCGAGGACCGCGTTCTCGCACACCTTCAGGTGGTGATCGGCGCGAAGCTGCGTCGACGCGAGGGATTCTTCTTCACGTGGCGTGACGACATCTCCGTCGGTGACGGCCGCAGCGCGGTCTGGATCGACCCGTCCATCCCGCTGTACTTCAGGTACTCGGGCAGCAAGTCGCCCGTGATCAACCGGGAGTGGATCGAGCTGCTCACCATGTCGGCGAACAGCACCCAGGGCCTGCATCTGATGGACGAGCCTCCCGGCCCGAACAGCGCGGGCGCCCCCGGCAAGTCGAGGGACAACAGCGTCAAGCCCGGCTGAGCCACGCGCCGGGGTTCCGATCGTTACGCTGCGATCGAATGCGGCTGCGCTCGAATCCGGCTCCGCTCGGATCCGGCCGTGCGCCTACTGGAAGTTCCTCGAGGTGGTGCGGGCCTTCAGCGGCAGGTTCTCGAACCGGTCGGCGACGATGTTCACGATCCCCTCCTCTGAGCGCTCCAGGATGCCCCGCACCACCATGGCGGGCGCCTCGCGCGCGACCCTTCGATAACGTCCCCACACGCCGACGCTGCAGATCACATTGAGCAGCCCGGTCTCGTCCTCGAGGTTGAGGAACGTGATGCCGCTGGCCGTTGCCGGGCGCTGTCTGTGGGTCACGACTCCTGCCACCTCGATCCGCCTTCCGGTCTCCGCCGTCAGCAGCTCGTCGATCGAGTGGATGCCGCGGGCCGTCAGGGCCTGCCGCACATGACGCATCGGATGGTCTCCTGGCGAGATTCCCGTCGACCACAGGTCGTACACGGTCTGCTCCGCCTCCGAGAGCATCGGAAGCAGCGGAGGCTGCACGAAGACCGCTGTGGACGGCAGATATCCTCTGCGCTCCCTGGATGCCGGTCCGGCCGTCCACAACGCCTGCCTGCGGGTGAGCCCGAGAGACTCGAACGCTCCCGCCGCCGAGAGCGCCTCGAGCTGGGGCGCGGTCAGACCGACCCGCCTGGCGAGGTCGTGCATGCTGGTGAACGCTCCTCCGCTCTCACGCTCCTCAACGATGCGCTGGGCGTGCTTCTCGCCGATCGTGTTCACGCCCGCCAGGCCGAACCGCACGGCGAGCGCGCCATCCCTGCGGTGGGCGGCGGAGACATCGGGGGCATCCCTGTCGAACCGCCCCGGAATCGGCGGCTGCTTCGCCTCGAGGCATTCCGCCATGCCGCTCGGAGAGACGGAGCCGCCAAAGGCGGCCGGCTCGAGGTCGACGGGCTCGAGGTCGGGGTGCACGCCGGAGCGCAGGATGTCGACGTGCCGCACGACGACGCCGTGACGCACGGCATCCTGGGTCAGCGTCTGCGGCGAGTAGAACCCCATCGGCTGCGCCTTGATGAGGGAGGCGAGGAAGGCCGCCGGATAGTGCAGCTTGAGCCACGAGCTGGCGTACACGATGAGCGCGAAGCTCAGCGCGTGGCTCTCGGCGAAGCCGAAGTCGGCGAACGCCTCGATCTTGGCCCAGATGCCCTGCGCCTCGTCGTCGGACAACCCTCGCCTGGCCATGCCTTGGAACACCTTGTCGCGCAGCGACTCGATCTTCTCGATGCCGCGCTTGGATCCCATGGCGCGGCGCAGCAGGTCGGCATCCTCTCCCGTGCAGTCTCCGATCGCCATCGCCATCTGCATCACCTGCTCCTGGAACAGCGGGATGCCCAGCGTGCGCTCCAACACCGGCTTCAGGTCGGGATGCGCATACGTCACGTCCTCCCTCCCGGCTCGCCTGCGGATGTACGGGTGAACGGCGCCGCCCTGGATCGGCCCTGGCCGGATGAGCGCCACCTCGATCACGAGGTCGTAGAACTCTCGGGGGAGAAGGCGAGGGAGCGTGCCGAGCTGGGCGCGGCTCTCCACCTGGAACACGCCGATGGCATCCGCCCTGCACAGCATGTCGTACACGGCGGGCTCCTCCTTCGGGAGGGTCGCGAGCGTCCACGACTCGCCGAGGTGCTGCTCGACCATGTCGAACATGTACTGCACGGCGGCGAGCATGCCGAGCCCGAGCAGATCGAACTTGACCAGGCCCATCCACTCGCAGTCGTTCTTGTCCCACTGCAGCACGGTGCGGTTCTCCATGCGGGCGTGCTCGATGGCGCACACCTCGCCGATCGGCCGGTCGGTGAGCACCATGCCGCCGGAGTGGATGCCCAGGTGCCGTGGGGCGCGCAGCAGCTGCTCGGAGAGCGCGACGACGGCATCCGGGATGTCGTGGTCGCCCGTGAACACCTCGGGGCCGTATCTCTCAACCTGCTTGGACCAGGCATCCTGCTGGCCTGTCGAATGCCCGAGCGCCTTGGCCATGTCGCGCACCGCGTTCTTCGGCCGGTAGCTGACCACGTTCGCCACCTGCGCGGCGTTGCGCCTGCCGTACTTCTCGAACACGTACTGGATGACCTCTTCGCGTCGTCTGGCGTCGAAGTCCACGTCGATGTCCGGCTCCTCCGGCCGCATGCTGGAGAGGAAGCGCTCGAACGGCAGCCGGTACTGGATCGAGTCGACGGCCGTGATGCTCAGCGCGTAGCAGACCGCGGAGTTCGCCGCCGAACCGCGTCCCTGGCACAGGATGCCCCGGCTGCGGGCGAACTGCACGATGTCGTGCACGATGAGGAAATAACCGGGGAAGTCCTTCTCCTCGATCACCTTGAGCTCCTGCTCCATGCGCGCCGCGACGACCTCGGCACTCGCGTGCGGATAGCTCGGCGGATACTTCTCCGCGACGCCGGCGGCGACGAGCTCGCGCAGATGGCTCATCGGCGTGCTGCCTTCCGGGACCTCCTGCTTCGGCAAGCGGGGCTTGGCCGACCTCAGCGCGAAGGCGTGGCTCTCCGCGATCTCGACGGTGTGCTCGATCGCGCCAGGGTAGCGGGAGAACAGTCTGGCCATCTCGGCTCCCGAGCGCAGGCGGGAGGTCGCTGCCGCAGGCAGCCAGCCGTCCAGTTCGTCCAGGCTGCGCCTGGCGCGCACAGCGGCCATGGCGGTCGCGAGAGGCCTTTCCGCTCGTGTGGCGTAGTGCACGAGGCCCGTGGCGACACAGGCCAGCCCTTTGCTCTGTGCCAGCGTGTAGAGCGCATCGTTGTGCACGGTGTCGAGCGGCGATCCCGTGTCGAACAGCTCGACGACCACGTGCTCTGCCCCGAACAGCTCGATGAGCTCGTCCAGGGCGCTGGATGCCGCATCGTGGTTCGGCTCTGCTGCCGCGCCACCGGCACCTGCGCGCCCGGCGCCGGCGCCCCCGCTGCCGGTCAGCGCCTGCCGCACGGCGCCCTTGCGGCATCCGGTGAGCACCGTCCAATACCCTCCCGCCTGTTCGGCGAGCCTGCGGAGGTCGTAGACGGGGCGTCCCTTCTCCGCATCAGGATGCAGCTGGGCATCCGTGATCGCCCCTGCAAGCCGGTGGTACCCCTCCTCGCCTCTGGCCAGGACGAGCAGATGCGACCCTTCCGGATCCGCCTCCCCGTTCTGCGGTCTGCCGAGGCCGAGCGAGAGCTCGGCTCCGAACACCGTCTTCACCGCCGAGTGCGTCTCCGCAGCCTCCGCCAGCCGCACGACGCCGTACAACCCGTCGTGGTCGGTCAGTGCGAGCCCGCTCAGGCGCAGCCGCGCCGCCTGCTCGATGAGTCGCTCCGGCTCGCTCGCGCCGTCGAGAAAGCTGAAGTTGGAGTGCGCATGCAGCTCCGCGTACGGCACGTAGGGACCGTCGACGGGCACGATGGGCTCACCGCGATAGCTGCGCCGCTTGGTGCTGCGGGCGGGGGAGTCGAGTGCGGCCAGGCTGCCCTCCGGCGGTCTCCGCCCCGACAGCGTGCGTTCCAGCTCCGACCACGGGATCGGCGGGTTCTTCCAGCCCATGTCTCAGCGCACCCCCTCTCTCCGCTTCGCCTGAGCCGCCGCGGGTGCGCCGGGCGTCGGGACCGTCGTCGAGCGCTCAGTCATAGCGGGCCTCGAGCATCCATTCGCCGTTCTCGAGCAGCACGAGCCACGCACCGCCCGATTCGTCGACCAGTTGCAGACGATGAACGCTGCGTGCGGCGTCCGGATCCCACCAGCGCTCCTCGACCGGCCACGGACCTGCCCATGCCGTCACCCGCGCGAGAGCGCGGCCAGGGGCGGGGGAGAAGCGTTCGGGGTGCATCGTGAGGCCGCCTGACTCCTCCACGTCGACGGTCGCTCCGGATGCGGCGACCACGGCGCACCGCACGGGCGGCGAGTAGACGGTGGCGGGCAGAGGAGGCGGGAGGGAGCCCGGCCAGGGCTTCGCTGCCGCTGCGCTCACGACATCCGGGATCCGGTCGCCCCAGGGAACCAGCGTCGTGCGATCGGCGAGCATGCGACCGCCGCCGATCGCCGCCGTCCCGACGCCGTCGTGCCCCAGCATGCTCTGCACTCGCGAGAGCGCATGGTGCACGCGCTCGTCCGGTCCGCCGCCGAACAGCCCCTCCTCGTGGTGGCCGACGGCGTCGACGGCCTCCGGCGACACCGTCACCTGCACGACGGGGGAGTCGAGCCCGGCATCGGCGCCGGCGCCCTGCAGCTGCCATCTCACCCGGTCGACGACATCGGATGCCGTGAACCATCTCGGATGCAACCAGGTGCGCTCGCTGACCGCCCCCGACTCGGCCCGCACCAGCACGGTGATCGCGGTGGCGACGAGCTTGGCCGCCGTCAGGGACTCCACGAAGTCGTCTGCCGTGCGCCTGAATGCGAACGTGAGCTCGTCCACCCGCTCCAGTCCGGGCTCGAACTCGATCGAGCGCTCCAGAACGGCCTGCGGGGCGCGCGGCACCACGGCGGCGCGCTCGGCTCCGCTCGCCAGCGCGTGGGTGCGCACGCCGAGCTCCCCGAACCGGTCTTCGAGTTCGAGCGGGCTCAGCCGCGCCACATCGCCCAGTGTGTCCAGGCTCAACCGGTGCAGCAGCGTTGCGTACTCGCCGTCGCCGAGCACGTCGACCGGCAGCGGCGCGAGGAAGGCGGCAGAGCATCCGGGTTCCACGATCAGCGTGCGACCGTCGGCACTCGCTGATCGAGCGGCCTGCTCGGCTGCGAACGGGCCGTCCGCGATCCCGATCCTGGCATCGGGGGAGCCGTGCTGCGCCGCGACCTCCAGCAGCTGCTCGGCTGCGGCGGCCTCGCCACCGTAGAACCGCGCGGGACCCCTCGCCCGCAGCGCGCACAGGCCCGGCCGCACGGGCTGCACCCCGGGAACCGCCTGCTCGATCGCCGTCAGCAGCGGATCGAACTCCCTCTGGTCGACCGCCGCGTCGTAACGCAGAACCGTGAGAGTCGAGCAACGGGCCTGCGCCTCACGCACGCGCAGGCCGCGGCGGACCCCTTCACGACGGGCAGCGGCGGAGACGGCGAAGACGAGTCCCTTGTCGATGAGCGCGATCGGATGCCCGGGCTCGGCCAGTCCAGCGGCCACGGCGGCGCGCACCGGCCAGTCAGGGCACCACAGCACGATGCTGCGCCGGGCGGTCTGTCCCGTCTCGCGCGCCTCCGCCACTCAGACCACCGCCTTCAGCGCGGGGAACCCGGCAGGCGCCGATGCCGCCTCCAGCCGTCCGTCGGGTGTGACGAGCAGCCTGCCTCTGCGCTCCCGTCCCCACGACCTGCTCTCCACAGCAACGGTGAGCTCGCGGGTCGCCAGGTAGCCGTGACCTTCTCCCACACCGGTCCACCTGCTGGATGCCACGCCGAGCCGCGCATCCACTCGAGGCCATGCACCGCAGACGAGCAGCACGGCGCGACGTTGCCGCAGCCTCGCCGCCAGCCTGGCCGCCTCCGCCTCACCCACTCGGGAACCGGGAACGGCGACGACCACGCTCACAGCGTCGGCGAGCGCGGCGGTCACGCTGAACCAGTGGTCGCCGGGATGCGGCACCAGCACGAGGCGGTCGAGATCGATTCCGAGAAGCGCGGCAGCCTCCGCGCCGAACCCCGGCATGCCCACCACGGCACACCAGGCCCCTTCCGCGCTCGGACCGGCCAGCAGAGCCATGACGAGCGAGGTCGTCCCCACCGAGTAGACGCCTCCCGGTTGCAGGCCACCACCTGGCAGCAGAGGCGCCAGGGCGGGGTCGGTGCGCAGAACGCCGTCGTCCACCCTTGTGCTTTCCAGCTCGCCCATACGCGAGCGCAGGCTCAGCAGCCGCTCGAGGTCGGCCTTCGCCCGCTCGACGGCCGTGTCTTCCCCGTACACGGCAGGCCCAACGGCGGCGTCAGGAGGAAGAACCGGCCACACCGTCTTTTCCCGCGCAGCCTTGTCCCGCGCCGTCTTTTCCCGCACCGCCTTCACCTGCTGTGGCGGATGCACAGCCGGAGAGTCGGGAACGAGGAGCGTCACCCTTCCAGTTTCGAACGCATATTCGAAACTGTCAAACACCTGCGGCGTGTCGTTGACGGCTTCTTCTTCGACTTTACGCTATGTCGGCGGCATCGGGTAGCCTGCCCGGAACGGGTCCAGAATGGGCGCCGAACGGCCGAGCAGCGAGGCGTTCAGAGTACGCATCGCCACTGACATGCCGAGGAGGTTTCGCATGTGCGGACGGTTCGCCATGGACGACACGGTCAACGAACTCATCACCGAGTTCGTGCTCGCAACGGGCAAGGACCCTCAGGAGTGGACGCCGTCGTGGAACATCGCGCCCACCGATCCCATCCCCGTCCTGTTCGCCTCCCAGCGCGAGGAGGGGGTGGAGAACCGGTTCGAGATCGGTCACTGGTCCCTGGTCCCTCCGTTCTCCAAGACGCTCAAGTTGAACTACCCCACGTTCAACGCACGGGCAGAAGACATCACCACCAAGGCGCTGTGGCGCAAGCCGATCGCGTCGCACCGGGCGATCATCCCTGCGCTCGGCTACTTCGAGTGGCAGGGCGAGAAGGGTCACAAGACCCCCTACTTCATCCGCGATCCGCACGACGACGTGATCGGCATGGCTGGCATGTACAGCTGGTGGCGCGACCCGGAGAAGTCCGACGACGATCCGCAGAAGTGGCGGCTCACGGCCACGATCCTCACGTCGGATGCCGTGCAGACGCTCGCCGACATCCATGACCGCAACCCCGTCATCTTGCCGAGGGAGCTCTGGCAGCACTGGATCGACCCCACGATCGTCGGCGACCAGGCGCTCGTCGACGAAGCCGTGCGCGCGGGGGTCGCCGTGGCATCCGGTCTGGAGTACTACGAGGTTCCGCCCGTTCGCGACAACGGCCCGCAGCTCATCGAGCCCGTCGGCCGGCGCAACGTCCTGCCCGGACTCTGAATCGACGGCACAGGCTCCTGGCGTTGGCCGCCTGCGAGCGGTTCATGGAGCGAGTCAATGCCCCGTCACCGCTCGGACGCGAGGGTCTGCGTGCCGAGCACGATCGCCAGTGCGAGTCGCTCGGCGTCCTCGGTTCCCGGCTCGGCCGAGTAGATCATGATGCGCAGATCGTCGCCCGCGACGATGAACGTGTCGCAGTCCAGCCCGATGCGGCCGGCTTCCGGATGCTCCAGGAACTTGTGGCGCGAGCGCTCTTCGTGGGACGGGAGTTCCGCCGATGTCCAGAGCTCGCCGAACAGCGGGCTCCGCCTGCGCAGCTCGGCCACGAGCTTCTGCACCCTCGGATCGCCCGGATACTTCGCGGCCGTGAGGCGCAGGTCGGCCACGATCCCCGCCTGCTGGTCGGCGAGCTCCTCGGGGGAGAGCGTCGCGATCGGCCCCGGCCCCACGATGTTGCGCCACACCGCATTGCGTTCGATGCCTCGCCAGGCGGATGCGCCGCTCAGCGCGTCGTACGCCGCATTGGTGTCGATCAGGTTCCACAGCGCGTCGTAGACGGCGATCGGGTTTCCGGAGAGCCGGTCGAGCAGGCGCTGAACGCTCGGCGGGATGCGCGAGGGAACCAGTTCGCGTCCGGGAGCGGCCTGGCCCGCGAGGCGGAACAGCAGCTCGCGCTCCTGATCGGCGAGACGAAGCGCTCTCGCGAGCGCCTCGACGACCTGGGTCGACGGCGAGGTCGCCCTGCCCTGTTCCAGCCTGGTCAGGTAGTCCACCGAGATGCCCGCGAGCCCCGCGAGCTCCTCGCGACGAAGGCCGCGTGCCCGTCGTCGGCCGCCCACCGGCACTCCCACCGTCTCGGGCGCCACACGGTCCCGCCACCGTCGCACCGCGCGTCCGAACTCCACATCCGCCACCCCATCAGTCTGCGGCTCGCGCCCCAGCCTGTCCTGGCCCTGCCATTCCTACGACAAGCGGACGACTGCCTGTCCCGGTGCCCCGGCGCGAACCTCGGAACATGACAACAACACTCATCACCGGGGCCAACAAGGGCCTCGGCAAGGAAACCGCCCGACTCCTCATCCAGCGCGGGCACACGGTCTACGTCGGGGCGCGCGACGCGGAGCGGGGCAGAGCAGCGGCCGACGAGATCGGCGCCCGATTCGTGCAGCTGGATGTCACCGACGACGCATCCGTCGCCGCCGCCTTCCAGCAGATCGGGTCGGAAGGTGGGCTCGACGTGCTGGTGAACAACGCCGGAATCGCCAAGCGCACGGGCGACGGAGGCGGAGAGGCACTGGACGGCCCCAGCGTTCTCGAGGTGTTCGACACGAACGCGGTCGGCATCATCCGGGTCACGGAGGCCGCCTTGCCGCTGCTGCGGGAGTCGGACAACCCCGTCGTCGTCAACGTTTCCAGCGCACTCGGCTCGTTCTGGGCGACGCACGAACCGTCCAGGCCGGCGTCGAGCTACCCCTCGATCGCCTACGGATCGAGCAAGGCCGCCGTATCCATGATCACGGTGCAGTACGCGAAGACGGTGCCCGAAGTGAAGTTCATCGCGGTGGAGCCAGGCATCACCGCCACCGAACTGGGCGGTGGAGGTCCGGAGAGCCATCCCGGCCGACCTGCCGCGGAGAGCGCGGAAGTCGTGGCGGCATGGGCGAGCGTCGGCAAGGACGGCCCGACGGGCACGTTCCAGGAGGATGCCGGAGAGCTCGGCTGGTGAGGTAGCCGACCGCCGTTTCACGGCGCTCGGAGCCTCCGGCGGTGGGGGCCCACCCCCGAAGATTTCAAGCGACACCCACGGCACAACGCAGAGAAGGCAGGCCCTTTCGGACCTGCCTTCTCTGCGTTGTGCGCGAGGGGGGACTTGAACCCCCACGCCCGATAAAGGGCACTAGCACCTCAAGCTAGCGCGTCTGCCTATTCCGCCACCCGCGCGCAGTTCGGAAGCTGACGATCAGCTGCCGACGTAAGACATTAGCACGATTCCGGAGGCCTCTCGGCCCGCAGCCGGACGCCGGCGCGCACGCTCCTGCGCGATGCATCACGGGTGCTCGTACGACGCCATCGATGCCGCCGCGGCACGGGCCGCGAGGTGGTGGCGAGCTCCCGTTCGACTGACAGAAATCGCGCACGGCTGAGATCAGGTCGGCGATTTCTGTCAGTGAAACGTAGGGCCGACCACCAGACGCACTGCGGCCGGTCAGAAGCACTGCGGGCGTGACGGGGCCGCCGGCGCCCCGATTGGTCGCCGTTCGCATCCGCCCGGTAGCGTTGCACCATGAGCAACCCGGGCGAGGCCACGACCAGCGCCGACGGAACGGGAGCCGAGCAGGGCATCGACGAGACGGCGCGCATCGCTCGGGACCTCATCCGCATCGACACCACGAACTGGGGCGAAGGGCGGGCGAAGGGCGAGACGGATGCCGCGGCGTACGTGAGCGAGCACCTCACCTCCCTGGGGCTCTCGCCTCGCACCTACGAGTCGCGTCCCGGTCGCACCACGGTCGTCGCGCGCGTCGAGGGCCGCGACAGGAGCAAGCCGGCTCTCGTCGTGCACGGCCATCTGGACGTCGTGCCCGCCGACCCCTCCGACTGGACGTTCGACCCGTTCGCGGGCGAGATCCACGACGGGCTCCTGTGGGGTCGCGGCGCCGTGGACATGAAGAACATGGACGCCATGATCCTCACCGCGCTGGGCGACATCCTGCGCGCGGGTGAGGCCCCGGAGCGCGATCTGGTCGTCGCGTTCTTCGCCGACGAGGAGGATGGCGGTCTGTTCGGGTCGCACTTCATGGTCGACGAGCATCCCGACGTCTTCGCGGGCGCCACCGAGGCGATCAGCGAAGTGGGCGGCTACTCCGTCGACGTCGCGGGCACGCGGGCCTACCTGTTGCAGACGGGGGAGAAGTCCCTCGTCTGGATCCGGCTCATCGCGCGAGGCAGAGCCGCACACGGCTCGAGGATGGTCAGCGACAACGCCGTCACGAAGCTCGCGAAGGCCGTCGTCGCCATCGGCGGCCACGAGTGGCCGGTGCGCCTCACCCAGACCACGAACGAGCTGGTAACGGAGCTCGCGCGGCTGCTCGACGTCGACCCTGTGGCGCTCGGACCGGATGAGGTCGTGCTGCGCAGCGGAACGGCATCCGGGTTCATCCGAGCCACACTGCGCACGACGAGCAACCCCACCCTGCTGAAGGCCGGATACAAGCACAACGTCGTGCCGGAGCGCGCGGAAGCGCTCGTCGACATCCGCACGCTCGCCGGCGAGGAGGACGACGTGCTGCTCGCCGTGCGGGAGCTGGTCGACGACGACGTGGACATCGAGATCGTCCACCGCGACATCGGCCTGGAGGCACCGTTCAGCGGACCGCTCGTCGACGCCATGACGGGCGCGCTGAAGGCCAACGATCCGGATGCCGTCGTGCTGCCCTATCTGCTCTCCGGCGGAACGGACAACAAGGCGCTCAGCCGCCTCGGCATCACCGGCTACGGTTTCGCGCCGCTCAGGCTGCCTGCCGACATCGACTTCCCGGCCATGTTCCACGGCGTCGACGAGCGCGTTCCCCTGGACGCGCTCGTGTTCGGCCGCACCGTCCTGCGCCACCTTCTGGCCACCTACTGACCGAAAGGGTGCGATGGACTTCGTCAATGCGCTGATCCTCGGCCTCGTGCAGGGGCTCACCGAGTTCCTTCCCGTCTCCTCGAGCGCTCACATCCGCATCGTCGGGGGGCTGCTGGGAACGGGAGAGGATCCGGGTGCCGCGTTCACCGCGATCATCCAGCTCGGCACGGAGCTCGCCGTGCTCGTCTACTTCTGGCGCGACGTCACGCACATCATCGGCAACTGGTTCCGCGCCCTGTTCGGCCGGATACCCCGCAACGACCCCGAAGCCAGGCTCGGTTGGATGATCATCGTCGGCAGCATCCCCATCGTCGTGCTCGGCCTGCTCTTCCAGGACTCGATCGAGACAACGTTCCGCTCGCTGTGGATCGTCGCCGTCATGCTCGTGCTGTTCGGCGTCATCCTGTGGATCGCCGACCATGTCGGCGCGCGCACCCGCCGCATCTCCGAGCTCACCTGGGGCCACGCGGTCGTCTACGGACTCGCTCAGTCGCTCGCGCTCGTACCGGGCGTCTCACGCTCCGGCGGCACGATCTCCGCCGGTCTGTTCATGGGATATCAGCGCAGCGCCGCCGCCAGGTACTCGTTCCTGCTGGCCATGCCCGCCGTGTTCGGCAGCGGCCTGTACGAGCTGTACAAGTCCCTCACGCATCCGTGCGTCGCCGGCTCCCACCAGGCCGTCACGCACGCGTGCACGCCCGAGGTGTTCAACGCCGTCGACACGTTCGGTGCAACGGTCGTGGCGTTCGCCGTCGGGCTGCTCGTGATCGCCCTCTTCATGCGCTACATCTCGCGTCGCAGCTTCCTGCCGTTCGTCGTCTACCGCATCGCGCTCGGCGTGCTGCTCATGATCCTTCTCGCCACGGGGGTGATGCATGCCTGAGTCCTGGGAACGCCCTGCCGTTCCGAGCCTTCCCGGCACGGGAACGGCACCCCGGCTTCACGACACCGCGACGGGCGCGCGGCTGTGCTCGGCTCCCGACGACATCATCGCCAGGCTGTACGTGTGCGGCATCACCCCGTATGACGCGACCCACATCGGTCACGCAAACACGTATCTGGCGTTCGACACCCTTCAGCGTGTGTGGGTGGATGCCGGGCTCGAGGTGCACTACGCGCAGAACATCACCGACGTTGACGACCCCCTCCTGGAGCGCGCAGCAGCGACGGGCGTGTCATGGCGAGACCTCGCCGATCAGCAGATCGAGCTGTTCCGCCACGACATGACGGCGCTGCGCATCCTCCCGCCCCAGGATTACGTCGCCGTCACCGAGGTGATCGACGAGATCGCACAGGCCGTCGCCGTCCTTCTGGACCGCGGCCTCGCCTACCGGGTGCCGACGAGCGACGCGGATGCCGACGACGTCTACTTCGACATCTCCGCCGCCGCCGAGACCAGCCCGTGGCGCATCGGCGAGGAGAGCAACCTCGACCGCGAGCAGATGCTGCTTCTGTCGGCGGAGCGCGGCGGCGATCCGAATCGCCCGGGCAAACGCGACCCGCTCGACGCGCTGCTGTGGCGAGCGGCACGCGAGGGCGAGCCGTCCTGGCCCTCGGTGCTCGGCGCGGGTCGCCCAGGCTGGCACATCGAATGCTCGGTCATCGCGCTCAAGCACCTCGGCCATGACTTCAGCGTGCAGGGCGGGGGAGCGGACCTCGTCTTCCCGCATCACGATCTGAGCGCCGGGCACGCGGCAGCGCTCAGCGGACACCCCCTCGCGAAGGTCTACAGCCACGCCGGCCTCATCGCCTACCAGGGCGAGAAGATGAGCAAGTCGCTCGGCAACCTGGTGCTCGTCTCCGAGCTGCTGCGAGAGTGCGTGCCCGCCGCCGGCATCCGCCTCGCGCTGCTCGCCCATCACTACCGCGAAGAGTGGGAGTGGACCCGAGCCGGGCTCGACGAGGCGCTGGCCAGACTGGATGCCTGGCGCGGCATCCGAAGCAACCAGCACGGCGCCGTCGCACTCGACGTACTCGATCAGGTGCGGCAACGACTGGCCGACGACCTCGACACGCCTGGAGCCATCGCCGCGGTGGATCGTGCCGTCGAGACCGGCGTCGACGACCCGGCACTCATCCGGGCCCTGGTGGACGCGCTGCTCGGCATCGAGCTCTAGTAGGCGCCCCGGCTTCCGGAGCTCCGGTTCCCGCGTCCCGGTGGGGATCGGGTGTCGGAGGCCGCGACGGGCCCACTCACGACGAGAGCGCGGCCGCTGCGTCCGTCAGTCGCGTCGCCAGGGCTCGTCGGGACCTCTGCCGTCACCTCTGCCGTCGCCCTTGTCGCCCCGGCCGTCGCCCCTGCGTCGCAGATACCGCTCGAACTCCTGGGCGATCGCCTCGCCGCTCGCCTCCGGCGAGTCCACCGTGTCCCTGGCCTGCTCCAGCTGCTCGATGTAGGCCGCCATGTCCTCGTCGTCTGCGGCGAGCGCGTCGATGCCGCTCTCCCACGCCGCGGCATCCGCGACGAGGTCGCCGCGCGGAACCGTGACGTCGAGAAGCTGCTCGAGCCTCTCGATGAGCGCGAGCATCGCCTTCGGGCTCGGCGAGTTGTGCACGTAGTGCGGAACGGATGCCCACAGCGACAGAGTCGGGATGCCTGCGCTCTCCGCGGCATCCGCGAGCACGCTCAGGATGCCGACCGGTCCTTCGTACGTCGGCCGCTCGACCGAGAGATCGGCTCGCACCTGGGGGTTGTCGCTGGAGGCGAAGACGGAGATCGGCCGCGTGTGCGGCACGTCGGCCAGCATCGACCCGAGCAGCACGATGCCGTCGATCCCGGAGGCCAGCGCGGCGTCGATGAGCTCGGCCGTGAAGGCCTTCCAGCTGCGGGAGGGCTCGGTGCCGAGCAGCAGGTAGAGATTGCCGACTCCGCTGCCGCTCGCGTGCACCCCGGCTTCCTCGTCGAGCGGGTCGAGATCGATGCCTGGTGAGACGGGAGCGTAGATCACGGCTCCCGGCCACTCCAGCCTCCTTCTGCCTTCCTCGTCAGCCGCCACCATGGGGCGATTGAACTGGAAGTCGTAGTACAGCTCAGGGTCGATGGTCGCAACGGGAACGACATCGAGGGCTTCCTTCAGCGTACGCACGGCGCCGCTCGCGGCTTCGCCCGCGTCGTTCCACCCCTCGAACGCCACCACAAGGATGCGTCCGTCGAAGATCCCGCTGTCGTTGCTCACGCTGTCGGCTGCTTTCGTCTGCTCGGTGCCCTGCCGGGCGCATCCAGGGTGTGTCTCTCAGCCGAGCACACCCGTCGTCCACGTGGCACGCGCCGCTCGTTTCTCCTCGCGAACCGTGGGATCGCATCCCTTCCCGGCATGCAACTTGCACGCCCGGTTGAGACACACACCCTACACAGGATAGGCCGCGCCGCCCCGCTGAGACCTGGCGCATCCTGGCGCACCGCTTCGCACAGCCGGGCCGGAATAGAGTGGTTGTTCGTGATCTCCGCGACCCCTGCCGCCGTTCTCTTCGACATGGACGGCACCCTCGTCGACACCGAGCCGTACTGGATGCAGGCGGAGACCGAGCTGGTGGGGGAGTACGGCGGCCGCTGGACGCACGACGACGCCCTCACGCTCGTCGGTTCCGGCCTCTGGGAGTCGGCCAAGGTGTTCCAGCAGCACGGCGTCGAGCTGGATGCCGACACGATCGTGGCGACGCTGACACGGCGCGTCCAGCAGCAGCTGGAGGTGCAGGGCGTGCCCTGGCGGCCCGGCGCGAAGGAGCTGCTGGCCGACATCCGCGAGCACGGCGTGAAGACGGCGCTCGTCACCATGTCTGTGCAGGGCATGGCCGAGCAGGTCGTGGCCGGCATTCCGTTCCCCGCGTTCGACGCCCTCATCACGGGCGACCGAGTGGCACGGCCGAAGCCGTTCCCCGATGCCTACCTCGACGCGGCTCGTGTGCTCGACGTCGCGCCGGGTGACTGCGTGGCCATCGAGGACTCGATGAACGGCCTCGCATCGGCCGTGGCGGCGGGCACGGTGGCCATCGGTGTTCCGCACATGATCCCGCTGCCGGAGAGCGAGGAGCACACGCTCTGGCCCACCCTGCAGGGCAGGCGATTCGCCGACCTGGTCGATCTGTTCCAGGAGCGTGCAGCATGACCGAGGGCTCGCTTCCGGCCTCCTCCGGACCGTTCAGAGCCGGCGACCGCGTGCAGCTCACGGGTCCGCGCGGTCACCTGCACACGATCACGCTCGTTCCCGGCCAGGTGTTCCATTCGCACAAGGGTCCGCTGCCCCATGACGCGATCATCGGCCGCCCGGACGGCTCCGTCGTCGTGAACGAGGCAGGCGTCGAGCATCTCGCGCTGCGACCCCTGCTCACCGACTTCGTCATGTCGATGCCGCGCGGCGCCGCGATCGTGTATCCGAAGGATGCCGCGCAGATCCTCGCTCAGGCGGATGTCTTCCCCGGCGCCACCGTCGTGGAGGCGGGAGTCGGATCCGGCGCCCTGTCGCTGTGGCTGCTGCGGGCGATCGGAGCGGCGGGCAGGCTCGCGTCGTTCGAGCGGCGCGACGAGTTCGCGGAGGTCGCCAGGGGCAACGTGGAGACGTTCTTCGGCGAGGTGCCTGCGGCGTGGAGTCTCACCGTCGGCGATCTCCAGGACGAGCTGCCGAGAGCGATGCCGGAGGGGAGCGTCGACCGCATCGTGCTCGACATGCTCGCCCCGTGGGAATGCGTCGAGGTCTGCGCCGGCGCCCTGAAGCCGGGTGGCGTGCTGCTGTGCTACGTCGCCACGGTCACGCAGTTGTCTCGCGTCGCCGAGGCGATCAGGTCGAGCGGACTGTTCACGCATCCGATCTCCAACGAGACGATGGTGCGCGGATGGCACGTGGAAGGCCTCGCCGTCCGCCCCGACCACCGCATGATCGCGCACACCGGCTTCTTGATCACCGCTCGCAGGCTGGCGCCAGGCACCGTGCTCCCTGAGCTCAAGCGCCGCGCGTCCAAGAGCGAGTACAGCGAAGACGATGTCGAGGCGTGGACGCCCGGCGCACTCGGCGAGCGGGTCGTCAGCCCGAAGAGCCTGCGCAAACGCGTGCGAGAGGCCACGGAGTCCGCTCGCCTGGCACGGGAGCGCGACGCGGCACAGCCAGCGGCGTCGACCCGTGCGGAGACGGGTCAGCCGTATGCAGCCGGCGGCAACCCGGCCGACGCGCACCCGACCGCCACGGAAGAGGGCGATCACGGCGTCGACTAGCATGGGATGCCGGAGGCGCCCGGCCGCCCCGGTCCCGTCCCCTCGTCCCGTCTGAAGAAGAGGAATTCGTGCGCACACTTCCGGCACGCACCGTCACAGCACGCATCGCAGCTCCCGTCAGGCGCGGCCGCCGCTTCGGCGCGGTACTGGCTGCCGCAGCGCTCGTGGGTCTGGGTCTCACGGGATGCTCGGCCGCCTCGGGCGGATCGTGCACCCAGCCGGGACGCGCCTCCGAGCTGGTGAAGGCATCCGGTGAGTTCGGCGCGCCGACCGCCACGTTCCCGCATCCTCTGCATGCGTCGTCCATTCAGAAGAGCACGCTCAAGACGGGCGACGGCCACACCCTGGCGAAGGGCGACCTGCTGGTCGGCCAGGCCTCGTACTACAACGGCGCGACGGGAAAGCCGCTCGGAGACTCCGGCGAGGTCGATCTCGTGGTCGGCGGCAAGTCGGCTCCGGGGCTCGCCAAGGCCATCACGTGCAGCACGATCGGATCCCGCATCGTCGTCACAGGCGGCGCTGAGGAGCTGTTCGGCGACCAGGTGCAGACCGGCCTCGCCCCGCACTCCACGGCCGTCTTCGTGATCGATCTGCAGAAGATGTTCCCCTCGAAGGCCACGGGCGCGCCGCGCCCCTCGCAGCCCGGCATGCCGACGGTCGTGCTCGCGCCCAACGGGCAGCCAGGCATCAAGATCCCGGCGAACGACCCGCCGAAGACCCTTCGCACGGCTGTCCTCAAGCAGGGATCCGGTCCGACCGTGAAGAAGCTGGACAGCAAGCACTCCGTGCTCGTGAACTACACCGCGGTGACGTGGAACAGTCCCGACACCGTCGCGTCGTCGAGCTGGCTCAACGGTTCTCCGACGATCTGGCCGAACAGCGCGCTCCAGGGGTTCACGCCGCCGGCCAGCGTGACCAAGCAGCTCATCGGCAAGACCGTGGGCAGCCAGCTCCTGGTCGTGACTCCCGGCAGCAACGCGACCGCGTACGTCATCGACATCCTCGGTCTCTGGAAGTAGCGCCCGGCATCGGTGCGGCGCCGTGCGACGCACGTTGCAGGTGACGACCGTCCCGTTCCCGGCGACGCCTTAGGATTGCCTGCGTGTCCCCACAGAAGGTGTCGGTCGAGGAGCGTCTGTTCTCGCTCGTGCTCACCCTCGTCGCGACCGAGTCGGGACTGACCAAGAGCGAGATCCTCTCCAGCGTGCAGGGCTACAACTCCCGCTATCGCGAGGGCGGGGACAACAGCGCGCTGGAGCGGCAGTTCGAACGCGACAAAGACGACATCCGCGAGCTGGGCATCCCGCTGGAGACGGTCGAGGATCCTGGCGACCGGGGCAACAACCAGAGCCTCCGGTATCGCATTCCCAAGACGGCATACGATCTTCCGTCCGACATCACGTTCTCGCCGCAGGAGATGGCTCTGCTGCGGCTGGCCGCGACCGTGTGGCGAGAAGGCTCCCTGTCGGCCGACTCCCGGCGCGCGATCATGAAGCTGCGCACGCTCGGAGTGGAGGCCGACGATCCGCTGGTCGGATTCGCACCTCGGGTGCGGACTCGGGAGGCGGCGTTCGAGCCGTTCGAGGTCGCCCTCGAGCGCAGCGCCGTCGTGAACTTCGACTACCTCAAGCCGGGGGAGACCGAGCCGACGAAGCGCGTCGTCGAGCCGCTGGCGCTCGTGCAGTTCCACGGTCGCTGGCTGCTGCACGGCCACGACAGGGGAGCTGACGCACCGCGCACGTTCCTGCTGTCCAGAGTCATCGGACGGCCGCGTGTGACGCAGCTCGGGTTCACCAGGCGCGGCACCGACTACGCATCGCACGCGATCGACGAGCTGCAGAAGATCTGGGACAGGAACCTCGCCGAACTCGACGTGCTGCCGGGAACGGATGCCTGGGTGCGGCTGAGCAAGCGAGAAGACACCCGGCGAACGGAATCCGGCCATCTGCTCGTGCACTACTCCGACACGGCGCTCCTCGCGGACGAGCTCGCCGGATACGGACCCGAGGTGCGCGTCGTCTCGCCTCCTCGCCTCGTGGATGCCGTCCGGCAGCGCCTGCGGGTCACGTTCGACGCGCACGCCTCCGCCGTCCACGGAGGGGAGGTGGATGCCCGTGACTGAGCCGGCCGGTCCCCGTGACGCACGCGACAAGCTCGCGCTGCTGCTCTCGCTCATCCCGTATCTGCTCGACAACGCGAGCGTCCCCGTCACCGAGGTGGCCGCGGCGTTCGACGTCACGCCCAAGCAGGTGCGCGATGCCGTGCACCTGATCGCCGTGTCCGGCCTGCCGGGGGAGTCGCACGCCTACCTTCCCGGCGATCTCTTCGACATCGACTGGGACGAGCTCGAAGAGCACGACCGCATCGCCCTGACCCACACCGTGGCGATCGACGACACGCCGCGTCTCTCCTCTCGCGAGGCCGCGGCTCTGATCGCCGGACTCCAGTACCTCAGCTCTCTGCCCGAGCACGCCGACCGGGATGCCATGGCGTCTCTGATGGCCAAGCTCGAGCGCGGCACCGCATCCGGCGCCGCCCAGGTCGCTGTCGCTCCGGCCGCGCTGCGCGACACGGTCGCCACGATCCGCAGCGCCATCGAGCAGCGCACGCAACTCGTCTTCGACTACGTGAGCGCCCGCGGCGATTCGGAGCGGCGCACCGTCGATCCGCTGCGCATCGAGTCGGTGAACGACGACTGGTATCTGCGCGGATGGTGCCACCTGCGTGAGGCCGTGCGCACGTTCCGGCTCGACCGCATCGACCATCTGGTCTCGACGGGCCAGCCGATCAGCGAGCACGCCGCCCGCGTCGTGCTGCCGGAGCGGCTCTTCCAGGGGTCTGCCGAGGACCTGACGGTCTCGGTGGATGTCGCCGCTGCGGCGCTTCCGCTCATCGCTGACTACATCCCGGATGACGCCACCAAGGTTCAGGATGGCGACGTCGTGCACACGAAGGTGCGCGTCGCGCACTATCACGGGCTCAAGCGCCTGGTCGCGAGATTCGCCGGACAGGTGACGGTCACCGCACCGCAGGACGCCCGCGACGTGGTCGCCGAATGGGCGAGGGCCGGCTCGGCCCGATACGACGACGCCGAGGCCGCTGCAGCGGCCGACGCGTAGGGTGAAGCCATGCCCTGGTGGTCCTGGCTCGTGATCTGGGTCGTGCTCGTGCTCGCGCTGCTCGGCATGATCGCCTGGCTGGGGTATCGCCTGTTCGTCAAGGCGATGACGACGCTGGCGGCGCTCGGCGATCTCGCCGAGAAGACCGAGCTGCTCTCGTCCCGCTTCGACGACGAGCCCCATGAGGCCGCATTTCATCCGGCCGCGCTCGGTCCAGCCCGTGAATACGCGCAGAGGTGGGAGGAACGCCGTGCGCGCAATGCAACGATCAGGCATACTCGGCGGGAAGCGAGAGTCCGGCGCGGTAAACTCCTGGTGAGTGCCGATCCGAGTCGGTTCTCCCACCTACTGCGAAAGCGACACTGAAATGCTTGGCGATCTCTTCAGCGGATGGCACATCTGGATCATCCTGCTCATTATCGTGCTCCTGTTCGGCGCGACCCGGCTTCCCGCACTGGCGCGGAGCATCGGCCAGTCCACGCGCATCTTCAAGAAGGAGATCCGCGACGGGCAGGAAGAGGACGAGGCTGCTGCTGCCGCCAAGTCCTCGAAGGTCGACGCCAAGGTCGAGCCGACAACGGCTGACAAGCCCGCCGACAAGATCTAGTCGCCGTGAGCACCGCCGCTCGTACCAAGCGCGGCAGGAATCCCGAAGGCCGGATGTCCCTGGGGGCGCACCTCAGGGAGTTGAAGAACCGCTTCTTCTGGATCGCGGGAGGTATCCTCGTCGGCGCCATCGCCGGGTGGTTCCTCGAACCATTCGTGTGGGACGCGATCAGCCTGCCTGTGCATGAGATTGCAAAGACGCAGCATGCCAGCATCAACTGGCCGAACGTGACCGCGGCATTCGACCTGAAGCTGCAGCTGAGCGTCTACATCGGCATCATCATCACGTCGCCGCTGTGGCTGTACCAGATCTTCGCGTTCCTCACCCCGGGGCTGAACCGCAAGGAGAAGGGCTACACCTTCGGGTTCTTCTTCACCGCGGTACCGCTGTTCCTGGCCGGCTGCGCCGCCGGCTGGTGGGTCGTTCCGCACATCGTCGGCGTTCTGACGAGCTTCGTGCCGAACGGCGAGACGACGCTGCTGGTGGCATCCGACTACTTCAACTTCGTTCTCAAGCTGATCATCGTCGTCGGCATCGCGTTCGTGCTTCCGGTGTTCGTGGTGCTGCTCAACTTCATGCGCGTCATCAGCGCGAAGGCGATCATCAAGTCGTGGCGCTGGGCGATCCTCGTGATCATGATTTTCACGGCGATCGCGACGCCATCGGCGGATGTCATCTCGATGTTCCTGCTCGCGCTGCCGCTGGTCGTGCTGTACCTGCTGGCGTGGACCGTCGCGTGGATGCACGACTACCGCATCGCGAAGCGCGCGCTCGAAATCGACGCCGAACTCGCCGCAGGCTAGGAGCGTCTCAACGTCGTCGTCACGCGCGCTCGGCTGCGCGACGTTCTCGGTGGAACCTCTACCGACGCACGGGCCCGCTCGTCGATGGTGGATCGCCCATAGGCTGATCGGGTGACCGAGCTCTCGCCAGCGGAACGATACGCAGCATCACGAGGCAGAACGGGTCATCCGCGCCTGGAGGACTTCCGCCGCGATCAGCAGTTCGATCTCGACCCGTTCCAGCTGGAGGCCTGCTCGAGTCTCGAAGACGGCCGCAGCGTGCTGGTGGCGGCGCCGACGGGGGCAGGCAAGACCATCGTCGCCGCGTTCGCGGTCGCCCTCGCCATGCGTCATCCCACGGCCAAGGTGTTCTACACGACGCCCATGAAGGCGCTCTCGAACCAGAAGTACCAGGAGTTCGCCGACGAGTACGGCACGGATGCCGTCGGCCTTCTCACGGGCGACACCAACGTCAACGCGGGAGCGCGCGTCGTCGTCATGACGACCGAGGTCTTGCGCAACATGCTGTACGCGGAGTCCGACCTGCTGGAAGACCTGGCGTACGTCGTGATGGACGAAGTGCACTACCTGGCGGACCGGTTCAGGGGTGCCGTCTGGGAGGAAGTGATCATCCACCTGCCGGTGCACGTGCGGCTGGTGTCGCTGTCGGCTACCGTGTCGAACGCCGAGGAGTTCGGCGACTGGCTTCAGGCGGTGCGCGGCGACACGGATGTGATCGTCTCGGAGAGCAGGCCCGTTCCGCTCGAGCAGCACGTGCTGGTGCGACAACGGCTCGTCGATCTCTTCGAGTCGGCGGCCCGCGGCAGCGCGAACCGCGTGAACCCCGAGCTCGTCCAGATGGCCAGGGTCGGCGGCAGGCCATCGGGATCGCGTCAGTTCGGCGACCGCGGACGAAGGCGACCGCACGGGCGGAACGAGCTGGACAGGCTCGACCGCCCCGACGTGATCCGGCTGCTGGACGACCGCAACCTGCTGCCCGCGATCTTCTTCGTGTTCAGCCGGGCCGGCTGCGATCAGGCCGTGTCGCAGGTGCTGCGATCGGGCATCCGGCTCACGGAGGCGCACGAGCGCGAGGAGATCCGCCAGATCGCGGAGGAGCGCTGCCGCACGATCGCTGACGAGGACCTCGCCGTCCTCGGCTACTGGGAATGGCTGGAGGGCCTGCAACGCGGCGTCGCGGCGCATCACGCCGGTCTCCTCCCTGCGTTCAAGGAAGTCGTGGAAGACCTCTTCCGGCGCAAGCTCGTCAAGGTGGTCTTCGCCACCGAGACGCTCGCGCTCGGCATCAACATGCCTGCCCGCACCGTCGTACTGGAGCGCCTGGAGAAGTTCAACGGCGAGGCCAGGGTTCCCATCACCCCTGGCGAGTACACACAGCTGACCGGCCGGGCCGGCCGCAGGGGGATCGACGTCGAAGGGCACTGCGTCATCCAGTGGCGCGACGGGCTGGACCCGCAGGCGGTCGCGGCGCTCGCATCCCGCCGCAGCTATCCGCTCAACTCGAGCTTCCGCCCGACGTACAACATGGCCGTCAACCTCATCGCGCAGTTCGGAAGGGACCGCACCAGGGAGATCCTGGAATCCTCGTTCGCGCAGTTCCAGGCCGACCGCGCCGTCGTCGACCTCGCCCGCACGGTGCGCAAGCAGGAGGAGTCGCTCGCCGGGTACGAACGGGCCATGCAGTGCCATCTGGGCGACTTCGCCGAGTACGCGGGCCTGCGACGCGCGCTGAGCGACCTGGAGCGCAAGAGTGCGAAGGCGGGCTCTTCGAGCGCGGCGGCGAGAGAGGCGCGCAACCGGGAGCTGGCCGAGCTGCGCAGACGCATGAAACAGCATCCGTGTCACGGCTGCGCCGAGCGCGAGCAGCACGCCCGCTGGGCGGAACGCTGGTGGCGGCTCAAGCGCGAGACGGATGCGCTCACTCGCCAGATCCGCACCCGCACCGGCGCCGTCGCCACGGTCTTCGACCGCGTGGCCGACGTGCTCGCCGAGCTGGGGTACCTCGCAGAGCGCGACGGCGCCCTCGCTCCTACGCAGCACGCCAGGGTGCTCGCACGCATCTACGGCGACCGCGATCTGCTCGTCGCCGAGTGCCTGAGACGCAACGTATGGGATCGGCTGGATGCGCCCGGCCTCGCCGCGATGGCCTGCGCGCTCGTCTACGAGCCCAGGAGGGACGAGCCCAATCCCGCCGAACGATACCTTCCACGCGGGCCGTTCGCGGAGGCGCTGGAGAAGACCGAGAGGTTGTGGGCCAGGCTCGACGACCTGGAGCGCGAGCACCGGCTGCCGGGAAGCGAGCCGCTCGCCACCAGCCTGAGCATCGCCATGCACCAGTGGGCGTCCGGCCGGACTCTCGCGGTCGTGCTGAGAGAGGCCGATCTGCCGGCAGGCGACTTCGTCCGATGGGCGAAGCAGGTCATCGACCTGCTCGACCAGATCTCCTCCGTCGCGACCGGAGGATTGGCGACCGTCGCGCGAGAAGCGCTGCTCGACGTGCGCCGGGGCATCGTGGCGTATTCGGGTGTCGGGTAGACGCAGCCGGAACCGGCGACCCGGCCTGACGGCGGAGGCGACGACGGCCACTCGGCGAACGCATCGACGCAGCCTCTAAGCTCGATCATCGTGAATCCGTCCCGGCCGCTGCTTCCGTTGTGGCTCGCGGTCGTCGCCGGCGCGGGCGGCGGAGTGGTGTTCGATGCGGCGTTCCCCGCGATCGACGTGTGGCCCCTGGCGTTCGTCGGCCTCGCCCTCATGCTCGTCGCCTGCATCGGACGCTCTGTCGGCGGTGCCGTCCTGGTCGGCGTGTGCTCCGGCCTCACGTTCTACCTCACCCAGGTGTCGTGGACGGCGCTCTATCTCGGTCCCGTTCCGTGGCTGGCCCTGTCGGTGTTCGAGTCGCTCCTGTTCGCGCTCGGAGCTGTCGCCATCGCACTCGCGTACCGGTGGATTCCGCAGGCGTTCCCGTCGGCGCTGGGCCGTCTGGGCCTCGTGCCGGTGGCCGTCGCCGGAGCCTGGACGGGCCGCGAATGGCTCTCCGGGAACTGGCCGTACGGCGGGTTCGCCTGGGGCCGCGCGGCGCTGTCGCAGTCGGAGAGCCCGTTCGCGCACCTCGTCGCCTGGTTCGGCGTCTCAGGAGTGTCGTTCCTCATGGTGTGGCTCGTCGCACTGGCTATCGAGTGCGCGCGGTACCGCAGCGACCCCTTCGATCCGATGCCGCGCAGGTCCGTGCCGTCAGCGGCGGCCCGCCCCTGGTGGCGCTTCGGTCTCGCCGTGGGCGCCATCGCCCTCGTGCTGGCCGTGCCACTCTGGCCTGCGACGACGGCGGGATCCACCAGGATCGGTGCCGTGCAGGGCAACGGACCTGCCGGATACTTCGACGGCGCCCAGCCGGGAGACGTGATGAACGCGCAGATCCAGGCGACCCTGCCGCTGATCGGCAAGAAGGCCGACATGGTGGTGTGGCCGGAGGGCAGCGCCGACATCGATCCCACTCGCGACTGGTCGTCGGCCGCCGTGCTCGACGAGCTCAGCACGAGGCTCAAGGCGCCCATGATCGTCGGCACCATCACGCACCGGCACGGCAAGTACTACAACACGTCGCTGCTGTGGAAGGCGGGAAAGGGCGCCGTCGAGCTGTACGACAAGAAGCATCCGGTCCCGTTCGGCGAGTATGTGCCCGACCGGTCGTTCTGGATGCCGTTCGCACCCCAGCTGCTCGGGCTCATCCAGCGCCAGTACGTGCCGGGCACCAGGAGCAACGTGTTCGACGTGAACGGCGTCAGGGCAGGCATCTCGATCTGCTTCGACATCGTCGACGACCAGCTCGTCACCGACATGATGAACGGTGGAGCACAGGTGATCCTTGCGCAGACGAACAACGCCGACTTCGGGCGGACCAAGGAGAACATGCAGCAGCTGGCCATCGCGCGCCTGAGGGCGATCGAGACGGGTCGCAGCCTGGTCAACATCTCCACGGTGGGCACGAGCCAGATCATCGATCCCGAGGGCCGCACGATCGCGCACATCCCGGCGTACCGCCCGGGATCGATGCTGACGGATGTGCCGCTCGGCACCACGACGACGCCCGCCACGCTGCTGAGCAGGGCGATCGAAGTCCTGGTGTGCGGGCTGGGCCTGGGCGCCGTCGTCGTGGCCGGGATCACCGTGCCGCGGAGCCGTCGCCGCCGTTGAAGGCGCATCGCGCCGTCGAGCCGCTACGCAGCCGTCGCTGCGCCGGCGCGGATCCGTCGCCGGACGCCGAATCGCGGAGCGATGCTCCTCACACACGAAAACGCAGCCTGCCGTAGCAGGCTGCGTCACCATGCGGCCGGGTCTGTCCCGGCAGGGGCGCTCAGGCGCCGATCTTGTGCTCTCCGCGACGCGCGCGCAGGTAGGCGAGGCGCTCTTCGAGCAACTCCTCCAGCTCGGCACGGGTGCGGCGCTCCAGGAGCATGTCCCAGTGGCTGCGCGGCGCCTTCGCGTCGGAACGGTCGACCTCGACGGGCGCGTCGTCGACGAGCAGGGTCGCCTCGTGCCCGCAGTACTTGCACTCCCAGGTCTCGGGCGCTTCTGCGTCTGCCGCGAACACGACCGCCGTCTCACGGTCGCAGTTCGAGCACTTGTACTTGTAGTTGATGCGGGCCGAGAACGTGACGCCCTCTTCGCTCTGTAGGCTCTGGGCGCCCAGTCTCATCCCGCGCAAGCTGCGATCTGCCATTGTGTGGTCTCCTTCTCGCGATGCCTCCACACTTATAAACCGTCAAGCTGGGCGTTCTCTGCCCGGCGCGCGCGGAGATTCAGGCTCCTTTCAGGGATTTTCCCTCTTTTCGGCCCCCCAATTCGAGGCCTCCGACCGCTCGAGAACGTCGACGAGGAGGTCGCACCGATCGGTCACGATGCCTTCGACGCCGAGGCGGACGAGCTCCGCCATCTCCTCGGGATCGTTGACCGTCCACACGTGCACCTCTCTGCCCGCGTCGTGCACGGCGCGCAGGTACGCGGGGGAGACGACGGTCAGGCCGGATCGCCGACGTGGCACCTGCACGGCGTCCACACGACGGAGGGCCATGCGCACCACAGGTGCGAGGCGGAGCCGGGCGCCGATCAGGCTCAGCACGACGCCGGGGGTGGACGCCGAGGTGGCGACACCGTGGAGTGCACGGACGGCGCGCCTGCGTCGACGCTGCTGGAACGCCGTGACGAGCACTCGAGACTCCGCGCGCGCCTCCAGGATGTCGCCGATGGCGGGACGCAGTGCGGCCTCGGTCTTGATGTCGACGTTGAAGCGGGCATCCGGAAAGGCGGCCAGCGCCTGGGCGAGGGTGGCGAGCCTTCCGCCGCCCACCAGCTCCAGCTCGCGGAGCCTGGCCCACGTCAGCTGCTCGACGGGCCTCTCGACGCCCGCGATGCGGGTCAGCTCGTTGTCGTGGCAGATGACGGCGACACCGTCCGCGCTGGCGTGCACATCCGTCTCGATGATGTCGGCCCCCGCCTGCAGCGCCGCACGGAACGCGTCGAGCGTGTTCTCGGCCGAGCGCACAGCGAGACCGCGATGCGCGATCACACGCGGGGGAGTGCCATCGAAGAATCGCGACGAGGCGGCCATCCGCGTCTACGGGGTGTCGTCCGATGCGGAGGCGGCGCCGTCTGAGCCTCTCGCGGATGCCTCGCCCTCAGCATCGCCCGAGGGCTGGGATGCACGCGAGGCAGATGCGTCGGACGGGCCGGCGCTCGCGGCATCCGACGGCGAGCTCATCGGCGGCAGCCCCGCCGGCGCGGCGTCCTCGGCGCGCATCGCTTCTCGTTCCGCCTCGGCGACCGCGGCTTCGGCGGATTCGTCCACCAGACCGGAATAGTCGCTCGGGGCCGCCGGCGGCAGGTCAGCACCGGCTTCCGCGGTCTGCTGTCCGGCATCGGCTCCCGCATCCGCACCGGGGGCGGGCAGGAACGATCCGAACGGGTTCGTACCCTTGGTGGCGAAGCCCTCGCCGATGCCGCGCAACGCCTCCGTGAACTCGCTCGGGATGAACCACAGCTTGTTCGAGGCGCCCTCTGCGATCTTCGGCAGCGTCTGCAGGTACTGGTACGCCAGCAGCAGGTTGTCCGGCTTGCCCGCATGGATGGCGTTGAAGACGGTCTGGATGGCCTTCGCCTGCCCCTCCGCCTCGAGCACCGCCGCCCTGGCCGACCCCTCGGCGTTGAGGATGGCGGCTTGCTTCGTGCCCTCGGCCGTGAGGATCGCCGACTGCTTCGTGCCCTCCGCCGTGAGGATGAGCGCGCGACGGTCGCGCTCTGCGCGCATCTGCTTCTCCATGGAGTCCTGGATGGACGCGGGCGGGTCGATCGCCTTGAGCTCGACCCGGCTGACCCTGATGCCCCACTTGCCGGTGGCCTCGTCCAGCACGCTGCGGAGCTGACTGTTGATGTTGTCCCTGCTGGTGAGCGCTTCCTCCAGGTTCATGCCGCCGACGACGTTGCGGAGCGTCGTCGTGGTGAGCTGCTCGACGGCTCCGAGGTAGTTGGCGATCTCGTAGGTGGCCGCGCGCGCATCCGTCACCTGGAAGTAGACGACCGTGTCGATCGACACGACGAGGTTGTCCTCCGTGATGACCGGCTGCGGCGGAAAGCTCACGACCTGTTCCCGCATGTCGATCAGGGGGCGCAGCCGGTCGACGAAGGGCACGAGCAGATTGAGGCCGGGCAGGAGCGTCTTGTGGTAGCGGCCGAGCCGCTCGACCACGCCGGCTCTGGCCTGGGGGATGATCCTGATCGCCCGGAACAACGTGACCAGCACGAAGATGAGGACGATCGCGACGATGACCGCGACGATGATCTGCACGATCAGAACCTCCACGTTGTTCATGCCGACGTATTTCCGGCCGGCACGACGACGGCTGTCGCACCCTCGATGCTGGTGACGAGCACCGTCGTACCCGGTTCCAGCGCCGGGCCGGGGGATGCTCCGCCTGCGGCGAGCCGCGACGTCCAGACCTCGCCGTTGGCGAGCTTCACCAGCCCCCTGCCGTCGTGTCCGAACGACTGCACGACGCGGCCCTCCTGTCCGAGGAGCGCGTCGACGTTGCTGCGAGCCGGATCGCCTCCCCGCCGCAGGGCATGCAGCAGCGGCGGCCGCAACAGGAACAGCAGAAGTATCGAGAGCACCGCGGCCACGAGCAGCTGTGCCCACCAGGGGAGACCGAAGAGCCCGCTGACCAGTCCGCCCAGGGAACCGATGGCGAGCATGAGGAAGACGAAATCGAGCGAGAGCATCTCGATGATGACGAACACGAGGATCAGCACGAGCCAGGCGATCCAGGCGTAAGACGAGACGACATCCATGTCGCTCACGCTCCTTCCGCGCTCGGTCCGAGGCTACCAGCATGCGGCAGCGACCCGGCAAAGGCGCGGTCACGCCCGACGCGCAGCGGTCGAGTCGTCGTGGATGCGACGGTCGACGGTCGCACGACGAGGCACGGCAGGCGGCTGAGATACTGTCCTGGTGCCTCCCGGCGCATCAGTCCCACCCTCCGAGTCCTAGGAGTCCGCATCGTGAGCAACCCTCTCGCCCCGTCGTCGCTGACCGGAAAGCGAGCACTCGTGACCGGCTCGTCCCGAGGCATCGGCGCCGACACCGTCGGCTACTTCGCCGAAGCGGGCGCGTCCGTCGTGATCAACTACCGCAACAAGGAGGCGAGGGCGCGAAAGCTGGCGCATGCGATCGAGGCGTCGGGCGGGACGGCGATCGTGGTCGGCGCGGATCTCACCGATCCGAACTCCGTCTCGGCGATGTTCGACACGGTCAAGGAGAGGCTCGGCGGTCTCGACATCCTCGTGCTCAACGCCTCTGGAGGCATGGAGTCCGGCATGGAGCCCGACTACGCCATGAAGCTGAACCGCGACGCGCAGGTCGGTCTGCTCAAGGCGGCTCTGCCGCTTCTCGCCGAAGGCTCCAGGGTGGTGTTCGTCACGAGCCATCAGGCTCACTTCATCCGCACCACTCCGACGATGCCGGAGTACGAGCAGGTCGCCATCAGCAAGCGGGCAGGGGAGGATGCGCTGCGCGAGCTCATCCCCGAACTGGATGCACGTGGCATCGGTTTCGTCGTCGTCTCCGGCGACATGATCGAAGGCACCATCACCGCCACGCTTCTGGAGCGCGCCAATCCGGGCGCCATCAACGCCCGGAAGGAAGCCGCTGGACGGCTGTACAACGTGAGCGAGTTCGCCGCAGAGGTGGCCAGCGCCGCCGTCGACCCGATCCCGGAGGACAACACCCGGCTCATCGGGAACATCAGCGACTTCGAGACGGAGGCCTGATCCTGTGAAAGCGCAGGACATCACGCGACTCGTCTCGGTCTCCCGCCCGACGCTGAGCCCGGAGGGCGGCACGGCGGTCGTCGCGACGGCCAGACCGGATCTCGACGCCGACTCCTACGTCGGCCAGCTCTGGTCGGTCGACGTCAAGGGCAGCACGGCTCCTCGGCGGATCACCAGGGGATTCCGGGATTCCGTGCCGCAGTTCTCGCCGGACGGCTCCGCCATCGCGTTCCTGCGGGCCGAACCGGGCAAGCCGGCGCAGCTGCACGTGATGGCGACGACCGGCGGCGAACCGCAGAAGGTCACCGACCGCCTGCTCGGCGTGTCCGACTTCGCGTGGTCGCCCGACGGCTCGACGCTGGCGTTCGTCTCACGGGAGCCGGAACAGGGCCGCTACGGCACGGTGGAAGGCGTCGAGCCCTCTGCAGAGCCGCCTCGCCGCATCACGACCTACCGCTACTCGGCCAACGGGCTGGGCTGGATGCGCGATCGTCGCACGCAGGTGTTCGTCGTTCCCGTGCCCGACCTGTCCGCAGCGCCGATCGTGCAGCCCACCGCGTCGGCCGAAGGGCCGGCGCAGCCTCGACCAGCCGTCCCTGAGCCGCGCCGGCTCACGTCCGACGACGCCGAGCACGGCGGAATCGTCTTCACGCGCGACGGCCGACACCTCGTCGTCGTCTCGGACGGCCATGAGAGCGCGGACGAGGACCTGCGGAGCATCCTCACCCTGGTGCCGGTCGACGGCGGGGAGGCCCGCACCGTCGTCGGCGCGGCAGAGAACCTGTCCATCGCGGACGGCCCAGGCTCCGTCGCTGTCTCGGCGGAGGGGTCTCTGTACTTCCTCGCTCAGGACGTGGGGGAGTCCGGACGCGATTTCGTTGCGCGCAATACCTCTCTGTATGTCGTCGGGGCCGAGGGCGGTGCACCGCGCCGCCTCACGGATCCCGAGACGATCGACCTGACGGGCAGCGCCGTCGTACTCTCGCCATGGGGAGCTCTCGTGCAGAGTTCGGAGCGCGGCAGGATCGTGTTGCTGGCGGTGACCGAGGACGGTCGCGTGTCGCCTCTCGTCTCCGATCGTGAGGTGACCGGCGTGGCGGCAGCGGGGGAGACCATCGCGTTCTCCTTCCAGTCCGAATCGACGTTCGGCGACCTCGCGGTGCTCCACCCGGCGGCGCTCTCCGAACGCGGGGGCGACTCGGTCGACCCAGCTGCGACGGAGCAGGCCGACGTCGAGGAGCGGGGCGACAGGGGAGGGGAGGGCAGGAACGGCGACGCCGCACGCGTGCTGACCGACTTCTCGGCGGAAGTGCGCGCAACCGGCATCCGCATCCCCATCGAGTTCGAGACCCAGGGGCGCGACGGATACCCGGTGCACGGCTGGATCGTGCTCCCGGAGGGCGACGGTCCGCATCCGGTGCTGCTCAACATCCACGGGGGACCGTACGCGCAGTACTCCGTCCACCTGTTCGACGAGTCGCAGGTCTACGCCGATGCCGGATACGCCGTCGTGTACTGCAATCCGCGCGGATCCGCGGGATACGGCCAGGAGCACGGCCGAGCGATCAAGGGCAGGATGGGCACGGTCGACCTGAACGACGTGCTCGACTTCCTGGATGCCGCCATCGCGGCGCATCCGCAGCTCGACGGCGAGAGGATCGGCATCCTCGGCGGTTCGTACGGCGGCTACCTGACGGCGTGGACGATCGCGCACGACCACCGGTTCGCCGGAGCGATCGTGGAACGCGGATTCCTCGATCCCGTGTTCTTCTTCGGAACGAGCGACATCGGCTCGTTCTTCGGCGAGGAGTACAACGGCGTCGATCCGGATCGGATCGCCGCGCAGAGCCCTCAGGCTCACGTGGCAGACGTGCGGACACCCACGCTCGTGCTGCATTCCGAGAACGATCTGCGCTGTCCGCTGAGCCAGGCCGAACGCTACTTCGCGTCGCTCAAGCGAGGCGGGGTCGAGACGGAGCTCGTCGTCTTCCCGGGCGAGGACCACGAACTGAGCCGCGCCGGCCGGCCGCGGCACCGGGTGCAGCGCTTCGAGGTCATCCTCGACTGGTGGGCGCGGCACCTGCCGAGTGCCGGCAATCAGCCGGCGGCCTGACCGCGTCATCCGCGCACGAAGAAGGCGCCGACCCAACTGGGCCGGCGCCTTCCTCGACTTATCGAGCCGACGTCACGCGGCCTTGAACGTGAACGCACGCACGACCTGGATGATGCCGAGCACCACCAGCGAGATGCCGAGCAGCCACCACAGCACGATGGCGCCCCAGAGCGGCGACAGCAGCAGGATGATGCCGGCCACGATGCTGAGGATGGCGAAGAAGACCGACCATCCCTTCGATGCGGCCGTCTGGAGCGTGGTGAGCGCGACGACGCCTTCGACGATCCACATGATGCCGACCAGGATGCCGACGAACACGGCCAGCCAGACGGCGGTCTGCGCCAGTTCCGTGAACGCGATGATGCCGGCGATGATGAACAGAACGCCGAGCACGATGTGTCCGACGCGCGCCCATCCGCGCATGGCCTTCGAGAAGATCCCGAGGCCTGCGTAGACCAGGCCGCCGATGATCGCGTAGGCGGCGATGACTCCGGTGAGCGCGACGGCGGCGTGCCCCGGCCAGACGAGGATGATGATGCCGACGATGAGGGCGACGAGGCCGCCCACTCCGAACGCGATGCGGATGCCGTTCACCGCGGTGGTTGCGGCGGGAGTTTCAGTGGACATGGGGCCACCTTTCCTGTGAGATCCCTGTGAGGTTCGGGCTGAGCCTAGCGGCCCCGACCTCGGATGCGCGGTTCATTCGGTCGAATAACCCGAATCGTGTCATCGACGTTCATCTCGTCGCGGCGAGTGCTGCCGGGGGACCGGCATGCCCTGAAGGGGACGGCGACCGTTCGACGACGTGCGGGAGGGCACCCGGGGATGTCCGCCCGCACGTCGAGAGCGAGTATGAAGTTTTCGCGCACGGGCCGCGCGTAGCGAGGTCCGTGCGATTATGTCAGCCTTGCTCAGCCCGCCGGTGTCGCGCTCGGGATCGGGGAGGGCGTGGGAACCGGCGCAGGCGGATTCTGCGTGCTGCCGGCCGGGGCGCACGTGGTCGGCGCCTTCTTGCCTGCGAATCGGTCGGCGATCCAGCCGAGGTACTCACCCTTGGCGTCGGTCGGGATCGTCTGGTGCGTCGCACCCTCGTAGATCGTGTACTCGACCGGCTTGCCGAAGCCGCAGGCCCGCTGGAAGTACTGCGTCGTGCCGTTGGGGTTCACGACCGTGTCCGCCGTGCCCTGCATGATGAGCACCGGCGCGGTGGGCGCCGCATAGCCCGGCGTGTTCTCGTTCAACCGCTTCTGCCAATCGGACGGGATGCTGGGCTGAATCAGCGTCTGGAACGGCGTCGTGACGTTGGAGCTCAGCACGTAGGCGAGGTGATTCACGCACTGGATGCCGGCTCCCGCCAGCGCCTCCTCGCCGGCCTTCGTCACGACCTCGGACGCCTTCAGCTCGGCATACGCCGCGAGGAAGCCGCGGAACACGTTGAGCTGCAGCGCGGCAGCGTGTGCGACCGAGACCGAGTTCTCCGGGCCGGACTGCACCTTGCCGGCGAACTGTGGCCCGTTGTCGGCCGCCGGCGCGAGCGCCGCCGTTCCCTTCAGCTTCAGCGGTGCACCGTACGACGTGTTCTGGCCCATCCAGACGGAGGCGCCGCCACCCTGGGACCAGCCGAGCACCACCACGTCGTTGCCGGCGTGGGTGTCCTTGAGCTGCTGCGCGGCCTTGACCGAGTCCCAGACGTTGTTCGCCTCGGAGTCGAGCACGGTGTACTGCTGCACGCCCGGCGTGCCGAGGCCCTGATAGTCGGTGGCCACGACCACGTAGCCGGCCTTCAGCATGTCGGTCAGCGCGGGAACGCCGACATCCTGCTGGAAGGGGCTGTCGTAGGTGAAGTAGTCGCTCAGGTCGACCGCGGGCTTCGCGGCAAGGGATGGCGCGCAGTTGCGCCCGCCGCCCTCGGTGCCGTGAGCCCAGGCGACCACCTTGCGACCGCCGGCGGGCGCAGCACCTGTCGGAGCCACGACGATTCCCGAGACGGCGACGGGCGTGCCGTCGTGCAGCTGCGACAGGTACATGACCCGCCACGCCCGAGCGCCGGCCGGCGCAGGCACCCGTTCAGACTTGATGAGGTGACCGTGCTGACCCTTCGGCAACGGCGACGGCGGCGTATAGAAGTCCGGAATGTCGAACTGGCCGTCGGTGGCACCTTGCGTGTCACTGGCCGACTTCGCGGCCGGTGATGAGCTCGGCGTCGCCGCCTCGGCCGTGCAGCCGGCGACGAGAGCTCCAGTGATCGCGACGATCGCCACGGCGATCGTCCCTCTGGAAAATGGACGTAGTCGTGCTGGGGTTATCCCCCCGAAGAAACCCATGCGCGCAGGCTAGCAGCGGACGCAGCGTTCTCGTGAACACGAATGGTCGCCAGCGCGTCGCAGTGATGTCGTCTCCGAACGAGTGCCGTTCGTGGTCATTCGGAGGCGACGGCTGGCCCTCGGGATCGACTTTATCATTGTCCGATAATGCACATTATGTCAGGACGGAGAGATCGGCGCTCTCCCGCGCTGACGCCGACCTCGCGCTCGGAATCGTGCAGACACGAAACCGTGCAGACAAGGAACCCTGCAGACTACAGGTCAGGCAGAGTCGGATGGCCCCTCGCCAGCCCTGGCCACGATCCCTCGCACCGTGACGAGCAGCCAGTCGGCGTAGTGCTCGAGACTCCATCCCGATTCGTCGACCAGCTGCCGGTATCCCTCCGGCGACATCACGAACGACAGCGCGTCGGCGAGCTCGCCACTGGATGCCTCGTCCAGGTTCGCCGGCGCCCCGTCGGTCCGCGACGCGAGCAGGTCCACCAGCGCGCGGTAATCCGCGTGCCGCCTCGAGAGCAGGCCCGTGAACGTCTCCTGCAGCTGGGCGTCGCCGCGTGCCGCCGCGGTCAGCGTCGCCCAGAGACTCGAGGTGCGAGCGTTCGCCGACGCGACGAATCGGACGATCTCGGCGAGCATCCGCTCGTGGTCGTCGAGTGCTGCGATGGCCGCGACCTCGGGACGCTCCGCGAGCGAGGACTCCCCTGCCTCTCCCCCGAACGCGAGTTCGAACGCCGACAGCAGGAGCGCTCGCTTGGGTCCCTGCGCCTTCACGCTCTCCACGGAGACCCCGGCATTTCTCGCGATGTCCGCGAGCGATGCGTTCGCGTAGCCTCGCTCGGAGAAGACCTCGGCCGAGGATTCCAGGATCCGGCGCCTCGTCTGCTGGGCATGCTCCTCCCGCAGAGTCGACCGGTAAGGGCGCTTCGAATCCACTATTGACTACCCTTCAAGTGTAGTGAATACTACATCCGTGTATCCGATTGTAGCCCCGATGAGGTATCGATGAACCGCCGCCCGCTCGACATCCTCGTGTGCAGCGCCCCCGTGCACGGACACGTCACTCCCCTGCTGGCCGTCACCCGCGCACTCTCCGACCGCGGCCACCGGATCCATTTCCTCACCGGGCAGCGGTACCTCGACGCCGCGACGGCGGCCGGCGCCTCGTCCGTCATCCGTCTGCCCGCCGAGGCCGACTACGACGATGCCGACCTGGATGTCGCGTTCCCAGGCCGAGTGGGACTCAGCGGGCCAGCCGGCATCCGGTACGACATGACCGAGATCTTCCTCCGCCCCGCGAAGGCCCAGCTGGAGACGATGGATGCCGCCATCGCGCGCCTCGGCATCGACGTCGTGCTCGCGGAGAGCCTGTTCCTCGGAGCCGCCCTGCTAGCCTCACGCCCTGCGACCGCGCGACCGCCGGTGCTCAACCTAGGGATCGTTCCGCTCGCGCTGAAGAGCAGGGACACCGCGCCGTTCGGCCTCGGCGTTCTGCCGAAGCCGGGGGTCGTGGGCCGGTTGCGCAACGCGGCCCTCACCGCGCTCACGGAACGGATCATCTTCGCGCCGGTGCAGCGCGCGGCCGAGCGGGTCGGCCGGCAGGCGGGCACGGGTCTCGCCGGATTCCTGCTCAACTGGCCGGCGTACTCGGATGGCGTGATCCAGTTCACGGTCTCCAAGTTCGAGTACCCGCGTTCCGACACCAAGGTGCCCGTGTTCTTCGTCGGACCCGTCTCGCGAACCCGGCCGTCGGACGGCGAGCTGCCCGAATGGTGGGACGACCTCTCCGACGGACGCCCCGTCGTGCACGTCACGCAGGGCACCCTCGCCAACAGCGACTTCGGCGAACTCCTCCTGCCCACGATGCGCGCGCTCGCGCACGACGATGTCTGGGTGGTCGCGTCGACGGGCGGTCGACCGACGTCGGTGCTCGGGTCGGACCTGCCTGGCAACGTGCGCGTGGCGCAGTATCTGCCGTACGACCGGCTGCTTCCCCGCACCGCTGTCTATGTGACGAACGGCGGGTATGGCGGCATCCACTACGCCATGCAGCACGGAGTCCCGATCGTCGTCGCGGGGACGACGGAGGACAAGGCGGAGGTCTCCGCGCGCGTGGCATGGTCGGGAGTCGGCATCCGGCTCGGAACGAATCACCCCTCGCCCGAGGCCGTCGGGTCGGCGGTCAGGACGGTGCTCGGCGACCCTGGGTATGCCACGCGGAGCGCCAGGATCGGCGCCGCCATCCGTGCCTCTTCGGGTCTCGACGGGCTCGAGGACGCCGTGCTGCGCACCGTGGCCGAGCACGGTGGCCGGCCAGCAGCCGAGGATCGGCGCGCCGTCTCGTGATCGGCCTGTCATGATCGGTTTCTCGCGGTCCGCCCGTGCCGAGCGTCCTCTCGCTGTCTGCCGGTCGTGAACGGGCCGCCGTGACCGGAATCGACGCGGCTCGATAGAGTGCCGCCGAGCGTCGAAAGGAGCGACGTGCACGACGATCGGTCCCGCGGCCAGGCGGAGTCCGCCCAGGAGCCTTACTCGTTCGTCATCGTCGCACTTCTCGACGCCCTGCCACCGGGCCATGAGTTCCGCGCGGATGCCTGGCCTCTGCATGTCACACTCGTGCCGCCGTTCACGACGGAGGTCGCCGCATCGCACGTCGAGCGGGTCGTCGAGCAGGCCTGCCGCCCCTTCTCCCCCGTCGACGCCCGCATGCTGGCGCGCGAGCTGTACGGGCGACGCCGAGACGTTCCGGTGGTGACGCTGGAGCCGAGCCGCGCGCTGCACGAGCTCCACGTCCACCTCCTGGATGCTCTCGAGCCGGTCACCATCGACGGCGCGCGGTCCCGGCACGTGCGCGCCGGGTTCCGGCCGCACGTCACGGACCGGGCTGGAGCCGCGCCGAGGCCAGGTTCGCTCGTACGGCTGAGCCACGTCGCCGTGGTCGAACGCGATCCTGCGCCGGCCAAGGGGATCCGCCGACTCTCCGCCGTCATCCCGCTCCGGCCGTGACGGCCACGTCCACGTCCGCGTCCACATCTACGGCAGGTTCGCCATCCACCTCAGCAGAAGCGGCACCGCATCGGTGGCCACGGTTCCGTGCGTGGCACTCGGAAAGACGTGCGACTGGACGGTGGCGCCCGCTGCCTCCTGAGCGGCGACATACCGGGCCGTGATGGCCGGGCGAACGAGAGTGTCCTTCCCGCCCTGCGCGACGAAGAGGGGCACGGGAAGCGGCGCGCTACTCGGACTGTTCGCCGCCAGCAGTGGTCCCCACGTCGGGTCGGAGCCCGGGTCGTGCAGCAGGAACGATCCGACGAGAGGCTTCGCGATGGCGTGCAGAGCCTGGTTCTGACCGAAGAGGCACTCGGCCGACATCTCGGGCAATGCCCGAATCGCGGCGGGCGTGAGGATGGTCGCCAGAGCGTCGTGCGGAAGCTGTGTCGCATACGCGGCCGCGTACGACGTGAAGGCGTACGAGGCGATCGTGACGCCTGAGACGTCGCCGATGTCGGCGGACAGCAGGTCGGCCAGATCGGTAGCCGGCGCCGCCACCGCCACGCCGGCGACGCGGAGTTCCGGCGCGTACGAACGGGCCATCTGGGCAGCGAAGAGCACGGCCTGTCCGCCCTGCGAGTGTCCCCAGAGCACCACACGGTCTCCGGCGTGCGCAGCGGACACAGTGCGCGCCGCTCTCACGATGTCGAGCACGTTGGCGCCTTCGACATCGCCGAGCAGAAACGACGGCGGACCGGCGATCCCCATGCCGGAGTAGTCGGTGGCCGCGACGACGTACCCGGCTCGCAACAACGAGCGCAGACCTTCGATGAAGAAGAACGGATCGATGCCGACCGACGGCGCGCACCTCGCGGCGATGCCCGAGGTCGGATGCCCCCACGCCACGACCGTGCGGCCGCCGGGCGGCGCCTTTCCCGTCGGCGCGATCACCGTCCCTGACACCAGGGCGGGCCTGCCGTTCTGGTCAGTGGATGCGTAGATCACCCGCCATGCCTTCGCTCCGGCCGGCGGTGCAACGACGGGCTCGATCTTCACCACGTGGCCGGCGCGCACGGGAGCCGTCGGCGACGGAGCACTGTAGAACCCAGGCGATCCCGCCTCCGCCTCCTCGCCGGCGACGAGCCGTTCGCCGAATCGTTCGACGGGAACCGCGGCGCCGAGAACGAGGGCGAGCACGACTCCGAGGAGCACCGCGACGGTGAACCTGCCAGGCGACATCCGACCGGTTCTCCGTCGCGGCCCTGTGCTCATGTGCCGGAGAAGCCGGACTCGACCAGGGCGATCAGCTTGTCGACGGCGTCTTTGCCGGTCTCGTCACGGGCCGCGATCTCCACCGTCGCGCCCTGCGTGAGCCCCAGCGACAGGATGCTCAGCAGGCTGCGCGCGTCCTTGCCGTTGACCGTCACCTTCTCGCCGAGGCTGGTGGCGAGCTTGACGAATTCGGCCGCCGGCCGGGCATGCAACCCATCGGGGTTCACGAGCGTCGCGGTGCGCACATATCCGCGCACCACGGGAACGGCGCCGGTCGCGGGAACCATCGCGGCCGCCGCCCGCGCGACCTCATCCAGGCTCGCACCGATCTGCGCGGACACTGCCGCGGAGACAGCACCCTCGACAAGCGGTCCGTTCGCGACGACGACCCTCCGCGCCCAGTCCCCGCCGAGCAGCTCGACCGCGGTGTCCGCGCTGAGGACAGCCGACCCGAGGTCGGACAGCACGACGACTCCCGATCCGTCGTCCGCCTCCTGGATGGCTGCCATGACGCGTTCCACGTCCGTTCCGAGCCGCCCGTCCGCGGTGCCACCGGCCGCGATCGCTGTCACGTCTGGGCCCATCTCCGCCATGAGCTCAACGACTCCGCGAGCGATCAGCTCGCTGTGCGAGACGACCACGATGCCCACGGTTCCGCGCGAGGCCGCCGCGCTCATGCTGCCGCTTCCGCAGCCGCGCGCAGGATGACGGCGGTCGACACCGCGCCAGGGTCGCGATGCCCCACTGCCCGCTCCCCCAGATAGCTCGCGCGCCCCTTGTGCGGCAGCAGCGCATCCGTCGACGCCGCGCCCTGCTCCGCCCCGCCGGCCGCAGCCTGGAGGACCTCCCGTGCGTCGCCGCCCGACTCGGAGGCGGCGCGCGCCGCTGTCGCGGCCGCCGACCACGCATCCACCATCGTCTTGTCGCCCGGCACCGCGTGGCCGCGCTCCTCGATGCCTCGCAGAGCCGCGTCGATGAGCTCCACGACGTCCCGGGATCCCAGCTCGTCGCGGCCGGACACCGCATCGGATGCGCGCAGGAACGCGGTCCCGTACAGCGGACCGGCCGCTCCGCCGATCGAGGAGATCAGCTTCATCGCCGCCGCGCGCAGCACTTCGGAAGGCGTCGATCCTCCGGCGCCGTCGCCCAGCGCCGCCCGCACCGCCTCGAAACCGCGGTTCATGTTCTCGCCGTGGTCGCCGTCGCCGATCTCCCGGTCGAGTTCGTTGAGCGTCGGCGCCTGTTCGGCTATCGCGTCCGCCGCTGCCGTGAGCCACGCCACGACCCAAGCACTGTCCAGTATCATGTGGTCTTCACCTCGTCCGTTCCCGTCGACTACCGTCGTGCTCCGCGTCGTGTCATGCGCCCCAGCGCAGGGTCGGCGTGAGCACCGGCGCGTCCCACAGCTCGATGAGACCGTCGTCGACCGTGAGCAGCGTCACCGAGAACCCTGCCATGTCGAGGGCGGTCACGTACGAGCCAACGAGCGACCGCGCGATCTCGACGCCGATGCCCTGCAGACGTTCGGCCATCCGGCGATACACGACGTAGAGCTCGGCCCCGGGTGTCGCGCCCATGCCGTTCACCATGGCGATCACGCGCTCGCCAGGCAGACGCGGAAGATCCTCGAGCACCGCGTCGAGCGCGAGATCCGTCAGCTCGTCCGCCCGTGCCATGCCGATGCGCGACCTTCCGCGCTCGCCGTGGATGCCGATGCCGAACTCGATCTCGTCGGCCGCGAGCTCGAAGCTCTGCCTGCCGGAGTGCGGGACGGTCGGCGACGCGATGGCAACGCCCATCGAGCGCACCGAGGCGACGAGGCGCTCGGCCAGCCCGGCCAGCGAGTCGAGGTCGTCGCCCCGTTCGGCTGCCGCTCCCACGAGCTTCTCGATGAGCACCGTCCCCGCGACCCCGCGTCTGCCGGCCGTGAACTCGGAGTCGAGCACGGCGACGTCGTCGTCGATGATCACGGTGCGCACGAGGATGCCCTCTGCCGCGGCGAACTCCGCGGCCGTCTCGAAGTTGAGCACGTCGCCCGTGTAGTTCTTCACCAGATACAGGACTCCTGCTCCCTGGTCCACCTCGCGCGTGGCGGCGAGGATCGGGTCGGGCGTCGGCGACGTGAAGATCTCGCCGGGAACTGCCGCGTCGAGCATCCCGATGCCGACGTAGCCGGCGTGCAACGGCTCGTGCCCGCTGCCGCCTCCCGACAGCACGGCCACTTTGCCGTTCCCGGGAGTCGATCTCACGACGTAGACAGGAGACGCGTTCACCCGCACGAGATCATGGTGTGCGCGCGCGAAACCGGCGAGCGATTCGGCAACGAATCGTCGAGGATCGTTCACCAGCTTCTTCATGCTCGGCCTTCCGGGCATCCGGCGCCCGTCACCTGGTCGCCGCGATCCATTCGTCCAGTTTCGCAGCAGCCGCACCCGAGTCGATGGCCCGCGCTCCCACCTCGAGCTTCTCCGTGAACCGTTCGAGGATGCTCCGCAGTCCGCTTGTGGGGTCCGCCGCCAGCTCGAACGCGACGAGACCCGCCGCCGCGTTGAGCAGCACGATGTCGCGCACGGGTCCGCGCTCGCCGGCCAGCACAGCGCGCACGATCTCGGCGTTGTGGGCCGCGTCGCCGCCCTTGAGATCGTCGATGCTCGCCCGGGGGATGCCGAGGTCCCTCGGATCGATGTCGTGCTCGGTCACGAGTCCACGCGAGATCTCCCACACATGGCTGTGGCCTGTCGTCGACAGTTCGTCGAGGCCGTCGTCCCCGCGGAACACGAGCGCCGTCGCACCGCGGGTCTGGAAGACGCCGACGATGAGCGGAACCCTGTCGAGCTGGGCGACGCCGACGGCCGAGGCCTCCGGCCGAGCCGGGTTGATCAGCGGCCCGAGGATGTTGAAGACGGTCGGGATGCCGAGCTCGCGCCGCACGGCACCGGCGTAGCCGTAGCCGGGGTGGAACAACGAGGCGAAGGCGAAGGTGATGCCCGCCTTGCCGAAGACGTCCGCGACGCGTTCGGCCGGCATCCCCAGGTCGAGGCCGAGGGCGGCCAGAACGTCCGAGGAACCGGACTGCGAGCTCGCCGCCCGGTTGCCGTGCTTGATGACCGGAACGCCGGCTGCCGCGGCGACGATGGCCGCCGTCGTCGACACGTTGACCGTGCCGTACCGGTCGCCGCCGGTGCCGACGATATCGAGTGCCATGGGTGCAAGCGGAAGCGGTACCGCGTGCTCGAGGATCGCGTCGCGGAATCCGACGATCTCGTCGACCGTCTCCCCCTTGGAGCGCAGCGCGACGAGGAATCCGGCGAGTTGGGCGTCAGTGGCCTGCCCCGTCATGACCTGTTCCATGGCCCAGGCGGCATCGGCGACGCTGAGGTGTTCGCCCTCGAGCACGGTCGAGATGATCGTCGGCCAGGTCCGGGTTTCCGCCATATCAGCGATCTTAGGGGCGATCGAGCCGAGAGCCCGAGGAGCGTGCTCGGGCGGATGCCGTGATCCGGTCTCAGCGCGGGCAAAGCCGCGATATCCGGCCGATTGAGCCCCCGAATGCGAAAACGGCCCTACGAAATCGGCCATAATGGGACACGTGACGAGCACCTCGATTTCTCCATCGGCTCCGGCGCCGACGATCAACCGCCCCAACGTGGTTGCCGTCGGAACCATCGTCTGGCTGGGCAGCGAGGTGATGTTCTTCGCGGGCCTTTTCGCGATCTACTTCACGCTGCGCTCCACGTCGCCGCAGCTGTGGGCCGCCGAGACCGCTCACCTCAACGTTCCCTACGCGCTGACGAACACGCTCATCCTGGTCGCCAGCTCCTTCACGTGCCAGTTCGGTGTCTTCGCCGCTGAGCGCCTGCAGGCCCGCTCTACCGGGTGGCAGCCGCGCAACTGGGGCATGGTCGAGTGGTTCACACTCAGCTACGCCCTCGGCGCCATCTTCGTCGCAGGCCAGGTCGTCGAGTACGCCACCCTCATCGGCGAGGGCGTCTCCATCGATGCCAACGCCTACGGTTCGGCGTTCTACCTCACCACCGGCTTCCACGCGCTCCACGTCACGGGTGGACTTATCGCGATGCTCTTCGTCATCGGCCGCGCCTTCGCGGTGCGCCGGTTCGGAGACAAGGAAGCGACGAGCTCGATCGTCGTCTCGTACTACTGGCACTTCGTCGACGTCGTGTGGATCGGGCTCTTCCTGGTCATCTACGTCCTCAAATAGGAATCAGGAGCAGAGCACCTCAATGCGGGAGACAACGCACAAGACCGCTCGTCAGCGCAAGGCCGGCCGACGGCACCCGCTGGCCACGGTCGCCCTCATCGCGATCGGGCTTGGCCTGACGGGCGGCGCCTACGCCGCCTTCAACGCGACGGGCTCCACGGCCGACGCCGCGGCATCCAGCCAGAGCGACGTCGACGCGGGCAAGAAGCTGTTCCAGGCGAACTGCGCCAGCTGCCACGGCCTCGACGCCCAGGGCACGGACGCCGCCCCCAGCCTCATCGGCGTCGGCGCCGCCGCCGTCGACTTCCAGGTCGGCACCGGCCGGATGCCGATGGCCATGCAGGGACCGCAGGCGCAGGAGAAGCCGCCGCAGTTCGGTCAGCACGAGATCGACGAGCTCGCCGCGTATGTGGCGTCGCTGGCCCCCGGACCAGGCATCCCCGACTCGAAGTACACCGACGGCAACGGCGACGCGGCCAAGGGTGCTGAGCTGTTCCGGGTGAACTGCGCGATGTGCCACAACGTCGCAGGCGCCGGTGGCGCGCTGACCGAAGGCAAGTACGCTCCCCCGCTGCACGGCGTCACCCCGGATCACATCTACGAGGCGATGGTGACCGGGCCGCAGAACATGCCGGTGTTCAACGACCGGAACATCACGCCTGAGAACAAGCGCGACATCATCACGTACCTGCAATACATCCAGGCCAACCCCTCCCCCGGTGGATTCGAGCTCGGATCGCTCGGCCCCGTCGCAGAGGGCCTGTTCGTCTGGATCTTCGGCCTGGGTTCGATCGTCGCTCTGACGGTCTGGATCACGGCGAAGTCGAACTGATGCACGCGCGGATCGCAGACGAGCGCAAGAAGGAGAGCAATGGCACAGGACGATAACGGCGGCACGGAGATCACGCCCGCCGCCTCGTCGGCCGTCGACCACCGTCCCGGTGACCCGGGCACAGCGGTCGTGGTGCAGGATCCGGTGGAGAACCCCGGCTTCCCGCCGCACCGCGCGAGGATCACCGACAAGGACCCGCGCAAGCAGCGCCGGGCCGAGCGCACGATCTACACGCTCTTCTACGCCTCGATCGTCGGAAGCATCTGGGCCATCGCCGCCTACGTCGCGTTCCCGATCGAGTCGGGCAAGATCTCAGACCTCCGCATCAGCACGCTGGCGATCGGACTCGGCATCGCGCTCGCGCTCCTCGCCATCGGCTTCGGCGCCGTGCACTGGGCCAAGGCCCTCATGGTGGACAAGGAGGGCATCGACCTCCGCCACCCGGTCCACGGCTCAGAGGAGACCCGGGAACGTGCCGTCGAGATCTTCGAGGAAGCCAACGAGGAGTCCGGCTTCGGTCGGCGCACACTGATCCGCAACTCCCTGATCGGTGCGCTCGTCGCGTTCCCGCTGCCTGCGATCGTGCTCTTCCGCGGCCTCGGGCCGATGAACGAGAACCCGGTGACGGAACTCTCCCACACCATGTGGAAGAAGGGACTGCGGCTCACCCGCGACCCGTCAGGCACGCCGATCAAGGCCGGCGACGTCACGATCGGCTCCGTGTTCCACGTCATTCCCGAGGGTCTCAACGAGACCTCGGATCCGCTGGACCAGAAGGCCAAGGCTGCCGTTCTCCTGATGCGCCTCGACCCGAAGGACCTGCACCCGACGCACGGCCGCGAGAGCTGGGCGTACGACGGCATCGTCGCGTACTCCAAGATCTGCACGCACGTCGGATGCCCGGTGGCTCTGTACGAGCAGCAGACCCACCACCTGCTCTGCCCCTGCCACCAGTCGCAGTTCGACATCACGCACGAGGCGAGGGTCATCTTCGGCCCCGCCAGCCGGCCGCTCCCGCAGCTGCCGATCACCGTGGATGCCGACGGCTACCTGATCGCACAGAGCGATTTCCATGAGCCCGTGGGCCCGAGTTTCTGGGAGCGTCATTGACCACCACGACTGCCGCTTCAACCACGGCCAACAAGCGCAGCTTCACAGCATCCGCGTCGAACTACATCGATGAGCGCACCGGCATCTCGGCCGTCGTCAAGGAGTTCGGGCGCAAGATCTTCCCCGACCACTGGTCGTTCCTGCTCGGCGAGATCGCGCTGTACAGCTTCATCGTCATCCTGATCACGGGAACGTTCCTCACGTTCTTCTTCCAGGCCTCCCAGGCCGACGTGATCTACCACGGCTCCTGGGTCCCGCTGAAGGGCATCCAGATGTCCGCGGCCATGAACTCCACACTGAACATCTCGTTCGATGTTCGCGGCGGCCTGCTCGTCCGTCAGATCCACCACTGGGCCGCGCTGCTCTTCGTGGCATCCATCGGCCTGCACATGCTGCGCATCTTCTTCACCGGTGCGTTCCGCAAGCCGCGCGAGCTCAACTGGGTGATCGGCTTCACGCTGTTCGTGCTGGCCATGGCCGAGGGCTTCACGGGCTACTCGCTGCCCGACGACCTGCTCTCCGGCAACGGTCTTCGCATCATCGACGGCCTCATCAAAGGCATCCCGGTGATCGGAACCTGGACGTCGTTCCTGCTCTTCGGCGGCGAGTTCCCGGGAACAGCGATCGTCGGTCGCCTCTACACGCTGCACATCCTGTTGCTGCCTGCGCTCGTCGTGGCGTTCATCGCCCTGCACCTCGTGTTCGTCGTCGTGCACAAGCACACGCAGTACGCGGGTCCTGGGCGCACGCAGCAGAACGTGTCGGGCTTCCCGATCCTCCCGGTCTACGCGGCCAAGGCGGGCGGCTTCTTCTTCATCGTGTTCGGTGTCGTCGCCCTCATGGCGTCGCTGTTCACGATCAACCCGATCTGGCTCTACGGCCCGTACGACCCCTCCCCCGTTTCGGCTGGTACCCAACCGGACTGGTACATCGGGTTCGCGGACGGCATGCTGCGTCTGATGCCGTCGCACTGGGAGTTCGTGTGGCTCAACCACACGTGGTCGCTCAACGTGTTCATACCCGTCGTGATCCTCGTGGTGTTCCTCGTGCTCGTGGCGATCTATCCGTTCGTGGAGGCCTGGGTCACGGGAGACAAGCGCGAGCACCACATCCTGGACCGCCCGCGCAACCAGGCGACGCGCACCGCGATCGGCGCCGCGGGCGTCACGTTCTACGGAGTGATGTGGGCGGCCGCGAGCTCGGACCTCATCGCCACGCACTTCAAGCTCACGATGGAGGGCGTGATCTACGCGCTCCAGATCACGCTGATCGTCGGACCGATCATCGCCTACTTCGTCACGAAGCGGGTTTGCATCGCGCTGCAGAAGAAGGACCGGTCGGTCGCACTGCACGGTTACGAGTCGGGCCGCATCGTGAAGCTTCCCGGTGGAGAGTACATCGAGGTGCACCAGCCGCTCGACGTGTACGAGCGGTGGCGTCTGGTCAGCTACGACACCTACCAGCCCGTGATGCTGCGCCCGAACTCCCGGGGCAGGATCACCATGGCCAGCCGGCTGCGGGCGGGGATGTCGCGCTGGTTCTTCGAAGACAGGCTGGAGCCGGTCACGAGGAACGAGCTCGAGTCCGGGCACGACCACCACTGACCTAGACGGCAGCCACACTCGATCGGGCACCGATGTCACTCACGACGCTGTCGGAGTGGCTTCGGTGCCCGATCTGTCTCTGCCCGCTCTCCCCCATTCCCCCGCTCGTCCTCGGCTGCGATCGAGGCCACAGGTTCGATACGAACAAGGCCGGCTACGTCAGCCTCCTCGGCTCGCAGCCGCGTATCGCCGGCGATACCGGCTCGATGCTGGATGCCCGCGCCCGCCTTCTGGACAGCGGCGCGTACGATCCGCTGATCGCGGCCATCGCCGACAGTGCCCTCACCGCCAGTTCCACGCTGCATCCGGATGCGCGAGTTCGCGTCGTCGACGTCGGCAGCGGCACGGGACACTACTCAGCCGGCATCGGCGCGCGGCTGAGCTCGCCGACCTCGGCCGGCATCCTGGCGACCGACATCGCTGCGGATGCCGTGCGGCGGAGCGTGCGACGCATCGGGCGTGAGCATGCGGACGGTCTCGTGGCGGACACCTGGCAGCCGCTCCCGATCCGTACCGGCGCAGCCGACATCGTGATCGACGTCTTCGCTCCGCGCAATCCCGGCGAGTTCAGGCGGATCCTCGCCGACGATGGCCGGCTCGTGGTCGCCACCCCGCAACGGGATCACCTCATCGAGCTGCGACGCGCCATGCCGATGCTGGATGTTCCCGCCGACAAGGCAGAACGGGTGGCGGCGGACCTGAGCGAGTTCTTCGTGCTCGAGCGTCTCGACCCGGTGCGCTACACGCTCGATGTGACGCCCGAGACAGCGTTGGCCCTGCGCGCCATGGGGCCATCGGGTCATCACGAGCTGGCGGGCGCTCCCACACGGTTACCCGGTCGGGTCACGGTCGCCGTCGACGTGCTGCGGTTCCGTCCGCAAGCGCCTGAAGCGGCATCAGCGTAGGCGAGTGCCCGGCCCGGCTCGACGAAGCACTGGCGGGATCCCGGGGCTGACCATTCCCTCGCACGCGCACGAGCCCGGCCATTCACAGGTCTCGCCGAGGCACCTGCAACACGCGTAGACCTGCCGTTGCCAACCGCAACTGGAACACGCATAAACCCGCCGGTTGCCAGCGGTACCTGGAACGCCTGCGCTCCGGGCTCGTCACCACGCGCCGCCGAAACGACGAACGGCTCTCATCGGGCGGAATGTCCGATGAGAGCCGTTCCCTGCGCACGTGCACGAGGCACTCACGCCCGAGGCCGACTATCAGGCCGGCCGAGAGGCGTCAGCGGGCGAAGTAGCCGCGGTAGTACTCGTACACCCAGCCGACCAGGCTCACGACGGCCAGGCCGCCGCCGATAGGTACGATCCACCAGCCGACCGCGATGCCCAGAGCACCGATCGCCACCGAGAGGCCGAGCATGAAGGGCCACCAGCTCCATGGGCTGAAGTGCCCGAGCTCCGGGTCGCCGTCGTCGATGTTGGCGTCCAGACGGTCCTCGGGAAGCTCCACGCCGTTCTGCGTGGCGTGGGTCCGTGCCAGGAAGAAGGCGATGAAGGCTCCCAGCACGCCGGTGAGGGTCAGCGCAACGGTGCCTACGGGCTCGAGCGCGTGGTGCGGGTAGTAGAACCACGACCAGACCGTGTAAGCGATCGCGGAGGCGAAGAAGAAGACCGTGATGATCCAGAACAGAGTCGCACTCGTGCGCATGTCACTTCACCTTCGCTGAATCGGCTTCGACGACGGGCATGTCCGGCGCATCCTTGCCCGGTCCCACTCCGATCGGCAGACCCACCTCGGGGTGGTTCAGGTCGAAGGCGGGCGACTCGCTGCGGATGCGCGGAATCGACGTGAAGTTGTGCCGCGGCGGCGGACAGCTGGTCGCCCACTCCAGCGACCGGCCGTAGCCCCAGGGGTCGTTCACCGTGACCTTCGCACCGGAACGGGCCGTGATGTACACGTTCAGGAAGAACGGGATCATCGAGACGGCCAGGATGCCTGCACCGATCGTCGACACCTGGTTCATCCACGTGAAGCCGTCCTGCGGGAGGTACGTGTAGTACCGGCGCGGCATGCCTACGACGCCAAGCCAGTGCTGGATCAGGAACGTCGTGTGGAAACCGATGAACAGCAGCCAGAAATGCCACTTGCCCAGGCGGTCGTTCAGCATCTTGCCCGTCCATTTCGGCCACCAGAAGTAGAAGCCGGAGAACATGGCGAAGACGACCGTGCCGAACACCACGTAGTGGAAATGCGCCACCACGAAGTACGAGTCGGACACGTGGAAGTCGAGCGGCGGCGACGCCAGGATGATGCCGGTCAGTCCACCGAACGTGAACGTGATCAGGAAGCCGATCGCCCACAGCATCGGAGATTCGAACGTGATGGAACCACGCCACATCGTGCCGATCCAGTTGAAGATCTTCACGCCCGTCGGCACCGCGATGAGCATCGTCATCAAAGAGAAGAACGGAAGCAGCACCATGCCGGTCACGTACATGTGGTGCGCCCACACCGTCACCGACAGCGCCGCGATCGAGATGGTGGCGTACACCAGCGTCTTGTAGCCGAACACGGGCTTCCGGCTGAAGACCGGGAACACCTCCGACACGATGCCGAAGAACGGCAGAGCGATGATGTACACCTCGGGATGGCCGAAGAACCAGAACAGGTGCTGCCACAGGATCGCGCCACCCGTTGACGCGTCGAAGACGTGGGCGCCGAGGATGCGGTCGGCCGATGCTGCGAAGATCGCGGCCGCCAGCACCGGGAACGCCATGAGCACGAGGATCGACGTGATGAGCGCGTTCCACGTGAAGATCGGCATGCGGAACATCGTCATGCCTGGGGCTCGCAGGGTGATGATCGTCGTGATGAAGTTGACGGCACCGAGGATCGTTCCGAAACCGGAGATGCCGAGACCGAGCATCCACATGTTCCCCCCGAGTCCGGGTGAGAACGTCGTGGAGGCCAGCGGCTGATACGCGAACCAGCCGAACGAGGCGGCGCCCTGCGGCGTGAGGAAGCCGGCGACGGCGATCAGCGATCCGAAGTTGTACAGCCAGTACGCGAACGCGTTCAGACGCGGGAAGGCCACGTCAGGCGCACCGATCTGGAGCGGCATGATCACGTTGACGAAGCCGGCGAACAGCGGCGTCGCGAACATGAGCAGCATGATCGTGCCGTGCATCGTGAACAGCTGGTTGTACTGCTCGCGCGTCTGCACGACCGCGAGGCCCGGCTCGAACAGCTGAGCGCGGATGATCAGCGCCATCACGCCGCCGATGCAGAAGTACACGAACGACGTGATCAGGTACATGTACCCGATCGTCTTGTGGTCGGTGGACGTGATCCAGCTCACCAGGACGTTGCCCTTGCGATGGACCTTGGTCGCGCCGAGGATCTGAGCCGTCGGCGACGGCGTGGTCGCCGCGGGAGCCGGTGCAGTGGTGGTACTCATTCTCCGGTTGCCTTACTCGTTGTTCGTCGTCGTCGTCGGCGCACCCGGTCCGGGCACGTTCCGGTTGCGGTCGTAGTCTGCACCGAGCTTCCCGGTGTAGCCGCGATCCCTCAGGTCTTGGATGTGCTGCTGATACTCGTCTTCGGAGACGACCTTCACGTTGAAGAGCATCGCCGAGTGGTACTCGCCGCACAGCTCTGCACACTTGCCTGCGAACGTGCCTTCGCGCGTCGGCTCCAGGTACATGTAGTTCGTGTGACCGGGGAAGACGTCCTTCTTGTAGAGGAAGGCCGGAACCCAGAACGAGTGGATGACGTCGCGCGAGTTGAGCTTGATCGTCACCTTCTTGTCGACAGGCAGGTAGAGGGTCGGGATCTCGCTCTCGACGACCGATCCGGACGGCAGGTCCGCCTTGTCATCGGGCTGCGCCTGGATGCCGGGGTCGTACACGTTGTCGGTGAGGTAGTTGAAGTCCCAGGACCACTGCTTGCCGTACACCTGCACGGTGAGGTCGGGGTGCGCATACGGCTTCTCGATCGCATCCTGGTCGCGCGTCGTGAACGCGAAGAAGCCGATGATGAGAACGAAGGGCACGATCGTGTAGAAGATCTCGATCGGCATGTTGTACCGCAGCTGCACCGGGAGTCCGGTCTGGCCCTTGCGACGGCGGTAGACGATGACGCACCAGATGATCAGTCCCCACACCACGAGACCGACCAGCAGGAGAACGATCCACGACGTGACCCAGAGCCCTGACACGCGCTCCGTGTGGTTCGTGACCGGCGTCTTGCCGTTGAATCCGGGAAGGAATCCGTTCAGCTGAGCCTGCGAGCAACCGGCCAGGACCAGCGCAACCATTGCTGCGACCGGAACTGCAGCCCATCGGAAACGGCGATTGTGACGCACCGGTGACCTTTCGAGTGAATCTGGGCGCAGCGGCATTCGCTGCTGCGATGACCGCTCCTAGCCTACTGCCATCCGCGGACCCTTCGCGTGCCGAACGCGCCTTCGGACGGCACAGGAAGCTGTGCCGGAGATGCGAAAAGGACCGGCTGATCGGCCGGTCCTTTTCGTCTATCCCTGTGCGGGGATGTCAGTGGAAGCTGTCTCCGCACGCGCAACTCCCCGTCGCATTGGGGTTGTCGATCGTGAAGCCCTGCTTCTGGATGGTGTCCTCGAAGTCGATCGTCGCGCCGTCGAGATAGGGCGCGCTCATCTTGTCGACGATGACCTCAACGCCGCCGAAGTCTACGGTGGCGTCGCCGTCCATGAACCGCTCGTCGAAGTAGAGCTGGTAGATCAGGCCGGAGCATCCACCCGGCTGCACGGCAAGACGCAGCCGCAGGTCGTCGCGGCCCTCCTGGTTCAGGAGGCTGCGTACCTTGTCGGCGGCGGCATCCGTCAGGAGCACGCCATGCGCCTTGGGCTCGGCGACCGTGCCGGCGCTGGTGAGAGTCGTCTCACTCATCGAGTGCCTCATTCCTTCGCTGAAGTCGTGACGAGCGCCAGTCTAAATCAGCGGCCTGAACGATGGGCGACAGCGGACAGGCTATTCGTGTCGCGTGTTCAGCCGCGCAAGAAGGAGCGCCTCCGTGAGGATGGCGCGCCGGAACACCCCGAGGTGCAGCGACTCGTTCGGGCTGTGCGCCCTCGTGTCCGGGTCTTCGACGCCTGTCACGAGGATCTGCGCCTGCGGGAACTCGCGAACGAGATCCGCGATGAACGGGATGCTGCCGCCGATGCCGGCCTCGACGGGCTCGTTGCCCCAGGCATCCCTCATCGCCTTCTTTGCCTCGATCGCGGCCCACCCGCTGGTGTCGACGAGGAACGGGTCGCCGAGGTCCACGTCGTCGATGTCGAGGTGGGCTCCGAACGGCACGTTGGCACGCAGGTGCGCCTCGATCGCCTCGAACGCCTCCTGCGCTCGCTGTCCCGGCGCCACCCTCGCGCTGATACGCGCGGCGGCGGACGGCAGGAGCGTGTTGGATGCGTTCGCCACGCTCGGGGCGTCGATGCCGGTCACCGTGATGGTCGGCTGGTTCCACAGCCGGGACAGGATCGGACCCTTGCCGATGAGCGACACCCCGTCGAGCACTGCTGCGTCTTCGCGCAGTTGCTCCTCGGAGAACTCCGGCACGTCGGCGTCGTGGCTCGTCATGCCCTCGACGGCGACGGACCCCGCGTCGTCATGAAGTGTGGCGAGCAGCTTGACCAGCGGGATCATCGCATCCGGCACTCCCCCGCCGTACATCCCCGAGTGCGATGCGTGCTCGAGCGTCGACACGGTGAGACGGAACGTCACATTGCCCCGCAGTCCGACGGTCAGCGACGGCACGTCGGTGCTCCAGTTGTCGGAATCGGCGACGACGATGGCATCCGCCGCGAGGGAGTCCTTGTTCTCCGCCAGGAAGTTCGCGAACGAACGGGAGCCGAACTCCTCTTCGCCCTCGATGAAGACGGCGATGCCCAGGTCGAACTCGGGGCCGACCGCTTCGACGAGCGCCCGGATGGCGGCGACGTGGGTCACGACACCCGCTTTGTCGTCCGCGGCACCGCGCGCGTACACGCGGTCTCCGCGCACCGTGGGCTCGAACGGCGGCGTCTGCCAGTCCTCGTCCTTGCCCGGCGGCTGCACGTCGTGGTGCGCATACAGCAGCACGGTAGGAGCTCCACCGCGTGCGGCACGACGGGCGATCACGGCCGGCTGGCCCTGGTCGGGCCCCGAACCGATGGGAGCGCGGGCGACCTCGACGGTCTCGAACACGCGCAGGTCGCGCAGCAGGGTTGCAACGGCATCCGCGCTGCGTTCCACGTTGCGCGGGTCGAACGCAGACCACGAGACGGACGGGATGCGCACCAGGTCGGTGAGGTCGGCGACAGCATGCGGCATGCCGGCCAGCACGGCCTCATCGAGTGCTGTCGTCAGATCGTCCCGTTGCGGATCGGCTTCGCTCATGCGGGTAATCTTAACCGGACGACAATCGAGGACTTCCGTGGCCAGACGAGCAGAATCCGCCGCCCCAGCGGCTCCCGAGACCGACGAGCACCTTCCTGCCGGGAAGGGGCGTGCGACGCCCAGCCGCGCCGAGCGCGAAGCCGCGCGCAAGCGACCGCTGGTTCCGGCCGACCGCAAGGCCGCCGCGAAGGATGCCAGAGCGAAGAACGCCGAGGCGCGCGAGCGTGCCCGGCTCGGCATGGCGGCGGGCGACGAGCGCTACCTCACGCAGCGCGACCGCGGCCCGCAACGGCGGTTCGTGCGGGAGTACGTCGACGCCCGGTTCACGGTCGCCGAGTTTCTGATGCCCGTGATGCTCGTGATCATCGTGTTCACCTTCGTGCCGGTCCCTGCGCTGCAGTACTACGGCATCATCGTGCTCTGGGCCTTCTTCGCCCTGGCGATCATCGACTCCGCGATCATGGTCTTCACCATGAAGCGACGTCTGCGCGCCAAATTCGGAGAGCTGGAGCGCGGCCTCACCTGGTACGCGGTCATGCGCGCCCTGCAGTTCAGGATGATCCGCATTCCGAAGCCGCAGAACAAGCGCGGCCAGTATCCCGCGTAGCCGGACCGCGATGACGATCACGGCAGCCGCCGACGGCTCCGCCCTGGGCAACCCGGGCCCCGCCGGCTGGGCATGGTACGTCGACGACGACACGTGGGCAGCAGGCGGATGGCCGCACGGCACCAACAACCAGGGCGAGCTGATGGCCGTCATCGACCTGCTCGAGTCGACGGCCGGCGAACCCGACGATCTGCGCATCCTGTGCGACAGCCAGTACGTGATCAACGCGGTCACGAAGTGGATGCCGGGCTGGAAACGCAAAGGCTGGCGCAAGGCCGACGGCTCCCCCGTGCAGAACCTCGACCTGCTGAAGCGACTGGATGCGGCGCTGACGGGTCGCAGCTACGCCTTCGAATGGGTGCGCGGCCACGCGGGCCACGAGCTCAACGAGGCCGCAGACACCAGAGCTCGCGCCGTCGCGACGGCGTTCCAGAATCACGCTCCCGTCGACAACGGTCCAGGCTGGCGAGGGCTCGCGTCCGCGGCGGCTCCGGCTGCCGAGCCGGCTACTCGTCTCACCGGGAGTCCGTCGAGCGCGGCTTCGTCCGCGCCCCTTTCATCCGCGTCCGCTCCGTCCGGCCCCGGCTCGTCCGCCGCCCCTGCTTCCGGCGCGGCGCCTTCCAGCGAGCCGCAGCTGGCGCTGTTCGACGAGCTCGCCATGGACGAGTCCGACGAGGAGATCGTCCTCCGACAGGAACGTGCGCTGCTGACCGATGCCGTGCGCGCGGATGTGGCCGAGCTCGGCGTGCTCCTCCACCCCGATTTCCTCGAGATCGGGCGCTCTGGCCGGGTGTGGAGCAGGGACGACACGGCGTTGTCCCCCTCCGGCGACCGATCGGCGATGGTCGAGCTCGTGTCGCTCGACCGGCTCTCGGCCGATGCGATGCTGCTCGTGTTCCGCGCGACGGATGCGCGTGGCAGCACGATCCGCAGCTCGCTCTGGCTGCGCGACGGCGGGCGCTGGCGGCTGCGGTTCCACCAGGGAACCCCGGCGGAATGAGGCACACGGTCACCCCTCCGACCGCAGCCTCGTGGCGGGGCGCGGCCATCGGCGACCGCTAGCCGAGCATGCTTCTGAGGGCGGTCAGGTGCGCCCTGGCGAGCGTGACCGCAGCCTGGGAGTCGCCCGAAGCGATGGCGTCGTAGATACGTTCGTGAACGGCCTGGTCGGCGTCGTCGCCGTGCTGCTCCCTCCCCCGCAGCATCTCGGTCATGGCCTGACGACTCCGGGGTTCGAACCCGTCGAAAAGCTCCAGCAGGATCGGGCTGTGCGCGGCGACGACGACGCTGCGATGGAACGCCGCGTCGGTCGCGACGTGCTCGTCGACGTCGGCCCGATGGCGTCCACGCTCGGCCAGCGCGTCCCGCATGCGGCTCAGCTCCGCCGACGTCCGGCGGTCGGCGGCGAGGGCAGCGGCCTCGACTTCGATCGCCGTGCGTGCCTCGATGACGGCCGCGATGTCGGCGCGCCGCAGGACGGATCCCCACGCCTCGGGTACATCCGTCGCCGTGACGAAGACTCCCGCTCCCTGTCGCGTGGAGAGCACGTCGCGTCCGGCGAGCAGACGGATCGCCTCGCGCATCGTCGACCTGCCGACACCGAGCTGAGACGCCAGCGTCGTCTCCCCCGGCAGCCTGCCTCCGATCTCCCATTCGCCGGCCCTGATGCGCGCGAGGAGGAGCCCAGCGGCCTGCTCGGCAAGGGACTCCCGGTGCACCGTCGTCATGCGGTCATTCTCGCATTCGGATACTTGTCTGCTTGTCTGATATGTCGTAGTGTTCCCTGCATGCCGGCATCCGGATTCCTTGTTCTTCGCCGCCACGGCGGGGCCTAGCCTGACCGGCTCCCCGACGTGGAGCCGCACTCGCGCCGGTCGATCGCATTCGAACGATCCGGACAGGAACCAGAACATGACCAGCGACGCTTTCCCCACCCTCTCGACGCCGGCAGGCCCGATCCCCGACCATGCGCCGGCATGGAACCGGCAACGACCGTCGCGGATGCCATCGCATCGCTACCGCGACGTCTACAGCCGTGTCGCCGTACCCCTCAGCACTCGTGACTGGCCCGGCAACGCGCTGACCCGGGCACCGCTGTGGGTGCCGGTCGATCTGCGCGATGGCAACCAGGCGCTGGCGGAACCGATGAGTCCCTCGCGCAAAAAGCGGTTCTTCCAGCTGCTCGTCGCCATGGGCTACAAGGAGATCGAGGTCGGCTATCCGTCCGCATCCCAGACCGACTACGACTTCGTCCGCCTCATCGCCGAGTCCGACCTCGCCCCCGAGGAGGTCACGATCGTGGTGTTCACGCCCGCGCGACGCGAGCTCATCCGTCGCACGGTCGAGTCGATCCGCGGAATCCGCAACCAGGTGGTCATCCACATGTACACCGCGACCGCTCCCACGTGGCGCGACGTCGTGCTCGGTCAGGACCGCTCCGGGGTCGAAGATCTCATCCTCACCGGCGGCAGGGACGTGCTCGAGTTCGCCGGGCACCTGGAGAATGTCAGGTTCGAGTTCTCACCCGAGGTGTTCAACCTCACCGAGCCCGACTACGCGCTCGAGGTCTGCAACGCGATGACCTCGCTCTGGGATGCCACGGCCGAGCGGCCCGTCATCCTGAACCTGCCGGCGACCGTGGAGATCGCGACGCCGAACGTCTATGCGGACCAGATCGAGTACATGCACAAGAACCTCGATCGCCGCGACGCCGTGATCCTCTCCGTGCATCCGCACAACGATCGCGGCACCGGGGTTGCCTGCGCGGAGCTGGCCGTTCTCGCCGGAGCGCAACGGGTCGAGGGCTGCCTCTTCGGCAACGGGGAGCGCACGGGGAACGTGGACCTCGTCACGCTTGCGCTGAACCTGCACGCTCAGGGCATCGATCCGATGATCGACTTCTCCGACATCGATGAGATCCGGCGCACGGTCGAGCACTGCAACGGCATCGAGGTGCATGCGCGGCACCCCTACGTCGGGGATCTCGTGCACACGGCGTTCAGCGGAACGCACCAGGATGCCATCAAAAAGGGCTTCGCGGAGCATCGCGCCCGCGCCATCGCAGAAGGGCGAGCCGAGCGCGACGTCGAGTGGAGGGTGCCGTACCTCCCCATCGATCCGGGGGACATCGGACGCAGCTATGACGCCGTCATCCGGGTGAACTCGCAGTCGGGCAAGGGCGGCATCGCTTACCTGCTCGAGAACGGCTACGACATCGAGCTGCCCCGGCGCCTCCAGATTGACTTCTCCCGCCATGTGCAGCGCCACGCGGACGAGACCGGCAGCGAGGTCACGGCGGAACAGCTCTGGGATCTCTTCCAGGATGCGTACGTCGCGACGGAGCACGCCGACATCGAGTTGCTCGACTTCGAGACGACGGAACGGGGCACGACGATCACCCTTCGTGCAGGCGGGACGGCGGAGACGACCAGCCACAGCGGTCTCGGCCCCGTCGACGCTCTCCGCGAGGCGCTCCGCGAGCGGGGATTCGGGATCGAGATCCTGAGCCTTCACGAGACCCGCGTGCGACAAGGCCGCGAACACCAGGCGCTGGCCTTGGTCGAATGCCGTGAGGGCGAGGTCGTCCGGTGGGCCGCCGGTAAGGACCGATCGGCGCTGAGGGCCACCATGCAGGCGGTGATGAACGCCGCAGCAGCGCCCGCGGCCATAGCCGCGCGGTGAGGAGTCGATCGCACACCCTGGAGAGCCGTTCGCCTCCGCGGTGAAGGGTGTCGTCGAGCTCGCATACCGTGCGCACCGACGACGCGTGCGCACCTCCGGCACCCCGGCCTAGACGAGAGGCGACATCCGGTCCAGGCCGCGATTGATGGATCTGGCCCACAGCGGCCCTCGGTAGATGAAGGCCGAGTAGCCCTGCACGAGCGTGGCTCCGGCGGCGAGCCTGGTGCGGACATCCGCTGCGGTCTCGACTCCGCCGACGGAGACGATGCACATGGTGCCGGGGACGTGCTCCCGCAGCAGTCGCAAGACCTCCAGTGACCGGTGCGCGAGCGGTGCGCCGGAGAGTCCCCCGGCACCGGCCGCCGCGACCACCTTCTCGTCGGTCACCAGTCCGTCCCGGGAGATGGTGGTGTTCGTGGCGATGATGCCGTCGAGTCCCAGCTCGACGGCGAGCCCGGCGACGGCCACGATGTCGTCGTCCGCCAGGTCGGGAGCGATCTTGACCAGCAGCGGCGTCGCCCCCGCCTCCTCCTTCACCGCGGCGAGCAGAGGACGGAGGGACTCGATCGCCTGCAGATCGCGCAGGCCGGGCGTGTTCGGAGAGCTGACGTTCACCGCCAGGTAGTCGGCGACGGATGCCGCCGCGCGGGCGGACACGCGGTAGTCGGCGACGGCATCCGCCACGTCGACCACCCGGGACTTGCCGATGTTGAGCCCGATCACCGGCCGGCGTCGCGCCGAGCGCGCGGCCTCGACACGGGTGGCGACGGACGCCGCGCCCTCGTTGTTGAACCCCATGCGGTTGACGATCGCGCGATCCGGAATGAGGCGGAACAGCCGGGGTCTGGGATTGCCCGGCTGGGCGATCGCGGTGACGGTTCCGACCTCGACGTGGCCGAAGCCCAGCGCGCCGAGCCCGAGGATGGCCGTCCCGTTCTTGTCGAAACCGGCGGCGACGCCGAACGGGCTGGGGAACGTGAGCCCGAGCGCCTTCACGTGGAGATCCGTCCTGGGCATCGTGAACCGCGACACGAGCCGGGAAAGCCCCAGCCTGGGCAGGATGCGGATGACGGCGAACGCGAGGTGGTGCGCCCGCTCCGGGTCCATGTGCCGGAAGACGAGCGAGAACAGGATGCGATACATGCCGCTGCAACCCTATAGTGCGGCGGGTCCTCGTGCGGCGGGTCCGCATCCTGACGGCCGGTCCGCTTGTCGACGTCGGCATGCGGACCGCTCGGCACGAACGGGACCCGTGAGCGGATGGAGCGGGCGGCGCGCCGGTGGACAGGGGGCTCAGTCGACGGGAGCCGGCCGGCTGCCGTGTTCTTCGCGGAGTGCCCCGATGGCGTCTTCGAAGTCGTCGAGGGAGTCGAACGCCTGATACACGCTCGCGAACCGCAGGTACGCCACCTCGTCGAGTTCGCGCAGCGGTGGGAGCACCGCGAGCCCGATCTCGTTCGCGTCGATCTGCGATACACCCGTGGCCCGCACGGACTCCTCGACCTTCTGCGCGAGCATCGCCAGATCGGAATCGGTGACGGGACGCCCCTGGCACGCCTTGCGCACGCCGGCCATGATCTTCTCTCGGCTGAACGGCTCGACGACGCCGCTCCGCTTGATCACGTTGAGGCTGGCGGTCTCGATCGTGGAGAATCGGCGCCCGCACTCCGGGCACTGGCGCCGTCGTCGGATGGACAGCCCGTCGTCCGAGGTACGGGAGTCGACGACGCGGGAGTCCGGATGGCGGCAGAACGGGCAGAACATGGTTGCTCCAGGCTAATGCGCGGTGCCGGTCGACGCTGAGCCGGCGGACGCGGTGCCGGCAGACGCTGTGCCGGTCGACTGGCGAGCGGCGACGGCCGCCCCGTGGGCAGGCAGCCGCTCGGCCTCCGCCAGTGCGATCACATCCTGCGCCACCGCGCCGAGCCCGGTCTCGTCGTACCGGATCACCTGCTGAGGACGCAGGAACGTGTAGGCGCCCAGGCCGGAGGAGTACCGTGCCGACCCTCCCGTGGGCAGCACGTGGTTGGAACCTGCCAGGTAGTCGCCGAGGCTCACCGGGGAGTGGCTGCCGAGGAAGATCGCTCCGGCGTGGGTGAGCTGCCGCAGCGTCGCATCCGGATCGGCGGTGTGCACCTCGAGGTGCTCCGGCGCGTAGGCGTCGCTGAAGCGCACGGCGGTGAGCTCGTCGTCCACGAGCACGATCGCCGACTGCTGCCCCTCGAGCGCGACGGATGCGCGGTCGCGGTTCGGAGTCTCGGCCAGAAGCTCGCCGAGCTCCTTCTGCACGGCCTTCGCCAGCTCCTCGGAGTCCGTGACGAGCAACGACGCCGCGGCCTCGTCGTGCTCGGCCTGGCTGAGCAGGTCTGCCGCGACGAGGCGGGGATCGGCCGAGGCATCCGCGACGACGAGGATCTCGGTGGTGCCAGCTTCCGCGTCGATGCCGACCACGCCGCGCACCAGGCGCTTGGCGGCGGCGACATAGATGTTGCCTGGACCGGTCACGATGTCCACGGCCCGAAGCGGGATGTCGGGAACGCCGTATGCGAGCGCGCCGATCGCGCCCGCGCCGCCCAGCGTGTACACCTCGTCGATGCCCACGAGCCCGGCGGCGCCGAGGATGAGCGGATGCACTGACCCGCCGAACTCACGCTGCGCCGGGCTCGCCAGTGCGACGGAGTCGACGCCCGCGACCTGCGCCGGCACCGCGTTCATGACCACGCTGGACGGATAGACCGCCTTGCCGCCCGGCACGTAGAGACCGGCACGGGCGACCGGCTGCCACCGCTGTTGCACGACGGCCCCGTCGCCCAGCGTGGTGGAGGCGGCGGGAGGGACCTGAGCGGCGCTGACCTCGCGCACGCGGGCGATGGCGTGTTCCAGCGCCGTGCGCACCCGAGGCGGCAGCGCACGGACGGCCGCATCGATGTCGCGCACCGGAACCCGCAACGATGTCGGCCTGACGTGATCGAACCGCTCGGCCTGGTCGAGGAGCGCCCGTGAACCGCGTTCCCGCACGTCGGCGATGAGTGCTGCGGCAGAGGTCGACGCGGCGCTGATGTCGAGCTCGGCGCGCGGCACGACGCGGCGCAGATCGTCTGCACCGAGCCTTTGTCGTCTCAGGTCGAGTGTTCGCACCCGGCAAGCCTACCGAGCACGGGGATCGCCCGGCTCTGTTCGCATCCGCGCTCCTCCGCTACCCGCTCAGACCAGGCAGGCGGGCCCGAGCAGGCCCTTCAGCTCGCCGTAGAGGTCGGCGGACACCGACACCCGGTACGGCAGCTCGAACACCCTGGCCGTCGAGCCCTTCACGAGGCGCAGCCGCACCTCGCCGTCGCCCGAGTGCCGGATGAGCATGTCGCCCAGGCTCTGCACGACGTCCGTCGTCGCCCGCTGGTCGGGCATGGTGATGACGAGCGGCCCGGCAGGCCCTGCCGCCGCGGCCCCGAGATCGGGCGCGTACAGGTTGTAGGCGTGCAGGTTCATGCCGTCGTCGCGCATGCTCACCCTGCCGCGGACCACGACTATCGAGTCGGGCGTGAGTGCCGGTCCGAACTCCTGGTAGGCCTTGCCCATGAACATCACGGTGATCTCGCCGCCGAAGTCCTCGACCGTGATCATGCCGTACTGGTTGCCCGAAGCCTTCGCCACTCTGTGCTGCACACCGGTCACGAGGCCCGCGATCGTCACCGTGTCGCCGTCCTGCGTCGACTCGGATGCCGTCAGGTCGGCGATGGACGTGCTCGCCTGCTTCGCCAGCTCCAGCTCGAGACCGGCGAGCGGATGGTCGGACACGTACAGCCCGAGCATCTCCCGCTCGAATGCGAGCTTCTGCCGTTTGTCCCACTCCGGCTTGTCCGGCACGAGGGAGATCGGCGCGGTGTCTGGTGCGTCGGCCAGCAGCATGTCGAAGTCGAAGCCCGCCTGCCCGGTCGCCTCGACGCGCTTGTCGTTCACCACGGACTCCACAGCGGCCTCGTGCACCTCGAGCAGGGCTCGTCTGGCGTTGCCGAACGAGTCGAACGCACCGGCCTTGATCAGTGACTCGATGGTGCGCTTGTTCGCGACGTGCAGCGGCACCTTCTTCAGGAAGTCGTGGAACGACTCGAACCGGCCCTTCTGCTCCCTGGCCTGGCGGATGCCGTCCACGACGTTGGCGCCCACGTTGCGCACGGCACCGAGCCCGAACCGCACGTCGTCGCCGACGGCCGCGAAGAATCCGATGGACTCGTTCACGTCGGGCGGGAGCACCTTGATGCCCATGCGCCGGCACTCGTTCAGGTAGACCGCCATCTTGTCCTTGGAGTCGCCGACACTCGTGAGCAGCGCCGCCATGTACTCGGCCGGATAGTGCTCCTTCAGGTACGCGGTCCAGTACGACACCACTCCGTACGCTGCCGAGTGCGCCTTGTTGAACGCGTAGTCCGAGAACGGCAGCAGGATGGCCCACAGGGTGTCGATCGCCTCCTGCGAGTAGCCGCGCTCGCGCATCCCGTTGAAGAAGCCCTCCTGCTGCTTGTCGAGCTCGGACTTCTTCTTCTTGCCCATCGCGCGCCGCAGGATGTCTGCCTGCCCGAGCGAGAACCCGGCCACCTTCTGCGCGATCGCCATCACCTGCTCCTGATAGATGATCAGGCCGTAGGTGGTGTCGAGGATGTCCGCGAGCGGCTCGGCCAGCTCGGGATGGATCGGGGTGATGGGCTGCAGCCCGTTCTTGCGCAGTGCGTAGTTGATGTGGGAGTTCGCGCCCATCGGGCCCGGCCGGTACAGCGCGATCAGAGCCGAGATGTCCTCGAAGTTGTCCGGCTTCATCTGGCGCAGGAGAGCGCGCATCGGCCCGCCGTCGAGCTGGAAGACGCCGAGCGTGTCGCCACGCGTCAGCAGGTCGTACGCCGCGCGGTCATCCAGCGGCAGGGCTTCGAGGTCGAGCTCGAAGCCCTTGTTCGCCTTGATGTTGTCGAGCGCGTCGCTGATGATCGTCAGGTTGCGCAGCCCGAGGAAGTCCATCTTGATCAGCCCGAGCGACTCCGCGGCCGGATAGTCGAACTGGGTGACGATCTGCCCGTCCTGCTCGCGCTTCATGATCGGGATGACGTCGATGATCGGGTCGGACGACATGATTACGCCCGCGGCGTGCACGCCCCACTGCCGCTTCAGACCCTCGAGGCCGAGCGCCGTGTCGAACACGGTCTTGGCATCCGGGTCGCTCTCCACGACCGCTCTGAGGTCGACTGCCTCCTTGTAGCGTGGGCTGTCCCTGTCGAAGATCTGGTAGAGCGGGATGTCCTTGCCCATGACGGCGGGCGGCATCGCCTTCGTGAGCTTCTCGCCCATGGAGAACGGGAAGCCCAGCACGCGGCCGGCATCCTTCAGCGCCTGCTTGGCCTTGATGGTGCCGTACGTGACGATCTGCGCGACGCGCTCGGCCCCGTACTTCTCGGTCACGTACTTCACGGCCTCGAGCCGGCGGCGGTCGTCGAAGTCCACGTCGAAGTCGGGCATCGAGACGCGATCCGGGTTGAGGAACCGCTCGAAGATGAGCCCGTGCTCCAGGGGGTCGAGGTCGGTGATCCGCATCGCGTACGCCGCCATGGATCCGGCGCCGGAGCCGCGGCCGGGACCCACCCGGATCCCGTTGTTCTTCGACCAGTTGATGAAGTCCGCGACGACGAGGAAGTATCCGGGGAATCCCATCTGCAGGATGATGCCGGTCTCGTACTCCGCCCGCGCACGCACCTCGTCGGACACGCCGTCCGGGTACCGCTTCGCCAGGCCGGCTTCGACCTCCTTGACGAACCAGCTCTCCTCCGTCTCTCCCTCGGGAACGGGGAACTTCGGCATGTACTTGCCCGTGCTGAGCTCGAACTCCACCTCGCAGCGCTCGGCGATGTCCAGGGTCGTGTCGCACGCCTCAGGCAGCTCGCGGAACAGGTCCCGCATCTGCTGCGGCGACTTGAGGTAGTACTCGCCCTCGGGCTCGAGCTGGAACCGCTTCGGGTCGTTCAGTGTTGACCCGGACTGCACGCACAGCAGCGCCGCGTGCGATTTGGCGTCCTCGGCGTGCGTGTAGTGCAGGTCGTTGGTGGCAACGGTGCGCAGGCCGAGGTCCTTCGCGAGCCGGAGCAGGTCCTGACGGACCCGCTTCTCCAGCCCCAGCCCGTGCTCCATCAGCTCGACGAAGTAGTTGTCCTTGCCGAAGATGTCGCGATACTCCGCCGCCGCCCTGACGGCTTCGTCGTACTGGCCGAGCCGGAGCCGGGTCTGCACCTCTCCGCTCGGGCATCCGGTGGTGGCGATGATGCCCTTCGAGTAGCGCTCGAGGAGCTCGCGGTCCATGCGCGGCTTGAAGTAGTACCCCTCGATCGACGCGAGCGACGACATCCGGAACAGGTTGTGCATGCCCTCCGTCGTCTCGGCGAGCATCGTCATGTGCGTGTAGGCACCGCCGCCCGACACGTCGTCTTCCCCGCCGTTGCCCCAGCGCACCCTCGTTCTGTCGCTGCGGTGCGTTCCCGGCGTGATGTACGCCTCGGTGCCGATGATGGGCTTGATCCCCGCCGCATTCGCCGCTCGCCAGAACTCGAACGCCGCGAACATGTTGCCGTGGTCCGTGACGGCGATGGCCGGCATGCCGTTCGCGACGGCGGCGTCCATGAGCGGTCCGATCTTCGCCGCGCCGTCGAGCATCGAGTACTCGCTGTGAACGTGCAGGTGGACGAAGGAATCAGTCGACACGCGTGGTCACCCTCCCGGCCGGTTTCGAGAGCACCAGCCTAATTCGACGGCCAACGTCGCCGTCGCCTTGGAGAGGGGAATGTCGCCACCACCGGGGACGAACGAGGTGACCGTTACGCTCAGCTGGACTCGAGCACGTCCAGCGCGTGCCGCAGGTCGTCAGGATAGTCCGAGACGAACGTCACCCACTCCCCCGTCGCCGGGTGGTCGAATGCGAGCTGCCGCGCGTGCAGCCACTGCCTGGTCAGCCCGAGACGAGCGGACAGCGTGGGGTCGGCGCCGTACATGGCATCCCCTACGCACGGATGCCGCTGCGCCGCCATGTGCACCCTGATCTGGTGCGTGCGACCCGTCTCCAGGTGGATCTCGAGCAGGCTCGCGGCGGCGAACGCCTCGACCGTCTCGTAGTGCGTCACCGACGGCTTGCCCGACGCCGTGACCGCGAACTTCCAGTCCGCGCGGGGATGCCGGCCGATGGGCGCGTCGATCGTGCCCGCGAGCGGATCGGGGTGGCCCTGCACGACGGCGTGGTAGATCTTCTCCACTGTGCGGTCGTGGAACGCGCGCTTGAGCGCCGTGTAGGCGCGCTCGCTCTTGGCGACCACCATCAGACCGCTCGTGCCGGCATCCAGCCGGTGCACGATCCCCGCGCGCTCCGGAGCCCCCGACGTGGAGATGCGATAGCCGGCGCCGGCAAGAGCACCCAGCACCGTCGGACCTTCCCAGCCGATCGACGGATGCGCCGCGACGCCGGCCGGCTTGTCGACGACCACGATGTCGTCGTCGTCGTGCACGACCGCCAGGTCGGGGACCGTCACGGGTACGACCTCGACCGCTGCCTTCGGCTTCCAGCTGATCTCGATCCAGCCGCCGGAATTCAGCCGGTCCGACTTCTCCAGCACCTTGCCGTCCAGCACGACGCCGCCCGCTTCCGCGATCTCTGCCGCGAAGCTGCGCGAGAACCCGAGCAGTTTGGCCACCCCGGCATCCACCCGGGCGCCGTCCAGCCCGTCGGGCACGGGAAGACTCCGCTGCTCAGGCATCAGCCCACCGTCCAGTCGCAGGATGCCGCCGCGCGAAATGCCGCCGCGCAGGATGCCGACGCGCGCTGCTCCACGTCAGGCACGTCCGTCGGCCGGAAGCCCCGTGTCACCGACCCGGGCGACACGCGACTGAGCGCGCTCGTCCGTCTCCCCGCCCGTTCCGGTGCCACCGCCGTTCTCGGTCGATCGCGAGGTCGCATCGCCCTCGGCATCCGCTTCCGTGCGTGCGCCAGGTGCACCGGGGACATCCGCGTCGAGCCGAATGTCTCCGTCCGACACGCCCGCTCCACTCGAGGCCGCAGATCCACCTTCATGGCTGCCGTCATCGACGACGCTGTCCGCCGCGACGGTGCCGCCTGCGGTTGCCACCGCCTTCGAGGCACGACGACCGTCGAGCCCCACTCCCAGGATCGTGAGGATGAGGAAGAGGATCATCGCCGCGACGATCGCGGAGTCCGCGAGATTGAAGATCGCCGGCAGCAACGGGATGCGCAGGAAGTCGACGACCTCTCCCACGCCGAACCCCGGCGGCCGGAACAGCCGATCGGAGAGGTTCCCCATCAGACCGCCGAGCACGAGGCCGAAGACCAGGGCCCAGACCATCGAGCGGATGCGACGCGCGTACCAGATCACGAAGATGAGCACGGCGACGCCGACGATCGAGAAGATCCACGTCGAGCCGGTTCCGATCGAGAAGGCCGCGCCGGGGTTCCTGTCGTACTCGAAGATCAGGAGGCTGCCCACGACGTCACGGGGTACTCGATAGGGGAGGTTGGCGACGACCCACCATTTGGCGAGCTGGTCGATGACGAGAACGACGACCGCGATGGCGACGAGCAGGACGATCGCGCGAACGCTGACCCTCCCGGTGTTCTCAGCCTCCAAAGCTCTGGAACGTCGGCGGGGTCTGCCGGTCGGCTTCGCCCGACGAGGAGACCGCGGCGAACTGACCAGAGGCGGCGGCAGCACCGGCGGGCTTGAATGCGCCCGTGCCGACACCCGTGGTGTCGAGGTCGCGCAACTGGCCTTCGATGTAGCTCTTCAGCTTCGCGCGGTAGTCGCGCTCGAAGTTGCGGAGCTCATCGATCTGGCGCTCGATGGAGGAACGCTCCGACTCGAGCGCGGTGATCTGGGCACGCTGCTTGGCCTCGGCCTCCGCCACGACGCGCGCGGCGGTCGCGTGGCCCTCGGCGATGAGGGCATCGCGCTTCTCGACGCCTTCGCGCACGTGCTCCTCGTGCAGTCGACGAGCGAGCTGCAGCAGGTTGTTCGTGCTCTCGGTGTCATCCACGCTCGACGGCGCCGGCTGAGGTGCGACGGGCGCCGCGACAGGGGCCGGCGTCACGATGGCCTGCGTCTGCTCGGACGAGGCGTTCCGCTGCAGTTCGCCGATGCGGGACTCGGATGCCAAGAGCCGCTGCTTCAGCTCCTCGTTCTCCTGGTTCAGGCGGCGGAGCTCCACGACGACCTCGTCGAGGAAGTCGTCGACCTCGTCCTGGTCGTAGCCCTCACGGAATTTGGTCGGCTGGAACCGCTTGTTGACGACATCTTCCGGAGTTAGCGCCATGGCTTACCACCCTTAGAGCTTGAGATTCGAACAGTGGATAACGTTCAGCTAACGCTAGCAAAGTCGCCTGTGACCCTGCCATCGCGGAGCGCGTCGCGAGTCATCGGATGAACGACGACGCGATGTACATGCCGATGATGCACGCGAACATCGTCAGCGTCCAGCCGAAGTCGAGTGCGACCGGGCCGAGCGACAGCGGAGGAAGCAGCCGCCGGAAGAACTTGATGGGCGGATCGGTGACCGTGAACGCCGCCTCGGCGAGCAGCAGCCCGAAGCCGCGGGGGCGCCAGCTGCGGGCGAACGTGCGCACGAGATCCAGGACGAAGCGCACCCAGAGCACCACGAAGAACAGCAGGAAGACGTAGTACGCGACGGTCGCGATGATCGAGACGGCGAGGGGCACAGATCAAGTATGCGTGAAGGAAGAACGTGCCTCTGTCCCGCAGGTCAGGCGCCGGCGAAGAACGACGCCTCGACGTCGCTGCCTGCCGTCGTCGACGAGCCGGACACCATGACGTGCTCGGGCGAGAGCAGGAAGACCTTGCTGGTCACCTTCTCGATCTTGCCGCGCAGACCCTGCGTGAGACCGCTCGAGAAGTCGATCATGCGCTGCGCTTCGGATTCGCTCATCTGCGACAGGTTCAGGATGACGGGGATGCCTTCGCGGAAGGACTCCGCGATCATCTTCGCGTCGCTGTACTGCCGGGGATGAACCGTCAGGATCTCATTCACTTCTTGCACCGTCACATTCCTGGCCGGGGTCGGCTTGCGCAGCGGCGTGACAGGCGCCTTGGCCGGAGCAGGGTGCTGGACCGGCGCGACAGGTGCCGGATGCGCAGTGGCGACCGGTTCTTCGTCGTACTCGAGCTCGTCTTCGACAAGGCCCAGGTAGGCCATCGTCTTCTTGAGCGGGTTAGCCATGGGATCCTCCGTGTGCTGCTTGAGGTCGTGTGGAGCGGCCGGTCGCCGGCGCATTCCACAGTCAGGCTAAGCACGCTCGGGTCGCTTTCCCGTGATTGCCGTGCCGATGCGAAGGTGTGTCGCCCCTTCTGCGATCGCCTCGGCGTAGTCGCCGGACATTCCCGCCGAGATGGCGGTCGCATCCGGTGCCAGGGAGCGCAGTCGCTCGGATGCCTCGCGCACCTTCGCGAACGCCGCCCGGGCATCCTCTCCCAGCGGCGCCACCGCCATGACGCCGCGCAGCCGCAGGCCGGGGGCATTCAGCACGGCTTCGGCGAGCGGGAGCATCCGCCCGGGCGTCACTCCTCCCCTACCGGGGTCGTCGGACAGGGCGAGCTGGAGGAAGCAGTCGAGGTCGTGGCGCTCGGCGGAAGCACGACTCAGCGTCTCCACGAGCGACTCCCGGTCGACGGAGTGCACGGCCGCGGCGAACCGCCGCACCAGCGCCGCCTTGTTCGTCTGCAGCTGCCCGATGAAGTGCCAGCGCAGCGTGGGTGACACGCCGTTCAGCTCCAACGCCTTCGACGCGGCCTCCTGCGCCCTGTTCTCGCCCACGTCGTGCACACCGAGCTCGACGAGGTCGCGCACCAGGGATGCCGGGTGGAACTTGGTCACGACGATCGTCGTGATCGTGTCCGGATCCCTGCCTGCAGCAGCCGCGGCATCCGCGATGCCGCGACGCACCCGCGCGAGACGCTCGGCGAGGCCACGACGAGCCTCGCCTGCGCCATCGAACGGATCGCTCACTTGAGGAAGTCGGGCACGTCCAGCACGTCGTCGTCGTCGAACGAGGGATCGTTGACGGCGGCCTCGACCAGCTTCGAGTCGGCGTCGGACCACGTGCCCTGGGTGGGCACGTCCTCTTCCTCGAGCGCCTGGGTGTCGACGAGCTCGGAGCCGGAGCCGGAGGACTGCGGAGGGCCCGCGACGAACGTCGAGCGACGTACGTCGGCTGCCTTGGGCTGCGGCTCTCCGCCGTCGAACCCGGCCGCGATCACCGTCACACGCACCTCGTCGCCGAGCGTGTCGTCGATGACGGCGCCGAAGATGATGTTGGCCTCGGGGTGCACAGCCTCCTGCACGAGCCTGGCGGCGTCGTTGATCTCGAAGATGCCGAGGTTCGACCCGCCCTGGATCGACAGCAGCACTCCCCTGGCTCCCTCGATGCTCGCCTCGAGCAGCGGAGAGGCCACGGCGAGCTCCGCGGCCTTGATGGCGCGATCGGCTCCTCGCGAGGAGCCGATCCCCATCAGCGCGGAGCCTGCGCCGTGCATGACCGACTTCACGTCGGCGAAGTCGAGGTTGATCAGGCCGGGGGTCGTGATGAGGTCGGTTATGCCCTGAACACCGGCGAGGAGCACCTGGTCGGCCGTGGCGAAGGCCTCGAGCATGCTGATGCCGCGGTCGCTGATCTCCAGCAGGCGGTCGTTCGGCACGACGATGAGGGTGTCGACCTCTTCTTTCAGTCGCGCGACACCGGCCTCCGCCTGGTCGGCGCGACGCTTGCCCTCGAAGCCGAACGGCTTCGTGACGACACCGATGGTAAGAGCGCCGATGGACTTGGCGATCCTGGCGACGACGGGTGCGCCGCCGGTTCCGGTGCCGCCGCCCTCGCCCGCGGTGACGAAGACCATGTCGGCGCCGGTGAGCGCCTCCTCGATCTCCTCCGCGTGATCCTCGGCGGCTCGCCTGCCCACCTCGGGGTCGGCTCCTGCACCGAGACCCCTCGTGATCTCGCGACCGACGTCGAGCTTGACGTCTGCGTCGCTCATCAACAGTGCCTGGGCATCCGTGTTGATGGCGATGAACTCGACGCCGCGAAGCCCGAGTTCGATCATGCGGTTGACGGCGTTCACGCCGCCACCGCCGATGCCGACGACCTTGATCACGGCAAGATAGTTCTGGTTCATACTCACGACGGGCCTCCGCTGGCAACCTTCAACTTCAAGTCGAGGCTTAAAGTTATGCTCGGTATGCATTTACTACGCCTGACGCTAAGCGGCGTGCGCTTCCCGGCCGTGCAGATCCACCGCGTGTCGTCCTACCCGTGACGTCATCCGGCTTTCGGGAGGGCGTTCACTGCGCGTCGGCGAGCTCATGCCGTGTCCACGTGCGCCACTACACAGTGGCAGGCGAGCGAACGGCCGGCGTGCGAGAACGCCCGATCGCCGGGTGTTACTGCAGCCGGCGCGCGGCCGACGGATGCCCGTGTCCGGTGTCACCCGCCACCCGATCACCACGTCACGCGCACTCGCGTCCGGCCCGTGGCGGCGCAGCGTCACCCACCACGTGGCGGGGCAGCGTCACTCAGCGCGTGACGGGGCAGCGTCGCTCACCGGGTGACGGGACTGTTCGGCGCCGAGACGTCGTAGACGGAGGCACCGGGTGCCGCCTTGAGCAACGACGAGAGCACCGACGACTTGAGCGCGGAGTCCGCCGGGCCTCCCCAGACGACGGTGACGCCGGATGTGAGCTTGAGCGTGACATCCTGGGCGCCGGTCGCGCTGACACTGTCCACCTGGCCCAGCATCCCTGCGGGAAGCGCGGCGAGCACTCCGGCGCTCGCGGAGAACTCCTTGTGAGCCGACTCCTGCGACGCGTCTTCTGGGATGTCGATCACCGGATACCCGCCAGGGCGATCGGCGGTCGTCTGCATCGCCACGCCCGCCTGATCCACGAGCTGATACCCGGACGGCACCTTGAGGAGCCCGATCGGCACGCGTTCGACGATGCGCACCACGAGGGTGCCGGGCGGCTCCGCCTCGGTGCTGTAGCTGCGGATGAGCGGAAACTCCGTGAGCGCCTTGCGCACCTTCGAGTAGTCGATGAGCGGCAGCGGCGTGCCCAGCTGGGAGTCGAGCGCGCGTCGGACCGAGCCTGCGTCGACGCGCTGCGCCCCGACCACGTCGATCGAGCGCAGAGCCATGGCGGGTGAGATCGACACGAGCACGGCGCCGAGCAGCACGATCACCACAGATCCCACGCCGATCAGCCACGCGAGCCTGCGGCGTCTCGAGGCGCGCGTGAAGCGCTTGATCTCGGCGCGCTCGTACCTGCGTCGCCTGCGGGCAGCGGCCCGCACGCTCGGAGTGTCGGCGGTCGCGGCCTCGTCCGCCGTAGCGGAGGCGTCGCGCTGCTCGGACTTCGAGCGCGCATCGGGGTGCGCGGTGGTGGGCCGCCTGCCGCGGTCGGACGCCCCGGCCGAGGACTCCTCGGAGTCGCGACGCGATCGTAGCTTGCGTGACGCCGACCGCGAGGCGCTGCTGCCGCGGTCGGCGCTCCTCCCACGCCCAGCGGCCGAGCTCGACGCCGGTGTGCCGGGAATCACCGGGATCGGGGCGGTGTCGGCGTCGGGCTCCACGGCTCGCGTTGGATCCATCACCACGGTGGTGTCGGTCCTCGACGGCCGACGTGATCGCTGTGCCGCCGCCCCTGACGCGCGCCGTCCCTCCGAAGACTGCGATGCCTGCCGCTGGGATGCCGTCACGTCTTCCGGCTGCGCTGCCGACTCTTCGCGCGGCGGACGCGGCGACCGGCGCGCGGCGATGCGCGCCGCGGCGTTGTCGTAGGCCTGAGGACGCTTCACGCGTCAGCCGTTCGACCGTCGCAGCGATTCGAGCAGCTGCGGAACGATGAGGTTCACGTTCCCGCAGCCCAGAGTGATGACGAAGTCGCCTTCGCGGGCGAACTCCGCGGTGAAGTCGGCCGCCTGCTGCCAGTCGGGGATGTAGGCGACCTTCGAGCGGTCGCGGAACCGTTCGGCGACCAGCTCACCCGTCACTCCGGGAACGGGGTCTTCGCGTGCGCCGAACACGTCGAGCACGACCGTCTCGTCCGCATACCGCTCGAGTGTGTCGGCGAACTCCTGTGCGAGCCGCTGCGTCCTGCTGTACGTGTGCGGCTGGTGCACCGCGATGATCCGCCCGGAGCCCACGACGGTGCGCGCCGCTTCGAGCACGGCTCGCACCTCGGCCGGATGGTGCGCGTAGTCGTCGTAGACGCTGATCCCGCCGATCGTGTCGTGCAGCTCGAACCGGCGGTGCGTGCCGCCGAAGGTTTGCAGGGCCGTCGCCGCGGCATCCGGTGCGACTCCGAGGTGGGTGAGGACGGCGAACGCGCCGGCCGCGTTGTGCGCGAGGTGCCTGCCCGGAACGGTGAGCTGGACGCGATACTCCTCGCCTCGCCAGCCGAGGGTGAAGGCGACGGGGCCGTCTGTCGTGATCCCGGTGACGCGCACGTCGGCCTGGGCGGACTCGCCGAACGTGACGACGTGATCGTGCGCGATCCTCGGTGTGATGGAACGCGCGCCGTCGTCGTCCGCCGAGATGACGACGATCTCGCGCGCCGTGTTCGCGAAGGTCACGAAGGCATCCTCGACGGCGTCATACGAGCCGTAATGGTCGAGGTGGTCGTCGTCGATGTTGAGGATGAGAGCGATGGCCGTGTCGTAGAGCAGGAACGATCCATCCGACTCGTCGGCCTCGATGACGAAGACGTCGGAGTCGCCGTGCCGAGCACTCGTCTCCAAGCCCTCGATCACCGCTCCGTTCACAAAGGACGGATCGGCGCCGACCTCGACGAGAGCCGTCGCGATCATGCCGGTGGTTCCCGACTTGCCATGTGCGCCCGCGACGGCAACGAGGCGGCTCCCGCGGGCGAGCCAGGCCAGCGCCTGCGAGCGGTGCAGCACCGGGATGCCGTGCGCCAGCGCGTACTGGTATTCGGGATTGTCCTGCCACAGCGCTCCCGTGACGACCAGGGTGTCCGCGTCGCCCACGTTCGCCGCGTCGTGCCCGATGTGCACGTCGACGCCCAGCTCGCGCAGGGCCCGCGTGTAGTCGCTCTCGGCGCGGTCGGAGCCCGACACCGGGATCCCGGCCTCGAGGAACAGGCGCGCGATCCCGTTCATGCCCGATCCACCGATCCCGACGAAATGCGCCCGGGAGATCGTCTCCGGCAGCGTCATGGTGAGGTCGGGTTTGATCACGGTGTCTGACGTGTCCTGTCTCTCGTGCTCGGGTGGCGCTCCGCGTCGCGGGCACCTGCGACGGTGCGTCCCTGGTGGCTCATCCCAGTATGCCGTCAGCGGCCTGAGCGACCGCCACGACCCGCTCGGAAGGCGCTCTGCTGCGCCTCTCTGATCAGCGCCACCATTCGCTGGGCGCCGTCACGGACGCCGACCCGGGCTGCGGCCTGCGACATGCTTCGCAGCCTCGCGCCGTCCGACAACAGCGGGACCACGGATGTCAGCACCCATCCCGGCGTGAACTCCGCGTCGTCGACGAGCACCGCTCCCCCGGCCTCGACGACGCCTGCTGCATTGAACCGCTGCTCGCCGTTGCCGACCGGGTACGGCACGTAGACGGCGGGGATGCCGAGGGCGGACAGCTCGCTCACGGTCGCCGCTCCCGCCCGCGAGATGGCGACGTCCGCGAGTGCGAGCGCGAGATCCATGCGGTCGCAGTAGTCGACGAGGTGATAGCCGGGCACTCCTGGATCCGCGAACTCGGCGGCACCGCCCTGGATGTGCAGCACCTGATATCCCGTGCTGGTGAGCGCCGCCGCCGCTGCCGTGACCGTGGCGTTCACGCTCCGCGCGCCGAGCGACCCTCCCGTGACGAGTACGGTCTTGCGGTCGTCGAGGCCGAAATAGGCCAGCGCCTCCTGCCTCGCGGCGGCCCTGTCGAGGTCTTCGATCTCTCGTCGCAGCGGCATGCCGACGAAGCGCGCATGCGCGATCGGCGTGCCCTGGAACGCCACGCCGACCTGCTGCGTGTAGCGGGCGCCGAGCCTGTTCGCCAGTCCCGGCTTGGCGTTCGCCTCGTGGAGTGCGAGGGCGACGCCCTCCCGGTGTGCGGCGCTGTAGGCGGGCGCCGCAGCGTATCCGCCGAAGCCGGCGACGACATCCACTCCGCGCTCCCGGATGACCGCGCGCACCTGCGCGACGCTCGCACGGAACCGTGCGGGGAAGCGCAGGGCCGCGGCATCGGGACGCCTGGGGAACGGCAGCTTCGGGATCGTCACCAGCTCGTATCCCCGTGCGGGGACGAGGCGCGACTCCAGTCCTTCTGCCGTGCCGAGCACGATCACCTCCGCGTCCGGCTCGAGACGACGCAGCGCATCCGAGACGGCGAGCAGCGGGTTCACATGGCCGGCGGTCCCTCCGCCGGCCATCAGGTACGTGGTCACCGCATCGCGCCCTTGCGGGGCACGCCGGTGAGCGACGTCGACGGCGCGCGCGTGAACGAGAGCACGACGCCGATGGCGAACAGCGAGCTGATCAGGGCCGTGCCTCCCGCGGATATCAGGGGCAACGGCACGCCGAGCACGGGCAGCAGCCCGAGCACCACGCCGATGTTGACCAGGCCCTGCCCGACCAGCCAGACCATGACAGCACCGGTCACCACCCTGGCGAACGGATCGGTCGTGGCGTTCATGATTCGGATGAAGCAGATCGCCAGCAGGATGAACAGCAGCAGAACGACGATCCCGCCGAGAAGCCCGAGCTCCTCGCCGATGATCGAGAAGATGAAGTCGGTGCTCGCTGCGGGCAGCCAGTTCCACTTCGACTCGGAGTTGCCCAGGCCGACGCCGATCAGGCTGCCGTGCGCGAGGGCGAAGTTGCTCTGCTCGATCTGCCATCCGGTGCTCATCGGGTCGGCCGCCGACGGATGCAGGAACCCGAGGATGCGCTCCATCCTGTTGGCGCGGGTGACGGCGAACAGCAGTGCGGCTCCCACGGCGATGACGCCGGTCGTAAGCAGCTGCCGCAACGGGATCCCGGCGAAGAACAGCGCGCCGAGCACGATGGCCACCATGATCGACGTGGTTCCGAGGTCTCCACCGGCGAGCACCAGCCCGATCGCCACGGTCATGACGAGCACGACGGGAAGCAGCCCGTACTTCCACTGGGCGAGGCGATCCTGCTTGCGTGCGATGAACATGCCCATCCACAGGATCATCGCGATCTTGATCGCCTCAGACGGTTGGAAGACGACGGGACCGATCTTGAGCCAGTTCTGGTTGTAGCCCGTTCCGTTGTCCGACCCGAGAGGCGTGGCGATGACGAGAAGCTGCAGCGCCGAGGCGCCGAGAAGGGCGGGCCAGGCCGCCCACTTCCAGAACGATGCAGGGATGCGCGAGGCCAGCAGCATGATCGGAACGCCGATCAGCGCGTACAGGCCCTGATTGAGGAACCGGGCGAAGAAGCTGTCGCCATTGGAGTGCGAGTCGACGGACGACGACGAGAGCACCATGACGAGGCCGAACACGACCATGAACAGCGTGACGCCGGTGAGCAGGAAGTAGTTCGCCGACTCCCCCGCGAACACCCTGCCGAGCGAGATGCGCGCGCTGATCAGCGAGGCGCGCGTCGGAGCTTGCTGTGCGGCATCCGTCGGAGCGGAGAGACGACCTGACGCGCGAGACGCGGCGTGAGTGGGAACTGTCACCTGATGCCCCTGCCTTCGCCCGTCATCCCTGCCGTGTCACGGAAGCTCCGTGCCGTCCCGCCCCGATGGGCCGTCCTCCGGAAGCTCGTGCACCGCCCTCGCGAACCGATCGCCTCGATCCGTGAAGTCGGCGAACTGGTCGAACGACGCCGCCGCCGGAGCGAGGAGCACCGTGTCGCCTTCGCGCGCCAGCCGCGCCGCCAACCGGACCGCCTCCGGCATGACCTCAGTCTCACCGGGGTCGACGGACAGCACGGGAAGCTCCGGCGCGTGTCGGCGGAATGCCGCCAGCACCGGTTCCTGGTCGACGCCGATCACCACGGCGCCCGTCAAGCGCGACGCGTGCCGCTCGACGAGATCGTCCAGTTCGACGCCCTTCAACTGACCGCCGAGCATCCACACGATGCGGTCGAAGGCACGGAGCGAGGCGTCGGCAGCGTGCGGGTTGGTGGCTTTGGAATCGTCGATCCACAGCACCCCTGCGCGTTCCGCCACGAGCTGGATGCGATGCGGGTCGAGCCGGAAGCCGGTCAACGCGTCGTGGATGACGCCGGCCGGAGCGCCGTAGGAGCGGGCCAGTGCCGCCGCGGCGAGGATGTTCGCCACCACGTGGGGCGCCGCGAGTCCGGCATCCCGCAGCTCGTCCAGCGTCGTCAGCTCGAGCGCCGTCGTGGCGCGGTCCTCGAGGAAGGCGCGGTCGCACAGGATGCCGTCCACGATCCCGAAGTCGCTCGGACCGGGTGAGTCGAGCCCGAACCCGATGGCGCGCGCGCCCTCGACCACGTCGGCGTCCTCCACCATGCGCAGCGTCGCGATGTCCGCGCGGTTGTACACGCACGCGACCTTGGTGTTGTCGTACACCTTCCCCTTGGCGGCGCCGTACTCCTCGAGCGTCCCGTGGAAGTCCAGGTGGTCTTCGGCGAGGTTGAGGCACACGCTGGAGAACGGCCGGATCTCGCCGCCCGGGTTCCGGTTCAGCCAGTGCAGCTGATAGCTGGAGAGCTCGACCACGAGCAGGTCGAACCCCTGGGGATCCCTCACGGCGTCGAGCACCGGGATGCCGATGTTGCCGCACGGAGCGGCCCGCACGCCGGATGCGACGAGGAACGTCGCGGTGAGCTCCACGGTCGTGGTCTTGCCGTTCGTGCCCGTGACGCAGATCCACTCCGCCGCCGGCTCGACCTTGTCGCGGACGCGCCACCCGAGCTCCACGTCGCTCCACACCGCGACCGACCGCGAGGCGGCCCAGACGAGCAGCGGATGATCGGGGTGGTATCGGCCGGAGGAGACGACGACGACCTCGGGATCGAACTCCACGACGGCATCCGGCACCGCGGTCAGGTCACCGACGTGCAGGCGGACGCCGATGACGTCGAGCAGCCTCGCGCGTTCCTCGTACGGCGCATCCGCCACGACGAGCACGTCGGCCCCGAGCTCCGCGAGCGTGTCGGCGCTGGAGAACGCGGCGACGCCCAGGCCGAGCACGGCCACCCGCAGCCCGGTCCAGTCGGACCGCCAGCTGGTCAGGGCCGCCAGTCGCTCGGGCAGGCCAGGCGCGGTCACGACGTCCTCGACAACCACTCGAGGTAGAACGAGCCGACGCCGGCGGCCACGAGCAGGCCGGCGATGATCCAGAAGCGCACGACGACCGTCACCTCGGCCCAGCCCTTGAGCTCGAAGTGGTGATGGATCGGGCTCATGCGGAAGATGCGTTTGCCCCGCGTCGCCTTGAAGTAGGCGCGCTGCAGGATGACCGACCCGGCTTCGATGACGAACAGGCCGCCGATGAGCACGAGCAGCAGCTCGGTGTGGCTGAGGATGGCGAACGCGGCGAGGGCGCCGCCCAGCGCCAGGGACCCCGTGTCGCCCAGGAAGATCTGGGCGGGCGACGTGTTCCACCACAGGAAGCCGACGAGGGCGCCGACGATCGCGGCCGCCACGACGGCGAGATCCAGCGGATCGCGCACCGTGTAGCACTTGAACAGGTTGTCGGTGTCGATGGTGTCGCTGAAGCAGGACTGGTTGAACTGCCAGAACCCGATGATGATGTAGGAGCCGATGGCGAGGATCGAGGCGCCCGTCGCGAGCCCGTCGAGCCCGTCCGTCACGTTGACGCCGTTGGACGTCGCCGTCGTGATCAGGTTGATCCAGATCAGGTAGAGGATGATGCCGATCACCGGGATGCCGCCGACGACCATGAGGTCGAGCGGCAGATCTCTGATGAACGAGATCTCGGTGGAGGCGGGCGTGACGCCTTCGTTGCTCGGGAAGTTGATGGCGAGGATGCCGAACACCGTCGCCACGATGACCTGCCCCGCCACCTTCGACCAGCCGCCGAGCCCCAGACTGCGCTGCTTGCGCGTCTTGAGGAAGTCGTCGACGAAGCCCACGAGGCCAAGGCCCACCATCATCAGCAGCACGAGCAACGGTGATGCGGACAGGCCGTCGCCGCCGTTGAGCAGGACGGCCACGAAGTAGCCGACGAGCGTGGCGAGGATGATCACGATGCCGCCCATCGTGGCCGTGCCGCGTTTGGCGTGGTGCGATTGCGGTCCATCGTCGCGGATGAACTGTCCCCAGTTCAGCCGGTGGAACAGCTTGACGAACACCGGGGTCAGGAAGAGCGAGAAGGCGAGGGACAGCGCTCCCGCGGTCAGTAGGGCTCTCACGAGTACGACTCTCCCAACCGGTCACCCAGGTGTCGTAGACCTGCGGAGTTGGACGACTTGACGAGAACGATGTCGTTCTCGCGCAGCATCGAGGTCAGCAGCTCGAACGCCTCGTCCTGCGTCTCGACGAACACCGACTCGCCGTCCCACGATCCCTCGTTGATCGTGGAGATGTGCATGCGCCGCGCTCCTGCGCCGACCACGACGACCTGGTCGACGCCGAGACGTACTGCGAGCAGCCCGATCCGGTCGTGCTCGTCGCCTGCGGCGTCGCCCAGCTCGCTCATCTCGCCCAGCACGGCGATCGCGCGTCCCCCTGGCTCGCGCAACTGCACGAGGGTCTTCAACGCGGCGGCCATCGAATCGGGGCTGGCGTTGTACGCATCGTTGATCACCGTGACGCCGTGGGCGCCGCCCATGACCTCCATGCGCCAGCGCTCGGCCCTCGTCACGGCCTGCAGTCCTTCGGCGATGTCGTCGATCGAGACACCGAGGGCGTGCGCGGCGGAAGCGGCGGCCAGGGCGTTCGCGACGTGGTGCTCCCCCAGCACGCGGAACACGATCGGCCTGCTCGTGCCGTCGGGCAGATGCAGGGTGAACGACGTGCCCGCGCGACTGGAACGGACATCCGTCGCCCGCACTCGGTCGGGACCGGCCTCGCCGTCAATACCGAACCACAGCACGCCAGCCTTCGTGAGCCGGGCCATGGTGGCCACGCGTGGGTCGTCGGCGTTCAGGACGGCGGTGTCGCCGGCATCCAGGTCGGTCACCATCTCGGACTTCGCCCGCTGGGTGTGCTCGATGCCGCCGAACTCGCCCGCGTGCGCGAGGCCCACCTTGAGCACGACGCCGACGTCGGGCTTCGCCATGCGGATGAGCCTGGCGATGTCTCCCTCGCGGCTGGCACCCATCTCGGCGACCAGGAATCTGGTGTCGTCGCCGACCTCGAGCATGGTCAGCGGAGCGCCGACCTCGTTGTTGAAGGATGCGCGCGGTGCGACCGTCTCGCCGACCCGCCGCAGGATCTCGCCGAGCAGGTTCTTCGTGGTCGTCTTGCCGTTCGAGCCCGTGATGCCGACGATGCGCAGGACGCCTGCCGCACGCACGCGATGGATGACGGCGCGCGCGAGGTCCCCGAGCGCCTCGACCACGTCGGCGACGACGATCTGCGGCACCTCCAGTCCCAGCTCGTGATCGACGATCACCAGAGCGGCGCCGCGCTCGACGGCCTGCGGAGCGAACAGGTGCCCGTCGGTGAACTCGCCCGGCTTCGCGAAGAAGATGCCGCCCGGCTCCACTTCGCGGGAGTCCGTGTAGGAGAGGCCGTCGATCATCCGGGACGCGGCGTCCGCGTCGCCGACCAGTCGGCCCTTCACGGCCTCGGCGATCTCGCCGAGGCTCATGGCGATCACGAGAGCCATCCCGCCTCGCGAAGCGCGAGCTTCGCGTCTTCGCGGGCAGAATAGGGCAGCTGCACTCCTGCGACCTCCTGATAGTCCTCGTGACCGGGACCGGCGTAGAACACGACGTCCCCTTCTCCGGCGTGGGCGATGGCTGTGCGGATCGCTGCGCGCTGATCCGGCACCTCTTCCACGTGCGCATCGGGGACGGCATCCAGTGCGCCCTTGATCAGCGAAGCGCGGATGGCCGCCGGATCTTCGAACCGCGGATGGAAGTCCGTGATGATCACCTCGTCGGCTCCGCGCGCAGCTATCGCGCCCATGTCCGCCCGCTTCGTGGTGTCGCGGTCGCCGTCGGCGCCGAAGACCATGATGATGCGGCCGGGCGTGACGGTGCGCAGCGACGAGAGGATGCGCGCGAAAGCGTCGGGCGTATGACCATAGTCCACGAACACGACGGGGCCGTGCTCCGCCGAGACGCGCTCGGTGCGGCCTGGGATGTACGCGAGGATGCCTCCGTCGCGCTCCAGCACCTGCCCGATCGCCTCCAGGTCGAAGCCGGACTCGACGAGCATGACGATGGCCAGGGCCGCATTGCCCGCCATGAAGGATCCGAGCAGCGGGACCCGCGTGGTGACGGAGCGCCCGTCCGGCCCCGAGAGCGTGAAGGCGGTGCTGTCGATGGACTGCTCGCCCAGCTCGACCGTCCAGTCGGCGTCCACGCCGGGAGCCGTGGCGAGCGTGGTGACGGGGATCCGCGACTCGTCCGCGACCCGGCGTCCCCACTCCGTGTCGACCGTCACGACGCCCCGTCTCGCCCGATCGGGCGAGAACAGCGCGAGCTTGGCCTCGTAGTATTCGTCCATCGAGGAGTAGTCGTCGAGGTGGTCGTGACTCAGGTTCGTGAAGCCCGCTACGTCGAACACGATGCCGTCCACCCGATGCCTGGTGAGTGCCTGCGCCGAGACCTCAACGGCCGCTGCCCGCACCTCGGCCTCTCGCATGCGCGCCAGGAGTCCGTGCAGCTCGCTGGCCTCCGGTGTGGTCAGGGAGCTCGTCACGGCGACCTCGCCGATGCGGCGCTCCGCTGTCGAGCTGAGACCCGACCGCACGCCGATCTGCGTGAGCACGGCAGCGATCAGGTACACCACGCTGGTCTTGCCGTTGGTTCCCGTCACAGCGAAGAGCGTGGCGGGGTTCTCCTCCGTGCGGTAGACCCAGGCCGCGACGTCGCCGAGGACGGCGCGCGGGTCGTCCGTGACGAGCACGGGGATGCCGGCCTCCGCGGCCAGCTGAGCGCCCGTGGCATCCGTGAGTACGGCGCTCGCCCCTGCGGCTGCTGCTGCGGCAGCGTACGAGGCGCCGTGCGCCCGCCGCCCGGGCAGGCCCACGTAGAGATCGCCGGGCTCGACCGCGCCGGAGACGACGGTGACACCGCTCACCTCGGCCGTGTCGACGCGCTCCCGCGCCTCGAACCCGAAGTCGGCCACGAGCTGGGACAGTGACCGGGAGACGGGGTGCTCGGGGCGCAGCATCGCGGTGCCCGTTCCGGTCACGTGGCTCACTTTCAATAGGTGTCGGGGTAGTTGGCGGGCGGTGCCGTCGACGGCTGAACCCTGAGCGACTTGAGCACCTGGCTCATCATCGTCTTGAACAGCGGTCCTGCCGCCAGAGACGATGTAATCGTAGTCGGGAAGCCGATGTTGACCGAAACCAGATACTGGGGGTTGTCCACCGGCGCCACGCCCATCACCGAGACGTAGTAGCTCCTCTTGTAGCCGCCGTTGCCGTCCGGTTCCTGCGCCGTTCCGGTCTTCGCGGCCACCAGGTAGCCGGGGATCTCGGTGTCCGGCAGCGTCGAGATGGGACCGCCCTTGAGCACGTTCTCGAGCATCCCGAGAATCTCCTGCGAGGTCTGCTGCGAGACGACGCGCGTGCCCTTCTTCGACGGCACGTCGGTCATGGTTCCGTCCGGCTGCTTGCAGCCGTCCACGATCGACAGCGGCAGCTTGACGCCGCCGTTCGCGATCGCCTGGTACGCGCCGAGCATCTGTGCCTGGGTGATCGAGAGGCCCTGCCCGAAGGTGGTGGCGTATCGCGTCTGCTCGTCCCAGTTCGACGGCTGCGTGAAGGTGCCGGACAGCTCCCCCGGGAAGTCGACGGCGGTCTTCGAGCCGATGCCGAACTTCTTCATGAAGTCGTAGCGCTCCTGGTCGTCCATGCTCGTGCCGAGCTCGGACATGCCCACGTTGGACGATTCGGTCAGCACGCCGGTCAGGGTCAGGTGCTGAACGGGATGCGACTCGTTGTCGGAGACGAACACGTCCTTCTGCGGTCTCAGCGTGTCCGGCACCACGAGCTGGCTCGTGGGCGACGCCTTTCCGGTGTCGATGAGAGCGGCGGCCGTGAGCGGCTTGAAGATCGAGCCCGGTTCGTACTGGTCCTGGAACATCATGGCCTTCCAGTACTCCAGGGGCGTCGCATCCAGGTCGTTGGGATCGGCGGACGGGTACTGCGCTGCGACTCTGATCTTCGCGTCCTTGACGCTCACCACGCTCACCATGCCGAACTGGGCTCCGAGTTCCGGCACGACCTTGGCCAGCTGGTCCTGGGCGAACCACTGCAGGTCGGGATCGATCGTGGTGACGAGGTCGCCACCCTCCTTCGCCGGCTTCTGCACCTTCGTGCTGCCGGGGATCGTGACACCGTCGGCCCCGACCTGGTACGTCTCCTCACCGTCGTGGCCCGCGAGGCACGCGTTGTCGCCCTCTTCGAGTCCGGCCTGCGGTGTCCCGTCGCCGTTCAAGAAGCCCAGGATGTTTCCGGCGACAGCTCCGTTCGGGTACACCCGCACCTGGTGGCTCGTCGAATCCAGCCATGGGATCTGCAGCGCCTTCAGCTTCTGGTAGGTCGGGACATCCACGTCGGTGACGATGGGCGCGTACATCGAGTTCTTGTTCTTCGCGAGGGCCGCCTGGATCGGACCCGTGATGTCGCTCGGCTTCTGACCGGTGATCTTGGCGATCTCGGATGCCGCCTCCTCCAGCGTCACCGATTCCGTCTTGCCGTCGACGGTGCGGTCGAACGGCTTGGTGGTGAACTTCGGCGTCGCGATGAAGTCGTAGCGCAGCACGCTGCGCGCCAGCACGGTTCCGTCGGAGGCGAGGATCGACCCGCGCGTCCCCTCGATCGTGGAGACGTTGCCGCGCCGCTCAGCAGCCTGCCTGTCGAGAGCCTCCGCCTGCACCACCTGCACGTCGACGAGTCGCACGACGAAGACGATGACGATGGCGATGACCGCGGCGATCGCCACGGCGGCGCGCCTGCGATGTGTTTTGACGGTCGTCATCGGGATCCCTCGAACGGCGGGTCAGTGGGTCGAAGGCGCCGGAAGTGCCCCTGTCCACGGTACGGGCGAGCCGGCGGTCTCCTGCTGATTCGCGCTCGGTGTGCCCGATCCGTCACGGGCTGCCGACGTCTGCCCCTGTCCGCCCGACGCTCCGGCCGCGTCTTTCGAGCCTTGCGAGGAGTGCTTCGGGGTCGTGGTCTTGGGTGCCGTCACCAGCGGCAGGTTCTGGGTCAGGGCGTTCCCCACGAGCTGGCCGGTCGATCCGGCCGCTGCGGATGCCGGTGCCGGTGAGCCGATCACGGCGGAGTCGGAAAGGCGCAGGTAGACGGGCGTGCTGTTGTCGACCATGCCGAGGGCGACGGCGTTCGCAGCCAGGTTCTGCGGCGACGAGAGCGTCTGCACCTTCTCGGACGCCGCCTGGTACGACCGCGAGAGCTGCGCCTTCTGCGCCTGCAGCGACTCGATGCGGTAGGCGCCCTGGGAGACGCCGATCGAGAGGATCAGCTGTGCCATGACGATCACCATCACGGTCGCCACGGCGATCGCCGCGTAGAACAGCTTCGGCCGGGCGCGACGCTGCGCCAGCGGGAGCGCCTCGAGGTGAGGAAGACGGCGCGGCGCGGCGCTTCCGATCGATGGGAGCGATGCTGTCGCCTGGCTCATGAGTTCCCCCTGATACGTTCCGCCGCGCGAAGCCGCACGGGGATCGAGCGCGGGTTGCGCGCCCTCTCCTCGTCGTCGGCCAGCTCGGCCCCCCTGGTCAGCAGCTTCAGTTCCGGTCGATGTTCGGGAAGTTCGACCGGAAGCCCGCGCGGTGCGGTGGAGGTCGCCCTCGCCTGCAGTGCCCGCTTCACGATCCGGTCTTCCAGCGACTGGAACGACATGACGGCGATGCGTCCCCCGACCCGGAGCAGATCCACGGCGAGAGGGATCGCGCGCTCGAGCACGTCCAGCTCGTGGTTCACCTCGATGCGCAGCGCCTGGAAGACTCGTTTGGCTGGATGCCCGGCGCGCTGGAGGACCGCGGGAGTCGCGTCCTGGAGCACGGAGACCAGCTGGCCCGACCGGGTGATCGGCGACTGGGCCCGCGCCCGCACGATCGCTCGCGCGTACCGCGCTGCGAGCTTCTCCTCGCCGTAGTCCAGGAAGATCCGCCGGAGCTCGTCCTCGTCGTATCCGGCGATCACGGCCTCCGCGGTCAGCTCGGATGTCGCGTCCATGCGCATGTCGAGCGGCGCATCCTTCGAGTACGAGAACCCGCGCTCCACCCGATCGAGCTGGAGCGAGGAGACGCCGAGATCGAACAGCACGGCGTCGACGGTGCGGTGGCCGAGCGAGTCGGCGGCATCCGCGATGCCGTCGTAGACGGTGTGAACGACACGCAGCCGGTCGCCGAAGGGCGCAAGCCGTCGCGTCGCGAGCTCGATCGCCTCGTCATCGCGATCGAGCGCGACGACGGTGAGCCGCGGGAAGCGCTGCAGGAACGCCTCGGTGTGCCCGCCGAGGCCGAGCGTCGCATCCACCATGACGGGCGCGTCCCCCTGGAGCGCCGGCGACAGGAGCTCGATGCAGCGCTCCAGCATGACCGGGGTGTGGATGTCGCGGGGATCGGTGGAATCGACCATGAGAGTTCGGGGCCGCCCCTGGCGCCGGATCCCCATCCACACGCCACCTGACACCGGGGAAGTGCGTCAGGGTGCGTTGTGTGGCTGGGAGTCCGGCGCCAGGCGCTAGAAGAGCCCCGGGATCACCTCCTCGGCCGTCTCGGCGAACGACGCCTCGTTCGAGGTGAGGTAGGCGTCCCATGCCGCGGAGTCCCAGATCTCCGCCCGGTTGCCTGCGCCGATCACGGTGAGGTCCCGCTCCAGCCCCGCGTACGACCGCAGAAGCGGTGGGATCGTCACGCGGTGCTGCTTGTCGGGTACCTCGTCGCTGGCTCCGGAGAGGAAGACGCGCAGGTAGTCACGAGCCTGCTTGCTCGTGACCGGTGCCTGCCGGATCTTCTCGTTCAGCGACTCGAACTCGCGGCGGGGAAAGACGTAGATGCAGCGTTCCTGCCCGCGCGTCATGACGAGTCCGGACTCGAACTCGTCACGGAACTTGGCGGGGAGGATGATGCGCCCTTTCTCGTCGAGCTTCGGGGCGTAGGTGCCAAGGAACATCGGCCCTCCCCCGTCGATCTGCGCCGCGAGCCTGCGACATCCTCCACTTTACTCCACACTCATCCACAAACCGGGAAGAAGTGACGGATTCACAGCATACGGCGCGCCCACACTCGCGAAAAGACGCGGAACTCCGCCGGTGGAGGGTGGTGGAGGGAAATGCGCCGGTTCAGGTCGTCATGAAGCCGCAGAGGAAGAGGACGGCCGAGGACGCCCGTGAGAGAGGGCGCGATGAAGGCCGGCGGAAGAGAACGAGGATGGCGCAAGACGCCAACGAAAAAAGACAGCGAAAGACGACAGCGCAGCATCGAGCTGGCCGTTAAACACGAATCGCGCGCCCTTCGGCGCGCGATACTCTCCCTGTCGCTAGGCGGCGACCGGCGACAGACTCAGCGGTCGCCCTCCTGGCGCTTGTCCCAACGGTCGTTCAGCTTGTCCATGAACCCGGGCTGCGCCGACTTGGGCGCCGTCGTCTTCGCCTGCTCATCGGCGAAAGCTGCGGCTCGCTTGGCCCGACCGGGCGTGATCGCCACGAGAACGCCCACCAGCATCAGGACGAAGCCGAGGATGCCGACCACGATGACCTGGACGAACACACCAGTCAGAAGAACGGCGATGCCGACGACCGCGAGAAGGATGCCGAGCACGACGGAGCGATAGCTCGGCCGGACCCGGGAACCTCCGACCTTCGCGACGAAGTCGGCGTCATTCTGATAGAGGCTGCGCTCCATCTCATCGAGGAGGCGCTGCTCGTGCTCCGAAAGCGGCATCCTTGTCCCCCTCAGGCTAACGAGAATGACGGTCTTGTGTTCTCTAGATTCTAGTCTCGCTGCCGCAGCTAGGCTAGAACGCGTGCCCGAAAGCAACCGACTGATCGATCTCGTCGACGACCGGATCGGACGCTTCCTTCACGCGCGCGAATCCATTTTGTTGTCGATCGCCCCGGACATGGGTCCGCTCGCGTCGTTCTCCCGGCAGTTTCTCAGTGGCGGCAAGAGGTTCAGGGCTCTGTTCTGCTACTGGGGCTATCGCGCCGTCGCCGACGCCCGGCAGCCGCGGGAGGCCGAGCGGATCAATCCGGTGGTCGGCACGGCAGCGGCCCTCGAGCTGTTCCACGCGGCGGCGCTCATCCACGATGACATCATCGACCGCTCCGACAGCAGACGGGGCGCGCCCTCCGCGCATCGCCGCTTCGAGAACCTGCACAGGGAGAACGGCTGGGAGGGCTCGCCCGAGTCCTTCGGCGACGCAGCCGCCGTGCTGCTCGGCGATCTCCTCCTCGGCTTCAGCGACGACCTGCTCGCCGAGGCGCTGGGCGACGGCGTCGCGCCGGAGAACGCTGCAGCCGTGCGCCGTGAGTTCGGACGGATGCGAGCCGAGGTCATCGCCGGCCAGTACTTGGACATCCTCGAGGAGCGCTCCTGGCGGTCGGGTGACGAGCAGGAGCTGCTGCCGCGAGCAGAGCGCGTGATCGTCTACAAGTCGGCTAAGTACAGCGTGCAGGCCCCCCTGCTGCTGGGCGCGATGCTGGCGGGCGGCACGCTCGGGCAGCTGGATGCGCTCGGAGACTTCGGTCTGCCGCTCGGCATCGCCTTCCAGCTGCGCGACGATCTGCTCGGCGTCTTCGGCGACGCCGAGATGACAGGCAAGCCCAGCGGCGACGACCTGCGGGAGGGCAAGCGCACGGTGCTCGTGGCCCTCACACGCAAGGCGCTGCCCGTCTCGGCCAGGAACGTGCTCGACGAGCTGCTCGGCGATCCGCGTCTGGAAGACGAGCAGATCCGGATGCTGCAGAGCACGATCCGCTCGTCGGGTGCCGTCGCCGAGGTGGAGAACATGATCACGACCAACGTCGAACGGGCGACGAGGGCGCTCGACGACGCACTGCTGGCGGAGGACGCCGTCGAGCGGCTCCGCGAGCTGACCCGTTCCGTCAGCGATCGGGTCGCGTAGGCACCCGAAAGCCAGGCGACTCAGATAGCCGGGCTGGTCAGGTGGTCAGGCCGGTCGGCTAGCCAGGCAGGGCAGACAGCCATAAAGGTCAGCCGGCCCGGACAGGTCAGGCCAGCGCCTGCGCCACACGACGCACCTCGGCCTTGCGCCCGGCTCGGAGCGCGTCGATCGGCGCGACGCCCAGGCTGTCCTCGCGTTCCAGCAGCCACGACATCGCCTCGTCGTCGCTGAATCCGGCGTCGGCCAGCACGATGAGCGTTCCGCGGAGCTCGCCGAGCGGCTCGCCGTCGACGATGAAGTCGGAGGGCACCTTGAGCACACCGTCGACACGGGCGGCAAGAAGGTGCTTGTCTTCGAACAGCCTGTGGACGCGGCCCACTCCGACGCCGAGCACCTCGACGAGGTCGGGGACGGTGAGCCAGGTTCTCTCCTCGTGGGAGGTTTCGGATGCGGGACTGGGTTTCGCCACCCGACTAGCGTGCCATGCGAGCGCGGTTCTGTGCACACCCTGCGTGCCGGATTCGTTACCGTGTTCTACCCGGTCGCTCAAGCGGGTCGTCCGTAGACTCGACGGGTGACCGCGAGCCAGCCCGATCCGATGCTCGGCCGTCTCATCGACGGCCGGTATCAGGTGCGCTCGCGGATCGCGCGGGGCGGTATGGCCACGGTCTATCTCGCCACCGATCTGCGCCTGGAACGCCGCGTGGCGATCAAGGTCATGCACGGTCACCTCGCCGACGACGCGCAGTTCAAGAACCGGTTCGTGCAGGAGGCGCGTTCGGCCGCGAGGCTCGCGCATCCGAACGTGGTGAGCGTCTTCGACCAGGGCCAGGACGCCGACATGGCGTACCTGGTGATGGAGTACCTGCCAGGCATCACGCTGCGCGATCTGCTGCGCGACTACGGCAGGCTCACGCCGGAGCAGACCATCGACATCACCGATGCCGTGCTCTCGGGCCTCGCCGCAGCGCACCGGGCAGGCATCGTGCACCGCGACCTGAAACCCGAGAACGTGCTGCTGGCCGACGACGGACGCATCAAGATCGGCGACTTCGGCCTCGCGCGCGCCGTGACGAACAGCACGGGCACCGGGCAGGCGCTGCTCGGCACGATCGCGTACCTCTCCCCCGAGCTCGTCACGAGGGGCGTGGCCGACACCCGCAGCGACATCTACGCCCTCGGCATCATGATGTTCGAGATGCTCACGGGCGAGCAGCCGTTCAAGGGCGAGCAGCCCATGCAGGTGGCGTATCAGCACGCGAATGACGCCGTGCCGCGACCGAGCAGGCTCAACCGCGACGTGCCTCCGCAGCTCGACGACCTCGTGCTCTGGGCGACCGCGAAGGATCCTTCCGCGCGTCCCGCCGACGCCGGCGTCATGCTCGACCGGCTTCTCCAGGTGGAGCGGGAGCTGCGCTCACCCGACGCGGACACGGGTGCGCAGCCGACGCTCGTGCTGGCAGGCGGCGGGTTCGAGGCATCCGACTCCGACACCCAGCTCATCGGACCTGCCGCTCAGGTGCGACCGGAAGCATCGGCGACGGATGCCGTGGCCGCCCTGGCCAAGACGGCGCACGGCCGCCGGGCGCGAGGCTGGTGGCTGCTCGCACTCGTCCTTCTGCTCGCCGCGGTCGCTGGGGGAACCGGCTGGTACTTCGGCGGCGGCCCTGGCTCGCAGGTGACGGTTCCGACCGTGAACGGCACGAGCGAGGATGCCGCGAAGAAGGCGCTGACCAGCGCCGGCTTCACGGCGGCATCCGACCAGGTCTACTCGTCGACCGTGCCGACGGGAACGGTCGTCTCCTCCACGCCCGGACAGGGGACGAAGGCGGCGAAGGGCTCGAAGGTCGAGTTGCACGTCTCCCAGGGACCCCAGCCCATCACCATCCCGGCGCTGGCCGGACTGAGCAAGGCGCAAGCCGAGAAGGCCATCACGGACGCGGGCGCCGTGCTCGGCACCGTCGATGAGCAGTTCGTCTCCGACGTGCAGAAGGGCGTCGTCGTGTCCGCTGCGCAAGCCGACGGCGCCAAGGCCGATCTGTCCAAAGGCGGCGGATACTTCAAGGGCCAGAAGGTCAACCTCGTCGTCTCGCTCGGAGCAGTTCCCGATGTGACGGGCAAGACGGAATCCGCCGCTCAGTCTGCTCTCGCGGCCGTCGGCCTGAAGTCCGCTGAGGGCACGACGGACTACAGCGACGACGTGCCGCAGGGCTCCGTCATCTCCCAGGCGCCGCAGAACGAGGGCCCTGTACGCAAAGGCGACACGATCGTGCTCGACATCTCCAAGGGTCCGCAGCTGTTCCCGGTGCCCAATGTCGTGGGGATGAGCAGAGACCAGGCCAAGAAGGCGCTGAGCGATGCGGGCTTCGTCCCGGTCTACTCGGCGTTCTGGGATGCGGTGCCCGATGGGCTCACCAAGGTGCAGTCCCAGTCGCCGGATTCGTCCAGCCAGCAGCCCAAGGGAACCAAGGTCAACCTCGGCATCGTCGCCGCGGGCTGACCACAGACGTTGCCATCAACGGGTGCCGATCGCAGACGGGCCCCGGCGACGACCGCCTCCGAGTCAGCGAGCTCCGAGTCAGCGAGCTCCGAGCTCCTCGGCCACGAGGAACGCCAGTTCGAGCGACTGCATGTGGTTCAGGCGAGGATCGCACAGCGACTCGTACCGGGTCGCGAGAGTCGCCTCGTCGATGTGCTCGGAACCGCCCAGGCACTCGGTGACCTCATCGCCCGTGAGCTCGACATGGATGCCGCCCGGGATCGTGCCGGCGTCGCGGTGCGCCTCGAAGAATCCCTTCACCTCGTCGACGACGTCGTCGAACCGCCTCGTCTTGTACCCGTTCGGCGTCGTGAGACCGTTGCCGTGCATCGGGTCGCTCACCCACAGCGGCGTGGCACCGTGCCCCTTGATCGCCTCCAGCAGCGGAGGAAGGGCATCACGGATCTTGCCCGCGCCCATCCGCGTGATGAACGTGAGCCGGCCAGGCTCTCGCGTCGGGTCGAGCTTGTCGATCAGACGGAACATGTCGTCCGCCGACGTGGTGGGGCCCAGCTTGACGCCGATCGGGTTGCGAACGCGGCTGAGGAAGTCCACGTGCGCGCCGTCGATCTGCCTGGTGCGCTCTCCGATCCAGATGAAGTGGGCCGACGTGTTGTACGGGGTGCCGGTGCGCGAGTCGATCCTCGTCATGGCGCGCTCGTAGTCCATCAGCAGGCCCTCGTGGCTGGAGTAGAACTCCACGCGCTTCAGCTCGTCGAAGTCGGCGCCTGCCGCCTGCATGAACTTGATGGCCCTGTCGATCTCGCGCGCCAGGCGCTCGTACCGTTGGTTGGCCGGGTTCTGCGCGAATCCGCGGTTCCAGCTGTGCACCTCCCGCAGGTCGGCGAACCCGCCCTGCGTGAACGCGCGGATGAGATTCAGCGTGGATGCCGCCGTGTGATACCCCTGCACGAGGCGTCGCGGGTCCGCTCTGCGCGACTCCGGCGTGAAGTCGTATCCGTTGACCATGTCGCCCCGGTAGGCGGGCAGGCTCACGTCTCCGCGGGTCTCCGTGTCGCTGGAACGCGGCTTCGCGAACTGACCGGCCATGCGGCCCATCTTGATGACGGGCACCGACGCTCCGTACGTGAGCACGACGGCCATCTGCAGCACGGTCTTCACCCGGTTGCGGATCTGGTCCGCCGTCGCACCGGCGAAGGTCTCAGCGCAGTCGCCGCCCTGCAGCAGGAACGCCCTGCCCCGGGCGGCAGCCGCCATGCGGGCCCTGAGCTGATCGACCTCGCCGGCGAAGACGAGAGGCGGCAGCGTCGCGAGTTCCTCGGCCGCGACTCGCGCGGCATCCGCGTCCGGCCAGGCCGGCTGCTGCTTCGCCTCGAGAGTGCGCCAGTGGTCGAGACCCGCGATCACGGAGTCATCGGCGGTAACGACGGGATCGGAGTGATCGAGCAGCACGGGCGGAGTTCCAGTTCTCATGGGTTGGCGCGTCGGTGACGCGATCGTCGGGGCGTCTGGCGGCGGACCGTGCGGCCGATCTCGTCAGGGACGGCCAGGGCTTCCGACGGAAGCCGGCCGACCGCGAGCGGCGATCCGCACCGCGCATCAGACGTCGTTCAGCCTACCTGGCCACGCTCGGGCGCCGCTCCTTCACGGTCGAGGCGTAGACATCCTCGTACTCCTGCCCGCCCAGACCGTGCAGCGCGTACACGATCTCGTCCGTGATGGACCTCAGGATGAATCGGTCGCCCTCGAGGCCCTCGAATCGGGAGAAGTCGAGAGCCTCGCCGAAGACGACGCCGACGCGACGGATGCGAGGCAGCCTCGAGCCGATCGGCATGATGGCCTGGGTGCCCATCATCACCACGGGAACCACGGGCACATGGCCCTCGAGGATCATCCTCGCGACGCCGGTGCGTCCGCGGTAGAGACGGCCGTCGGGACTGCGTGTGCCCTCCGGATAGATGCCGAGGATCTCACCCCCGGCGAGAACGCCCAGCCCGGTGTTGAGCGAGGCCTCCGAAGCGGGACCGCCGCCTCGGTCGATCGGAAGCTGACCGGTCGCCATCATGAACGTCTTCATGAGCCAGCCGACGAGACCGCGCTTCGTGAAGTAGTCGCTTTTCGCGAGGAACGAGACGTGCCTGTTCACCACGAGCGGCAGGAAGATCGAGTCGATGAACGACAGATGGTTGCTGGCGAGGATGACGGCGCCGTCCTTCGGCACGTTCTCGAGCCCGATGACCCACGGCCGGAAGATGGCACGGAGCGCAGGTCCTGCCACGACGAACTTCAGCAGCCAGTAGAACACTCTCGCGCAACCCTTTCGTAGCGTGCACGTGAAGCCTAGTGGCGATTGAGGCCTGGTCGAGGGAGCTCGCTCACTCGACCAGGCCCATTGAGCCATTGAGCGGACTCGCGATAGTGGCGATTGAGGCCTGGTCGAGGGAGCTTGCTCACTCGACCGGCGGTTCGCTCACCTGGTGGCGTGCACCCTTGCCAGGTCTGCCGCGCCGACGACTCCCGCGTCGTTGACCAGTTCGGCGATGCGGAACTCCGGCTCCGGGTGGTAGCCGCGAGCCGGCAGGTTCTCGAGATAGGCGGCGCGGATCGGCTCGAGCAGCAGATCTCCGGCCTGCGCCACTCCTCCGCCGAACACGAACATCTGCGGGTCGAGCACCGCACCCAGGCTGGCGCTCGCCTGGCCCAGCCAGTCGCCGAGCTGCCGCAGAGCGGCAAGCGCTCCCGGGTCACCGCTCTGGATGAGGTCGCTGATGTCGGAACCGGACAGCGTGCCCGTCCTGGTCCGCACATCCGCGAGAGCCTGGCCGATGCCTCCCTGGTCGGCGAGCTCATTGGCGTAGCGCTGCAGCGCACGCCCGGAGCCGTACTGCTCGATGCAGCCCCTGGCACCGCATCCGCACAGAAGGCCGCCCGGCACCACGCGCATGTGCCCGACCTCGGCGCCCGCACCGAAGCCGCCGCGGAAGAGGTGGTCCTCGCTCACGATCGCGCCGCCCACTCCGGTGCCGATCGTGAGGATCACCATGTCGCTCACCAGGCGTCCAGCGCCGAAGCGGAACTCCGCCCAGCCTGCGGCGTTCGCGTCGTTCTCGATGATGACCGGAACGTCGACGCGAGCCTCGATCTTCTGGCGCAGCGGCTCGTTGCGCCAGGCGATGTTCGGGGCGTAGTAGACGGTGGAGTGTGCGGCGTCGATGAATCCTGCGGCCGCCACTCCGGCCCCGACCGGCTCGGCGCCCTCACCGAGCACCCCGATCATGTCGACGACGGCGTCTTCGATGCCCTTCGCGTCTTTCGGCGTCGGCACCCGGTGCTCACGGATGATCGCGCCCAGCTCGTCGACGAGAGCTCCGGCGATCTTCGTGCCGCCGATGTCGATTCCGATCGAGTGCACGCTTCACGTCGCCTTTCGTCGGAGGAGGACCGGCCGTCGGAGCTGTCGGCCGGTGCAGCATAGAGTGTAGTGGTTGGATCGGTGCCGAAGGAGCTACCAGTGAACCATGCCGAAACGCCTGCCGCCGTGCCCGCTGATCCCCATGCGAACACTGCAGACCTGCTGGTCGAGCGGGTGGCGGAATCCCCCGACAAGGTGATCTTCGCCAAGCCGGCGGGAAACGGCTGGGTGGATGTCACCGCCGCCCAGTTCGAGGCCGAGGTGATCGCCCTGGCGAAGGGCCTGGTCGCCGCGGGCGTGCAGCCGGCCGACAAGATCGGCATCATGTGCCGCACGCGCTACGAGTGGTCGCTCATCGATTTCGCCACCTGGTACGCGGGAGCGGTGCTCGTTCCGATCTACGACACCAGCTCGCCGCAGCAGGTGCAGTGGAACCTCAGCGATTCCGGCGCCTCAGCCCTCTTCCTGGAGACCGCCGACCACTTCGCCCGCTTCGACGAGGTCGCGGCCGACCTGCCCCAGATCAGGAACGTGTGGCAGATCGAGCTCGGCGACCTCGAGAAGCTGGTGCAGACCGGGAGGGACGTTCCCGACGAGGAGATCATCCGTCGTCGCGGTCTCGCCGAGGCCGACGACCTCGCGACCATCATCTACACGTCCGGCTCCATGGGCAGGCCGAAGGGATGCGTCATCACGCACTCGAATTTCGTCGAGCTCTCGCGCAACTCGGCCGTAGCCCTGTCCGACGTCGTCGACGACAGGGGCGGTGCATCCACGCTGCTGTTCATTCCGCTCGCGCACGTCTTCGCCCGTTTCATCTCGGTTCTCTCCGTGCACGGGGGCGTGCGGGTCGGACACCAGCCCGACACCCGCAACCTGCTCCCCTCGCTCGGGACCTTCAAGCCCAGCTTCCTGCTGGCGGTGCCCCGCGTGTTCGAGAAGGTCTACAACTCGGCGGAGCAGAACGCGGAGTCGAGCGGTAGGGGCGCCATCTTCCGCAGGGCCGCGAACGTCGCCATCGAGTACTCGAAGGCGCAGGAGGGCGGCGCATCCGTTCCCCTCGGCCTCCGTATGCAGTACGCGCTCTTCAATCGCCTGGTGTTCTCCAAGCTACGCGCCGCCATGGGAGGCAACGTGCGGTTCGCCGTCTCCGGGTCCGCGCCGCTGGGAGCCCGGCTGGGCCACTTCTTCCACAGCATGGGCATCAAGGTGCTCGAGGGCTACGGGCTGACCGAGACCACGGCACCTGCGACCGTGAACCTGCCGCAGGCGACGAAGATCGGCACAGTCGGACTGCCGCTTCCGGGAGTCGCCATCCGCATCGCGGACGACGGCGAGATCTTCGTCAAGGGCGTCGACGTGTTCAAGGAGTACTGGAAGAACCCCGAGCAGACGGCATCGTCGTTCGAGGACGGCTGGTTCAAGACCGGCGACCTCGGCAGTCTCGACGACGACGGCTTCCTCACCATCACGGGACGCAAGAAGGAGATCATCGTCACGGCGGGCGGCAAGAACGTGGCCCCGGCAGTGCTCGAGGATCCCATCCGCGCCAACCCCCTGGTCGGTCAGGTCGTGGTCGTCGGCGACCAGAAGCCGTTCATCGCATGTCTCATCACCCTGGACACCGAGATGCTCCCGGTGTGGCTGCACAACAACGGGGAGGATGCCGCGATGCCGCTCGAGGTCGCGGCGAAGCATCCTGCCGTGCTCGCCGAGCTTCAGAAGGCCGTGGATGCCGCGAACGCGCAGGTCTCGCGCGCGGAGTCGATCCGCAAGTTCGTCGTGCTGCCCACCGAGTTCACGGAGCGGAGCGGCCACCTGACACCGAAGCTCAGCATCAAGCGCGGCGAGATCCTGAAGGACTTCGCCCCGCAGATCGAAGCGCTGTACTCGAACGCTCCGGCGACCGAGGGCTTCTCGCTGCGCTGAGCGGACCGCTCGCTGCTGCCGCGGCGTGCCGGGAAGGCACGACGGGCAGGACGGCTAGAACCAGTCCGACTCGCGAACCTTGCGCATGGCTTCGCGGCGGCGCTCGGGCTTCAGCCGCTTGAGATAGACGATGCCATCGAGGTGGTCGGTCTCGTGCTGCAACGCCTGCGCGAGAACCCCCGTTCCCTCCACGGTGACCTCGTTGCCGTCCAGATCGGTGCCGCGGGCCTTGGCGTACGTGTGCCGCGGCGTCGGGAACCAGAGACCGGGGACGGAGAGGCATCCCTCGTCGATCTCCTCCACGTCGTCGCCGAGCTCGACGATCTCGGGATTGAGCAGGTAGCCGACCTCGCCGTCCACGTTGTAGCTGAACGCGCGAAGGCCCACGCCGATCTGGCACGCCGCGACTCCTGCACGTCCCTCGACCTTGACGCTGTCCACGAGATCGGCGACGAGCGCCCGCACGCCGTCGTCCACCGTGGTGATCGGGTCGGACACGGTGGAGAGCACGGGGTCGCCGTAGAGGCGGATCGGACGATCGGGCATCCCCTCATTTTATAGGGGCGGATGCTCTCCCCCGTCCGCGTGCACCCGCACGTGGACAAGCCACGCGGTCGTGACTCCGGCGTGGGTCAGTCCGGGCTCACCACCACGAGCAGATCGCCGGCATCCACCTGCTGCGTCTTGGGGACGGCGAGCCGTGCCACGGTTCCGGAGATCGGCGAGGCGATCGCCGCCTCCATCTTCATGGCCTCGATGGAGGCCACAGGTGTGCCTGCGACGACGCGATCGCCCACCTGCACCTGCATCGTGATGACGCCGGAGAACGGAGCGGCGACGTGGCCGGGGATGGAGGCATCCGCCTTCTCCGCGGACTTCGCCTCCACGGTGATCGAGCGGTCGCGCACGAAGACCGGACGAAGCTGACCGTTCAGCGTGGTCATCACCGTGCGGATCCCCTTGTCGTCGGCCTCGCCGATCGCCTCCAGTCCGGCGTAGAGACGCACCCCGGGCGCCAGGCGGATGACGTGCTCCCGGCCGGGCGTCAGCCCGTACAGGTAGTCGGCCGTGTCGAGAACCGAGACGTCGCCGAACAGTTCGCGCACCTGCTCGAAATGCCTGGCGGGCGCCGGGAACAGCAGTCGGTTGAGGGTGGTGCGACGCAACGCAGAGTCGCCGTCGAGCGCCGCCCGATCGTCGGCGGAGAGGTCTGCCACCGCGACCCGCACGTTCTTGCCCTCGAGCACCTTGCTGCGGAACGGCTCTGGCCATCCACCCGGCAGGTCGCCGAGCTCGCCTGCCATGAATCCGACGACCGAGTCCGGAACGTCGTACTTCTGCGGGTTCTGCTCGAAGTCGTCGGGGTCGGCGTGCACGGCGGCCAGATGCAAGGCGAGGTCGCCTACCACTTTCGACGAGGGCGTCACCTTGGGGATGCGGCCGAGGATGCGATCCGCGGCCGCGTACATGTCCTCGATCAGCTCGAAGTCCTCGGCCAGCCCGAGGGCTTTCGCCTGCTGCCTCAGATTCGACAGCTGTCCTCCGGGGATCTCGTGCGTGTAGACGCGCCCAGTCGGTCCTGGCAGTCCCGACTCGAACGGCGAGTACATGCCGCGAACCGCCGCCCAGTACGGCTCGAGGTCCGTCACGTTGCGCAGCGGAATGCCCGTATCCCGGTCGGTGTGGGCGAGGGCCGCGACCAGAGCGGATGCCGATGGCTGGCTCGTCGTTCCCGCCATGGGCGCGCTGGCGACATCGACCGCGTCGGCACCCGCAGCGCTGGCCGCCAGCAGAGTCGCCAGCTGTCCGCCGGCGGTGTCGTGCGTGTGCACGTGCACCGGGAGGTCGAACCGCTCCCGGAACGAGCGCACGAGGAGTTCGGCGGCACCCGGCCGGAGCAGGCCGGCCATGTCCTTGATGGCCAGAACGTGCGCTCCGGCCTTGACGATGTTCTCCGCGAGCCTCAGGTAGTAGTCGAGCGTGTACAGCTCCTCTGCGGGATCGAGCACGTCGCCCGTGTAGCAGACCGCCACCTCGGCCACGGCGGTGCCGCTGGCCAGCACGGCGTCGATGGCCGGGCGCATCTGGCCGACGTCGTTGAGCGCGTCGAAGATGCGGAAGATGTCCACACCGGTCGAGACCGCTTCACGAACGAACGCATCCGTGACCTCCGTGGGATACGGCGTGTACCCGACGGTGTTCCTGCCACGTAGCAGCATCTGGATGTTGATGTTCGGGAGGGCATCGCGCAGGGCGGCGAGCCGCTCCCACGGATCCTCGCCGAGAAAGCGGAGGGCCACGTCGTACGTGGCGCCGCCCCATGCCTCGACCGAGAGCAGCTGAGGGGTGAGCCTCGCCACGTAGGGCGCGACGGCAAGCAGGTCCCTGGTGCGCACTCGGGTGGCCAGCAGCGACTGGTGGGCGTCGCGGAAAGTGGTCTCGGTCACTGCGAGGGCGGTCTGAGCGCGCAGTTCGGCGGCGAATGCGGCAGGACCGAGCGCGAGAAGACGCTGCCGCGATCCATCGGGCGCAGGCGCTTTCAGATCGATAGCGGGCAGCTTCGCGACCGGGTCGGCCACCGACGGCCGAGGGCCGTTCGGCTGGTTCACCGTGACGTCGACCAACCAGTTCAGGAGCTTCGTTCCGCGATCCTTCGACACCCGCCCGCGCAGCAGCTGCGGACGTTCCTCGATGAACGACGTGCTCAGATCGCCGGCCACGAACGACGGGTCGTCCAGCACCGCCTGGAGGAACGGGATGTTCGTGGCGACACCGCGGATGCGGAATTCGGCCAGCGCGCGCCTGGCGCGGAGCACAGCTGCGCCGAAATCACGGCCGCGGCAGGTGAGCTTGGCCAGCATCGAGTCGAAATGGGGGCTGATCTGCGCACCCGCGGCGACCGTGCCGCCATCGAGCCGGATGCCGCCGCCACCGGGTGAACGGTAGGTGGTGATGGTTCCGGTGTCCGGCCGGAAGCCCTGAGTCGGATCCTCCGTAGTGATGCGGCACTGAATGGCAGCGCCGTGCAGCTGGATGCTCTCCTGATGCAACCCCAGGTCGGCGAGCGTCTCCCCCGCCGCGATGCGCATCTGCGACTGCACCAGGTCGACGTCCGTCACCTCTTCCGTGACCGTGTGCTCCACCTGGATGCGGGGGTTCATCTCGATGAAGACGTGCTGCCCGGCACGCTCCCCCACCGTGTCGAGCAAGAACTCGACGGTTCCCGCGTTGACGTAGCCGATGGACTCGGCGAACGCCACGGCGTCGCGGTAGAGCGACTGCCGGATGTCGTCGGGCAGGCTGGGCGCGGGCGCGATCTCGAGCACCTTCTGGTGTCGGCGCTGCACGGAGCAGTCCCGCTCGAACAGGTGCACGGTGTGGCCGGAGGCATCCGCCAGCACCTGGACCTCGATGTGCCGCGGTCTCAGCACGGCTTGCTCGAGGAACATGGTGGGGTCGCCGAACGCGCTGTCGGCCTCCCGCATCGCCTCTTCGAGCGCCGGTCTCAGGTCGGCCAGACTGTTCACCCGCCGCATGCCGCGGCCGCCGCCTCCCGCGACGGCCTTCGCGAAGACGGGGAACCCGATCGCCTCGGCACCCGCCAGGAGCTCCTCGATGTCTCGCGACGGCGGTGTCGAGGCCAGAACGGGAACGCCTGCGGCAATCGCGTGCTCCTTCGCCGTCACCTTGTTGCCCGCCATCCGCAGCACATCCGCGTTCGGGCCGATGAACGTGATGCCCGCGCGCGCGGCCGCCTCGGCGAGCTCCGGGTTCTCGGACAGGAAGCCGTAGCCGGGGTAGATGGCGTCGGCGCCGGACTGCTTCGCGACCCTGATGATCTCGTCGACATCGAGGTAGGCGCGCACCGGATGCCCCGGCTCGCCGATCTCGTACGCCTCGTCCGCCTTGAGCCGATGCATCGAATTGCGGTCTTCGTACGGGAACACCGCGACGGTCTGCGCGCCGAGTTCGTAGGCCGCGCGGAACGCCCTGATGGCGATCTCCCCGCGGTTGGCAACCAGGATCTTCGTGAACATCAGAGCCTCTCTGGCGGGGCACGCGCCGCTCAGCGAACGGTTAGGTTCTCTAAGACTACTGACGGTAACGTTGCCTCTTGTGCATGTGCTCAGCGTCAGTTCCCTCAAAGGCGGTGTCGGCAAGACGACCGTGACGTTGGGCCTCGCCTCAGCCGCTTTCGCCAAGGGCCTGCGCACGCTCGTCGTCGACCTCGACCCGCAGTCCGACGTCTCGACCGGCATGGACATCACGATCGCCGGCCACCTCAACGTGGCCGACGTGCTCGCCTCTCCGAAGGAGAAGGTGGTGCGTGCGGCGATCGCGCCGAGCGGGTGGACGCGCGGGCGGCCGGGCAAGGTCGACGTCATGATCGGCAGTCCGTCCGCCATCAACTTCGACGGTCCGCACCCCTCGATCCGCGACATCTGGAAGCTCGAAGAGGCGCTCGCCAACGTGGAGCACGACTACGACCTCGTGCTCATCGACTGCGCGCCATCACTCAACGCCCTGACCCGCACTGCGTGGGCCGCGAGCGACCGGGTGTCTGTCGTGACGGAACCCGGCCTGTTCTCCGTGGCCGCTGCCGACCGCGCGCTGCGCGCCATCGAGGAGATCAGGCGCGGCCTGTCTCCCCGGCTTCAGCCGCTCGGGATCATCGTGAACCGGGCCAGGGTGCAGTCCCTGGAGCACCAGTTCCGCATCAAGGAGCTGCGCGACATGTTCGGGCCGCTCGTGCTCTCGCCTCAGCTCCCTGAGCGCACCTCGCTGCAGCAGGCGCAGGGCGCTGCCAAGCCGCTGCACGTTTGGCCGGGTGAGAGCGCGCAGGAGATGGCGCACAACTTCGACATGCTGCTCGAGCGCGTGCTCAGGACGGCGCGCATGGGCGAATACGCCGAGAGCAGCAACTGAGGATTCGGCGCGGCCCCGATCGAGGACGGCCTCGGCTGATTGGCCGACGCACGTTCGTCGACGCCGCTGATCGATGCCGCCGATCGACAGCCGTCGGTTGCGTGCGGGTCGCCTGAGCGCGGTCGGCGCAGCGTCGCTCGACTGAGTGCTTCAGCTGATCTTGCCGGCGGCGTTCAGCTGATCTTGCGGGCCGCGCGACGAGCCGCGAGCTCGTCCATCGGGTCCGACGCCTGCACGTTCAGCTCGACCAGGCTGGTCTCGACCTCACGGAGCACCTTGCCCACCGCGATGCCGAACACGCCCTGACCACGGCCCACGAGGTCGATCACCTCGTCGTCCGACGTGCACAGGTAGACGCTGGCACCGTCGCTCATGAGTGTGGTCTGCGCAAGGTCGTTGACACCCTCTTTGCGCAGCTGCTCCACCGCGGTGCGGATCTGCTGGAGCGAGATGCCGGTGTCGAGCAGGCGTTTGACGAGCTTGAGCACCAGGATGTCGCGGAAGCCGTACAGCCGCTGCGACCCACTCCCCGCCGCTCCTCTGACGGTCGGCTCGACGAGACCCGTCCGCGCCCAGTAGTCCAGTTGCCGGTAGCTGATGCCGGCCGCACGGGCCGCGACGGCGCCGCGATAGCCCGAGACGTCATCCATCTCCGGAAGACCGTCGGTGAACAGGAAGCCGAGGTCGTAGCGAGCGTCGTCATTCCGACGAACTTCCGTCATGCGCGTTCCCTCTCACCCCAGGCACCCCGCTGACGCGCGGCGTACCCTCCACGGTAACCGTGCCGACGGAAGCGATCAATGACATCCGCCCCAACCGGTCGGCGTGTCGCCGGCTCCCGCACGCTCACGGCGCCAGGCGCGCGAGAGCGGCACGCACGATGCCTGAGCGCACCGTCTCGAGATCGTCCGCGAGCTCGCGACCGAGCTCCCCCGCGCGGGCTCGCGCACTCGCATCCGCCCGGCGCAGCACGGGTGCGAGGGCCGTCTCGATGAGACCGATGTCACGCTCCGCCGATGCCCGGAGCCCGCGCAGATGCCGCGGCTCGATTCCCGAGCGGTGCAGTTCGACGAGGGCCTTGAGCACGGTCAGCTGATCGTCGCCGTACACCTCGGCCGGGGCGATCAAGGATGCCGCGATCGCTTCCTGAAGCAGTGCGGGCGAGGCATCCGCCTCGTTCAGCAGCTCGTCGCGGCTGAAGCGCCGACCGGTCGACAGGATGGTCGGGCGGGACGGTCCCGTGGTGCCGGGCAGGATGGGTGCCCGGCCGGCATCCTGGTCGGCGAGGTACGACCGGATCACCTTGAGGGGAAGGTAGTGCTCGCGCTGCAGTGTGAGGATCGTGCGCAGCCGCTCGACGTCCTCGGCACAGAACTTGCGATAGCCGGACGCCGTGCGAGCGGGCGTGACGAGCCCCTGCTCCTCGAGGAATCGCAGCTTCGACGGGGCGAGGTCCGGGAACTCAGGGGTCAGCTGGGCGAGCACCTGGCCGATGCTCAGCAGCGCGGGTCCACGGGCGACCGCGGAACCGCGCGCCTGTGAGGACTCGCGGGCCATCAGGCCGTCGCCGACGCGTCCAGGTCGGGGCGGGCGGCATAGAACGTGAGGCGGAACTTTCCGACCTGCACCTCGGCGCCGTCTGTCAGCATGGCGCTCTCGACGCGCACTCCGTCGAAGTACGTGCCGTTGAGGGAGCCCAGGTCTTTCACCTCGAAGGCCGTTCCGTGCCGGATGAACTCGGCATGCCGGCGCGAGACCGTCACGTCGTCGAGGAAGATGTCGGCGTCCGGATGCCTGCCGGCCGTCGTGACGTCCGCGTCCAGCAGGAAGCGTGCTCCCGTATTGGGACCGCGCCGCACGATCAGCAGCGCCGAGCCGCTCGGCAGCGCGCTGATCGCCTCGCGCTCCTCCGGCGAGACGCCGGCGGCCTGCGCGTTCATCGCCGCGGCGAACTCCTCGCCGAATCCGGCGGTCGTGTCCTCCCCCGAGGCGGAGCGTGCTTCGCGGTTCGGGTTGTTCTGCTCAGCCACCGTCGACCTCCTCTGCAGAAAGCGTATCGGATGCCGCACCGGCTATGACAGGCGCACCGCGAACCACACGCCGCGTTTCACGGATGTAGAGGATGCCGGCCCACCAGTAGAGGAAGGCGCCCCAGATCGCGATCGCCCAGCCGACCGGCTGGGACGCCCACGCGATGACCGGGAACGCCTCGCCCAGCATGAGGACCGGCAGCGCGACGAGCAGCGCGAATGTGGCGATCTTGCCCAGATGATGCACGGGCAGAGGGCCGTGGCCGTGGTTGGCCAGCACGATGCCGAGGACGAGCAGCATCACGTCGCGCGCGACGATGGCCGCCACGAGCCACCACGGAAGCAGCTCGCGCCATGCGAGCCCGATGAGCGCAGCGAAGATGTAGAGCCGGTCGGCCGCCGGGTCGAGCAGCTGACCGAGACGCGAGACCTGATGGAGACGTCGCGCCAGGAACCCGTCGAAGAAGTCGGTGACGCTGGCGACGACGAGCACGAGCAGGGCCGAGGCATCCCAGCCCGCTATCACGAACAAGAGGAAGACCGGAACGAGCGCGAGGCGGAAGAAGCTGAGCAGATTGGGGATGGTGAACACCCGAGAGGAGACCGCTCCGGATGCTTGTGCCACGGCTGGCAATCTTAGGCCGACCGGGTGCGTGCCGCTTGTCGCCTCCCCGAGGAGTGCCGTCCGCTGCGGCCTCCGGCCGACGATGGCCCGGGTTCAGCTGCACCCCTAGAATTCGGTACATGTCCCCCGTGATCGTGTGCCTATGGATACTCGCGGCGGTCTGCGTCGTGACCTGGGTGCTGTCGCTTCTCACCAAGGAGTACTCGTGGGTCGACCGCATCTGGTCGATCATCCCCGTCGTCTACGTCTGGGTGTACGCGATCGCCGCGGGCCTCACCGACCCGCGCCTGGACGTGATGGCCGCGCTGGTCACGCTGTGGGGAGCCAGACTCACGTTCAACTTCGCGAGGAAGGGCGGCTACGCGGCAGGCGGCGAGGACTACCGCTGGGCGCTGCTGCGATCGAGGATCGCCGGCTGGAAGTGGTTCCTGTTCAACCTGCTCTTCATCGTGATCTACCAGAACGTTCTGATCTTCCTGTTCACGCTGCCCGCCTGGACGGCATACGAGCACCCGAGCCCGTTCACCGTTCTCGATGTCGTCGCGGCCGTGGTCTTCCTCGTGTTCCTGATCGGTGAGTCGGTCGCCGACCAGCAGCAGTGGGACTTCCACGCCTGGAAGGCGGCGGAGGTGGCTGCGGGTCGTCAGCCGAACCCCCGCTTCCTGCAGTCCGGGCTCTTCCGCTTCTCGCGGCATCCGAACTTCTTCTTCGAGCAGGCCCAATGGTGGGTGTTCTTCTTCTTCGGAGCGATCGCTGCCCGCTCCGTGCTGCAGTGGACCGTTCTGGGCGCGCTTCTGCTGACCGTGCTCTTCATCGGATCCACGATCTTCACCGAGAGCATCACGCGCAGCCGCTACCCGGAGTACGCCGAATACCAGGCGACCACCTCCGCCGTGGTGCCGTGGCTGCCGAAGCGCCGTCGGCTCGCCGCGACGGCACGCTGAGCGACGCGCAGAAGCGCGTCGGCGCACGACCGGCTGACGCGCGTGCTGATGCGACCGGATGACGCACACCGTCGCTAGCCTGGAGGCATGTCGTGCATCCGCTTCAACACACCAGCCCAGCGCGAAGCCATGCGCCGCGCGGCACCGGCGATGCTGAGTGCTGAGGAGGCGGCGGCTCTGCACCCCATGCCCGCGATCACGGAGAGCAAGATCCGGCGGTTGCGGCTCCTCGCCGAGAGCGAGAACCCCAAGATCCGCGAGAGCGTCGCGAGCAGCTACAACACGCCGCCGGACCTCTTCGAGACGCTTGCGCGGGACCCCGACGATGGCGTGCGGGCCTGCGTCGCTCGCAACGAAGCGACGCCGTGCGACGTGCTGAGAGAACTGGCCGGAGACCGGTCGGAGCTCGTGCGCGGCTGGGTCGCGGTCAACTACTTCGTGCCTGCGGACGTGATGGACGTTCTCGCCGAGGATCCGAGCTCGACGGTGCGCGCCCTCGTGAAGTGGAAGGGCTCGCTCGCCGAGCAAGCGACACCGGCCTGAGCCTCGATCCCAGAGGTCCGCGCGTACCAGGCGTCCGCGTGACCCCGCGGCCCGCGCGTTCCAGAGGGCCCGGCGTGCAGGGCTGTGCGTCCCGGAGATCCGGTATCCCCTGGGAGCCCGCTCAGCCCAGCGCGTGCGCTCCTCTCCAGAGCGCGGCGGGGGATGCGACGGCCGCTCCCAGCTCGGCAACGCGGTGCGCCAGCCCTCTGTCCGCCGTCACCACGATCGCCTGAGCAGGATCGGGAAGCGACCGCGTTCGCTCGATGATGGCCGAGTCGCCGTCGGCGTCCGCTCGCACGATGGTGAGCCCGTGCAGGTGCTCGGGCTGCGGCATCCGCTTCGCCTCACCTTCCAGCACGACGACCACGTTCGGCCACCACGCGTCGTGCGGCAGGCCCAGCATCGCGGCCGGCCAGCCGGTGTCGCCCAGCGCGCCGAGATGCTCGACGAGCCGCGCTGCCGCCCCTGGCCGGTCCCGCCACCAGCCATCCGGCCGTGAGCCGACGACATTCGCAGCGTCGACGATGACGACGGGCCGGCGGAACAGGTCGGGGCGGAGCTGAGGCCAACGCTCCGCGAACGATGGGTGGAGTGGCAGGATCTCGACGTCGTCGAGGGGAACCCAACGCACCTCGATGCTCTCCGCGTCGCCGATGACCGGCACGAACGGAGACGACGTCGCTGCGACGACGGTCGAGTACGACCACCAGCCGAGGTCGAGCCGGGAGAGGAAGAGGGGCTGCACCGACTCGGGAGGCACCCCCGCTTCCTCGGCAGCCTCCCGCACGGCGCCGTCCCTGGCGCTCTCGTCACGATGGCGAGCGCCTCCCGGCAGTCCCCACGTGCCGCCGAAGTGGCTCCATTCCGCGCGATGCTGCAAGAGGATGCCGGAGTCCTCACTGACGACGAGGAGTCCGGCCGCCCCGTACGTTCCCCAGAACCGCCGGCCGTCGGGGCCGTCCACCCACGCGTCTCCGCTGCCGAGTGGCCGGCGCTGCAGATGCGCAGGGCCACCGCTTCCCGTCGACGGCGCTGTGCGCTCGTCGTCGTGTGCGCGGCCGCCTGCCGGCCCCGTCGCCTCCGACACGCCTACCCTGCGCTCGGCGCAGAAGCCACGAAACCCTCCGCGTCCGACTCCGGCATCACGACCATGCCCCGCGTCCCGTGCGACGAGAGCGCGAGCGCCTCGAGCCAGACGCGGTTGAGCTCCGGCGGCCTGCTGCCCGAGAACCGGAACTGCAGAGGTATCGCGGGCGAGACCCACAGGCTCACACGTCCCGAGCCTTCTTCGGCGGGGACGGTCCAGTTGATCAGGAAGCTCTCCTGCAACCGAAGCTTGACCACGATCGCGATCTTGAGATGAGCCAGGGTGCGGTCGTCGATCTCGTACTCAGCACCGGAACCGTAGATGAGGTATCCCATCTGCCCATCATCGCAGCACGGATGCCCGCTCACGGCATATCGGAATCCAGGAAGCCTGGAATGGCGCTCACGCCCGCCTGACCGGGCGACCGGAGGAGTCACTGCAGCGAGCGAATCGGCGGTGCCCCCAGAGCAGGGGGTTGACGCGGCACTCGTCGACGAGGACGCCGCGCGGTTCATCCACCCGCTCGGGTTCAGCCCGCCTTCTTGCGCGTGCGGCTTCCTGTGCTCCCCGTGTCCGCCTTCGGCGCTCGCGGCTTCGTGGTGCGAGGCTTCGAGGAGCGAGTCTTCGAGCCCGTGGACGTGCCCTTCTTCGCTCCCCTGTTCTTCTCCACGCTCCGGCGCAGGGCCTCCATGAGGTCGAGGACCTCGCCCTTCTCGCCTTCGCCCTCTTCGCCGAAGGTGGCCCCCGTGTCGATGCTCTCGCCCTGCTCGAGCTTGGCGTCGATGAGCTTCTTCAACTGGATCTGATAGTCGTCTTCGAACTTCTCCGGCGAGAAGTCGCTCTCGTAGCTGGCGACGAGTCGCGCGGACATGTCCAGTTCCTTGTCGGTGACCTTGACGTTCTCCGAGAGGCTCTGGAACTCGGGCTTGCGCACCTCGTCGGCCCACAGCAGGCCCTGGAGCACGAGCACGCCGTCGCGCACACGAAGGGCGCCAAGCCGGGTCTTCTGGCGCAGCGCGAACTTGACGATCGCGGTGCGGTTGGTCGCTTCGAGGGTCTGACGGAGCAGCACGTACGCCTTGGCCGACTTGGAGTCCGGTTCCAGGAAGTAGCTGCGCTCGAACATGATCGGATCCACCTGGTCGTCGGGGACGAACTCGACCACCTCGATCTCGTTGCTGCGCTCCTCCGGAAGCGAGGAGAGATCCTCGTCGGTGAGGACGACCGTCTGGTCTCCCGAGTCGTAGGCCTTGACGATGTGCTCATAGGGGACGACGCTGCCGTCGATCTCGCACGTGCGCTTGTAGCGGATGCGACCGCCGTCCTTGTCGTGCACCTGGTGCAGCGACACGTCGTGGTCCTCCGTGGCGCTGTAGATCTTCACGGGCACGTTGACCAGGCCGAAGGCGATCACGCGCTTACCGATGGCTCGCATACCGTCTATTGCACAGCCCTCCGCGACGAACGACAACCCTCCTGCCCGATGCGCTGCCCACCAGGGATGCGCGGACAGACCGAGAGCGGAGCGTCACGAGCCGCTCTCTGACGGCCGTCAAGCCGTCGCGACCGCTGCTCGGGCGAGCGTAACGTCTGTCACATGGCGGCCAACAACGCATCCCGCGCCTCCGGCGGCACATCCGGCTCGCGGCGGTCGGGCGGTTCTCAGCTGGTGGAGATCGACGGGCACCGGCTCAAACTGACCAACCTCGACAAGGTGCTGTACCCCGAGACCGGCACGACCAAGGGCGACGTGGTCGCCTACTACGCCCAGATCGCCCCGTTTCTCATCGAACACGCGCAGGGTCGGCCCGCCACGCGCAAACGGTGGCCGAACGGCGTCGGCACCGGCGAGCATCCGGAGGCGCCGTTCTTCCACAAGAACCTCGACGAGGGCACGCCGGACTGGGTTCCGCGCGTCACCATCGAGCACAAGGATCACGCGAACACGTATCCGCTCGTGAACGAGCCTGCCGTGCTCGCCTGGCTCGGCCAGATCGCGGCGCTGGAGATCCACGTTTCGCAGTGGAAGGCGGGCCCCCGCGGAGCCAGGAAGAACCCCGACCGCCTCGTGCTCGACCTCGACCCCGGAGAGGGTGTGGGACTGATCGAGTGCGCCGAGGTGGCTGGCTGGGCGAGGGACATCCTCACCGACGTGGGGCTGGATCCCGTTCCGGTGACGAGCGGCAGCAAGGGCATCCATCTCTATGCGGGGCTCGACGGAGGCCAGACGTCGGATCAGATCTCGCAGGTCGCGCACGAGCTCGCGCGCGCTCTGGAGGCGGATCACAAAGACGAGGTCATCAGCACGATGAAACGTGCCGATCGCGCGGGCAAGGTGTTCATCGACTGGAGTCAGAACAACGCGAACAAGACCACGATCGCACCCTATTCCCTGCGCGGCCGGGCTCACCCGACGGTCGCCGTGCCTCGCACCTGGCGCGAGCTCGCGTCGCCCAAGCTGCGCCATCTGGGATACGAGGAGGTGCTGAAACGCGTAGCGACGAAGGGCGATCCACTCGCGGAGGCCTCGCAGGGGTCCGCGAGCGACGCCAAGGCGGCAGCCCGAAGCGGGCGCGGCGGCAGATCGGCCAAGACGGATGCCGGCCGGGACTCGTCCGAAGCAGCGGAAAGCGCCGACGAGCAGGCCCGGGCCGGGTCCTCGCGCGACCGGCTCACGGTGTACCGGAGCAAACGCGACGCCGCGAAGACCCCGGAACCCGTGCCGCGCGGGAAGCCGAAGACCACCAATGGGCGTTCGTTCGTGATCCAGAAGCACGCCGCGCGCCGGCTGCACTACGACTTCAGGATCGAGCGAGACGGCGTGCTCGTGAGCTGGGCGCTTCCGAAGGGCGTGCCGACAGACACCAAGGAGAACCACCTCGCGGTGCAGACCGAAGACCACCCCCTGGACTACGGGGGCTTCGCAGGAGACATTCCGCGCGGGGAATACGGCGCAGGACACGTGGACATCTGGGACTCAGGCGTGTACGACCTCGAGAAGTGGCGAGAGGGCGAGGAGGTCATCGTCACGCTGCATCCGTCGGAGGGAGGCGGCCTCGGCGGACAGCCGGTGAAGGTGGCGCTCATCCACACCGGGCATTCGACCAGGCGCGGCTCCTCGGATTCCTCCGCTGATGAGAAGAACTGGCTCATCCACCGGATGGACCTCCAGCCGCACCGCAAGGACTACTCCCCCATGCTCGCGACGCTCGGCAGCGCGGCGCAGCTCGGCCACGACGAGGACCGCTGGGTCTTCGAGAACAAGTGGGACGGCATCCGCGCGATCGCCTACGTGCAGGACGGCGCCGTGCGGCTCGTGACCCGCAACGGACACGACGTCACGGCGCAGTATCCGGAGCTGACGGCGATCGCGGACGGCGTGCGCTCGCCCGCCGTGCTCGACGGCGAGATCGTCGCGCTGAACGACGGGCATCCGGACTTCGGGCTTCTGCAGCAGCGGATGAACCTGCAGAACGAGACCGAGATCTCGCGCACCGCGGCGCGTGTCCCCGTGCGCTACTACGCGTTCGACATCCTCGAGCTCGACGGCCACGACGTCACAAGCGAGGAGTACGAGGTGCGCCGCGCGGCCCTGGAGCACGTCGTCACCGACCGCCATCGCGGCATTCTCCAGGTTCCGGATGCCGTCGACCTGCCGATCGAGGAGGCCATGGCCCGCAGCAAGAAGGCCGGGCTCGAGGGCATCGTGGCCAAGGACAGGGAGTCCACGTACGCCTCGGGCAGGCGGTCGACCGCGTGGGTCAAGGTGAAGCACCACGGAACGCAGGAAGTGGTGATCGGCGGCTGGAAACCCGGGGAAGGGAGACGAGCGAACGGCGTCGGATCACTGCTGCTCGGCATCCCGCACGGCAGGAAGCTCACTTACGTGGGCAAGGTGGGCACCGGGTTCGGCGACGCCGCGCTCGACGAGATCGCCGAGCGACTGGGCGGCCTCGAGGCGAAGACGAACCCGTTCGAGGACATCCCGCCGGCCGACGCTCGCGGGGTGCACTGGGTGAAGCCCGACCTCGTCGGCGAGGTGGAGTTCGCGGAGTGGACGAGAGGCGGCCGCCTCAGGCAGCCGTCCTGGCGCGGGTGGCGCACCGACAAGGATCCGCGCGACGTGGTGCGCGAGAGCTGAACCGTCAGCGTCGGGCCGTCATGCTGCGTTTCAGCGCTGAGCCGTCAACGCGGCCAGTCAGCGCCGGCTCGTCAGTGCTGCGTCGTCACCTGGGTCATGGATCCGTCATCGGCGTCCAACGCCTCGTTGACGAGCCCGCGCACGATCGACTCCCAGTCGGAGCCCTCGTAGTCGGTCTCCGTCTGGCCTGCGATGATGCCGCCGTAGACCGGTTCGTGTTCCTCGCCCTCCGGCGAGACCACCGTCAGGGCTCCGATCGCGCGGCCGTCGTCTGACCGCACGACCCAGTCGGCCGGTCCCATCCGGTGCACCACGTATCCGAGGCCCCTGTGCTCGAAGTGCACGCTGTCGTTCTCGAGAATGGACGCGATCATCGATGTCTCCCTGTGGTGTGAACGGATGGTGGCATCCGCTGACGGATGCGTGAACGCGGTGCAGGAGGAACGCTGTCAGGCTAACCCGGCTCCTGCCGGTTACGCACTCATCGCGCCGTCCCTGCCGCCCTGAATCGCTGTCGCTCTGCGGATGGCAGCTCCCACCCGCTCGTCGGCCCTGAGTTTCTCCTCCGCCTTGTCCGACGCCTTCTCGCCGCGCACGCGGAGCCTGACGACGCGCTCCGCCGACTCGCCGATGGACAACTCGTGCCCGCGTTCCAGCTCGGATCCGATCTCGGCCCCGATCACGAGTGCGAGGTTCACCAGCCACACCCAGAGCAGAGCGACGAGCAGGCCGCCGACCGCACCGTAGACGCGGTTGTAGCTGGAGAAGTTGGACACGTAGAACCCGAAGAGCACCGAGCCGACGACCATGATGACGACCGCGATCGCCGCGCCGGACGCGACGTAGCGGATGCGCGGGTGATGGAGGTTCGGCGCCCCGAAGTACAGCACGGCGACGGCGAGGATGACCGCGACAGCGATCAGGGGCCACTTGACGATCTCCCACGTGGTGAACACCGCGTCTCCGATCCCCAGCGCCTGGCCGATCGTGCGCGAGACCGAGCCGCTCAGGACGAGGGCGAGCACGATCACGACGGCGAGCGCGAGCACGACGACCGTGATCAGAACCTGCTGCGAGCGCAGCACGATGGTCGTGCGTCCCTCCTTCACTCCATAGATGCGGTTCACGGCGCGCGTGAACGCGCCGACGTAGCCGGAGGCGGACCACACGGCTCCGATGATGCCGATGGCGAGCCCGATGCCCGCTGCGCTCGACGAGGTGAGCTGCGAGAGCAAGGAGGACAGCGCCGGCTGCACCTGTTGCGGTGCGACCGTGTCGATCACCTCCAGGAGCTTCTTCGATCCGGAGCGGTCGGCACCCAGCAGACCGAGAACCGAGATGAGCGCGAGGAGAGCGGGCAGGGCCGACAGCACGGAGAAGTAGGTGAGCCCGGCCGCGATGTTGGAGCATCCGTCTCTGCCGTACTCGCGCAGGGTGCGACCGAGCACGTACTTCCACGGGAGGCGGCCGTATCGGGCAGACGCCGCCGCCTTCTCCTCACGCTCGCGCAGGGCGAGCTCCTCGCGTGACGGCGGTTTCTGCTCGTGCTCGCGATGGGTCTTGACCAGCTTCTCCGTGCGCTTCGCGGCGCGTTTGGTGTGCTTCTTCGCCAGATCCAGCGCATCCATGCACGCCACGCTACGACGGATGGGATGCGGCACCCACCCCTTGCGCGCGAGCGTGATGCGGCTCCTTCTGGTGCCGAGCCGTCGGCTGCGCCGCCATGCGGACCGGCCGTGGCGCAGCTATGGCGAGGCGCGGCCGCCCTCGTGACGCGGACTTCCCCAGGCCGCGGTGGTCGACCGAACCGCGCATCGACGGAATGATGGCGGGGTCGGCGACGTTGGCGCCCTATGCATTTGCATATATGAGTGCTGGACATGACGAAAGGGGCCGTGGTGGCCGTGCAGTTCGGTTTGGACACGTTCGGGGACGTCCCGCTCGCCGAGGACGGGAGTCAGGGTCAGGGCGCGAAGACGATCCGCGAGGTCGTCGAGCAGGCGGTGCTCGCCGACGAGCTCGGCGTCGACGCCTTCGGCATCGGTGAGCATCACCGCGCCGACTTCGCCATCAGCGCGCCCGACGTCGTGCTCTCCGCGATCGCCGCTCGCACGAAGAACATCAGCGTCGGCACCGCGGTGACCGTGCTCAGCTCGGACGACCCCGTTCGCGTCTACGAACGCTTCGCCACCCTCGACGCCATCTCCGGCGGCAGAGCCGAGATCACGGTGGGACGCGGGTCGTTCACGGAGTCGTTCCCGCTCTTCGGATACGACCTCGCACAGTACGAGAAGCTGTTCGAGGAGAAGCTCGAGCTGTTCAGCCTGCTGCTGAACGAGGATCCCGTGACCTGGGCGGGAACGGTGCGAGCGCCGCTCACCGACCAGCAGGTCTATCCGAAGACGGAGTCGGGCAGACTCAAGGCGTGGGTGGGCGTCGGCGGGAGCCCGGAGAGCGTCATCCGCTCGGTGAGGTACGGCATCCCCATGGCACTGGCCATCATCGGGGGCAACGCCGGCCGCTTCGCGCCGTACGTCGACCTGTACAAGCGGGCACAGGAGCAGATGGACAGGCAGCCGATGCCGCTGGCCATGCACTCCCCCGGATTCATCGCCGACACCGACGAGCTGGCCATGGAGCAGCTGTACCCGTATCAGAAGGCCACCATGGACCGCATCGGCGCGGAACGCGGATGGGCTCCGCAGAGCAAGGAGCAGTTCATCAGCGAGGTGCGGCACGGCTCGCTGTACGCCGGTTCGCCGGAGACCGTCGCCAAGCGCATGGCCGAGGCGATCCGCGTGCTCGGCGTCGACCGGTTCGATCTCAAGTACGCGAACGGCCCCATGCCGCACGAGCTGCTCACGCATTCCATCGAGCTGTACGCGACGAAGGTCATCCCGATGGTGCGCGACATCCTGGCGTAGCCGGCTGGTCAGCGGACCTCACGTTCTCGTCGGCGGCAGCGTCTACCGTGTGATGATGCTCCTGCCCTTCGAGTCGGTCGTTCGCACGCACGGCGCCGTCGTGCTGCGCGTGTGCCGGTCGATCCTGTCCGCGCACGACGCGGACGACGCCTGGTCGGAGACGTTTCTGAAGGCGCTGGATGCCTACCCGCGCCTTCCGGCGGACGCGAACGTCGAGGCGTGGCTGGTCACGATCGCACGCCGCACGTGCATCGACCTGATCCGGTCCGAGGGCCGCCGTGCTATCACCGTCGACCGCCTCCCCGAGAGGCCGGCCACGATCGGCATCCCGGAGGACGAGGTGGAGGCCGAAGCCGAGGCCGACGAGGTGGCCAGGGCCGTCGCCGCACTGCCCAGCCGGCAGCGACAGGCCGTGACGTACCACTATCTCGGCGGGCTGGCCTATCGGGAGGTGGCGGACATCATCGGCGGGACCGCGGAGGCTGCGCGCAGAGCGGCATCCGACGGTATCCGCACCCTCCGAGGAGCGATGGGAGCTGTGCGATGAACGAGATCACGGACGAGACCGAGACGACCCTGGCCTCACTGCACGAGCGGCTCGAGCGCGAGGCCGCCGACCGAGGCCTCGTCGATGTCGCCTATCGTGTGGTCGACAGTCCGGTTGGCCGGCTGCTGGTCGCGGCGACGGAGCATGGCATCGTGCGGGTGGCGTTCGAGAGCGAGGGCTTCGACACGGTGCTGGAGACGCTGGCCGACCGGGTGAGTCCGCGGGTGCTCGAGGCGCCCGGCCGGCTGGATCGGGCGGCTGCCGAGCTGGACGAGTACTTCGCGGGGCACCGCACATCGTTCGATCTCCCCCTCGATTTCGCGCTCAGCCGCGGGTTCAGAGGCGAGGTGCAGCGCCTGCTCCCGTCGATCGCGTACGGGCACACCACCAGCTACGCACGGCTCGCCGACGCGGCCGGGCGCCCGCGTGCGTTCCGCGCCGTCGGCACGGCCTGCGCGACGAACCCGCTCCCCGTTGTCGTGCCGTGCCACCGGGTGCTGCGCGGAGACGGATCTCTCGGCGGCTACGTGGGCGGTCTCGACGCCAAACGGGCGCTCCTCTCTCTGGAAGCAGCGGCGTGAGCGAGGCGGCGCCGACGTTCCTGGCCGGCCGCCTGGAACGGGATGTCGTGCTCGACTCCCTCGTTCGCCACAGCGTGCCGGGGGTCGAGCGGGTGGATCCGGAGAACGGCACAGTGAGCCGCCTGGTCGGTGGGGCATCCGGCGAGAAGCCCGTACCGATCACGGTCACCGTGCGGGATGACGGCGTGGAGGTGCACGGATCGGCGACGCCGTCCGTCATCGAGGCGGTGCGCGAATGGTTCGACCTCGACACCGACGTCGAGGCGGTGGAGTCGGCGTTCCGCGACGATACGGTGCTGGGGTCGCTGGTGCGTCAGCGGCCCGCGCTGCGCGTGATCGGGCATCCGGATGCCTTCGAGGCGGCCGCCCAGACCGTGCTCGGCCAGCAGGTGTCGCTGGCCGCGTGCCGGACGTTCACCGGACGCCTGGCTGCGGCATACGGCCGTGCAGTAGGAGACGGCCTCACGGTGTTCCCGGGCGCTGCCACCGTGGCGGCGGCAGAGCTCGAGGAGTTGCGCTCGGCCGTCGGCATTCCCGAGGCACGGGCGAGGACCGTCATCGCGCTGGCCGAGGCTTTCACGTCCGGTCTGCGCGTGGAGCGCCTCGCCGATCACGCCGACGTTCGCGCGCGGCTGCTCGCCCTGCCGGGCATCGGCCCGTGGACCGTGGACTACATCGCCCTGCGGGTGCTGAGGGATCCCGACGCCTATCCGGTCGGCGATCTCGTGCTGCGGCGCTCTCTGGGCGGGATCTCTCCCGCGGCAGCACTGGAGCTCGGCGAGCGGTGGCGGCCCTGGCGCGCATACGCGACGATGCACCTCTGGATCGCCGACGCCGAGGGCATCCCGATCGACGGGCTGTCGTCCAGCGCCTGATCGCGGCATGATCGGATGATGGCCGCCTCGCTTCCCGCACCCATGCTCGCCCGTGCCGTCGACGCCGTTCCCGAGCCCGATGCCGTAGCGGGCGGACTGTCCTACGAGCCGAAATGGGACGGCTTCCGAGGCATCGTCGGCGTCGAAGCCGGCGCCGACGACGAGCGGGAGGTGACCATCGGAAGCCGCGGGTCCAAGCCGCTCACCCGCTACTTCCCCGAGCTCGTCGAGGCGTTCGCCCAACAGCTGCCACCGTGCATCGTCGACGGCGAGATCGTCGTGCGCACAGGCCGCAGCGGCTCGGAACGTCTGGACTGGGAGGCGCTGTCGCAGCGCATCCATCCCGCCGCCAGCCGGATCGCTCATCTGTCCGAGACGAGGCCGGCCATGTTCGTCGCGTTCGATCTGCTCTCGCTCGAAGGCGAGAACTTCATGGAACGGCCGTTCGCGGAACGGCGGACTGCGCTGGAGAAGCTCGCCGCGGGCTGGCGGCATCCGCTCTACCTCGTGCAGACCACAACGGATGTCGAGCTCGCGCGCCGCTGGCTCGTCGAGTTCGAGGGGGCCGGACTCGACGGGGTGGTCGCCAAACCGCTCGCGGCGGCGTACGCCCCCGGCAAGCGCGCCATGCTCAAGGTGAAGCACCACCGCACCGCCGACGTGGTGCTGCTCGGGTACCGCGTACACTCCAGCGGCCACGGCGTCGGCTCGCTGCTGCTCGGTCTCTACGACGACGACGACGTGCTGCGGAACGTGGGCGGCGCATCCGCCTTCAGCGACAAACGGCGCAAGGAGCTCGTCGACGAGCTCGAGCCGCTAGTCGAGCGAGACGAGAACGGCGAGATGGTGAAGGGCGCTACCGACCGCAGCCGGTTCTCATCGAGCAAAGACGTCTCGTTCGTCAAGCTGCGGCCGGAACGTGTCATCGAGGTGCGCTACGACCAGCTGGAGGGCCAGCGGTTCCGCCACACCGTGCAGTTCGAGCGGTGGCGGGATGACCGAGAGCCGCGCTCGTGCACGTTCGACCAGCTGGACCGGCCCGTCGCGTACGACCTGTCCGACGTGCTCGCCTGAGAGGCAGCGCCGCGGGCGACGGTGAGCCGACGGTGAGCGGGGCGGTTTCGACGGGCTCAACCGGCGGTGCGGTTGCCGTTCTCGTCCCAGTTCTCGGCCACCTTCTTGCTCGGCTGCACTCGCGGCGGCTCGCCCGGCATCTTCGGGTAGTCGGGCGGGAAGGGAAGCTCGCCCAGCCCGTTGTCGAGGTCGCGTTGCCACCACGACAGCAGCACGTCGATGCTGCCAGGGCGCTCCGCGAAGTCGGCCCAGGCGTCCCCGACCTCCTCGAGCCTCTTCGGCACCGTCAGCACCGTGAAGGATCGCGGATCGACGGACTCCAGCTCGTCCCAGGTGACGGGGCAGGACACGGGCGCGTGCGGTAACGGCCGGGGGCTGTACGCGCCGGCCATCGTGCGGTCACGATTCGCCTGGTTGAAGTCGACGAAGATCTTGCGCCCGCGCTCCTCCTTCCACCACGCCGTCGTGACGGCGTGGGGCATCCGCCGCTCGAGCTCCCTCGCTGCAGCGATGACGGCGTGCCGCACGTCGAGGAACTCGTGCTCGGGCCTGATGGGTGCGAACACGTGAAGGCCGCGATTTCCCGAGGTCTTCACGTAGGCATCCAGTCCCGCCTCGGCCAGCACGGCCCGCAGCGCGATGGCGGCAGGCACGGCCTCCTCGAAGCCCGTTCCCGGCTGCGGGTCGAGGTCGATGCGGAACTGGTCGGGATTGTCGGAGTTCTCGGCGCGGGACGGCCAGGGGTGGAAGACGACGGTGCCCATCTGCACCGCCCACACCGCCGACGCCGGCTCGTCCAGCACGAGCTGCGGATGCGATCGCGCGCTCGGATAGACCACCTTCACCTCGCGGATGTAGGCAGGCGCACCCCGCGGCGGATTCTTCGAGAAGAACTGCTCGCCGTCGATGGTGTCCCTGAACCGCTGGAGCGAGATCGGACGGTCGCCGTTGGCCGACAGGAACGGTCCGGACACCGCCAGGAGGTATTCCGCGAGGTCGAGCTTCGTGATGCCCACCTCCGGGTAGACGACACGCCCGGGATGGCTAATGCGCACGGAGCGCGTGCCGTCGGGGCCGGGAACCTCGAGAGTGGTCTCGTCTGCCATGCGCGGGCTCAGGCCTGGCCCGCGATGTTGACCATCCAGCCGGTGCCGAACCTGTCCGTCAGCATGCCGAACGAGTCGCCCCATGGCGCCTTCTCCAGCGGCTGCACGACGGTCGCTCCCTGCGACAGGCGATCCCAGTACCCGCGCAGAGCCGCCTCGTCGTCGCCGCTGAGAGAGACGGTGATCGAGCCGCCCGGTGTGTACTCCATGCTGTTCGGCGTGTCGGCACCCATCAGCACGATGCCCTCCGGCGCGTTGAGCTGGGCGTGCATGACCTTGTCGAGCTCGCTCTCGTCCTCGGTCATGTGGAAGTCCCGGAACGTGCTCACCGTCAGGTCGCCGCCGAAGACCGTCTGGTAGAACTCCATGGCTTCGCGGGCGTTGTCACGGAAGCTCAGGTAGGGGTTGAGGGTGACAGACATGGCACTTCTCCTTCGTCCGTTTGCCGCACACGCTACCCGCACAACTAGCGCACGTCATCACCCGATGCGGATCACCCAGCGTGGATCGTCCGGCGGATCAGCCCGCGCGGATCAGCCGGCGAGCACCGGGGACAGCTCAGCCTCCAGCGCGGCCCTGGGCTTCGAGCCGACGATGGTGCGCACCACCTCGCCTCCGACGATGAGCTTCATCGTGGGCACCGCCATCACCCGGTACCTGGCTGCAAGTTGCGGACAGTCGTCCGCGTTGATCTTCACGATCGTGAACGCGCCCTCGGTGTCGGCCTCGATGCGTTCCAGCGTCGGTCCGAGCACCCGGCACGGTCCGCACCAGGTCGCCCAGAAGTAGACCAGAACCGGCAGCTCGGCCTGCCCCAGGACGGAATCGAACGTCGTCTCATCGGCGGTGACCATGGTGGTGCTCCCTTTCGCTCGGTGGCTCGACGGAGGTCGGCACGGTAAACCCGGGAACGAGCTGCGAGAACGCGCATCCGGGATCTTCCCTGGATTCCGCCGCCGCGAGCAGTGCTTGAAGCGCCGAACGCCGCCGCTGAAGCTCCTCGATCCGCGTACTGAGATCGTCGATCGCCGCCCGATAGGCGGGCCTGGTCGTCGCGCAGTCGTCAGCGTTGTCGCTCCCGTCGTTCAGGCAGTCCAGGAACGGGCGGGTCTGTTCCAGTCTCAGCCCGACCCGCACCAGGGCGTGTGCCTCGGCGACGAGGCGGGGAACGTCGTCGGCGTAGTCGCGGTATCCGTTCGACAGCCGCGTGGAGTCGACGAGCCCCAGCGACTCGTAGTGACGAACGGTCTTCGCGCTGACACCGGCGCGACGTGCGACTTCGCCGATCCTCATGCGTTCCTCCCCGTGCCTTGTCGATGCTCCGTCCGCACCACGGTAGACGTTGCCCCGTGGGGCAAGGTCAAGTGGTCGAGCCGGCCCGACCGACGTCTAGTGCGAGCGGAAGAAGTCGGATGCCCGCCCCGTCCAGAGCAGGATGATGATGATCAGCGAGATCAGGGCGCTCACGGCCGACCAGGCGAACTGGTCGGGAAAGGCCCATGCCGTGAAGGCATCCGCCACGATGGCGAGGATCTGCACGATCGTGACGATGATGCGCGCACCGCTCGATCCGCGGAGCAGCCCTCCTGCGACGAGCACGACGACCACTCCGAACAAGATGGTGAGGATCGCCGAGGTGATGAGCGAAGCACTGCTCGACCACGCGCTAGAGACGCTCGGCTCGTGCTGGAACACCAGCAGCAGCACCCCGGCGAGGATGTTGAACGCGCCCTCGATCCAGGCGAGCACGGCGATGAGGGTCACGCCGAGGGGGCGGCGGGCTGTTGCGTTCATTCATCCTCCAGTCGACGTCGAGCCAAGTCTGTCGCGCTGCCGGGCTTCGAGAGGCTCAACCCGCGGTGCAGTTACGACCGGTCGAACTCGTCGAAACCAGTCTGTCCCGGTCCCGGGTTTCGACAGGCTCAACCCGCGGTGACCGCGGCCGCCGGGTTTCGACAGGCTCGGTCGCGGTGAAAGCACCGTCGGTTGAGCTCGTCGACCAGACTGTCCCACTTCCGCGCCTTCGAGAGGCTCGCGGCGGTCTGCGCGAATGAGCGAACGGTGCGAACGACCTTTCGCTGCGACTTCACACACGGTTCACTGTCACCTGATTGGGTGGCATGCGTCGAAGGGGAATCGAATATGCACACGCGGTTCACACGTGTCGGAAGAGGGGTCGCGACAGGGGTCGCCGTGCTCAGCATGCTGGGCGCCGCCGTGGTGGCGACGACTGCGGCCGAGGCCGCGCCGTCCAGCGGGGTGGTGATCGACGAGGTCTACGGCGGAGGCGGCAATTCCGGTGCGACGTACACGAACGACTTCATCGAGCTCGCGAACCGCGGCACCTCCTCCGTCGACCTCGACGGCTGGTCGGTGCAGTACCACTCCAAGTCCGCGACCGGTGCCTGGCAGGTCACGCAGCTGTCCGGCAGCATCGCGCCCGGCTCGTTCTACCTGATCGGCGAGGCGAAGGGGAATTCCGGCTCGACGCCGCTTCCGACTCCTGACGCGACCGGGGGCATCGCCATGTCGGCGACGGACGGGACGGTCGCGCTCGTCTCCGGTGCCACGGCTCTCACGTGCGCGGACGGCCCGTCGTGTGTCGCGGCATCCGTCGACCTGGTCGGCTTCGGAACGGCAGCGATCTCGGAGGGCTCCGACGCGACGGGGGCGTCGAACACCGCGTCGGTGCAGCGCACCGACGCGCCGGACAGCGACGACAACGCGGCCGACTTCACGTCCGGCTCTCCGACGCCGGCCGCAGCGACCGCGCCGGGCGACGGGGACGGCGGCACGCCGCCGACTCCCGGGACCACGCGCATCCACGACATCCAGGGAACGAGCTTCGTCTCCCCGTTGAACGGCCAGCACGTGACGAACGTGCCTGGCGTCGTGACAGGCGTGCGAGCATCCGGCTCGAGCAGAGGGTTCTGGATGCAGGACCCCGACCCCGACTCGGATGCCGCCACCAGCGAGGGCGTGTTCGTGTACACCGGCAGCGCGCCGTCGGTGGCCGCGGGCGACTCCGTGCTCGTGTCGGCGACCGTGAAGGACTACTACCCGCTGGCCAGCGGGGACACCCCTTCGGCGACCTCGAACCTGTCCATCACGGAACTGCAGAACCCGCAGGTCTTCACGGTCTCCCATGGCAACCCGCTCCCTGCGGCCGTCGTGCTGGACCCGACGAGCGTCCCCGACCGGTACGCGCCCGATCTGGGCGGCGGGAACATCGAGACGACGCCGATCACGCCGTCCCGCTCGGCGCTCGATTTCTACGAGTCGATCGAGGGCATGCGGGCCGAGGTGGATGACGCCCGCGTCGTCGGCCCCAGCGACGCGTACGGAGAGCAGTACATCACCACCAGGCCGGACCAGAACGCCAGCTACCGCGGCGGGACGCTGCTCACGGGCGAGAACGAGACGCCGTCCGGCCGGCTGGAAGTGGTACCGGCCGACGGCTCGCATCCCACGCTGACCGTCGGCGACGTGCTCGCGGGCGCCACCGTGGGCCCGATCGACTACTCGCTGTACGGCGGCTACCTGATCGCGGCGACGCAGCTCGGTCAGAAGACCGCGGGAGGGCTGAAGCCCGTCGTAGCCCGACCGGCGTCCGACGACCAGCTCTCGGTCGCCACCTACAACGTCGAGAACCTCGCGCCGGGCGATGCTGCCGAGAAGTACACCAGGCTCGCTCAGGGCGTGGTGACGAACCTCGCATCCCCCGACATCGTCGCGCTGGAGGAGGTGCAGGACGACGACGGGGCGGCCGACTCCGGAACCGTGGCGGCGGACCAGACACTGACCCGGCTCACGCAGGCCATCCGGTCCGCCGGCGGGCCGCTCTACGACTGGCGCGAGATCGACCCCGTCAACGACCAGGACGGCGGCCAACCGGGCGGAAACATCCGGGTCGCGTTCCTCTTCGACCCGACCAGGGTCTCGTTCGTCGATCGGGGCGGCGCGAACGTCGACCGCTCGACGACGGCGACGGCCGTGGTGAAGGAGCGCGGCAGGCCCGACGTGACGCTCTCCCCCGGTCGCATCGACCCGACGAGCGACGCGTGGGACGACAGCCGCAAGCCGCTCGTCGGCGAGTTCCTGTTCCGCGGCGAGAACGTGTTCGTGATCGGCAACCACTTCGACTCGAAGCTCGGCGACCAGAACGCGGACGGGCGCTTCCAGTACCCGCAGCAGTCCTCCGCCGTGCAGCGCGCCAAGCAGGCCACCGAGGTGCACGACTTCGTCGCCTCCCTGCTCAAAGCGGACAAGGAGTCCAAGGTGGTGGTCGCCGGCGACCTCAACGACTACCAGTTCAGCCCCGCCCTGCAGACGCTCACCGGGGCGGCGGCCGGCAAGCCGATCCTGCGCGATCTCATCACGACGCTGCCGAAGAACCAGCAGTACACGTACGTGTACGACGGCATCTCCGAGGTGCTCGACCACATTCTCGTCACGCCGGGAGTCGGCAAGCCGGACTACCAGGTCGTGCACGTGAACTCCGAGTTCCCTGACCAGGTGAGCGACCACGATCCGCAGGAGGTCGCCATCACCGCAGGCGCGAAGCCGTGGGCGCTCCCCGGGCTGCAGTCGAAGCGATGCGGGCCGTCCGCGGTCGCCACCGGGTACTCGGATGCCCTCGACAAGACCACCTACCACGGCGCGCAGGTGGGCGGGCTGTCCTCGCTCGCTCGCGATGCGCGCAGCGGCGGCTACGTCTCCGCGGTGGACAACAACGGCACGGATCCGGCGCGGATCTGGTTCCTCTCGTCCCTCACGCATCCGACGGTGACCAGAGATCCGCTCGTGCTCAAGCGCCAGGACGGCACGCCGTACAACGGGCAGGACAGCGACAACGAAGGGCTCGCGGTGCTGCCCGACGGCGACTTCGTGGTCAGCAGCGAGACGGAGCCGTCGATCCGGATCTTCGGACGCGACGGCATCCAGAAGGCGTCTCTTCCCGTTCCGGCGCGGTTCGCGGTGGCAGGCACGACACCGGCAGGCGAGGCGACGGCGAACGCCACGCTGGAGGGCCTGACCATCACCCCGGACGGCAAGACGATCGTCGCCGCGATGGAGGGTGCGCTCTCCGGCGACGTCTCGGCGGACGGAGACGCCACTGCCCACCGCCTGCTGGTGTACACGCAGCACGGCAAGCGCGCGTGGAAGCTCTCGAAGCAGGTGGAGTACCGAGCCGAGCCCGGCATGCGGATCCCGGAGGTCGCCGCCTACGGCAAGGACTCTCTGCTCGTGGAGGAGGCCGCGTGGTCGCCTTCCATCGGCAACTCGGTGAACCTCTACGCGGTCACCGGACTGCACAGCGCACGTGACGTGAGCGGCATCGGCAACCTCTCGACGGCGCCGTCGTCGGCGCTGCGGAAGACGCTCGTCGCCGACCTCGTGCAGTGCCCGACGCTCGGCGCTGCCGCTAAGGAGACCCAGGCCAACCCGTTGCTGGACAACTTCGAGGGCATGGCCGTGACGTTCTCCACCGGGCCGCTGCACCTCGCGGGCGTCTCGCTGATCAGCGACGACAACTTCGGTGCGTCGCAGACCACACGCGTGCTGAACCTCATCGCGAAGCTGCCGTAACCCCCGGGCATCCCGCCCGCAAGATGCGTGGACGGCGGGGCGAGGCGGACTAGAGCCGGTCTCCCCCGCCGTCGAAGCGCATCCGATTCGCGGTGACCTCCTGCCGGTGGTCGAGCGCCCAGTCCACAAGCGCCACCACCGGCAGCACCATGGAGCGGCCGAGGTCGGTCAGCTCGTACTCCACGCGCGGAGGGACCTCGGCGTACGCCGTGCGCACCACCATGCCGTCGCGCTGCAGGGCACGGAGCGTGCGGGTGAGCATCCGCTGCGAGATGCCCTCCACACTCGTCAGCAACCCGGTGAACCGCACGGGGCCGTCAGCCAGCCCGCGGATCACGAGCATGGTCCATTTGTCGGACACGCGGTCCAGGATGTCGCGCACGAGCTCGCGCGCGCCGTCGCCCTCCTCGGTGCAGCGCACGAGCGAGTCGGCCAGCGCGTCGTCGGCCGCGCTGGGCTCGAGGCGAGCCGGCGCATGCTCGTCGAGGACGACGGCGTGGCTGGCGGCGGGGACCTCGAGAGGCGCGTCGGCAGCGGGGAGGCCGGCCGGCGCGGCGGCGGCGATCGCGGTGGCGGTGCTCGCGGCTGTGCCTGGCGCGGCGCCCCGGTCGGCTGCGAAATCGGTGGAGGCGGTATGCGGCGTCATCTCGGAAAAGTTCCTTCTGTGTGCCTGAGGCACTTCAAAGTGCTCATGGATCGGCGGGATGAGAACCGCCGCGGACGGTGTTGGGCACTCTCGGTAACAAACGTGCGGTGCTCGGCCTTCCCGGCCGATCCGTCGCATGCGGTGGGCAGATGGGGCACCGCGACAACGACAGCGCCGCGACTTTCGACAACACAAGGAGAACCATGACCAAGATCGGAATCATCCTCGGCAGCACCAGGCCAGGGCGCAACGGCGAAGCCGTCGCACACTGGCTGCTGGACCTCGCCAAGGAGCGCACCGACGCCGAGTTCGAGCTCGTCGATCTCGCGGACTACCCCCTGCCGCCCCTCGATGAAGCGATGCCCCCTTCGTTGCACGCCTACCAGAACTCCCACACTCTGGAGTGGGCGGCGAAGGTCGCGGAGTTCGACGGCTACGTGTTCGTGACACCGGAGTACAACCACTCGATCTCGGGAGCGCTCAAGAACGCTCTGGACTACGTCTACCAGGAGTGGAACAACAAGGGAGCCGCGTTCGTGGGGTACGGCAGCGTGGGCGGCGCACGCGCCGTCGAGCAGCTGCGGCTCATCACTGCCGAGTTGCAGCTCGCGGGGGTCCGCGCCTCTGTGCACCTGTCGCTGCTCACCGACTTCGAGAACTACTCGGTGTTCACTCCCGCCGAGCGGCAGACCGCGGCCGCACACGCCATGCTCGATCAGCTCGTCGCGTGGTCGCGTGCGCTCGAGCCGCTGCGCGCGGGCGCGGAGGCAGAGAACGAGGCCGACGCGGATCGGGCCGCCTGAGACGACGCACGGGCGACGGGTTCTCGCACGGTCGACGAGCCTTCGCCCCATTCCCGGGATCGGCACGCAAGCGGGTGTCGATCCCGGGAATACCTCGGCTCCTAAGCTGTTGAAGTTGATAGCACTCGGCTCAAGTCCGAGTGGCATAACGGATATCACCGGACACAACAGGAGATTCAGTGCCTGAGAACTTCATCCCCGGCAGTGCCGAGGCAGGCGGCGAGGGCGGCTCGTTCGACGAGTTCCTCGCACGCTACCTGGCGGGCGAGCGCGCCCGCGCAGCCCGCTCGATCGACATCAGCCGCTTCCTCAGCCGCCGCACCCAGGACGTGCTGCAGCGGGCCGGCCGTTTCGCGCTCGAGCACGGGCACAACGAGCTCGACGCGCTGCACATCCTGCGCGTCATGGCGGGCGAAGACCCCGCAGCAGAGGCGATGCAGCGCATCGGCATCGATCCCGCGCGCATCGTACGCGCCGCCGAGCAGCGCCTGCCGCAGACCGGCGAGGCGACGACGGACGCTCCTGCGCTGACGCCCTCCGCGCAGCGCACCCTGTTCCACGCCTACCAGGTGGCGCGCGCATCCGGGTCGACGTACATCGACCCCGAGCACCTGTTCTACGCCCTGGTGATCGCGCAGGACTCCCCCGCCGGTCAGGTGCTGCAGTCGGCGGGCGTGACGCCCGAGGCCCTCGCCGGAGCGATGCGTGAGGCGGCGACGGTCAATGCCGGCGCTGCAGAGGGCTCGGAGGACGGCGCTGCGGCATCCGACACTCCCATGCTCGACCGGTTCGGCACCGATCTCACGCTCGAGGCCCGCGAGAGGCGTCTCGACCCCGTGATCGGCCGGGTCGACGAGATCGAGCAGACCGTGGAGATCCTGTCCCGCCGCACCAAGAACAACCCCGTTCTGGTGGGCGAGGCCGGCGTGGGCAAGACCGCGATCGTCGAGGGCCTCGCCCAGGCGATCGTCGACGGCATCGTTCCCGAGCAGCTGCGCGACAAGCGCGTCATCTCGCTCGACCTGCCGGGCATGCTGGCCGGCACGCGGTACCGCGGTGACTTCGAGGAGCGGCTCACCACGCTGATGGACGAGATCGCCCAGCGCAAGGGCGAGCTCATCGTCTTCATCGACGAGGTGCACACCGTGATGGGCGCCGGAAGCGGAGGCGAGGGCGGAATGGATGCCGGGAACATCCTGAAGCCGCGGCTCGCCAAGGGCGACCTGCACCTGGTCGGAGCCACCACGCTGAAGGAGTACCGCCAGATCGAGAAGGACCCGGCGCTGGAGCGCCGCTTCCAGCCCGTGACCGTGGCCGAGCCGTCCATCGACGACGCGGTCGCGATCCTGTCGGGTCTTCGGCACGCCTACGAAGAGCACCACGGCGTCAAGTACACCGACGACGCCATCCGCTCGGCCGTCGAGCTGTCTGCGCGATACGTGACCGACAGGTACCTGCCGGACAAGGCGATCGACCTCATCGACCAGGCGGGCGCGCGGCTGCGCCTCCGTCTGGGCAAGCAGGTGGACGCGTCCGCGCTGCTGACGCGCCTGGCCGACCTCGAGGCGGAGAAGAACGCCGCCGTGTCGGCGGAGCGCTACGAAGAGGCTTCGAGGCTGCGCGACGAGATCACCGAGGTCGAGGCGCGCCTTGCCGAGGCGTCGGCGGCCGGTGCCCGGGTGGGGCAGGATGCCGTCATCGACGAGGCGGAGATCGCGGCAGTGATCTCGCGCGCGACGGGCATCCCGGTCTCGCGCATCGGCGAGGCCGACAGGGAGCGCCTGTCGAAGCTGGAGAGCGAGTTGCACGAGCGGGTCGTGGGACAGGATGACGCGGTGACGGCCGTCGCCAAGTCGGTGCGCCGCAGCCGTTCGGGCATGGGCGACGAGAACCGCCCGGTCGGAAGCTTCCTGTTCCTCGGCCCGACAGGCGTCGGCAAGACGGAGCTCGCCAAGGCCCTCGCGTCGTCGCTGTTCGGTTCCGAGCGCGCCATGATCCGCTTCGACATGAGCGAGTTCGGCGAGCGGCACACGGCGGCCCGTCTGATCGGCGCGCCTCCCGGATACGTCGGCTACGACGAGGCCGGACAGCTCACCGAGCGCGTGCGCCGCAACCCGTACTCCGTTCTGCTGTTCGACGAGATCGAGAAGGCGCATCCGGACATCTTCAACCTGCTGCTGCAGGTGCTGGACGACGGCCGCCTGACGGACGGCCAGGGTCGCACCGTGGACTTCCGCAACACCGTGGTCATCATGACCTCGAACATCGGCAGCGAGTTCCTCGCCTCCAAGAGCGGAGCGCTGGGGTTCGTGGCGCCGGGAGCCGACGGGTTCGGCGACGAGAAGGCGCTGCGCGATCGCGTGATGGGCAAGCTGCGTGAGAACATGCGGCCCGAGTTCATCAACCGCATCGACGAGATCGTGCTGTTCCGCAAGCTCGACCGCGATCAGCTGCGGCAGATCGTGCGCGTGCTGCTGCGGGCCACGCAGACCCGCCTCGCCCCGCGCGACGTGACCCTGACGGTGACGGATGCCGCCGTCGAGTGGATCGCGGACCACGGGTACGAGCCCGAGTTCGGCGCCCGCCCGCTGCGCCGCGTCATCCAACGCGAGGTGGACGACCGCATCGCCGACCTGCTCGTGAGCGGTGCCATCGACGATGGCGGCGCGATCCACGTGGACGCGGCGGAGGGCGAGCTCCTCGTCAGCTCGCGCGAGCGGATGTCGACCGCCGCGTAACCCACGGCGCGACAGCACCCCTGGCAGACACGGGGCCCCGATGCGACGGCATCGGGGCCCCTTCGCGTGTGCGATCGCGGTCGGACTGCGCCCTCCCTTGGCACTCAGGCGATACTGCTACCGTCAGGGGTCGACTCCCGTCGACGTCAGGGAAGATCTCTCCGTCCTCGCCGTAGAAGCTCGCGAGTGCGAACGTTTCCTCTGGGCCACTCGGAGGAGCATCATGTCTCAGGTCTCGCCTTTCCCCGCACCGTTCGTGAACGAGCTGGTCGGCGACGACCCGACCGTCATCGAGCCGCGACCACCGGTCGGGACCACGGCCATCGTGTACTGCGAGGGTCACTTCGGAGAGCAGGACGGCAAGACGGCGAACGGTCTCGTGCGCTTCTCGGAGCGCTACGACATCCTGAGTGTCATCGACGGCAGTCATGACGGTGAGGATGCCGGCGACAGGCTGGACGGCATCCCGAACGGCATCCCTGTGGTCGCGTCTCTCGCCTCGGCGCTCGCTGCGGCCGAGCGCATGCCCGACTATCTGATCTTCGGGCTCGCCCCGGCGAACGGCCTGCTGTCGCCCGCACACCGGGCCGTGCTGCTCGACGGCATGGATCACGGCATGCACATCGTGAACGGGCTGCATGAATTCTTGAACGACGATCCGGAATTCGTCGCCGCTGCCGCGCGCAACGCCGTCACCATCACCGATGTGCGCCGGCCGAAGGAGATGAAGGACCTGCACCTGTTCTCCGGCAGCATCTTCGAGGTGACGTGCCCGCGCATCGCGGTGCTCGGAACGGACAGCGCCGTCGGCAAGCGCACGACGTCGACCCTGCTCGTGCAGGCGCTGAACGAGCGCGGCATCAAGGCGGTTCTGGTGGGCACAGGACAGACCTCGATCATGCAAGGCGGGAAGTACGGCGTCGCGCTGGACGCGATCGTCCCCCAGTTCTGCTCAGGCGAGGTTGAGAACCAGGTGGTCGCCGCCTTCAGAGGCGAGAGCCCCGACGTGATCGTCATCGAGGGCCAGGGTGCGCTCAGCCACCCGGCTTACATGAGCAGCACGCACATCCTGCGAGGAAGCCAGGCCACTGCTGTCATCGTGCAGCACGCGCCCCGACGGCGCACCCTAGGCGACTTTCCGATGATGGCCGTCCCGACCGTGTCGAGCGAGGTCGCCCTGATCGAGGCCTTCGCCGACACCAGGGTGATCGGCGTCACCATGAACCATGAAGGCATGGCGTCGGACGAGATCCACCTGGCGATCGCGGACCTCGAGACGTCGACCGGCCTTCCCGTGACCGATCCACTGACCAGACCTCTGGACGACCTCGCCGACATGGTGCTGTCGGCCTTCCCCCGGCTCGAGCCGACCGGGCGTTAGCCGACAGCACTGCCCGGGTCAGGCCGCGTTGAGACCGACTCGCGGCCTGCGCACCACGAGCGCCGTCGTGATCGCGAGCACCACGATCCCGATCGCCTCGACGATGACCGTCTCGGGCACGAGCGTGAAGTCCCACGTCTCCCGGATGCCGAACAAGCCGACCGTCAGGGCCAGCAACAGCGAGGCCAGCGACGCGATGAGGAACAGCAGGCCGAGCACCGTGGCCAGCGCGAGCCACCGCCCGCGCAGCACGAGCTCGCCGACGGCGAGCACGATGGCGGCGATCGCGTTCAGCACGAACAGCGTACCGAGCAGACCGCCAACGCCGTCGAACACGAGGAACAGGTGGATGCCTCCCGTGACGAACAGGAAGATCGCGCTGAGAATGCGCATCACTCTGACGAGACCCTGATTGCTGCCGGCCATAGAAGTCACCTGTCTTTCGCGACGGCCTCCCGTGCGAAGGCCTCCCTACAGAACACGATCCTCGTCCCGAATGGGTTCACCGATTCCCGACGATTTTCCCGCGCCTCACTGCGGACCGTATGCGGTGAGGAAGCGGTCGCGGAAGGCATCCATGCGCCACACGGGCGCGGACGGCGACGGGAAGACGCCCGGCTGCCACTTCCACGAGTCGATGCGCGAGATCACGGCGGGATCCTTCGAGATGATGCTGATCGGCACGTCGTGGTTGGCGTCCTGGCCGCTGACGATCCTCGCCGGCTGGTGGTCGCCCAGGACGACGAGCACCAGGTCGGGGTCGTCGAACGTGGTCAGGAACGAGAACAGCGTGCTCATCGTGTACTGCACCGATTCGCCGTAGAGCCGCTGCACGTTCTTCGGGTTCTGCCAGACCACACTCGCCGGCTGCCCCTCAGCCGGCTGCGGGTCGTAGATGGAGCCGTCTCCGATCGACGACCACGGAACGGCGTGCGGCAGCGGCGTCCACGGGGTGTGCGAGGAGACGAAGTCGATCTCGGCCATGAGCGGCTTGTGCTTTCCGCTCAGCTCGTGCTGCTGGAAGTAGTTCCACGTGTACTGGTCGGGGATGCGGGCATAGCCGAACCTCGGGCCGTGGTAGCCGACGTTCTGCGAGTTCAGCAGGGTGTCGTAGTGATAGAACGATGTGCCGACATCCCATGGCGTGCTGTCCGATGGCACGTCGCTGACGGTGCGCCATCCGGCCTTCTTGAAGGCGTCGCTGAGCGTGAACCGGTCGCCCGAGGTGACCTGGTCGTACTTCTGCTGCGAGTCGATCCACTCTCCCGTCTGCAACGTGGAGTGGGCCAGCCAGCTGACACCGCCGAACGTGGGAGAGGTGAGGAACGCGCTCCGCTCGGAGTACCCGGCCTTCGCCAGCTGCTCGTCGCCTTTGCGCAGCACGGCGTCGACGCCCGACGAGAACGAGCTGTTCTGCACGGCCACCTGGCCGTAGCTCTCGATGAACGCGACGATGACGTCCTTGCCCTTGAGTCCCGTCAGCAGATCGGATGCCGGCAGGTCCGCGTAGCCGTCATGCTGCGCCGCGGTCGCGAACGCCGCCTGATCGCGCTCGGTGACCGCGGCCTGCTTCGTCTTCTGCACGGCGGCGCTGACGGCATCGGATGCGGCGACCGGTTCGCCAGGTACCAGTTGTGCCCCGAGCAGCGCGGCGATGACCCACGCCGCAGTGACGGTCGAACCACCGATGAGGGCGGAGGGCCGGTGCCTGCGCAGCAGCCCGTCGACCCGCAGCACGGCCCACGCGGCCGCCGCGAGCATGCCGAGCAGCGCAAGCACGAGCAGCACGAGGAGAGCGAGTGCGCCGAGGGTGCCCGCTGAATCGACGAGCACGCCGTAGGCGTCCTGCAGCTGAGCCCAGTCCGTGATCACGTTGAACGGTCGCGCGAGCGTCGTCTCGTATCCCTTGTCGAGGCCGGCGAGCGCGATGGCGGCGACGAGCACCGCGCCCAGTGCCACCGCGACGATGCGCCGGGCGACCGGCCACGGCAGCAGCGCGAGCACGAGGAGCGCGATGAGCGCCTCGGCAGGCACGCGCAGCAATGCCACCGCCGATCCGGAGGCGATCACGCCGGGCGCGAGCGAGGCGACCACGAGCACGACGGCCGCCGTGACGTTCGCGACCGCGGCGAGCGCTCTTCGGCCCGGGGTACCCGGCCTGAGCGACATCCTCATGCCGCCCCCCGTCCCGTCGCCGTATCGGTCGGCCGTCGGCCGTCCCTCGTCTTCGGTGTGCCGCCGCCGTCACATCGGTCGGAGAGCGCGTATCGCAGCAGCACGACGTCGCCGATCGGCCGCGCCTCGAGGAGCCTGGCGCGGTGATCGGCCGTCCACGGGAACGGGCCGTCGGCCACCAGACGCGGCGCCTTGCTGTCGCCGATGAAGAACGGAGCGACGACGAGGTGCAGTTCGTCGGCGAGCCCGGATGCCAGCAGCTGCGTGTGAACGGCACCGCCGCCCTCGACGACGACGGACTCGACCCCGCGCTCCCTCAGGTCGCGGAGCAGGTCGTTCATGGCCACCTGCTCGCCGAGCCCGACGACGGTGGCCAGCGAGCCGAGCCGCTGTGCGAGGACGGCACGGAGGGCCTCAGGGCAGTAGACGAGCTTCTCGGTGTCGCCCACCGCGAAGAACGCCGCGTTCGGGTCGAGGTCGCCGCTGGAGGTGACCGTCACCTTCCACGGCAGCATGCCGCGGTCCGACGCCAGCCTGCGGGCTCGCCGCGTCTCGTCGCGTACGAGCAGCCTGGGGTTGTCCCTGCGCACCGTGCGGGCGCCCACCATGATGGCGTCGTGTGCGGCACGCAGCTCGTCGACGCGATCGAGGTCGGCCGCGTTGGAGAGCACGAGCCGAGGGGGCAGTGCCGTGTCGAGGTATCCGTCGATCGACATAGCACTGCTCAGCGTCACGTACGGCAGCGCATGCTGGTGCCCGACGGTCATGAGACGCGACCTCCTCGTGTGGTGGCGGTGAGAACGGATGCCTGAGGTGCGACGCGCAGCGGCACGGCCTGCGCGGCCGGGTGCGGTGCGACGCGCGTCGCACCGTGACCGCGCGCCCGCCATGCACCGCACAGGGCGATCACCGCGCCGGGGGCGAGCGCGATCATCGTGAGCACGCCGAACGTCGTGGATGCGGCGACGCCGGGCGCCGAGCCGAGCCCCGCTGTCGCGAACGCCCAGCCCGCGACGCCCTCCCTGGGTCCCCAGCCGCCGACGTTCAGCGGTATCGAGGCGCCGAGCAGCACGACGAGCGCGAGCGACGCCAGCTGCAGGGCTGGCGCGTGGGCGCCGACCGAGACCACGGCGATCTCGAACGCCGTGACATGGCAGGCCACGACGACGACGGACGCGGCGCACACCTGTGCCAGCGCCGGGCGGCTGCCGATCCCGGCCCGCAGCTCCGACAGCTCCCTGCGCAGCACGGCGCGAAGCCGCGTGCTCGCCGCGGCGATCGTGCACGCCACAGCGATGGCGACGAGGAAGACGATGACCACGAGCAGCACCTGGCCCGCGAACTCCGCGCCGACGAATGCGACGACCACCAGCGTGATCGCGACCTGCACGACCTGCCCGGCGGTGCGTTCGATCGCGACGGCCCTCGACGCGCGCGCGACGTCGCCCGAGGTGCTTCCGTGCGCGAGCGCCCTGTGCACGTCTCCGAGCACACCGCCAGGCAGCACGGTGTTGAGGAACTGCGACCGGTAGTACATGGCGACGGCGCGCGGCAGGCTTATCCGCGCTCCGAGCCGATTGGCGATGACTCGCCAGCGCCACGAAGCGGCGACGGTCGCGAGTGCGGTGAGGCCCGCGACGACGATGACGGCCCTGAGGTCAACGGCGAGCAGCCCGCGCACGAACGGCTCGGCGCCGACCCGCCACACCACGGCGGCGAGCACGGCGAGCGCGACCCCGACGCGAAGGAGGATCCGCGCCCGGGTGGACGCGAGGAACGCGGTGACCCTTCGACCGCTCATCGCGGCCACGCCAGAAGGTCTCTGTGGTGCACGACCGTCGTGAGGGAGCCGTCCAGCAGCTGCGCCGTTCGCAGCTCGACGTAGCTCTCGGCCTGGGCGCCCAGCGCGGGGTTCTGCTCGACTGCGGCATCCACCCATCCCTGCAGCCACTCGGCGGTGAGGGCCGAGGCGGTTGCATCGAGCACCCACGGCGTGTCCGCCGGGCGCACGTGCCATCCGGCCTGCAGGAACAGGCCCCGCGCGACGGCGACGGCATGCGGGCCGAGGAGCCTCCTGCCCTGCAAGGCGCGCAGCTGGTGGGCGTTGAAGGCGACCCGGAGCGCCTCGTCGAGCGGATGCCGCGGGTGCAGCTGCACCCTGCCGGTCACGCTCAGGCTGAACAGGGCGGGCACCCCGGAGGACAGGCACGCTGAGACGACACGGTGCAGCTCCTCGGACGTCAGCACATCCAGCAGTGCTGACGCCGTCACGAGAGACGCGCCGTGCAGGTCGTCGCCGTCCAGGCGGTCGAGCTCTCCCACGCGGGTGACGACCGATACCTGGCCGCCCGTTGCGTCGGCCGGCGGTTCGCTCTCGAGCGCGGTCTCGAGCAGCCCCTCGTTCCTGTCGTGCAGCACCCACGTCTGCGGGCCGGGAAGCAAGGGCGCCAGCCAGCGCATCATGGATCCGGCGCCGCTTCCGAGGTCGTGCACGACGATCGGCGGCTCGACCAGCCTGGGCAGGGCGGCCTCGACCAGTTCCCGGGATCGGGTCTGCGCATCCACCGGCTCCCTGAGGGTGAGCCACTCGCTCAGGGTCTGCACCACGTCAGACACGGCGAGCCTCCTCGCCTGCCGTCGAGTCCGATCCGGCAAGAACGTCGGTCAACGCGACGTCCACGATCCGCGCCGTCTCCGACCACGTTCGGTTGCCGGCCATGGCCTGCACCGCCTCGGCCTTCAGCGCCTGCCTGCGTGCGGCATCCGTGCACCACTGCTCCAGCACCACGCGCAGAGCCCACGGGTCGTCCGGCGGCACGAGCAGCGCTGCCCCGCTGTTCGAGACGGCCTCGGGCACGCCTCCCACCCTCGTGGCGAGAACGGGGATGCCGTGCGCGAGCGCCTCCGCGGCAGCCATCCCGAAGCTCTCCGCCCGCGACGGCACGACGAGCAGATCGGTGGATGCGTACGCCTCCTCGAGCTCGTTCCTGGAGAGCACACCGGTGAAGTGCACCCGATCGGCCAGACCGCTGGCTGCGGCGAGATCCTTCAGCGTTCCGGCGAACTCCGGGTCGAGGTCGACGGATCCGGCGAAGGTGCACGTCCACTCGGGCCGCTCGTCGAGTCCGGCGAGCGCGCGCAGCAGCAGGTCCTGCCCCTTGTGCGGCGCGACCACGCCGACGCACAGCAGCCGTGCGCCGCTCGGCGACCCCGTGGCTGCCGAGGATGCGACGGTGCCCGGCCTAGCGACGACGACCCGGCCCGGCCGCGAGATGCCTTCCGACAGAAGCTCGTCCCTCGTCCAGGCGCTCGTGGCGACGATGTACCTGGCAGCGTCGAATGCGCGTCGCTCCCGCTCTGCGGCCTCGGCACGCTCGTCCGCCGAGGTGATGGAGGCTGCGACCATGTGCGCCAGCACGACGAGCACGAGACGCCCGGATCCGCGCACGAACGCGTCGGGAGCGCTTCCGGCGAGCAGCCCATCGACCAGCACGAGGGCGCCGTCGGGCGCATCGGATAACACGGCGTGCATCCCCCGCTCCCCGAGCGGCGCTGGGACCATCCGCACATCCCAGCCGAGGGCCGTCAGGCCGTCGCGAAGCGCCAGGTCGTACACGTTGCCGCCGCTGACGGTGGCGGGATCCGCTATCGCCTCCGGCACCACGAACCGCACGGCCCGCCCCGTCACGCTGCTCTCTGCCGTCGTGCTCACACCGGCCTCGCATAGCTGGCCCAGGCGATGTGCGACTCGTGCAGCGTGACCTCGATCGTCTCCAGTCGTCCTGCCGCGTCGCCCAGCTCTCCGGATGCCACTCGCTCGGCGAGGCGGTCGGCGATGAAGCGGCACAGCTGCTCGGTCGTGGTGTTGATGCCGGCGAAGGCTTCCTCGTCGTCGAGATTGCGGTAGCTGAGCGAACCGGCGATGTCGCGCAAGGCATCCGTGGCCAGCCCGATGTCCACGACGATGCCGTCGTCGCTGAGGGTGGACGCGCCGAACGAGGCGTCCACGACGAATGTCGCCCCGTGCAAGCGCTGGGCGGGTCCGAAGACCTCGCCCGCCAGGCTGTGCGCCACCATGATGTGGTCGCGGACCGTCACCGTGAATGTCATGCTTCGTCCTCCCAGTCGATCGTGTGGCACAGCACAGGGACCCCGTCGGCCGTCGCGGCGCCGCGGGCGAGCGCGGCCATCACGGCGGGCAGCTCACGCCACGAGGAGCGCGCGCTGAGCAGAGCGTCGAAGGCGGGGTCGCGCAGCAGACGCAGCGCAAGGGCCAGCCGGTCTTTCGTCGTCCGAGTGCCCCGCCGACGCTGAGGGACCATGCCCACCTGGCTGGAGCGGATGGTGAGCCGGCGCGAGTGGAAGTCCGCGCCGAGCGTCACCGGCACAGGGGCGTCCCCGAACCAGCTGGCCTCGATCACCTCGCCCTCCGTCGCCACGGTCTGCAGAGCGAGCTGCAGCCCGGATGCCGAGCCGCTCGCGTCGATCACGATGTCGCGATCGCGCGGGGCGGCATCCGGCTCGGCGAAACGCACGCCGAGACGCTCGGCGATCTGACGCTTCGCCGGGTCGATGTCGACGAGCGTCACCTCCCCCTGCGGGATGTCGCTCAGCAGCCGGGCGACGCAGCATCCGATCATGCCTGCGCCCACGACCGTGACGCGGTCGCCGATGAGGGGGGCGGCGTCCCACAGCACGTTCACGCCGGTCTCCACCGCGCCGGCGAGCACCGCGCGGCGCGCCGGAACACCCTCGGGCACCGGCAGCACTGCGTCGGCCGGGACCACGAACGCCGACTGGTGCGGGAAGAGCGTGAAGACCGTGCGCCCCACGAGAGCGTCCGGCCCGCGCTCCACGACGCCGACGTTGAGGTAGCCGTACTTCACCGGCGCCGGGAAGTCCCCCTCTTGGAACGGGGCGCGCATGCGCTGGTGTTCGCTTCGCGGCACGCGCCCCAGGAACACGGAGGACTCCGTGCCGCGGCTGACGCCCGTGTGCCTGGTGCGAACCAGCACCTCGCCGTCGCCCGGCGCATCCAGAGGCTGGGTGCGCAACGCGCCGACGCCCGGTCCGTCGATCCAGAACGCTGTGGCCTCGAGCACACGTCTCCCTTCAGCCGCACGTTCACCCCAGGAATCTGAACCGAACGGGCGTCGATCACGTCTTAATGAGTGTGGGCTATGACGATGACACGAGACACCCCATGACAAAGGTTCATCCGATGACGTATATCGCCACGATGGCCGGAGCGGCAGCGGTCGTGCTGCTGAGTCTCGCGCTCGGGCTGCCGCCCGTGGCCGCGGCCGCCGGGCTGGTCTACTGCGGTGTCTCCAACGGCCTCGTCGCCGTCGGCCTGCTTCGCAGGCGCGCGAGCGGATACGGCTGGGCCAACACCGTCACGACGATCAGGTCGTCGTTCGTCGCGCTCATCACGACGCTGGTGGTGGCATCGTTCGCCGGCCAGGTTCCGGTCCCCGTGCTCGTCGGCCTCAGCATCCCCGCGCTGGCACTGGATGCCGTGGACGGCTGGGTCGCGCGCCGCACCCGTTCGGTCTCAGAGCTCGGCGCGCGCTACGACATGGAGGTGGATGCGTTCCTCCTGCTCGTGCTGAGCGCCTACGTCGCGCAGTCCCTCGGCGTCTGGGTGCTGGCCATCGGCGGAATGCGGTACGCGTTCGTCGTCGTCGGGTGGCTGCTCCCCTGGTTCCGCGCGACTCTGCCGCCGCGATACTGGCGCAAGGTGGTCACGGCGGCGCAGGGCATCGCGCTGACGGCGGCGGCCTCGGGACTCACCGGTGCTCTCGCGGCGCCCATCGTCGTCGCCGCTCTGCTGCTGCTCGCGGAATCGTTCGGACGCGATGTGGTCTGGCTCGTCGGGCACCGCGCGATGGCGCAGACCACGCCGGCCCGTTCCGGCCAGGTGCAGCACCCGGCCTCTTCTGCCGCTTCGGGTGCCGACCCCGCTTCTGCTTCCGCTTCCGCTTCCGAGGCGAGGCTGAATCCGCTTCCCCCGGCCTGACGCCGTCGACCGGGGCCTCACGGCACCGGACGTCAGGCGTTGACGAGCTCGTCGATGACGATCTTCTTCTGCCGCATCATGGCCTGCACCTGCTCGGGCCTGGTGGTGAGCTCGTCCATGTTCGCGGGCACGATCTGCCAGCTGACGCCGAAGCGGTCCTTGCACCACCCGCACTGTTCGGACTCCGGAACGTGGGACAGCTTCGACCAGTACGCGTCGATCTCCGCTTGATCGGCACAGGTCACGACGAACGAGATCGACTCGTTGAAGGTGAACAGCGGGCCGCCGTCGAGGCACACGAAGTCGACGCCGTTCAGCGTGAACCGTCCGTTCAGAACCTTCCCGGACATCCCGGAGAAGTGCTCGTCGAGGCTCTCATCGGGATACTCGTCGATCGACACGATGCGGGAATCGGGGAACACGCCGACGTAGTACTCCATCGCCTCGCGGGCCTGGTTGTCGAACCACAGGCAGGGACGGATGGGTGCGAGCTGTGCCATGGTGCTCCTCCTCGGAGTCGCTGTCTCGTTTGCGTTCGATGGTGGTGCCGTGCCGAGCGGACGGTGACCCGCCCGCCGCGGGTGCTGGTACTAGCCGACCGCCCCGGAGGAGCCGACGGTGTCGGAAGAGAGGATCGCGTCGATCTGCCCGAGCGCCTGCTGCATGCCCTCCTGCATGCCCATGCTCACGAGCTGTTCGAGCCGGTCGAGGTCGGCGAACCGGCTGACGGTCGTCATCCTGGTTCCCCGTCCGTCGGCGAGCCGAACGGCTTCGAACGTAACCTCGGTGCGGGTGACGGGCATCCCCTCCGACGGCCGGCCCTCCTCGTCGGAGAAGCCGTCGTCGAACTCGAGGCGGCTGGGCTCGTCGATGAGGGTGATGCGCCACCAGCCGCGGGCCTTCTCGCCGTCCGGTCCCGTCATGTAGTAGGCGCTTCTGCCTCCCACCCTGAACTCGTGCTCGTCGAAGGTGGCCGGCCACGTCGGCGGCCCCCACCAGCGTTCGAGCTGCCGCGGGTCTTCCCAGACCCTCCAGACGCGCTCTGGCGAGGCGGCGAACTCGGCCACGAACGTGAGCGTCAGGTTCTCGGCGTCGCGCTCGGTGCTGATCACGGTCATCTCGCGGTTCCTTTCGTCGGATGCGTCCCGCGCGGCGGGCGCGGGCTGGTTGCGGTCGTGCCCTGCTCAGGTTCGGCGAGGGTGTCGTCGATCGTCGCGACGCGCGCCCGCCACAGCGTCTCGTATCGGGCGAGCAGCTCGTTGGCGCGGCGGAGCGTCTCCGGCACGGCACGCACGAGCTGTTCGCGGCCACGCCGCTGCTTGGTCACGAGACCCGCTCTCTCGAGCACGGCGACGTGCTTCTGCACGGCCGCGAAGCTCATCAGATAGCCCTGGGCGAGCTCCGAGATGGAGCCGTCGCTGCGCATCGTGCGCGTCACGATGTCACGGCGCGTGGCGTCGGCGAGCGCGTGGAAGATGCGGTCGATCTCCGCGTCGGAGAGGACGTTCGGCTTCCCTTGATCTGCAACCATTTGGTTGTAGATTACGCGTCAGCGGCCGCGCCAGTCAAGGGTCAAGGCGGTCGTTTCGGCCGATTCCGCACCGCGGGGCTGTCGCTTGAACGCCTCCCGCATGATGAGTTGCGCGACCGAGGGAGCCCCCTCCGTCGTGCCGACAGCCACCGAGGTGCGCAGGAAGCGCCGATCGTCGAGCTGGCGCAGCATGGCGTCGGCGAGGTCGATGCGGGCCGTGAACTTCTGCGGGAGGTACCGCTCGGCGATCAGGTAGTCGCTCACCGCCCGGGCGTCGAAGAGCCCGGATGGCCGCATGATGGTCCAGTCCGCGTCGCTTCGCTGAAGCATCGCCTCCATGCGCTTCATGTCGTCGTAGAGCGTCTTGCCCAGCACCCCGGCCACGTACGGCTGGAGCACGCGCTCGAAGAAGAAGCCGCCATGCGGACCGGCCGCGGGGTCGACGGCGCTCGAACTGACCACGACGAGGCGGCGCACTCCAGTGTCCCGTATGGCGTTCAGCATCGACGTGATGCCGGCCGAGTAGGTGGTGATCTCCTGCTTGCCGTATGGAACGCCGAGCGCCGAGAGCACGGCATCCTGTCCGCTGACGGCACGCGAGACCGAGTCCTGCTCGAACACGTCGCCGCGTTCGACACGGAGTCGATCATGCGTCATCGGGAATCGCTCAGGCGACCGCGTCACTGCCGTCATCGTGTATCCGCGCTCGAGGCCCAGGCGGGTGATCAGCCGACCCGTCGGCCCGTTCGCACCGAACACCACGATCTTCACTAGATTCTCCTTGTCAACGAGAAATTGATATTATGGAAACCATACTATATGGATACGAGAATGAATGGTCGAACGGATGACGCCAGAGCGCGCCGCCGCCTGGTCTCCGGGCTCAAGCGCAGGTTCCGCGAGGTGAACAACCAGATTGCGCTGCTGTCCCACCACGTCTCCACACAGGTCGACCTGCGCGACATCGACCTGGACTGCCTGGACTATCTGGCCCAGCACGGCCCGGCCAGCCCGAGCGCGCTCGCCCGCAGAGTCGGCGTGCATCCTGCGACGATGACGGGCGTCATCGACAGGCTGGAGCGAGGCGGGTTCATCGCGCGTGAGCGTGACGAGGACGACAGGAGAGCCGTCGTGGTATCCGCACGGCAGGACGCCATCGGCGAGGTGTTCCGGCACTACGAGGGCATGAACGCGCGCATGGATGCCCTGTGCGACGACTACTCCCCCGCCGAACTGGAGCTCATCACCGGATTCCTGCAGAAGACTGCGGATGCGGGGCGCAGAGCGGTCGAGGACTTCTCCTGACGGCGGGCGGTTCGCTCAAACCGTGACGGCCAGGCAGGCGACCAGTCCCACCACGGTGACGACGATGAACGCGCAGACGACCACCACGGTGCCCTTGACCTGACGCCGTCGATCGTCGCTGCGGTCGGCTCCCCAGAGCTGGGCCTTCAGCCGCACGCGGTGCGCCTCGGCGACGACGGCCTCGGTGCCCGGCAGCGAGAGGTCGAGCGTGCCGCGCTCGTACTGCTGCTCGATGCGCAGGGCCTCCTCCAGCGTCATCGGCGCCTTCGCGACTCCGCGGGGAACGGTGTGATCCCGTGCGCCGGAACGCCCCGTGCCGTTGCCTGCCATCGCACACCTCCCATCGCGCACGGCGTGCTTCCAGGGTACGACCTACTCCCCTGGCCGTCCGGCCGTCACCGGGCGTCAGGGTGCCTTGTGCTGGTCGGCTCGCTCGCATCGTTCGGCTCGGTCGGCCTGGTCGGCTCGCTCGGATCGACCGGCTCGCTCGGATCGACCGGTTCGCTCGGATCGACCGGTTCGCTCTGACCTCGCGGCGTGAATCGGTACCCCATCCCGGCCTCGGTGATCAGGAAGCGCGGACGCGACGGCTTCGGCTCCAGCTTCTTGCGCAGCTGAGCGAGGTAGAGGCGCAGGTAGCCCGAGTCCGACGTGTGATGAGGCCCCCACACCTCCGTGAGGATGGCCTCCCTGGTCACCAGACGGTCCGGGTTGCGCGCGAGCAGCACGAGGATCTGCCACTCGGTGGGGGTGAGCCGCACCGGATGCCCGTTCCTCAGGACCTGACGCGCCGCCAGATCGACGACGACGTCGCCGAACTCGACTCGCGGCTCGTCGTCGGCGGACGGCGTCCTCCGCACCAGCGCGCGGATGCGTGCGAGCAGCTCGTCGGCAGCGAAGGGCTTGGTCACGTAGTCGTCCGCCCCACGATCCAGCGCGTCGACCTTGTCCGCCGAGTCCGTCCGCCCCGAGATCACGAGGATGGGCACGGTGCTCCAGCCCCGGATCGCCTCGATGACGGCGAGGCCGTCGAGTCCGGGCATGCCGAGGTCGAGCACGACCAGGTCGGGGTGGTCGTCGATCACGCGGTCGAGCGCGGTCCTGCCATCAGCCGCACCCACCACGTCGTACCCGCGGGACGAGAGGATGATGCGCAGCGCGCCGAGCATCTGCCGGTCGTCGTCTGCCACAACGATCTTCATCGGCGTCCCTTCTCGGGGTCGATTCGCGGGGTGAGAGGCAGAGCGATCACCATCGTGAGCCCGCCCCCCGGCGTGTCCTCCGGCGAGAGCGTACCGCCCATGCCTTCCACGAAGCCCTTCGAAAGGGCGAGCCCCAGGCCGATTCCCGTCGTGTTATCGGTGTCGCCCTCGCGTTGGAACGGCTGGAAGATGGCATCCTTGCGTTCGTCCGGCACACCGCTGCCGCTGTCGGAGACCCGGATCTGCAGTTCGTCGGCGAACACACTCACACTGAGCCGGGGTGGCCGCCCCGCCGGCGAGTAGCGCAGGGCGTTCGCAAGCAGGTTGACGAGCACGCGCTGCAGCAGCACAGGGTCGGCCGGCACGGCGGGGGTTCCCTCCGGCACGTCGAGGTCGACGCTTCCGGGCGGCGCCGACAGCTCTTCGAGCACAGCCGGCAGCAGGTCCTCGATGTCCACGAGACGCAACGACACGGCGAGCACCCCGGCCTGCACTCGTGAGACGTCGAGCAGGTTGGTCACCAGGGCATCGAGATTCGCGAGACTGTCGTCGGCCGTCTCGAGCAGAGCGTCCCTGTCCGGCTTGCTCAGCTTCACGTGCGAAGACCGCAGACTCGTCACCGCGGCGGTCGCAGCGGCCAGCGGGCGGCGCAGATCGTGTCCGACAGCGGCCAGAAGCGAAGAGCGCACCCGGTCGGTCTCGGCCAGCGGCTTCAGCTCGCTCGCCGTCCGGCTGAGCTCGCGGTGCTCGAGCGCGGCGTCCAGTTGCGCCAGGATGACCGACAGCACGCGCCGGTCGGATGCCGTGAGCTCGGCTCCGAACAGCTCCAGCGTTCCGCGTTCGCCCACCCTCTCCACGGTGCGCGCCGCACCGGAACGTGCACTTGCATCTCCTTCGCCCGGCGCGGTCGCCGGACCCCTCGCCGGATCCGCGTCGGGCACCTCCGCGCGGTCTTCGGCGACCGGCACGCCCTGCTCGTCGATCAGCCGCACCGCGTCCAGGCCGAATGCCTCGCGCGTTCGCTGCACCAGGGCCTGCACCGCATCGTCTCCACGGATGACGCCGCCGGCGACCGTCGCCAGAACGTCGGATTCGGCGGCCGACCTCTGCGCCCACCGCGCGCGCCTCGCCGCCTGGTCGACGACGAAGCTCACGAGCGCGGCGCCCACGACGTAGAGCAGGAGTGCGAGCAGATGGACCGGCTGAGCGATCGTGATCGTGTACTCGGGCGCCACGAACAGGTAGTCGAGCGTCAGCCCGGACAGCACGGCGGCGAACAGCGCCGGCCAGAACCCTCCGACGAGCGCGACGACGATCACGAGCAGCTGGAACGCGAGAACGTCGCTCGTGAGGGCCTCTGGCGTGTGGAAGAGCCACAGCATCCAGCTCAGCAACGGACCGGCCACCACCGCGAGGACGAGCCCGTACACGCGGCGGCGGACGCTCAGCGCACCACGAGCCCGTGGCAGCACCAGCTGCCTGCTGCCCGCGGCGGCGTGCGAGACGATGTGCACGTCGATGTCTCCCGAGCCTCGAACGACGGTCGCGCCGATCCCTGGACCGGTGAGAAACGCCAGCAGCCGTGATCGCCGCGAGACGCCGATGACCAGCTGTGTGGCGTTCACCGCCTTCGCGAACTCGACGAGAGCCGACGGGATATCCGACCCGACGATCTCGTGATAGGCGCCACCGAGTGTCTCCACCAGCGCCCGCTGCCTGGCGAGCGCTTCCGGATGCCTCTCCCGCAGCCCGTCGTCGCTGACCACGTGCACGGCGAGCAGTTCGCCGCCGCTGGAACGAGCGGCGATGCGAGCGCCTCTGCGCAGCAGGGTCTCCCCCTCCATTCCGCCCGTCAAGGCGACGACCACGCGCTCGCGCGCCTCCCACTTTCCGGCTATGCCGTGCTCTCGCCGGTAGGTCTGCAGGGCGCTGTCCACCTCGTCGGCCAGCCAGAGCAGCGCGAGCTCGCGCAGCGCCGTGAGGTTGCCGAGGCGGAAGTAGTTCGACAACGCGGCATCCACACGCGTTGCCGGGTACACCAACCCGTCCGCGAGCCGGTCCCGCAGCGCTTGCGGCGCGAGGTCGACCACTTCCACCTGGTCGGCCGCGCGCAGCACGGCATCGGGGATCGTCTCCTGCTGGCCGATTCCCGTGATCTGCTCTACGACGTCGTTGAGCGACTCGATGTGCTGGATGTTCACCGTGGAGATGACGGTGATGCCGGCATCCAGGAGGTCCTGCACGTCCTCCCAGCGCTTCCCGTGCGTGCTGCCGGGCGCGTTCGTGTGGGCCAGCTCGTCCACCAGGGCGACATCCGGGCGGCGAGCGAGCACCGCCTCCAGGTCGAGCTCGGACAGCTCAACGCCTCGATGCACGACGGAGCGGCGCGGAACCACCTCGAGGCCCGTGAGCATGGCGGCCGTCGCGGCCCGTCCGTGCGTCTCCACGAGCGCGACGACGACATCCCTGCCCGACTCGGCCAGCCGTCTGCCCTCTTCGAGCATCGCGTACGTCTTGCCCACTCCCGGTGCAGCGCCGAGCAGCACCCGCAGCTTGCCTGTGGCCATGGCTCGGCCCTAGCGGTCCCTTCCGACTAGCGTCGCCTGCCGGAGGTGTGGCGGCGTGCCACGTTTCCTCACTTGCGCACCTCGTCCCCTGCGGGATCCATCTTCGCCAGTGCGAGGTTCAGTTCGAGCACGTTCACGGTCGGCTGACCGAGGTATCCGAGGTCCCGCCCCTGAATCATAGACTTCATGAGCGCTTCAACCTTCGACCGGGCGATGCCCCTGGCACGAGCGACGGCATCCACCTGCAGCAACGCGTAAGCAGGGCTGATGTGCGGGTCGAGGCCCGATGCCGACGCCGTCACCGCATCGGGCGGGATGCTCGCCGCGTCCACGCCGTCGACCTTCTCGATCTCCGCCTTCCGCTGCAGGACGGCTTTCGTCAGAGCGGGATTGTCAGGACCGAGGTTGCTCCCGCTGGACGCGTTCGCGTCGTATCCGGTGCCCGCCGCAGAAGGACGGGACTGGAACCACTGCGGCAACGGGTGACCCCTGCCGTCGGTGAAGGACTGGCCGATGAGGGCGGAGCCGACCGTCGTGCCTTCGGCTGTCACGAGAGAGCCGCCGGCCCTTCCGGGCATGGTCAGCTGCCCGATGCCGACCATGACGAGCGGGTAGGCGATGCCGAGCACCGCGGTGAACGCGATCATGGCGCGTACCGCCACCGCGTACTGCCGTCCGGTCCCCCTCAGGATGGGGCTCATGGCGTTCCTTTCTCTTGGTTCGATGTCGCCCGGCCGGTGCGCCGGGGTCAGAATCCGGGAATCAGCGCGACCAGCAGGTCGATGAGCTTGATGCCGACGAACGGGGCGATGATCCCGCCGACGCCGTAGACGAGCAGATTGCGACCGAGCAGCGTGCCGGCCGACGACGGCCGATAGCGCACACCCCTCAGTGCGAGCGGGATGAGGACCACGATGATGATCGCGTTGAAGATCACCGCCGACAGGATCGCTGAGGACGGCGAGTGCAGGTGCATGACGTTGAGCACCTCGAGCCCTGGGAAGACTCCGACGAACATCGCGGGCACGATGGCGAAGTATTTGGCCACATCGTTGGCGATGGAGAAGGTCGTGAGGGCGCCGCGGGTGATGAGCAGCTGCTTGCCGATCGAGACCACGTCGATGAGCTTCGTCGGGTCGGAATCGAGGTCGACCATGTTCCCGGCCTCTTTCGCGGCGGATGTGCCCGTGTTCATGGCCACCCCCACGTCGGCCTGAGCGAGAGCCGGTGCGTCGTTCGTGCCGTCCCCGGTCATCGCGACGAGCTTTCCACCTTCCTGCTCGCCCCTGATCAGGGTCAGCTTGTCTTCCGGCGTCGCCTCGGCGAGGAAGTCGTCGACGCCGGCCTCCTCGGCGATGGCCTTGGCGGTCAGCGGGTTGTCGCCTGTGACCATGACCGTCCGGATGCCCATTCGCCGCAGGTCGGCGAATCGGTCGGCCAGTCCCGCCTTCACGACATCCTTGAGATGGATGACGCCGAGGATGCTCGTCCGCCCGTCCGCGGTGCGGGTCGCGACGGCGAGCGGCGTGCCCCCCGACTGCGAGATGCGCTGCGCCAGGCCGCCCAGTTCCGCCGCGACGACCGGTTCGACCTGACCGTCGCGCTCCGCCCAGGCGACCACGGCGCTCGCGGCGCCCTTGCGGATCAGCGTTCCGTCGTTCAGATCGACGCCGCTCATCCTGGTCTCCGCGGTGAACGGAACGACGGAGCCGCCCACCGATGCGGGAGGCATGCGTCCCAGCGACGTCGCCAGGGCGACGACCGACGATCCCTCGGGCGTGGGATCGCTGAGCGAGGCGAGCGCGGCCGCATCGATCACGGCATCCACGGGGATGCCGGCGATCGGCAGGAACTCGCTCGCCTGCCGGTTGCCGTACGTGATGGTGCCCGTCTTGTCGAGCAGAAGCGTGCTGACGTCTCCCGCTGCCTCGACCGCCCGCCCCGACATGGCGAGCACGTTGCGCTGCACCAACCGGTCCATGCCGGCGATGCCGATGGCCGACAGGAGTGCGCCGATGGTCGTGGGGATGAGGCACACGAGGAGGGCGACGAGAACCGGCACCGACAGCGACGCATGCGCGAATCCCGCGACGGGCCCCAAGATGAGCACGACGACCACGAAGACGATCGTCAGGCTCACCAGCAGGATGTCGAGCGCGATCTCGTTCGGCGTCTTCTGACGGCTGGCCCCCTCGACGAGGTGGATCATCCGGTCGATGAACGTCTCGCCGGGCTTGGCGGTGATGCGTACGACGATGCGGTCCGAGAGCACGCGAGTACCACCGGTGACCGCGCTCCGGTCGCCACCCGACTCTCTGACCACGGGTGCGGACTCGCCCGTGATCGCCGACTCGTCGACCGACGCGATGCCCCATACGATGTCGCCATCGCCGGGGATGAGCTCGCCGGCACTGACGACGACGACGTCTCCGAGCTGCAACTCGGCGGAGGCGACGCGCGTCGTCGCCGCGTGGAGCGCGCCCGGGTCATCCGCGCTGTATCCCACGACGCGACGAGCCTCGGTCGTCGTGCGGGTGGTGCGAAGAGTGGCCGCCTGCGCCTTGCCCCGGCCTTCGGCGACCGCTTCCGCGAGGGTGGCGAAGACGACGGTCAGCCACAGCCACAGCGCGATCCACCAGGTGAATGCCACCGAGCTCGTCGTTCCGCCGGCCGCTCGGCCGCCGAGGAACGGCTGCGCCACGGCGAGCGCGGTGGTCAGTGCCGCGCCGACCTCGACGACGAACATGACGGGGTTGTGCCACAGCTCGCGAGGGTCGAGCTTGCGGAGGGCATCCGGAAGGCTTGTCAGAAGCTGCCCGACGTTGAAGGCTCCTCCCCGGGCTCGGGCATCACGCGCCGGCCGGGATGGTGTCGCGGCTGTGTCGATGGTGATCGTGGCGCGGTGGGTCGTTTCACGATTGCTCATGTGTCAGTGCAGTCCTTCCGTCAGTGGCCCGAGCGCGATCACCGGGAAGTAGGTCAGCGCCGTGATGATCAGGATGGTTCCCACGAGCAGTCCGACGAACTGCGGCCGATGCGTCGGCAGGGTGCCGCTCGTGGCAGGGGTCTTCTCCTGGGCGGCGAGGGAGCCGGCCAGGGCGAGCACGAAGACGATCGGGATGAACCTGGCGAGGAACATCGCCGCTCCGAGCGCCGCGTTCATCCAGGGTGTGTTCGCGGAGATCCCCGCGAACGCCGATCCGTTGTTGTTCGCCGCGGACGTGAAGGCGTAGAGGATCTCGGAGAACCCGTGCTGGCCGGGGTTGAAGATCGTCGTCTTCTCGACGTTCTGCGCCACGCCGGGAAGCGCGAAGCTCAGCCCGGTTCCGACGAGCACGATGACCGGCGTGGTGAGGAAGTACAGGCTGGCGAGCTTGACCTCGCGCGATCCGATCTTCTTGCCGAGGTACTCCGGCGTGCGTCCCACCATGAGCCCGGCGAGGAAGACTGCCACGATCGCCATCACGAGCATTCCGTAGAGCCCGGCGCCGATACCGCCGGGGGCGACCTCCCCGGTCATCATGTTGATCATCGTCATCATGCCGCCGAGCGGCGTGAGGCTGTCGTGCGCGGCATTCACCGCGCCTGTCGAGGTGAGCGTGCTCGTCGTGCCGAAGAGTGTGGAGCCGAGGATGCCGAACCGCTCCTCCTTGCCCTCCAGTGCGCCGCCCGCCGCAGCCGTTGCCGTTCCCGACGTCGTCGACTCGAGCCAGGTGAACAGCGAGACGGATGCCACGAAGATCACGCCCATCGCCGCGACGATGGCGTATCCCTGCCGCCGGTCGCCAACCATCGTGCCGAAAGCACGCGGAAGGCAGAACGGAACGAGCAGCATGAGGAACACCTCGACGACATTCGTCCACGGCGTCGGGTTCTCGAACGGATGCGCCGAGTTGGCGTTGAAGAATCCGCCGCCGTTGTTGCCGAGCAGCTTGATCGCCTCCTGTGAGGCGACGGGACCGCCCGGCAGCGTCTGCGTGCCGCCCGTCAGGGTGTGCACGGTCTGCACGGCGTTCAGATTCTCGATCGCGCCGCCCGCGATGAGCACGATCGTGAAGATCACCGAGAGCGGCAGCAGGATGCGCAGGATGCCGCGGGTCAGGTCGACCCAGAAGTTGCCGATCGTGCCGGAGCGGCGTGCGGCGAGCCCTCTGATGAGTGCGACGGCGACGGCGAGGCCGACGGCGGCGGAGACGAAGTTCTGCACGGTGAGAGCCGCCATCTGCACCGAGTAGCCGACGGTCGTCTCGGGCGAGTACGACTGCCAGTCGGTGTTCGTGACGAAGGAGATCGCCGTGTTGAACGACAATCCTTCGGGCACGGGCCCAAGCCCGAGCGAGTACGGCAGCCACGCCTGCAGCCGTTGCAGCAGATAGACGAGGAGCACTCCGATGATCGAGAACGCGAGCACGCTGCGCAGGTACACCGGCCAGGTCTGCTGGGAGGCGGAGTCGACCCCGATCAGCCGATAGAACCCGCGCTCGATCCTCAGGTCTCGGTGCGACGTGAAGGTATGCGCGATGTGGTCGCCGAGCACCCGATAGCAGAGTGCGAGCATCAGCGCGACGGTGGCGAGCTGGGCGAGGAAGAGCCAGAACGTGAGCACCTAGAACTTCTCCGGCTTCACGAGGGCGTACACCAGGTACACGAGAGTCGCCACGGCGAGTGCTGCCGACAGTACGGCGAAGAAGGTCACAGCTTCTCGACCGCCTTGCCGACGAGCGCGACGACCGCGCCGAGCACGCCGATGCCGAGAACGCAGACGAGGTCCAGCACGAGGATGTCCGTTCCGTCACGCCGCCATCGCGGCGGGCCGCGCCCTGCGACCGAGGAACCATCGAACTCCGGATGCCGGTGCCCGCAGCCTCCCTTTACGGAATCCACACGGCCGGATCGCCGATGCTCACGGATTCCGTGCGCTCGACCGGCTCGAGGAGCGACGCCACGGGTCCCGCGTCAGGGATCGACCCAGAAGCCGCGGCCGCTGAACCAGCCGTCGCCGTATCCTCCCCCGTAGCCGCTGCCGTAGCCGCTGAAGGGGTCGTACCCCGGCGTTCCGCCGTCGAAGCCGCCGTCAGTGGCGCCCTGACGGCCGGGGCGGGTGCCCCGTGAGCCGAGGTAGCTGTCCACCACGGCGACGCCGAGATCCTCGAGCTCCGGGGCGACGACCCGTCCGTTCACGCGGCGCGCCAGGCCGTCGACGAAGCGCGCCAGCCCGGGGTCCGAGCCGAGCCGGAAGATCGTGATCTGCGCGCCGAGTCGCATCGAGACATCCAGCTCCTCAACGGTGTGCGCGATCGTGATCGGATGCGGCGGGTACGCGAAGCGCACGGAGCCGTCCGGCTCCACGTGCGATGTCGGCTCCCCATCGGTGACGACGAGCAGCACGGGCTGCGCATCAGGATGCTTGCGGAAGTGCCTGTTGGCCAGCAACAAGGCGTGATGCAGGTTGGTTCCCTTGTCCCACATGGCGTCCAGGCCGGTGAGCTCCTCGATCTCCATCACCTGCGCATGCCGGGAGAACCCGATGAGCTCCAGGCTGTCGTCGCGGAAACGGGAGCGGATGAGCGTGTGCAACGCCAGCGCCGTGCGCTTCATCGGCACCCACCGTCCGTCCATCGCCATGGAGAACGAGGTGTCCACGAGCAGTGCGACGGCGGCCTGTGTGCGCGACTCCGTCTCCAGCACCTCGATGTCGTCCAGCTCGATCCGACGCCCGCCGTCCGTCGCGGTGCCCGACGCCCTCCGCAGTACGCCGTTCAGCATCGTCCGCGGGATGTCCCACGCCTCGGTGCTCCCGAACTCCCATGCTTTGGTGCCGCCGGATGCCTCGCCGGCGGCGCCTGCAAGGTGCACGTCGCGCTCTCCCCTGCGCCGTGACATCCGTTGCGCGATGTCGCGCAGCAGAGACTGACCCAGCTGGCGCATCGCCTTGGGGGTCAGCTGCAGGTTGCCGCGGGAGTCGCGGCGGAACGTGTTGCTGCGCCGCAGCGCCTGCTCGAGGTCGCGCAGGGTGCGGGCATCCACCGCCGCATCGTCGCCCAGCTGCCTGGCCAGCTTGTCGAGATCGACATCGTCGAGCCGGGCGCCGTCGTACCCCTGTGAGAGCTGTTCGGCGAGCTCGTCGAGATCGGCCAGGTCAGACAGCACCTGGGTCCCTTCCGCCAGTCCGAGCGGCTCGTCGCCGTCGAAACGCTCCGAACCGCTCCAGTCCTCGCCCGGGCGCAGGGCGCGCAGGTTGTCGTCGAGGTCGGACAGCTGTTCCATCAGCTGCGGTGACCCGAACGCCTGCGCCGACAGCTCCATCAGCTCCTGGCGCTGCTCGTCGGTCATCGAGTTGAGCATGCGCTGGGCCGCGGCCGACCGCTGCGCGAGTGCGTCGATCAGCTCGTCGACGTTCTGCGGGTTCTCCGGAAAGTACTGTCCGTGCTTGTCCATGAACTCGTCGAAGTCGGCCTGCGTATCCTCGCCCCGGCGGTGCTTGCCGAGCAGGTCGTTGAGGTCGCTGAGCATCTCGTTGACGGACTGCCTGTCTTCGTCCGTCACGTTCTGCAACGTCTGCTTGAGGCCCGAGAAGCGCTGGCCGAGCAGCTCCTGGCCCAGCATGTCCTTGATCTTCTGGTAGTCGGCGCGCGCCTGCGACGACCGCCAGTCGTAGTCGCTGAGCTCGTTCACGGCGGCGGAGGTCGACGCGGGAAGGCTCTCCAGCCGCATCTCGGCGAACGAGCGGTCGGTGTCGTCCATGTCGACGTCGCGCGCCAGCTGTTTGCGCTCCTCCAGCACGGCATGGTCGAGCAGCCTCTTGATGTCCTGCAGCGTTCCGCCGAGGTCGTGCCGCCGCACCAGGTCCCTGCGTCGCTCCGCCACGCGGCGCGCCAGATCGTCGAGGCCGGCCTGGTCGCGGCCGCCGCGCCGGAGGAACTCGTTCAGCGCGCGCTCCGGCGAGTAGCCGGCCATGACGTCCTCGCCGATCGCGTCCAGCGCCTCGGCGAGGTCGACCGGGGGCGCGAGCGGGTCGCCGCCCTCGTATCTGTGGAATCTGCTGATGGGCGGCCCGTACGGGCTTCCGGAGTCGCGACGCCCGAACCGCTCAGCCATAGATGGTCTCGTTCCCGTCGGTGTCCTTGCCGATCTTGCGCGCCAGGTACAGGCCCTCCAGCGCGAGCTCGATGGCGGCGGCGCGCTCGCCGTCGGTGCGGGCATCCAGCCGTTCCACGATCTCGTCGTACACCGGGGACTCGCCCAGCATGGGAAGCCCCTCGAGGAACTCGGCAGCCGTCACCCGCTCCCCCGTCGCGACCATGGCGCCCGCCTCGATCGCGGTGACCAGGTGACCGAAGTCGATGCCTCGGAAGTGCGCCCGCACGGCATCCGCCGTCGCCGTGCGGAGCAGATGCGTGAGCACCTCGGACTCCCGGCCCTGTTCGCCCGTCTCGAACTCGATCTTGCCTCCGAGCACCTCGACGGCCGTGTCCAGGTCGACGGTTCTCGCGACGGCCTCGTCTTCGCCGCGCTGCGTCGCGCGGTGCAGCGCGGCCGCCGCGATGGTCTCGGCGCCCGCGATCGCGAACCGCGCGCTCACGCCGCTGCGCTGGTCGATCGAGCTCGACTCGCGCAGGTTGCGGGTGAATCGGGCGAGGATCTCCACGAGGTGATCGGGGACATCCGCGACGAGGTCGGCCTCTTGCCTGATCACGGCGATCTCGGCCTCGAGCTGTCGCGGGTAGTGCGTGCGGATCTCCGCGCCGAAGCGGTCCTTCAGCGGCGTGATGATGCGTCCGCGGTTCGTGTAGTCCTCGGGGTTGGCGCTCGCGACCACGAGCACATCCAGCGGCAGCCGCAGCACGTACCCGCGGATCTGGATGTCGCGCTCCTCCATCACGTTGAGCATCGACACCTGGATGCGCTCGGCCAGGTCGGGAAGCTCGTTGATCGCGACGATGCCGCGGTGGCTGCGGGGAATGAGGCCGAAGTGGATCGTCTCCGGGTCTCCGAGCGAGCGGCCCTCGGCGACCTTCATCGGGTCCACGTCGCCGATCAGGTCGGCGACAGACGTGTCCGGTGTCGCGAGCTTCTCGACGTACCGTTCGCTGCGGTGCCGCCAGGCGATGGGCAGCTCGTCGCCGAGCTCGGCCGCGCGGCGGATCGAGGCGTGCGTGATGGGCTCGTACGGATGCTCGCCCAGCTCGGACCCTGCGATGACGGGCGTCCACTCGTCGAGAAGCCCGCCTATCGTGCGCAGCACGCGCGTCTTGCCCTGGCCGCGCTCGCCGAGCAGCACGATGTCATGACCGGCGATGAGCGCGCGCTCGAGCTGCGGGATGACGGTGCTCTCGAAACCGTGCACGCCCGGCCACGGATCCTCTCCGGCCCGCAGCTTCGCGAGCAGGTTGTCGCGCACCTCGGTGCGGAGGGGCTTCTGCACGTGGCCCGAGGCGCGCAACTCCCCCACCGTGCGGATCGCGGGGGCAGCGGAGGCGACCCCGTCGGCGGAGGCCACGCTTGCGGACAGCGGGTACGACTCGTCAGAAGGCGTCATGCTCCACGATACGCACGGTCGCCCCGGCTGAGAGAGGACTGTTCGACGATGTTCCCGTCTTGTTCCTCGAGTGCGGAGCGGTCGTCAGGAACGGTGCGTGCCCACGAGGACACCGGAGGCGAGCACGTGACCGGCCGCCTGCTGCAGCAGGTCGCCGAGGCCGCCGATCGTGTGCGCATCCAGTTCCCGGTCGAGCGCGAACAGGTGGAACCCGTAGTGGTGAGCGCCGTGGCCGGGCAGCGGTCGGGGCCCCTGGTAGGCGAGCCAGCCACGGAAGGCGGGCACGTACTGCACGGCGAGGTTGCCGGGCGTGAGCGCGCCCTCGGCCACGCCGCCCGACGCGGCGGCTCCCTCCTGCGCCGTTCCAGGCACGAGCAGCGCGATCATGTGCACGATGGGCGACTTCAGCGGGGCATCCGTGTCCTCCAGGATGAGCAGCAGCTGTCGCGTCTCCTGCGGCACGCCGATCCAGTCGAGGGCGGGCGAGACGTTCTGCCCCCGGCCGATCCCGCAGTAGCGCCGCGGGATGCGTCCGCCCGCCTCGAAGTCGGGCGACGTCACGGCGATGGTCCGTAACGCGGCGAGCTCAGGTGCGAACCGCACGCTGCGCTGCGGGTCGGGGCGCTGCCCGCGCAGCATCCAGCCGAGCGGGGTGACCAAGAGCTCTGCGAGAGACACGCGTCGTCCTTTCATCGAGCTGCGGATGGCTTCCGTCGCGGGCGTCGGCTCACCGGTCCTGTCGCGCGAGCGGCCGCCTCGATTCTTCCATCGGGGACGTCGCCGCAGTATTTCGAGTCTGGACGGCACCAGTGCGAACCGTAGGCTTCCCATGTGAGCGTGTCATCCCGTGCAGCAGCGACGACGTCCTCCGTCGAGCAGAGCGATGGTGTGCGATGAGGTCCAATCGGCTGGAGGCGTTCAGCGACGGCGTCCTCGCCATCATCATCACGGTCATGGTGCTCGGCCTCGCCGTGCCGGAAGGCACCAGCCTCGTCTCCCTCGTGCGAACCTCCGGTCTCGGCCTGCTCACGTATCTGCTGAGCTTCATCTACATCGGCATCTACTGGAACAACCACCACCACCTGTTCCAGCTGCGGCCCAGGGTCGACGGTCGCGTGCTATGGGCGAATCTGCACCTGCTGTTCTGGCTTTCGCTCTACCCGTTCACCACGCAGTGGCTGACCGAGACGCAGGTGGCGTTGGTGCCCACGGTGGCGTACGGGCTCAACCTGTTCGCCGCCGCGATCGCCTACACGATTTTGGAGCTCGTGATCGCCCGGCGACCGGACGGGCAGAAGCTGCGGGATGCCCTCGGCCGCGACATCAAGGGCGCGATCTCGCCCGTGCTGTACGCGCTGGGCATCGGGCTGGCGTTCGTCGTGCCCTGGCTCGGCCTGCTGCCCTTCGTCGCCGTCGCCGTCATCTGGCTGATTCCCGACCGGCGCATCGAGCGGTACCTGGAGGCGCACCCGGAGGACCACGACTGACCCGGACGCCAGCGCGTCCCCTTCCCGGAACGACGGCGCCCGTGCATGCCGACGGGCTAATCGGTCGGCGCGCGGCGCGCAAGCACTCGCGGAGCGCCGTCATCGGTGTTCGTCTGGCGTCATGTCGAAGACGAGCGATGGAGCGAAGACCGACCATCCTTCCGACGCGGATCGTCCCGGCGCCGAACTGTGGCTGCCGGAGCGCCGCACGCTGACGTCACTGCGGGAGGCCGCATCCGGATGCCGCGGATGCGAGCTGTGGCGCGACGCGCGACACGTCGTGTTCTCGCAGGGCCGGGCATCCGCCGCCATCATGCTCGTCGGCGAACAGCCGGGCGATCAGGAGGACACCACGGGAGAGCCGTTCGTCGGGCCGGCCGGCAGGCTGCTCGACGAGGCGTTGGAGGCCGCGCACATCGACCGCAGCAGCACGTACCTCACCAACGCCGTCAAGCATTTCCGGCACCACGCGGTGGGCAAGCGCCGCATTCACGACAAACCCGACGTCGGCAACATCGTGGCGTGTCATCCCTGGCTGGAAGCGGAGCTCGCGGCCGTCAAGCCGGCCGTCGTCGTGTGTTTGGGTGCCACAGCGGTGCGTGCCGTGCTCGGGCGCCCGCTTGCGATCTCGCGCGCTCGCGGGCAGCGTTTCGACGGCCCGGATGCTGCGTCGGAGGCCGGCGTGTTCGTCACGACGCACCCGTCCGCCGTTCTGCGCCTGCGAGGTAAGGACGGCTTCGACGAGGCCTTCGACCGCTTCGTCGGCGATCTGGAAGCAGCGGCGAGCGCGGCCCGCTGAGCCCCTGCGCAGCTAGAGGTCCTCGGGCGCCAGGTCGCCGTTGCCTTCCTCGCCGAGCTCGGCCACGAACGGATCCTCACCCTGCGTCTCCGGCTGGGCCTCGTCGGGATCCCGTAGCCCTCCGCCTCGAGCTCCTCCTGCTCCTCGGCCTCGACGTCCTCCTCCGGAAGCGGGTCCGGTGTGCCGATCTGGTCGGGATCCCGCGGCTCGGTGTCGGAGCTGGGGATCGTCGCTTCGTCCGCGTCGCCGGACTCGATGTGGATGCCTTCGTCACTGTCCATGGGTCGCTCCTCTTGTTGGTGTCCCGTGTTGAGGTCGGGTGTTGGGGTCCGGTGGGTGGGGTCCGGTGGGTGGGGTCCGGCGGGTTCTCGGCGCGGCGCCGCCCGTGTGCGTCTTGCTCGCATGACCGTGCTCGCCGGCGTCGCGGTTGCCGGCACGCCGTTGCCGGCGATGCGGACAGGATAGGACGGCACGGCCGACGCCGTGACCCGATTGACACAGCCGCGCCCGCCACCCGTTCGTCCGATCTGGTCCGGCCGTCGCCCGCTGGCTAGGCTTCTGGGGTGAGCCGGATCTTCACGACCAGCGTCGCCTCGGTGTATCCGCTCTACCTGGCCAAGGTGGAGCGCAAGGGCCGCACCCGGGCCGAGCTCGATCAGGTCATCTGCTGGCTGACCGGCTATGACGCCGCCGCACTCGCGCAGCGGCTGAACGACGGCAGCACCTTCGAGCAGTTCTTCGCAGAGGCCACCCTCAACGAGCACGCTGGGCTCATCACCGGATCCATCTGCGGCGTGCGAGTGGAGAGCATCGACGATCCGCTCATGCAGAAGATCCGCTACCTCGACAAGCTCGTCGACGAGCTGGCCAAGGGCAGACCGCTGGAGAAGGTGCTCCGCGCTCCCACCGCGGCACGCGGCGCCTCGGCCGCAGCACCGTCCGATACGGTGGGCTGACGCAGCACCCCCCTGGAGGAGCAATGGCCTACACCGTCGACTTCACCACCGTGTCCACGACCCGACTGGAATCGTCTCCCGTCGCGGATGCGCTCGCGGGGCTGCGTGCGAACGAGGCTCGGTACTTCAAGAACAAGTACGACCACACGTTCACGGTCGTGCCCGCCGACGAGCGCCCGCGACGCTCGAGTGGGTGAGCCGCATCCTGACGGAGGAACGCGGCCTGACGATCGCGTCGCGCCCGCTCGAGGCGACGGAGTTCGTGGTGGACGGCATCCGCATGGCGTACGTCTTCTACGAGTCGGGGCTGTCGATCAATGTGATGTACACGCTCGCCGATGGCGGCAAGCGCGCGGTGGGCTTCAAGCTCTCCGAAGGCATGGAGGTGCCGGACGAGCTGGCGGCGAGCTTCAAGTTTGCGCGCCAGAAGTCCCGGCTGGCCGGCGTCATCCGCGGCTCGTACTTCGTGATCAAGGGCACGTACTGACGCTTGCGGCGGTCACGCGGGCGCAGCGCCGACGCCGGTCCTCGTAGAGCGGATGCCGTTCAGGCCGAGCGTTCCACGATGAGCGAGTGAAGCGCTCGCGCCGCAGCGCTCAGCGGACGACTCCGAAGCGTGGCGACCTGCACCACCATGTCGTGCAGCTCCTCCTCGAGCGGAACCACTCGCACTCGCGTGAGACGGTCGGAGATGAACTCGGGCAGGAAGGCGATGCCCAGGCCGTTGTCCACGAGCGTGCCCATCGTCGCGATGTCCATCGTCTCCAGTGCGACCGGGCGACGGATGCCTGCGGCACGGAAGGCGGCATCCGTCAGCTGGCGCACCCCGTACCCGTCGGGAAAGTCGATGAACCTCTCACCGCCGAGCCGGTCGAGGCTCACCGGGCCCTGGCCGACCAGGGGGTGGTCGGCCGGAACCGTGAGGTGGATCGGCGAACGGGCCACCGGAACGATGTTGAGGTCTGGCACGCTCTGATAGACCGACACGAGGGCGACGTCCAGCTCCCCCGTGCGCAGCATGTCGATGAGTCCCGCTGTGCCCTTCTCGGCCGCCTTGAGCGTGATGGCCACCCTGCCGTGCCGCTCGGCGAAGTCGTGCAGCAGCACAGGGATGTCGACGAGCGTCACCGAGGTCATGTAGCCGACGGCGACGGATCCGGTCACCTCGCCGGCCGTCGCATCCACGGCATCCCGAGCGGCGCGCATGGCATCGAGCACCTTCCTCGCCTCCGGCAGCAACGCCTCTCCGGCAGAGGTCAGCCGCACCTGACGCAGGCTGCGGTCGAACAACGGCACGCCGAGGTCGCTCTCGAGCGATCGGATCGTCGCCGAGACGGCCGACTGCACCGTGTGCAGCTCGGCGGCCGCCCGGGTGAAGCTCAGCTCGGCTGCGACCGTCGCGAACGTCTGCAGCTGCCGGATGTCCATGCCTCCATCGTATTGAGCGATGGGTACAATCACGAACGATTGTTGGACACGATGTGTCCTTCGGCGCACCATATCGGGGTGAGTGACACGCAGCAGACCATGAACCGGCACCAGCACGGAGAATCCCCCACCCGTGAGAGCGCACGACGCGCGCGATTCAGCCACGGCGCGGGGTTCTGGGTGATCGCGGCGGCCTTCCTCATCTCGATGGGGTTCACGGTCGTGACGACGCCGCTGTGGTCGATCTACCAGGCGCGCGACGGCTTCAGCACGTTCATGGTCACGGTGGCGTTCGCCACCTACGCGGTCGGCGTGCTCGTCAGCCTGTTCCTCGCCGGCCACATCAGCGACTGGATGGGGCGGCGCACCATCCTGCTCCCCGCGATCCTCATCGAGGCGCTCGCCGCCGTGCTGTTCATCTTCTGGAACGATCTCCCTGGCCTCATCGTGGCCAGGTTCGTGTCCGGCATCGGAATCGGGATGATCACCGCGACGGCCACCGCGCACATCTTCGAGCTGCACTCGCGCGCTCATCCCGGACGCGGTCGGGCGCGGTCCGACATCGTCTCCACGGCGGCCAACATCGGGGGCTTCGCCGTCGGCGTGATCGTCTCGAGCGCGCTCGTGCAGTTCGCTCCCGACCCGACGGTGACCCCGTTCGTCGTGTTCCTGATCCTGCTGCTCCTCGCGGCTCTGGCTGTGGCGTTCGTTCCGGAGACCGTGGTCGCCGAGGCCGAGCGGCGGCGCTACCGGCCGCAACGGGTGAGCATCCCCCAGGCGGCACGCACGCGCTACTTCGCCGCCGCGGCGATCGCCTTCGCCGGGTTCGCCGTCCTCGGCCTGTTCACTGCGCTTGCGCCCTCCTTCGTCGCGGGAGAGCTGCACGACACCTCGCACCTGGTGGGCGGCGCTGTCGTGTTCGCCACGTTCGCCTCGGCTGCCGTGCTCCAGATCGGCGTGCGACGGTTCTCGTCGAACACCGCCGTGGTCACGGGACTCGTGCTCTATGTCGCCGGTTTCGTCGCGCTCGTCGCCGCTGTCGAAGCCGTCGATCTGCTGCTCTTCGTGGTGGGTGGTGTGCTCGCGGGCGGCGCCGCAGGCATCCTCTTCTCCACGGCGATCAGCGCTGCGGGACAGGCTGCCGCACGGGAGAACCGGGGCGAGGCGCTGGCCGGCATCTTCCTCAGCGGGTATGCCGGATTGGTCGTGCCCGTCGTGGGGCTGGGCGCCGCCACGCTTGCCGTCAGCATGTCGGCAGCGCTCATCGGCTTCGCCGTGCTCGTCGTGGTGATCGCCGTGATCGGATCCGTCGTGTTCCTCAGGGCCGCCGCACCCCGCGAATCCTGAGCGCCTGCGAACGCGGGGTCTGATCTCCGTCTACAGCACGAGCTGCCAGTCCTGTCCGATGAGGTCCGCGCCGAAGCTGTGGTGGGGGTCCTCGGCGACGAGCTCGAATCCGGCTCGCTCGTAGATGTGCCTGGCCGACTCGAGCACGGAGTTGGTCCAGAGCACGATCGAGCGATATCCGGAGCGTCGCGCGAAGTCCAGGCACGCCTCGACGAGCCGGCTGCCGACGCCATGCCCGCGACCTTCGGGAGTGACCAGCAGCAGTCGCAGTCGGGCCACGCCTTCTCCCGCATCCACGCACATCACGCAGCCGATCCGGCGGCCGCCGGCCTCGGCGATCCAGGCGCGCTGCCGGGCGGCATCCTGGGCGTTCGCGAAGTCCGCGACGATCCGGGCGACGAGCGCTTCGTAATCGGCGCTCCAGCCGAACTGGTGAGCGTAGACCTCGGCGTTGGCCATGACGATCCAGCCGAGGTCACCCGGCCGGTCGGCGGTGCGTATCACGACGTCCATGTCGCCTCCGTTCTCACTGGAACAGTTGTTCCAGTACCGATACTATCGCCCCATGCGTGAAGACAGAACGGATGCGTCGCCCCGGCGCCGCGAGCTCGCCCGTCGTGCGTACGAGTACGTGCTCGAGCACGGCCTGGCCGAGCTGTCGCTGCGGCCGCTCGCCGAGGCGATCGGCACGAGTGCCGGGGTGCTCATGTTCCTGTTCGGGAGCAAGGACGGCATGGTGCGCGCCATCCTGGCCGAGGCGAGGGCTGACGAACTCACGATGCTCGACGAGGTGCGAGAGGCGTCCGTCGCCGACCTCGTCGCGGTCGCCGGGAACGTCTGGGCCTGGCTGGCCGGTCCCGACCACGCGCGCGTGCTCACGCTCTGGGTCGAGGCGTACGGGCGCTCGCTGGGGACGACGGAGGGTCCGCTCGCCGGATTCGCAGCCCAGACCGTGCACGACTGGCTGGGCGTGCTGAACGGCAAGCAGGACACCGATGACGGTCCTGACGATTCGACCGATCCGCTTCTGTCCACCGCGGTGCTCGCGCTGCTTCGAGGCAGCATGCTCGACCTGCTCGCCACCGGAGAACGGGAACGAGTGGATGCCGCGTTCCGCGAATCCCTGCGTCGCCTGGCGAGCTAGGTTGCCCTCGATTCGGACCGGTCGCCCGGCCATGCACCCTGCACAGAGCCGATCCGACAGCGCCCCTTATGGGCGCTCGAACTCCGCCGACCGCCTATGCCACCGCCCACGGCCGGGTCGTCGTCGTGACGGTCGTCCCCTCGTCGATCGCGCGCCGGATCTCCAGCTGCAGGTACTGGTCCTGGCACGCCTCGGCCACGCTGTACACGGGCGCGCCGCCGCGAACATAGGCAGACATCCTGGCCAGGAGCGAGGTGATGCTCAGCTCGTCGTCGGCCAGCCTGGCGCGACCGAACGGGTTGGCGTACACGATGTCGCCCTCGAAGGCGTAGGAGCGCAGGAACTTGCCTTCGTGGCTTCCCGCCCCGCCGGCCTCGATGCGCTCGATGCGGCTGGTCACGGGCGTGAAGGCATCCGCGAGGTGGCGCACCGTCTCGTCCCTGAGCTCGCCGCTGGAGCCCCTGGCGAGCAGCGTGGGCGTGCGGATCCACGACCGGTACTGCTGATCGTGGAAGTCGTACGTGCCGTGCAGTCCGCCGTCGAACTCGAGCCAGGCCGACGTGCGGATGCCGTCCACGACACGGTCCTCCTGCGGGTCGCCCTGCCGGCTGGGACCGTCCTGCAGGCGTTCGGTGAACCGCCTGGCGGTGATTCGTGCGTTCTCGAACTCGACGCCGAGGATTCGTCGCATCACGCTCATGCCGTGGTAGTCGTGCGCGACCGAGACGGATGCCTCCGACACGGCGCCCAGCACACCACGTCGCACGATTTCCAGCTGAGCCGAGAGCAGCGGCTCCAGGTGGTACTGCTCGGCCACCTGGATGCGCGCACCGCCTCGCACGAGCTCGAGCAGCGCGAGTGATGACGCGAGGTCGGGTGCGACCGGCGTCTCGGTGAGCACGGCATGACCGGCGTCGGTGAGCGTGCGGATGATCTCGGTCGAGACGGACGGGCTGACCGCCACCACGACGAAGTCCGGGCGCCCGGAACGCAGGTCGTCGAGCGCGTCCACCGTGTCGACCGACCAGCGCTCGCCGAGCTGCTGGCGCACTTCCGCGCGGCGCGCCATGACGCCGGTGACCCGGAACACGTCGGGAACGGCAGCGGCCACCCGAAGGAACGCCTCGGCGCGGAACCCGCCACCCACGATCGCGAAGGTTGCCGGTTCGGTGTGCTCGTGGTCAGCAGTCATGCTTCATGGATAGCGGATGCGCACCGTTTCGGTTCCGGCCGGTTCGGCGTCAGCGACCGCGAGATCGGGAGCGACCGGCCGAGGCGACCAGCGCTGCCGCGGACGCGAGTGCGAGAACGACCCGCACGTTCCGGCGACGTCTGCCGTGCCATCCGCCGGTCGCCTCGGCAGGCGATCCGGACGCGAAGAGATTGCCCGCGCTGCTCGGCGCCGGTGCGCGGCCGAACTGACCCCACGCGGTCTGCACCGCCATGATCCCGTTCCCGAGACGCGGACTCAGTCGGTGAATCGCAACGAGGCCGCGCCCGAGCGCGCCGAGGGTGCGCTCGCCGCGCTCCGGATGGCGGATGGCGGCCAGGATGCCGTGCGCCACCAGCTCCGGCGGATACACCGGCGGCAGTGCGACGAGCTCGACCTCGGTGTGGTTCGCGGCGTGCTCGAAGAACGGGGTGTCGATGGTGGGCGGAACGACGCTGACGACGTGGATGCCCTTCCGCTCGAGGGCGAGCTCCGACCGCAGTGAGACGCCCAGCGCGAGCACGGCGGCCTTCGACATGGCGTACGGAGCCGAGAAGGGCTGCGCCACCTTGCCCACGATCGATGCCACGTTGACGATGACGCCGGATCCGCGCCGGCTCATGACGCGCAGGGCGGCGTGGCATCCGTTCGCGTAGCCCATGACGTTCACGTCCAGCACGCGTCGCACCTCACCCCGCGGCAGCTCCGCGAAGCGACCGTAGGATGCGACCGCGGCGACGTTGACCCACACGTCGAGGCGGCCGAACGTGGCGACGGCCTCGTTGGCGACCTCGAGCATCGCCTCGGGATCCGTCACGTCGGCCACGTGCGTCTGCGCCTGGCCGCCCAGCGCCCTGCACTCGTTCGCGACCTCGTCCAGCGCCGCTCGCCCTCGCGCGACGAGCACGAGCCGCGATCCTCTCGAGGCGAGAAGTCGCGCGGTCGTGCGACCGATACCGCTGGACGCTCCCGTGATGACGACGACGTCGGATCTGACCATGCGAGCCAGTCAAAGGGGCTGTTCGAGCGCCGCAGAGGGGTTGACACCTCGCGCACCGCGCGACCCGGCACATAGCACCGCCGGAGTCCGCAGGCATCCTATCGATTTCGAATGTGGCCTCGATGAGACGGATGTGCTGTCAATCCCTGACCGGTACCGATCCCGCGTGTTTGCGTGTCCGGACTCACCAGCGAAGAAATCAGAAAGGCCATCGAAACATGTTCTTCCACCGACAGCAGATGCAGCACACCGCGAGCCCCGACAAGCCAGACGCCGTCTACGCGCGCAAGCTGCAGGAGGTGCTCGGCGGCCAGTACGGCGAGATCACCGTCGCCATGCAGTACGGGTTCCAAGCCTGGAACGCGCACATCCCTGGAAAGTACCGCGACCTGCTCTACGGCATCGGTGCGGAGGAATTCGGCCACGTCGAGATGCTGGCGGTCATGATCGGCCAGCTGCTCGAGAAGGCCCCGCTCGGCATCACCACCGAGGCGGTGCAGGATGACCCGACCGTCGCGGCCGTCGTAGGCGGCACGGATGTTCAGGCGGCGATCGTCGCCGGTGCCGGCTCGCGGCCCGTGGACAGCAACGGCAATCCCTGGCAGGGCTCGTACGTGACGGCGAGCGGAAACCTCCTCGCCGACTTCATGTCGAACGCCAACGCCGAGATGCAGGGGCGGCTCCAGGTAGCTCGGCTCTATCACATGACCGACGACGCCGGTGTGCGCGACCTACTCGCGTTCCTCCTGGCCAGAGACACCATGCACCAGAACCAATGGCTGGCCGCCGTCGCCGAGCTGCGCGAAGAAGGCGTCGAGGACGTGCCTGTGCCGAGCAACTTCCCGCAGCAGAAGGAGGACCAGGACGTGCATTACCAGTACATCAACTTCTCCGACGGCGAGGCCGCCTCGACGGGAAGCTGGGCGAGCGGGCCCACTCCCGACGGAAAGGGAGAGTTCACCTATCTCGACGGCCCCGAGAGCAGCGTGCCCATGCCGCCGCCCACGCATCCGGATGCTCGTTTCTACGGCACTACGGAGGTGCCGAACGTCGTCGAGAAGGCGGCCGGAGCCATGCAGGACAAGCTCCACAAGGAGTGACCGGCGCCCGGCAGGACCGATCTGCCCGCACGCACGCGGCCAGGTCAGACCGGACCAACAGGGCACCACCGAAGTTCGGCTGCAGATACGGAAGAAGTCCTGATGAAGACGGGCATCAGGACTTCTTTTGTCGGGCTGACAGGATTTGAACCTGCGACCCCTTGACCCCCAGTCAAGTGCGCTACCAAACTGCGCCACAGCCCGTTGCCGTCCGCGGACGGCCCTGGACAGTTTACAGGGTCCGAAGGGGCCGGCCGCACCACCGGACGAGGACCCGGCCGGTCCTTCTCCGAGCCTCATGCGTCGCTGGGGCGGGGTCGGTGAGCCCACACACGACCTGGCCCCTTGCATCCGCCGGCGGTAGCGTGGCGGCATGGACGCGAAGGCGCGCGACCAGGCGAGCACAGACATCCGTGTCATTCCGGTGACCGAGGTTCCCTGGAGTGATGTGCGCACGGTGTTCGGTACACGCGGCGACCCTGCCACGTGCTGGTGCCAGTACTTCAAGCTGTCGAACGCCCAGTGGCGTGCCACGGATGTTCCGGTCCTCGAAGCCGCGCTGTGCGAGCAGGTGCGCCACTCCCCCGGCCCACGCCTGATCGCCTACGCCGCCGACGAACCCGCCGGCTGGGTCGCGGTCGAGCCGCGACCGGCATACGGACGCCTGCACAGGACGCGCGTCGTGGCACGGGGCAGTGCGGAAGAGCCCGACGACCCGAGCGCGTGGGCGATCACGTGCTTCGTCGTGCGGGTCGGGTTCCGGCGCCGCGGCATCGCATCCGCCTTGCTCGCGGCCGCCGTCGAGCACTGCAGAGCCTCGGGGTCACGCGTCGTGGAGGGGTACCCGATCGACACCGCGGAGCGGAAGGCGTCATCCGCCGACCTGTACCACGGAGGGCTCTCCACGTTCGTCTCCGCGGGGTTCGAGATCGTCTCGCGTCCGCAGGCTGGCCGCGCGGTCGTGAGCCTGACGCTCTGACGGGTCGTCCCGCATCATCCGCCGGACACAACCCGTCCAGGCGCGGCCCTAGGCTTGATGCATGCGCCTGTGGAGTCTGCACCCGCGGTACCTCGACGCCGTCGGGCTCGTCGCGTGCTGGCGCGAATCGCTCCTCGCGCAGAAGGTGCTCAGGGGCATCACGCGCGGCTACCGCCGGCATCCGCAGCTCGAGCGATTCCGGTCCGATCCGGCCGCCATCGGCACCTACCTGCACCTGCTGGCCGACGAAGCGGATGCCCGCTCCTACCACTTCGACCGCTCCCGAATCCTCGATGCGCCCACCACGCCGCCTGTGCTGCTGCCCATCACCAGCGGGCAGCTCGAGTACGAACGGCAGCGTCTCGTCGCCAAGTACACGCTGCGGTCGCCGCAGCTGGTCGAATCGCTGCTGGCCGAACCGAGCATCCTGCCGCACCCGCTCTTCCGCGTGGTCGACGGCGACGTCGAACCATGGGAGCGTGTGACTATCGGCTCCACCTCCGCAGAACACGAGGAGCACCCATGAGCGCAGCTGACGGCCGCCTGCGGTTCCAACACGACTCCATCCGCACCGCTGCCGAGCTCTTCGACGCGGGAAAGGCGGCCCGCGGACAGCTTCCCCGGTCCGCTCACGCCGAGTACAAGCCGGCGAAGGATCGCGACCCGATCGGCATCCTGCGCAAGCAGCACGAACATCGCGTGCCCGACCTGATCCCGCTGCGCATGGAGCGGATGACCGCAAGCCCGTTCGCCTTCTACCGCGGGTCCGCCGCCGTGCAGGCCGCCGATCTGCGCGACGCCCCGCGCACCGGCGTCGACGTGACCATCTGCGGCGACGCGCACCTGGCGAACTTCGGCATCTACGCGTCCCCGGAGCGTTCGCTCGTGTTCGACCTCAACGACTTCGACGAGTCGGCATGCGGGCCGTGGGAGTGGGATGTCAAACGGTTCGTCACGAGCGTCGTCGTCGCGGCGCGGCAACGCGGGTTCAAGGAGTCCAAGGTGCAGACGGCCGCCCTCGAGGCGGCGGCCAGCTACCGGATCGCTCTGCGTCAGATCACGCAGCTGAGCGTGCTGGAGCGCTACTACATCCGCGCGGACGTGCACCGCGGCCAGCGGGCGGCGAGCTCGCAGAAGATCCTCGATCACGCGATCGACGCGGCATCCCGCCGCACCTCGGCGCGCGTCGTGCGCAAGATCACCGAGCGTGCTGACGACGGGTCGACGACCATCATCGAGAACCCTCCTGTGCTGACGCACGTTCCCGAGGCGACCGAGCAGGAGCTGCTCTCGGTGCTGCACGACTACATCCAGACCGTCCCCTCCGACATCGCCGTGCTGCTGTCGCAGTACGTGCCGACGGATGTCGCGCGCCGCGTCGTCGGCGTCGGCAGCGTCGGCACCCGCTGCTACATCCTCGTGCTGTCCGGGCCGGCGAAGGAGTCGCTCGTGCTGCAGCTGAAGGAGGCGACGGATTCGGTCGCCGTCGAGTTCGGCAGAGCCGCCGCGTCCTGCGCGCCCGCGTTCGCCTCACGAGCCGACAGCGACGAGCACGGATACCGCGTCGTCTCGAACCAGCACGTGCTCCAGGCCGTCAGCGACCCGTTCCTCGGCTGGGTCAGGCACGACAGTCACGCGTTCTATGTGCGCCAGTTCCGCGACCAGAACGTCTCCATCGACACCGAGACCCTCGACTTCCGCCCGTTCACCGACTACGTGGATGCCTGCGGCACCGTGCTCGCACGCGCTCACGCCCAGTCCGCCGCCGCGCCGTTCATCGCCGGATACCTCGGCGGCGGCACGCCGTTCGACTCCGCCGTGGCGGAATGGGCATCGGCGTACGCGGACCAGACCATCGAGGACTACCATGCCCTTCGCAAGGCCGTGAAGAGGGGCGAGATCTAGCGGCACAGCCGCCTCCCGCGGCCGAGACGGCCGCGCCGCGTACGGCGGGAAGGTCCGAAAGGACCTTCCCGGAAGCGGCGGCTCAACGCCGCCGCTTCTCCCGTATCGGCCCAGGCGGCAGAGCCGCCTCCCGTGGCCGACCGCGGCCGAGACGGCCG
>NZ_DASZVF010000054.1:0-8690 GCF_035547335.1 Humibacter sp. | reverse complement strand
TCGGGTGCAGCACGAGGTCTTTGCCGGTCTGAAGCCCCTCGACGAGCGCGAACGACCCGTCCGGCGCTCCGGATGCCTTCAGCGCGTCGCTCACGTGCGCCGCGACGGCACGCGACAGCTCGGGATGCGCGGGGTGTGCCTTCACGACCACGGGGCACCCCGCCGCGATCGCGGCAGCGGTGTCGCCTCCCGCCACCGAGAACGCGAACGGGAAGTTGCTGGCGGCATAGACGGCGGCGGGGCCGATCGCGCGCAGCACCCTGCGCAGATCCGGCCGCGGGCCCATGCCCCATGCTGCGTCGGCGGGATCGATGGTGGCGTCGAGGTAGGCGCCGCGCTCGAGCACCTCGGCGAACAGCCGCAGCTGGAACGTGGTGCGCACGAGCTCGCCGGTGAGCCGCGGCTCGAGAAGGTGGCTCTCCCGCATGGCGAGCGGAACGAGCGACGACGCATCGGCATCCAGAGCGTCGGCGATGGCGTGGAGCCACTTCGCGCGCTCGCCGGGCGCCGTCGCGGCAAGCACGGGTGCCGCCTCGGCGGCCGCCGCCATCACCGCGTCGAGCTCGGCGTTCGTTCGGACGTCGGTCGTGGTGTCGCTCATCGTGTCTCCTTCTCGGGTGTCGTGTTCAGTCTGCTCGGTCCGACTCATCGCGTTCCTCCGTCGATCGCTGTTCAGTCGATCGCTGTTCAGTCGATCGCTGTTCCGTCGATCGCTCGAAGGACCTCATGACGGCCCGGCCTGGAAAACGTTTGCCGGCTTCCATTGTCGCCCGTCGCGCTCGACTCGGGGCACAGGGGTGGCGTATGCCTGCTCCTCCGATTACCGTGGCAGCTTTGTCTGTCGCGCCCTCTGAGGCGCCGCCCCGGTGAGGAGCACGCATGGAACCCGTGTGGGTCATCTCGGCCATCGCGATCATCATCGTCGCCGTCATCGCCTGGCGCACGCTGGGCAGACGCCGTCAGGACTGACGGCACGGGCGCAAGCGGCGGCCGGACGGGAGGCAGACTCGGTTCAGCGGCCGACGCTGACGACCGGGTTCCGCAGGGTGCCGAGGCCAGCGATGTCGATCGTCACCTCGTCTCCCGGCGACAGCGTGAAGTCGGCGCCGGGCACGATCCCGGTTCCCGTGAGCACGATCGTGCCGTCCGGGAAGTCGAGGCCCCGGAACAGCCAGTCGGCGAGGTCGGCGAGAGTGCGCGCCATGGCATCCGTCGACGTCGTTCCCTCGAAAACGGTCTCGCCGCCACGGACGATGGTCATGGCGATGTCGAACGGCGGCGTCACGAGCCACGCGGGCACGATCTCGGGTCCGAGGGCGCACGCGGCGGTGTACACCTTTGCCTGCGGCAGGTAGAGCAGGTTCTCGCCCTCGATTGAGCGGCTGCTGGCGTCGTTGCCCGGCACGAAGCCGAAGATCTCGCCGCGTGCGTCGAGCACCATTCCGAGCTCAGGCTCCGGGGCGTCCCACGTGGAGTCGGCGCGCCCTCCGACGGGCTCGCCGTGCGCGACGACGCGCCGGCCGGTCGCCTTGAAGAACAGCTCGGGCCGCTCCGCGACGTACACGCGGTCGTACGGTGACCCGTCCGTCGCCTCCTCGATGCGTCCGTCCCTGCTGCGCAGGTAGGTGACGCCCGCCGCCCACACCTCCTGGGCCGGGTCGACAGGGGCGAGCACGGCATCCACCCGGATGCTCGCGGTCGCGGCCTTGCCGCCCGCCCGCTCCACGGTCGCGCGGGCCTCCTCGCGGGGGAGGGCGAGCAGCTCGGACAGCGTGATGCCCAGGGGCGCGTACGCGTCGCCTGCGCGAACCGTCCACAGCACGTCGTCGCCCGATCGCACCCTGGCCAGGGCGAGGGACGGGCGGTGGGTGGTGTCGTTCATCCTGTTGTCCTTTCGATGTGCCGGCGCGGTGCCGACTGCTCACACCCGTCGAAGGCCACGCGCGACTGCGGCGCCAACGGCAGCGTCCTCGTCAGTGCGATTCCCTGGTGACCTGGGACCCGCTCGACCCCACCAGGAAGTCGAGATCGGCACCCGTGTCGGCGCCCTGCACGTGTTCGATGTACAGCTTCTGCCACCCGCGCTCCGCCGTGGCGAAGGCGCCGGTCTCGCGGAACGGCGGCTTGCGGAGCGCGAGCTCCTCGTCGCTCACCTCCAGCTGGATGCTGCGCGCCGGCACGTCCAGCGAGATGATGTCTCCGTCCTGCACCAGGGCCAGTGTTCCGCCCGCTGCCGCCTCCGGCGCCACGTGCAGCACGACGGTGCCGTACGCCGTTCCCGACATGCGCCCGTCGCAGATGCGCACCATGTCACGCACTCCTTGCTTCAGCAGCTTGGGCGGGAGAGGAAGGTTCGCAACCTCCGGCATCCCCGGATAGCCCCTCGGCCCGCAGCCGCGGAGCACGAGCACGGAGTCGGCGTCGACGTCCAGCTCGGGGTCGTTGATGCGGGCGTGGAAGTCCTCGATCGAGTCGAACACGACGGCCCTGCCGCGGTGCACGAGCAGCTCGGGACTGGCAGCAGCCGGCTTGATGATGGCGCCGCGGGTGGCGAGGTTGCCGCGCAGGACCGCGATGCCTGCGTCATCCTGCAGCGGGTCCTCGCGCAACGAGATGACCTCGCGGTCCCACACCGGATGCGCGCCGAGGAAGTCGACGAGCGGCGCGCCCATCACGGTCTGCGCCGCCGGGTCGAACAGGTCTTTCACCTGGTCGAACACCGCGAGCACGCCGCCGGCGCGGAACAGGTCCTCCATCAGGTATTCGCCCGCCGGCTGCAGGTTGACGAGCAGCGGCACGTTCGCACCGATGCGGTCGAAGTCCTCGAGCGTGAGGTCGATTCCGAGCCTGCCGGCGATGGCCAGGAGGTGCACGACGGCGTTCGTCGAGCCGCCGATGGCGGCCAGGGCGACGATCGCGTTGTGGAACGACTCCTTGGTGATCACCTGGGAGATGCGGCGGTCCTCCGCGACGAGCTCGACTGCGAGGCGTCCCGTGGCGTGTGCAGCCTCGAGCAGGCGCGAGTCCGCGGCCGGCGTGCCTGCCAGGCCGGGGATCGTCATTCCGAGCGCCTCCGCCATGATGCCCATGGTGGAGGCGGTGCCCATCGTGTTGCAGTGGCCTTTGGAGCGGATCATCGAGGTCTCGGACCTCTCGAACTCCGCCTCGCTGAGCGTGCCGGCACGCACCTCCTCGCTCAGCTGCCACACGCCGGTTCCGCAGCCCAGCAGCTGGCCGCGGAAGTGGCCGTTGAGCATGGGACCCCCCGGCACGACCACGGCGGGGATGTCGACGGATGCCGCGCCCATGAGCAGGGCGGGAATCGTCTTGTCGCAGCCGCCGAGGAGCACGACGGCATCCACGGGGTTGGCGCGCAGCATCTCCTCGATCGCCATGGCCGCCATGTTGCGCCAGAGCATCGCCGTCGGCCGCACGAGCGTCTCGCCGAGGCTCACCACGGGGAGGTTGAGCGGAATCCCGCCTGCCTCGTAGACGCCGTTCTTCACGTACTCCGCGACCTCGTTGAGGTGCATGTTGCACGGCGTGAGGTCGCTCGCCGTGTTCGCGATCGCGATCTGCGGACGGCGGCCGTTGAACGCGTCGGCGGGGATCCCCCGTCGCATCCACGCGCGGTGGATGTAGGGGTCGCGGCCTTCTCCGCCATACCAGTCCTGGCTGCGCAGGGTCATGGGCAAGCTCCTTCGCTCGAGGGGCGTCTTCGGGCCGCGATCCGGCCTTGGCCGGGCGCAGACTCCAGTCTGCCCAGTTTGTTCGGGGTGTGCGCAATCCACGGCAACGAGGCGAGCGTCTTTCGCCGGCTCACGCAGCTGCGGTGGACGTCAGGGCACGAGGATTCCGCGCCCGACGGCGCCCCGCAGCAGTGCGTCGTAGGCCATGTTCACGTCGGCCAGTGGCATGCGCTCTCCGATCAGGCGATCGAGCGGCAGGCGTCCGTCGAGGTAGAGGCCGAAGATGCGCGGCAGGTCGATCGGTGGGTTCGCGGAGCCGTACAGCGACCCCACGACGCGTTTCTGCCGCTGCACGAGCTGGTTGAGCGGAACCGTGAAGCGGGCATCCGCCGCCCCGAGTCCGATGGCCACGAGCGTTCCGCCGGCCGCGACGCACTCGAGTGCCGCCTCGAGCGTCTGCGCCCGTCCGACGGCCTCGATGGCACACGGAACGCCCTTGCCGTCCGTGATGCGCAAAACCTCGGACTGCAGGTCGTCATGCCTGCTGTCGATGACGTGCGTGGCACCGAGCTCGCGCGCCAGGTCGAGCTTGGCTGGATCGATGTCGGCCACGATGATCGGGTTCGCCCCCACGAGCCGGGCGCCCATCACGCTGGAGAGGCCGACGCCTCCCGCGCCGACGATGAGCATTCCCCTGCCCGCCGCGTGCTCGACGACGTTGAGCACAGCGCCCACGCCCGTGACGACGGCGCACGCGGAGATGGCGGCGACCTCCGGCGGTACGCCCTCTGGCACCCTCACCACGGCGCTCTCGCTCACCACCACCCGCTCGGCGAAGCACGAGACGCCCATCAGGTGGTGCAGCTCGGAGCCGTCCGGGAACGACAGGCGGCTCGTGCCATCCGGCAGGCCGCCCGTGGACGCCTGCACCCTGCCCTTGTCGCACAGTGCGGGGTTCCCAGACAGGCAGGCGTCGCACCGGCCGCACCGCGGCCGCCAGAGCAGGGCGACGCGGTCGCCGACGGTCACGCGGTCGCCCGCACCTGGTCCTACCTGCTCGACGATGCCGCATCCCTCATGGCCGAGCACCAGCGGAAGCGGCGCCACGAGCTCGCCCGACATGTAGTGGTAGTCGCTGTGGCACACGCCCGCCGCCTCGATGCGCACCACCAGCTCGCCCTGCTTCGGTGCGGCGAGCTCGACGTCTTCGAGACGCGGTGGTGTGCCCGGCTCGCGGAGCACGACGGCGCGCATGCTCACGCCGTCCGCGCCTGCTCGGCGTCCTGTCCCGAGACGAGCTGGTCGCGGAGCGTCTCGGCCACCTCGCACTGTTCGAACGAGAACGAGTCTGCGAGTGCGTCGAGCTCGTCGTCGCCCAGGCCCTTGAGCAGGTCGGCGTACTCCTGTGCGAGCGGCTGGGCGAACAGCAGGTTGTTCAGCAGCGTCGCCACCCAGTCGAAGCGTCCCCACGGGTACGGATTGAAGTTCGGGAACTCGCGCGCCACCAGGTCCTGCACCGCCTGGCTCACCTCGCGCACGCCCTCGCCGCCGAGCCGGTCGCTTCCCCACTGGTCGGCGGCGAGGCGGTTCTTCTTGGCGATGAACGGGTCGAAGCGGCGTCGGTAGGGGGAGTCCGGCGAGACGCGAACGAGGCCCTGGCGGCCGACATCCTTGTACATCCAGCTCGTCCAGCTGACGTCGTTGTCGCGGTAGATCTCCAGCTGGTCGGCGAGGATCTGCCTGCGCATCGCATCCTTGCGCTCGTCGCCCGTGTAGATGGGCGCGAACTCGCCCACCATGATGGGCGTTCCGGTCTTCCTCGCGTACTCCGACCGCTGCAGGAACTTCTGGTACGCGTAGTCCTTGTCGATCCACACGCCGTCGGTGTAGCCGGGGTAGTCGCCGCCTCGACCCAGTCCTGCCGCCACGTAGTCGTGCAGCGAGTAGACCGTGTTCTCCCACGGCTCGGCATCGAACATGTCGAACTCGGTGGAGTACGTGTTGCCGTCGAGGAAGATCGTGTGATCCGGATCGATGGCGCGAACCGCCTCGAACAGGCGCCGGTACAGCGGGCCGACGGCGGCGCGCGATTCGTCGGCAGGCTCGTTCATCAGGTTGTAGCCGGCGACCCAGGTGTTGTTCTTGTAGTGCTCGGCGATCGCCTTCCAGATGTTCTCGACGCGATCCTGGAAGTGCGGATGCTGCCACAGCTGCGCCACGTGCGTCTCGTTGTCCGAGTGCCAGTGGTGGTTCTGGCTGCCGGGGAGCGCGTGCAGATCGATGATCGAGTAGATGCCGTGCCTGCCGGACGCCTCGATGGCGCGGTCGAGGTGGTCGAACGCCGTTGGCAGGATCTCGAAGGGGCGGGCATCCGACTCGAAGTGCCGGTAGTTGACGGGGATGCGGATGATCGTCATGCCCAGCTCGCCGAGGAAGCGGGCATCGGACTCGCCGTAGAAGGCGGTGAGCAGTCGCTCGAAGAAGCGGTCGGCGCGGTCGGCGCCGATCGCATTGCGCACGCTGGCTCGCATCATGCTCTCGTTCGCGGCGTAACCGCTGACGAAGTTCTCCATGTTGAGCCAGCCGCCGACGCAGACCCCGGTGAAGCGGATGGGAAGACCGTGCCCATCGAGGAATCGGGTCCCGTCCGTGCGGACGAATCGGGGCGGTGGAGTGTGTGGCATGTGCGACCTCGCTGTCTCGGATGTGGTGCGTGTTCGTCAGGCAATGTTTCGCTGCACGACCGGCTCACGGCCGCTCGACGTGGGGCGAATCGGGGTGGCGATGTCGCTCGTTCCGGCGGAAGCGTCCGCGCCGTCGCTGTCTCGGTTGCCCGCCCGAGAGCGAAACTTTTCGTATTGTCTGCGAATTGTTTCACTCAGATTAGGGATGCGTCGCGGTCCGTGTCAAGGCGGCCGGCGGCCCCGCCGCAGCCAGGATGCGCGTCATCCGCGCGACGGTCCGGATGAGCCTCCGAAGCGGCGAGGAGCGCCTTTCAACGGCCACCGCGACTCCGCGGCGCGGCGCGGGAGACCCGCTTCACCATTCATAGGATCCTCATGGAAGAGGCAAAGTTCTTTTCCGTGCTGAGGCGTTCCACTTGAGGCATCGAATCGACCTGGAACGGAACACGCATCATGCACAAGGACACGAACAAACGGAGAACGGCGGGCTGGATAGCCATCGCGGCGGCATCGTCCGTCGCCTTCGGGCTCGCCGGGATGGCCGCGAGCGTCGCGACGGTCGAAGGTGTCGCCTCGGCGTTCGCAGGGCAGTACGCGGCGCAGCAGAACGCTAATCGGGCCGGATACGACTGGCTCCCGGGAGGCGGCTCGAGCGGGGGCGACGGCTCATCCGACCCGTCGGGCAGCGGCACCCAGCAGGCCACCGCAGCGACGGCTGCTCAGCAAAAGGGCGTCGTCGTCATCGACACCGACCTCGCCTACGAGGGCTCGGAGGCGGCGGGCACCGGGATCGTGCTCACCAGCTCGGGCGAGATCGTGACGAACAACCACGTGGTCGACGGATCGACGAGTATCACCGTCACGGTCCCCTCGACGCGGAGCACGTACACGGCGCACGTCGTGGGCACCGACGCGACCGACGACGTCGCGGTGCTCCAGCTGCAGGGCGCGTCGGGCCTTGCGACGACGACGCTCGACAACGACGGTGTAGCCGTGGGAGACAAGGTCACCGCTGTCGGCAACGCCGGCGGGACAGGATCCCTGGTCGCGGCCAGCGGCAGCGTGACGGGCACGAACAAGTCCATCACCACGCAGGCGGAGGGAGTCGTCGCATCCGAGAACCTGACCGGTCTCATCGAGACGGATGCCGACATCGAGGCGGGCGACTCCGGCGGTCCCCTGCTCGACGCTGACGGGGAGGTCGTCGGCATCGACACGGCCGCGTCCGCCAGCCAGAACGTCACGGACGGATACGCCATCCCGATCCACACGGCGCTCGGCATCGCGCACCAGATCGAGTCGGGACAGGCCAGCGCGACGGTGACGATCGGGCTGCCGGCGTTCCTGGGCGTCGAGGTCGCATCGGATGCCGGTTCCGGCTCGGGCGGTCTCGGCGGATCGGGCCTCGGCGGATCGGGCCTCGGTGGATCTGGCCTCGGCGGATCCGGGTTCGACGGCTCCGGTCTCGGCGAGCTCGGCGTCGGGGGTCTCGGCACGGGTGGCGCGCAGGACGGTCAGCAGGCGGTTCAGGGTGCGCAGATCGGTGATGTGATCGACGGGACGCCGGCCGCCTCGGCGGGCATCACGGCGGGCTCGACGATCACCGCCGTCGACGGCACCACGATCGGCTCGGCATCCGACCTGACCGCGGCGCTCGCGAAGCACAAGCCTGGACAGTCGGTGACGATCACGTGGACCGACACCGAGGGCGCGTCCCACACGGCGACCGTGACGCTGGCCTCCGGACCTGCCGCCTGACGGCTTGTCCGGCCGGCCGCCCGACCCCACATCAGCGGCGGTGGATCGGGCGGCCGACAGCGGGCGCACCCGCCGAAACCCGGGCCTCGTGGCCGGAGATCGGCGAGTGCGCCCGTTCGCTGTGCCTCCGGCTCCGGCCATCCGGCCGGGGAGGTCCGGTTCGCTGTGCCTTCCCGCTCCAGCCGTCGGGCCGTCTTGTGACGGTCGCCCTTAGTCTGTGGTCCCCGCCTCAGGTCTGGCAGACGGGGCAGAACCAGGTCTCCCGCAACTCGAGCTCGTTGCGCCCGAGCCGCATGCGCTCGATGGGAGTGCCGCAGCGCCGACAGGGCATCCCCTCCCTGCGGTGCACATAGGAGGTGCGGCCTCTGCGCGTCTCGCCCGTCGTGGAGCGGATGGCGCGGTCCTTGTTGGCCACGATCATCCGGTGGGCCAGCGCGACGGTCTTCGGAACGTCGGCGTCGCGCACCGGCCGGGTGGGGAGCATCCCGCGCACGAAGCACAGCTCGTTCACGTACTCGTTGCCGAGACCCGCGAGGTTGCGCTGGTCGAGCAGCGCGAC
>NZ_DASZVF010000053.1:0-25182 GCF_035547335.1 Humibacter sp. | reverse complement strand
TTTTTGTGCACTTCCGTCAACGAAGCGGCCGCAACCATGGCTTGTAAAGTGAACGGGTGACCGACATCTCCACCTCCGACGCCACCGCTGCCGCCGAGGCGCAGAACGCCGAGACGCACAACGGGACCGTTCCGGATACGTCGACAGCGGGCAAGATCGCCGACCTCAAGGTGCGTTACCACGAGGCTGTGACGGCGAGCGGACAGGCCGCCATCGAGAAGCAGCACGCCAAGGGCAAGCTCACCGCGCGAGAACGCATCGACCTGCTGCTCGACCCCGGGTCTTTCGTGGAGTTCGACGAGTTCGTGCGGCACCGCACGCACGCGTTCGGCATGGAGAGCAAGCGTCCATACGGCGACTCCGTCGTCACGGGCATCGGCACCATCCACGGACGCAACGTCGCCGTGTTCAGCCAGGACTTCACCATCTTCGGCGGATCGCTGGGCGAGGTCGCAGGCGAGAAGATCATCAAGGTCATGGATCACGCGCTGAAGACAGGGTCGCCGATGATCGGCATCCTCGATTCGGGCGGCGCACGCATCCAGGAGGGCGTCGTCGCGCTGGGCAAGTACGGCGAGATCTTCCGGCGCAACACGCAGGCATCCGGTGTCATCCCGCAGATCTCCATCGTCATGGGCCCTGCAGCGGGTGGCGCGGTGTACTCCCCCGCGCTGACCGACTTCGTCATCATGGTCGACAAGTCGAGCCACATGTTCGTCACCGGTCCGGATGTGATCAAGACCGTCACCGGCGAAGACGTGGGCTTCGAAGAACTCGGCGGCGCGCTCACGCACAACAAGGTGTCGGGTGTGAGCCACTACCTGGCGTCCGACGAGCAGGATGCGCTGGAGTTCGGTCGAGCGCTCATCAGCTTCCTTCCCGACAACAACCTCACCGACCCGCCCGTGTACGAGGCCGAGGCCGAGCTCGAGATCACGGATGCCGACCGCCGGCTCAACGAGATCATCCCCGACTCCCCCAACCAGCCGTACGACGTCACGACGATCATCGAGCATGTGGTCGACGACGGGGACTTCCTCGAGATCCAGCCGCTGTTCGCGCCGAACATCGTGATCGGCTTCGCCCGCGTGGAAGGCCGTTCCGTCGGCATCATCGCCAACCAGCCGAACGCCATGGCCGGCACGCTCAACATCGACGCGGGAGAGAAGGCCGCCCGGTTCGTGCGGTTCTGCGACGCGTTCTCCATCCCCATCCTGACTCTCGTCGACGTGCCCGGTTATCTGCCCGGCACCGATCAGGAGTGGACGGGCGTCATCCGGCGCGGTGCGAAGCTGCTCTACGCCTACGCCGAGGCGACGGTTCCGCTCGTCACGGTGATCACGCGCAAGGCCTACGGCGGCGCGTACATCGTCATGGGGTCGAAGCAGCTGGGCGCGGACATCAACCTCGCGTGGCCTACGGCGGAGATCGCCGTGATGGGCGGCCAGGGGGCGGTGAACATCCTCTACCGCGGCGAGATCAAGCGCGCCGAGGAGGCGGGCGAGGATGTCGCGGCCGTGCGTGCACAGCTTGCGAACGAGTACACCTACAACGTCGCATCCCCGTTCCTGGCGGCCGAGCGCGGCGAGCTCGACGGCGTGATCGAGCCGGCGGCGACGCGCATCGCGATCGTCAAGGCGCTGCGCGCCCTCCGCTCGAAGCGCGCGACTCAGCCGCCGAAGAAGCACGGGAACATCCCGCTGTGAGCACGGCGGCAACGCGTGTGGCCGGCGGCGCGGATCACGACTGAGCGGGAGGGGCACCCATGGCCAAGCACAGCGCAGAGCACGAGGTGGACGCCTCGCAGCTCGTGTTCCACACCCCGGGACTGTCCGAGGAGGAGATCGCCGCGGTGACCGCTGTGCTGACGGCGGCCCTGAACGAGCAGGTGCGACAAGAGCCTGGGGTGGCGGATGCCGCCTCGTCAGCGTGGCAGCGCAGCCAGCGCACCCTGCGTCGGCCGCTGGTTCGCGGGCCCGGCGCCTGGCGCAGCTGGGGCTGACGACGCCGGGATTCGGCTCTGTGCACCCGGACCGGGAAGGGGGCTGTACCCCTAAAAGGGGCAGGGGGCACGTTCTCATCCCCCCAGGACGGAGAAATTGTCCCCCGAATGTCCCCCTAAATGACGACTTTCCCTCTTGCGGGATCCGCCCCATTATTGATGTTGCTAGGTGTCTCTCATCTGAGATTCACCGCCATTCATTCGCCGACTAGGGTAAGCGGGCGAGTGTTTTGGGGGCGAGTCGGGGCGATATTCGGGTTGTCGCCCCGACTCGGGGCTTCCGAAGGGGCGCTGGTCAAGGACCGGCGCCCCTTCGATGCATTTCGCGCCGAGTTGGTGCGGTGCGGTGCGGGGGCGCGAGATGGTGCACCCGGGGAAGACCGTGATGACGACCGGGCGGACGGGCAGGCGGTTCAACCCTCGGTGGCCGGGTTCGACAGGCTCAAGCGGCGGTGAGCCGGGTTTCGACAGGCTCAACCCTCGGAGGGTCAGTGCGGTGCGGGGGCATCCTCGTGACGGGGGATCTCGAGCCAGAGCTCCACCTCGTCGTCCACCGGCTCCCCGGCGACGGCATCGGATGCCGGCTTCGCGGCGCGCAGGCCCACGACTGTGACGGCGACGGCAGACCCGCTCTCGACCGTGCGCACGACGAACTTGTCGGCCTGCGAGCGCTCCAGCGCCTCGGCGAGCCGGGCCCGGATGCGTTCCCTGTCCTCCTCCCCCAGGTCATCCAGTCCGCCGTCATCCAGCAGCACGACGGACGCACCCCTCCGGCGGACGGACAGCACCTTCTCCCGCACGTCGTCATCGAGCAGCGCCCGCCCGCGGATCTCGTCGCGCATGGCCGCCTCGAGGAGCAGGCACTCCTCGCGCTCCTCTTCGGTGAGCACCCCGCCGCTGGCCGTGATGCGGAGCAGGAGCGGTGCAGCGCGGCGATACGTCTCATCCAGTCGGCGCTGGCGCTCGACCACATGCGCCTCCTGCTCCGCGTGCCACTCCACCACCTGTCGCTCGGCGCGGGCGAAACGGGCGGCATCCCTGGTCATGGCCCCGAGCGCACGGGTGACGACGGCGGCCGCTGCCACCCACACCACGCTTCCGATGACGCCGTAGCCGGCCAGCGCGACGAAGCCGGACGTGACGATGGTGTGCGCAACCAGGAACGCGATGCCTACCCAGGCGAAGACGTTGCGCCTTCGCACCATCACGATCGTCAGCAGCGTGCCGATCGCCGCCACATACCAGGTGGCATAGCCGTTGTCGCGCGAGACGTCGAGCTGGCCGACGACGAGCACGGGCATGGCGAGGCAGACGGCGAGGTCGAAGGCGGCGATCCACACCGGCAACGCGATGCGGCTCGGCATGACCAGAGAGAGAACCGTCGCCGCGACATAGAGCCCGATGGCCACGATGACCGGGGCAGGATGCAGATACATCCCCATCGATGTGATGCCGAGCACCACGTGGTAGGCCGAGAACACGGCGGCGAGTGTCACCAGCACGCCTCGCGAGACGGTGATCATGCCTCACCCGTCCCTGCCTCCGGCGGCTGCCACAGCAACCGGACCTCCGTGCCGTTCCCCGGCGCGGACTCGATGGATGCTTCCCCGCCGGCGAGCGCGACGCGTTCCCTGATCGAGACCTCGAGACCGAGCCGCTCCGGAGGGATCAGCGCGAGATCGAAGCCCCTGCCGTCATCCGCGATGACGATGAGCACACCGCCCTCTCTCGTCGCCTCCACCTGAAGGCTGCGCCGCACGAGCATCCCGCCGGCATGCTGCGCGCTGTTCACCATGGCCTGCACGGTCGCCGAGTACAGCGCCTCCGCGACGCTCACCGGAATCGAGGCGTCCACGGCGACGCGCGGCACGATCGAGAACGGCACCGAGAACGAGCGCGCGGCGGAGACGATGCGATCGCGCAGCCTGCTCACGAGGATGGCGTCGAGACTGCGGCCCAGTTTCGCCAGCGGGGCGGATGTGTCGAGGTGCCCGAGGGCATCCTGCGCCATGGATGCGGCGATGGCCATCGCCTCGGGGGTGCGGGCGTGCGCAGCGGAGAGCAGGGTCGTGAGCACGCTGTCGTGCACGATGGCATCCACCTGCACGCGCTCCGCCTCCAGCGCGTGCGCTCGCACCGCCACCTCGTAACGCTCCAGCGCGCCAGCCTGCCTGGCATCCACCTGGCTGGCCGCCTGCCGCAGCATGGTCATGATCGCGAGCAGGATCGACGCGAAGATGACGGCGTAGAGCCCGTCGAGCACCGCCGTGTCGATGGCGCCGGCCCCAGCGGTGACGGAGAGGACGATCGCGTACACGAGCGGAGCGACCACCGTGTAGACCGCCGCCCAGGCGAACGGCATGGCCAGGGCGGCACACGCCGTGGACACTGTGAGGAGATACCACAGCCAGGGGCGAACGCCGTCGAAGGAGGCGGCGTCCGCCATGCTGGGCTGCCACAGCGCCAGCGCGCCCAGGTAGGCGATGCAGAACACGATCGCCGCGGATCGCACCGTGCGAACGAGCAAGGCGGCCACGCCGAGCCAGGCCAGCGACCCGGCAAGCACGACGGCGACCACCACCACGTACAGCGGGTGGAGGTGCTGCGCCTGGGCGAGGACGACGGGGATGACCTCCAGCGCGAACACCCAGCTGAAACCGGCCACCGCGCGGGAGGCGAGGCGTTCCACGCGCGCCCTCGTGGACGCACTCGCACCGGCCGCAGGCGTCAGGCCCGGGACAGACACCGGCTCAGCGCTTGCCATCCGCCTGTCCCGCCCCGCCAGGGGCGTCCGGCGCGAGCCCGGGCAGGATGCCGTCTTCCACGGCCCGGCGAAGAAGGTCCACCTTGGTGGGCGCCGGCCGCCCGACCTCCACGTACTTGGTGCGCACCCGGTCGAGGTATTCGCGTGCGGTCGAGTGCGCGACGCCGAGCTGTTCCGCCACGGCCTTCAGCGGCAGACCGGATGCGTAGAGGTGCAGCACGTCCCGCTCGCGGCGTCCCAGCTGAGCCTTGGCGAACTCGCTGTCCGCGTCGATCGCGCTCGCCCACTCCAGATTGTTGAGCACCTCGCCGGCGGCGACGGACCTGATGGCCGCGATCACGGTCGTGGTGGGCGCCGACTTGGGGATCACGCCCGCCGCCCCGGCGGCGAGCGCCTCGCGCACGCTCGCGACCTGATCCGCGATGCTGTGCACGAGCACTCCGGCTCCGGTCGCCTGCACGCGTTTCACGTTCTCGGTGATGCTCGAGCCGTCGCCGAGCGAGAGGTCGAGAACGACCACGTCGCATCCGGTGTCGGGGAGGGCGTCGAGCGCCGCGGTGACGGTCGCCCCGGTGGCGACCACGTCGTAGCCGGCGTCACGGCAGGCGGCCTGCAGACCGAGACGCACCGACTCATGGTCGTCGACGATTCCCACGCGCACCATGGCACTCATGCTAACGGGCTCGCGACACCTTTCCTCGACCGCCGTCTACGTTCCGCGGGGCGATCAGCCTGCCCTGGTGAGGGTGGCGACGGCCTCGACGTGGTGCGTGTTCGGGAACAGGTCGAACGCCCGAACCGAGCGCAACTCGTACCCGCGATCGCGCAGCCAGCCGAGGTCGCGGGCGAGAGCCACGGGGTCGCAGGCGACGTAGACGAGCTGTGCGGGCGCAAGGCCGGCGAGCATGTCCACAACCTCCCGGCCGGCGCCGCTGCGCGGCGGGTCGAGCACGACGGTGCCGGCCCGAAGACGCGATCTCTCACCGGCGGACGAACGCGCCGTGAGGTCGCGCAGGTAGTCCTCGACGCGAGCCGTGACGGTCTGCGCGCCGATCCATTCGGCGAGGTTCGCGGCCGCGTGATCCGTGGTGCGCTCATCCGACTCGACGCTCGTGATCCGCGTCGTGGGACCGAAGCGGTCGCCGACTGCGGCGGCCAGCAGGCCGACGCCACCGTACAGGTCGAGGTTGAAGGCGCGTGGGTCGAACAGCGAGTCGTCGACGGCATCCTGCACGGCGCGGGTCAGCACCTCAGGCGCCTTGCGGTGCACCTGCCAGAAGCCGGTGGACTCGAGAGCGAAGCGCCGGTCGCCGACACGTTCGTGCACGACCTGGGGGCGCCTGCCGATGTCGCCTGCCGCATCCGGTCTGGTCACCGAGACGAATCCCTCGCTGGTGACCGCGATGTCGATGATCCCCTCACGCATCTGGGTCTCTCCGAGCGGCGCCGCCCGTTCGACGGCCTCGGTCGCCAGCGGGAGGTCGGCGACCGGGATCACGCGGTGCGAGCGCGCGGCGTACGGCCCCACGTTCCCTTCCTCGTCGACGTGCAGCCGCACGCGGGTGCGCCACCTCGTGCCATCGCGCTCGTCGTCCGCCCGCTTGCCCGATTCCTGGATGCCCTCGACCTCTGGAGCCTCGGCGACTCCGGCCATGCGCGTGAAGGCATCCGCGATCACCTGATGCTTCAGCTCGCGCTGGTGCCCCAGCTCGATGTGCCCGAACTCGGCCCCGCCGGCACGATCGGCCGGGTCCCGCTCGATCGAGGATGCCTGCCACACGTGCGGCCGACGATGCTCCGACGGCTCCAGCACGCGGACCGTCTCCGCCCGCCAGAACCGGTCATGACGCGTGTCCGACACGCGCGCCAGCACGCGTTCCCCGGGCAGCGTGTCGCTGACGAAGACCACGCGGCCCTCGTGCCTGGCCACGAACACACCGCCGTGAGCCACACCCGTGACCTCGAGCTCCAGTTCGACGGGAGCGGCGGCCTCGGATGCCTGGCCTTTGCTGTCGCCGCCCAAGCGGCCGGATCCGGAGCGGGAACCCCCTCGTGAATCGGGTCGGGAATCGGGTCGGGGCGTGCGGCGGCGGGCGGGGCGAGGCATCCGCTCATCGTCCCACACCGGGCTGCGAGCGCCCCAGGTTCGGGCGTCGCCCGGGAGCCCATGGAGGCGGCACGACACAATGTGAGGATGCGCCTCTACCTCGCCTCCACCTCGCCCGCCCGGCTGACACTGCTGCGATCGGCCGGCGTGCAGCCGCTCACGATCGCGCCCGGCGTCGACGAACCGGCCACCGTCGCAGAGGCCGAAGCGGAGGGAGGACCTCTCGCCGCGGCGGAGATGGTGCAGCTGCTCGCCAGGGCCAAGGCCGAGGCCGTCGTCGGCGCGTCGGTCGACGGCGACGAGATCGACGGCCTGATCCTCGGCGGCGACTCCGCGTTCGAGGTCGACGGCGCCGTCTACGGAAAGCCGCACGAGCCATCCGTTGCGCGGCAGCGATGGCACGCGCAGCGCGGGAGAACCGGCGTGCTGCACTCGGGCCACTGGCTCATCGACCACACCGGCGGTCGCGTGCACGGCAGCGTCGGCGCCGTCGCCGAGGCATCGGTCACGTTCGCGGACGACCTCGACGACACCGAGATCGACGCGTACATCGCCACCGGCGAGCCGCTCAAGGTGGCGGGCGCGTTCACCATCGACAGTCTGGGCGCTCCATTCATCACGCGCGTGGACGGCGACCCGAGCACCGTCGTCGGGCTGTCGCTGTCGACTCTGCGCTCGCTCGTGAAGCGGCTCGGCCACGAGTGGACGGACCTCTGGAGCTGACCGCGCCTGCGGCGCGTCGAACCCGCACCGCCGGTTGAGCCCACCACCGCCGGTTGAGCCCACCACCGCCGGTTGAGCTTGTCGAAACCGCCCCCGGCAGGACGACCGGGTTTCGACAAGCTCAACCCTCGGTAGGTGGACCAAAGCGGTTGTAGGCATCCGAAAGGCCTTCGAGGGATGTTTGTGCGCAGCATTCAAAGCCGCGGGTGGGGATCGCCATAGGCTAAGAACTTGTGCCCCACATCGCGAAGGTCCTGATTGCCAACCGCGGCGAGATCGCCGTGCGGGTCAGCCGGGCGGCCAGGGACAGCGGGATCGCGTCCGTCGCCGTGTATGCGGACCAGGACAGGGATGCGGTTCACGCCCGCCTCGCCGACGAGGCCTACGCGCTGGGCGGCTCCACGAGCGCCGAGACCTACCTCTCGATCGACAAGCTTCTCTCGGTGTGCCGTCGCTCCGGCGCGAACGCGGTTCACCCCGGCTACGGATTCCTGGCCGAGAACGCCGACTTCGCACGTGCCGTCATCGACGCCGGCCTGATCTGGATCGGCCCGAGCCCTGAGGCGATCGAACGCCTGGGCGACAAGGTGTCGGCCCGCCACGTCGCCGAGAAGGTCGGTGCGCCGCTCGCCCCTGGCACGCTCAACCCGGTCGCGAACGCGGACGAGGTGCTCGAGTTCGTCGACGTGCACGGACTGCCTGTCGCCATCAAGGCCGCATACGGCGGCGGCGGGCGCGGGCTCAAGGTCGCGCGGGAGCGCGACGAAGTGGCTGAGCTGTTCGCCTCGGCCACGCGAGAGGCGATCGCGGCGTTCGGCCGCGGCGAGTGCTTCGTGGAGAAGTATCTCGACCGGCCGCGTCACGTCGAGACGCAGTGCCTGGCGGATGCCCACGGCAACGTCGTCGTGGTGTCCACGCGTGACTGCTCCCTGCAGCGGCGGCACCAGAAGCTCGTCGAGGAGGCACCGGCGCCGTTCCTCACCGACGAGCAGCGCGACCAGCTCTATCGCTCGTCCAAGGCCATCCTCAAGGAGGTCGCATACGTCGGCGCCGGCACGTGCGAGTTCCTCATCGGACAGGACGGCACGGTCTCGTTCCTCGAGGTGAACACCCGGCTGCAGGTCGAGCATCCGGTCTCGGAGGAGGTCACCGGCATCGACCTCGTGCGCGAGCAGTTCCGCATCGCCGAGGGCGGCGTGCTCGACTACGACGACCCGGAGCCCCGCGCCCACTCCTTCGAGTTCCGCATCAACGGCGAAGACCCCGGCCGCGGATTCCTTCCCGCACCTGGCCCGGTCCACGTGTTCAAGCCGTCGTCCGGCCCGGGCGTGCGCGTCGACTCCGGCGTGCAGTCGGGCGACGTCATCTCGGGAGCCTTCGACTCGCTGCTCGCCAAGCTCATCGTCACCGGCGCGAGCCGCGAAGAGGCGCTCGAGCGCTCACGGCGGGCCCTCGACGAGTTCGAGGTGGCCGGGCTCCCCACCGTGCTGCCCTTCCACCGCGCGATCGTGCGCGACCCGGCGTTCGCGCCGCAGGATGGCCATCCGTTCAGCGTCTACACGCGCTGGATCGAGACGGAGTTCGCGGGCGACCTCGAACCGTGGAGCGGCGAGACCGCTGAGCAGCCGGAGCCGGAGCCGCGCCACACCGTGGTGGTCGAGGTGGGCGGCAAGCGCGTCGAGGTGAGTCTTCCGACGAAGCTGATCGCCGCGGGATCCGGAACGCCCTCAGCGGGCCACGCTCCGAAGCGCAGGACGGCGTCGCACGCCGTGGCCACGGCGACCGGCGACTCCGTCACGGCGCCGATGCAGGCCACCGTGGTGAAGCTGGCCGTCGGCGAAGGCGACCAAGTGGTGAAGGGCGACCTCATCCTCGTGCTCGAGGCCATGAAGATGGAGCAGCCGCTGACCGCGCACAAGGACGGCACCATCGCGGATGTGAACGCGCACGTCGGCGCCACCGTCTCCAGCGGTCACCTCCTCCTCAACATCGTCTGACGCCGGGTATCCCTGACGCTCGACGTCCGCTGACGCCGGGTATCCCCTGACGCTCGACGTCCTCTCACGCTCGACGTCTATTGGCGCTCGGACTCGTCCGGCGCGGTGCACTTGCCGCAATCGCTCGCACGCGCAAGCCCTTGAGACCCCTCGACGGCCCGGCCACCCTGGTGCGTGTCGCCCGGGGTCGACCGGTGACCGCCGGGCCGGCCGGTGTCGGATGCTGCGGGGCCTTTCGAAAAGCCGCTCCGCCGAGCATGGGCAGAGGGAGCGCACATGACGAACCGCGTCGCGGAATCGCAGGACTCAGGATCGACACCGCACCGCCTGCGCAGGCACATCGGCCCGGTCGGGCTGCTGTTCGCCGCCATCGGATCGATCATCGGCTCAGGCTGGCTGTTCGGGGCGTTCAACGCGTCGCGGATCGCAGGACCTGCGGCCATCTTCTCGTGGCTCATCGCGGGCGGGCTGGTGCTGCTCATCGCGCTCACCTACGCCGAACTAGGCCCCATGTTCCCCATCTCGGGCGGTGTCGTGCGGTATCCGCATCTGGCCTGGGGAACCTTCGCCAGCTTCTCCCTCGGTTTCGTCACCTGGCTCTCGACGGTGTCCGTCCCTGCCATCGAGGTCGAGGGCGCGCTCACCTACGCCACCAAGTTCGCCGGTTTCACCACGCCGGTCGGCCACGGCGGCAACCAGGTGCACGTGCTGACGCCGCTCGGGCTCGGCGTCGCGGCCCTGCTCCTTGCGGTGTTCGTGCTCCTGAACTGGTTCGGAGTGCGCCTCTTCGCCCAGATCAACAACGTGCTGGTCTGGTGGAAGCTCGCGATCATCGCGCTCGTCATCGTCGTGTTCCTCATCACGGCGCTCGCGACGACCAACATGGGCACGCCGGCGAACTTCACCACCTACGGGTTCACGCCGGGCGGCGTCCCCGCCGTGTTCGTGTGCATCGCGACGGCCGGCATCACGTTCTCCTTCCTCGGATTCCGGCAGGGCATAGAGCTCGCCGGCGAAACCACGAACCCGAAGCGCAACATCCCGTTCGCCGTGATCGGCTCCGTGCTGATCTGCTCCCTCATCTATGCCGCGCTCCAGGTGGCGTTCACGCTCGGCGTCTCCGGCAGCACGCTCGCCAAGTCGCACGGATGGCTGGGGCTGAACTTCACCAACGACTTCGGCCCTCTCGCGGCCATCGCCACAGCGGCCGGCCTCACGTGGCTTGCCGTGCTGCTCTACATCGACGCCGTGGTCTCGCCGGCCGACACTGGATTCGTCTATACGACGATCGCATCCCGCGTCTCGTATGCACTCGGCCGCAATCGCGACGTGCCGATGGCGATCGCCAAGACGAATCGCTGGGGCGTTCCGGCCATCAGCCTCGTGCTGACGTGGATCGTCGGGCTCATCCTGCTGCTGCCGTTCCCGAGCTGGCAGCAGCTCGTCGGATTCATCACGAGCGCCACGGTCATCAGCTTCGGCGTCGGGCCGCTCGTGGTGGGCGCCATGCGACGCGAGTTGCCGGAGCTGAAGCGCCCGTTCCGGCTGCCGGGAGGCGACACCATCCCGCTGTTCGCGTTCTTCGCCGCGAACCTCATCATCTACTGGGGCGGCTGGGACACGAACTACAAGCTCTTCATCTGCGTGCTGATCGGCTACGTGCTGCTCGTGGTCTTCCAGCTGATCGGGCGCAGGAACCCGCAGAAGCCGCCGCTCGACTTCCGCAGGGGTGCGGTGTGGGTGCTTCCCTGGTTCGCGGCCATGGCGCTCATCAGCTGGTCGTGCGACCCCGCGTCGCATCCGATCCTCTTCTGGTGGGCGTTCCTCTTCAACGCCATCGTCTCGGCCGGCATCTACTACCTCGCCATGGCGACGCGGCTGCCGAAGGATCGCATGCGCAAGCTGATCGCCGACGCCGAGGAGGAATCCGAGAAGGAACCTGACGAGGAGCAGCTCGCCGCGGCGCCCGGCAACTGACGGGTGCTCGGCCCGAGGAGCGAGCGCCTACAGTCCGGCCGTCACAGCACGATGTGCATCGCGCGGGCGGCATCCGTGATGGAGTTCGACAGCGACGGGTAGACCGAGTAGGCCCTGGCCACCTGGTCGACCGTGAGCCGGTGCTCCACGGCGAGCGCGACCGGCAGGATCAGCTCACTGGCCCGCGGTGCCACGATGACGCCGCCGATCACGGTGCCGCTGCCGGTGCGGGCGAACAGCTTGACGAAGCCGTCCTTGATGCCCTGCATTTTGGCGCGCGGATTCGACCTGAGCGCCATCTTGTAGATGTCGCCCTGGGCGATTCCTTCTTCGATCTCGCGCTGGTTCCAGCCGACGGTCGCGATCTCCGGCGTGGTGAAGATGTTGGACGCCACGTTGCGCAGTTCGATGGGCGTGACGACGTCGCCGAGCGCGTGGAAGATGGCCGTGCGGCCCTGCATCGAGGCGACGGATGCCAGCGGCAGCACGTCCGAGCAGTCTCCGGCCGCGTAGATGCTCGGCATCGAGGTGCGGGCGACGCGATTCACCCGGATGTGGCCGCTCGGCGTGAGCTGCACGCCGGCATCCTCGAGACCGATCCCCGCGGTGTTCGGGATCGAGCCGACGGCGAGCAGGCAGTGCGAGCCCTCCACGGTTCGGCCGTCGCTGAGTGTGGCGACCACGCCGTTCTCGGTGCGCTCCACCGATGCGGCGCGCGATTTGGAGAGCACGGTCATGCCGTTGCGCTTGAAGACCTTCTCGAGCACGCTCGCGGCGTCGGCGTCCTCGCCGGGAAGCACCCGGTCGCGGCTGGAGATGAGCGTCACCTTGGCGCCGAGGTAGGTGTAGGCGCTGGCGAACTCGGCGCCGGTGACGCCGGATCCGACGACGATGAGGTGCTCGGGCACCGACGTGAGCGAGTAGAGCTGGGTCCAGGTGAGGATGCGTTCGCCGTCCGGCATGGCCGTAGGCAGAAGTCGCGGACTCGCGCCCACGGCGACCACCAGCGTGTCGGCCTCGATGCGGTCGAAGTCGGTTCCGTTCTCCTTGGACGTCGAGACGATCAGCGCGCCGGGCCCGTCGAGCCGGCCTTCCCCGGAGACGATGCGCACGCCGGCATGCACCAGCTCGCTGCGCATGTCTTCCGACTGCTGCCTGGCGAGTCCCAGCAGACGCTTGTTCACGGCCGACAGGTTCACGGCCACCTCTGGACGGATGGGCCTGCCGCTCTCGGTGCGGCCGAAGAACTGCACACCGAGATCGGCCGCCTCGCCGATCGCCCTGGTCGCATCCGCCGTGGCGATGAGCGTCTTGGACGGCACGACGTCCGTCATCACGGCCGCACCACCGACGCCGCCGCGCTCCACGAGTGTGACCTCGGCGCCGAGCTGCGCTCCGGCGAGCGCGGCCTCGTATCCTCCCGGGCCGCCCCCGAGTACAGCGATGCTCTGCTTGCGCTCGAACTCGAAGGCCATGCATCCATTGTCTCAGACCGACGAGCCGAGGCTGTCGTCGTCGACGAGCCGCGCTCCACAGCGCCCTGGACGAGGCGCCACGTCGGAACGCGCCGCCGCTATCGAGCACCACGCCCATTGCCGACCGCCGCGCCCCGCAGTGGGCGCCACCTCTTACCTGGCCGCCCACATCGAGCACCATGTCCTGAGCCAAAGCCAGCCCACGCCAACGCAACACGCTCCACAAGGCGGCGGCCGCGACGGCGCCGAACGCAACCACGCCCACCGCCAACCGCGGCGCCCCGCAGCGGGCGCCCGACCAACTGTCGAGCACCGCGCCGGCAGCATCCCCTGAGACGAACCACCGCATGTGAACGCGACACGCTCCACGGGCGGCGGCCTCGACGGCGCCGAACGCGGCCACGCAGCCTGCCAACCGCGGCGCCCCGTAGCGGGCGCCAAACCAACAGGGACGCCAGACCAACATAGGCTGGAACGCATGGCATCCGAGGACGCAGCTCATCCTTTCGACGACCCGACGGCGGATCCGGCCGAGATCGCGCGCATCGCAGCGGAGCAGATCGCGGAGCGCACCGGTGTCGAGAATCACGACATCGCCCTGACTCTGGGCAGCGGCTGGGGCAAAGCGGCCGACCTGATCGGCGAGACGGTTGCGGTGGTGCCGGCGACCGACATCCTCGGCTTCCGCTCCCCCGCTGTGCCCGGCCACGTCGGCACGCTTCGCTCGGTGCGACTGCCGAACGGCAAGCACGCGCTCGTGCTCGGCGCCCGCACCCACTTCTATGAGGACCACGGTGTGCGGTCCGTTGTGCACGGGGTGCGTGCGGCAGCGGCATCCGGTGCGAAGGTGATGATCCTCACCAATGGTGCCGGCGGGATCAAGCAGACCTGGAGTCCGGGAACGCCGGTTCTGATCAGCGATCACATCAACCTCACGGCGGCCTCGCCGCTGGAGGGTGCGACGTTCGTCGACCTCACCGACCTGTACTCGAAACGCCTGCGCGATCTGGCTCGCGACGTGGATCCCTCCCTCGACGAGGGCGTGTACGTGCAGTTCAGGGGTCCGCACTACGAGACACCGGCCGAGGTGCAGTTCGCGAAGACGATCGGCGGCCACATCGTCGGCATGTCGACGGCGCTCGAGGCGATCGCCGCGCGGCAGGCCGGCATGGAAGTGCTGGGCATGTCGTTGATCACGAACCTGGCGGCCGGCATCTCGCCGCAACCGCTCAGTCACGAAGAGGTGATCGAGGCCGGCCGGTCTGCCGAGCCGGTGATCAGCGACCTCCTCGCGCGCATCGTGGAGCGAGTGTGAACGCCGGGAACGTGCCAGAGGGCTCGCGGGGGAACGAGACATCCGGCGCCGCGGATGACGTCATCGACGCCGCCAGGGCATGGATCGCCGACGACCCCGACCCCGAGACGCGGTCCGAGCTGCAGGCCCTCGTCGATGAAGCTGCCGGCGGATCCGCCGAGGCCCGCGAGTCGCTGCACTCGCGATTCGACGGTCGGCTCGCCTTCGGGACGGCCGGCCTGCGGGGCGAGATCGCGGCCGGTCCGAACCGGATGAACCGGGTGCTCGTCGGTCAGGCGGCCGCAGGTCTCGCCGCGTACCTGCTCGAGCAGGCCTCGGCGCGGGACACGGGACGGGACACGGCTCCGTCCGTGGTCATCGGGTACGACGGCCGTAAGAACTCTGACGTCTTCGCCCGCGACACGGCCGAGCTCATGGCGGGGGCGGGAGTGCGTGCCATGCTTCTGCCGCGACTGCTGCCCACCCCGGTGCTGGCATTCGCCGTGCGCCACCTGGATGCCTCCGCCGGCGTCATGGTCACCGCGAGCCACAATCCCGCACGCGACAACGGCTACAAGGTGTACCTCGGCGGTGCGGACGAGGGCTCGCAGATCGTGCCGCCTGCCGACGAGCTCATCGCGGCGCACATCGACCGCGTCGCGCAGGGCAGGCTCTCCGACCTTCCCCGTTCGGATGCGTACGAGATCGCTGACGAGTCCGTCGTCGACGCCTACATCGCTGCCACTGCCGCCGTGGTCAGGGAGCACGACTCCGGCCACACGGCCATGCACGCATCCACGGATGCCGCCGCATCGAGCGCGGATCGCGCCGGCTCCGAAAATGGTTCAGCACCCGCAGAGCATGCGGGCCGGCACATCGGCGGCAGCGTGAACGCCTCCGACCTCCGTGTCGTGTACACCGCGATGCACGGTGTCGGCTGGTCTACCGCGCGCGCGGTGTTCGCGGCTGCGGGCCTGCCGGAACCGATCACCGTTGCTGAGCAGGCAGAACCCGATCCGGACTTCCCGACCGTGGCCTTCCCGAACCCGGAAGAGCCCGGCGCCCTCGACCTGGCTTTCGCGCTCGCTCGCGACAACGACGCCGACCTGGTGATCGCGAACGACCCCGACGCCGATCGGCTCGCGATCGGAGTGCCGGACCCCTCGGCCGAGCAGGGCTTCAGACGGCTGAGCGGCAACGAGGTGGGCACGCTTCTCGGCTGGACGGCCGCGGAGCAGGCGGTCGCCCGTGGGACGGGCGGGGTGCTTGCGGCATCCATCGTCTCCTCCCCCGCGCTGCGCGCCGTGGCGGCCGAGTACGGTCTTCGGTTCGCGGAGACACTGACCGGGTTCAAGTGGGTGAGCCGCGTGCCCGGTCTGGTGTTCGGCTACGAAGAGGCGCTCGGCTACCTGGTGAATCCGCAGACCGTGCGCGACAAGGACGGCATCTCCGCCGCCACGGCGGCGCTGGCTCTCGCGGTTCGCCTTCGCGAGTCGGGAAAGACGCTCTCGGATCGTCTCGACGACTTCACCCAGCGGTTCGGGGCGTACGCCTCCGACCAGATCTCGATCAGGGTCACCGATCTGGACCGCATCGCTCGCATCATGGCAGGGCTTCGCGCCGCACCGCCGACCGAGCTCGGCACCGTCGCGGTGACACGCATCGACGACCTACGCGAAGGGTCGGCCGACCTGCCGGCTAGCGACGTGCTGCGCATAGCCCTGGACGACCGATCGCGCGTGATGGTGCGCCCGAGCGGCACCGAGCCGAAGCTCAAGATCTATCTCGACGCCTTCGACGACGCTGAGGCCGACGTCACGTCACGCCGGGCCGCAGCCCAGGCGCGCGTTGTCGCTCTCGGTCGAGCCATGCTGGCGCTCACCGACGCGGTCTGAGTCTGCTCCGCGCCTGCGGGTGAGCGTGCGCCTCAGCACCGTCGCTGAGCCTGTCCGCGCCTGCCGCTCAGCCTCTGCCTCCGGGCCGCGCTCACGCAACGAAGGGTGCGGCGTTGGGCCGCCGTCTACCGTGCCTGGGACGCGCTCAGGCGCGACAGAGAGTGGGACGTGGGCGGACGCGACGAGGAGGTCAGCCGAGCGCCTCGTCGAGCTTGCGCTCGAGCTCGCTGACGTCGAAGTAGTTGTCGATCACGACGATGTCCGCGTTGGTGCGCGGGATGCGATCGACGAGTTCGGGCGAGGTCAGGATGATCTGGGCATCCGCTCCGGTCGTCGCCAGGCTGGCGACATCCGACGCGCTCACGTCGGCGGAGAGCCCAAGACGGTCGAGCGCCCGCTCGGCGTTCACCTTGAGGATCGCGGATGTTCCCACACCCGCACCGCAGATCGCGACGATCTTCACGCGCTGCTCCTTTCCAAGACGTCGATCGACTCGGGATTCCGGCCGCCGATATCGTGTCCGGCGACCCCTGCTGTTGTGGTTGGGATGGCCCGCGTCGCTGCCGTGAGCCGTACGTGCTCTTCTGTCATGGGCTGGCCTGTAGTGTGCTGATGCCGCACGAGCAACGCCCCGGAGTGCCGATCAGCCGGCCGTGGCCGACACATCGCTCGGCAGCTCCTGCGCTCCGATCACGCGCCACACCTCTTCGGCGCTCGTCGCCCCGGCAAGGGCGGGGATCGCTTGCGGATCGTTGAACACGTTGGCGAGCTCGGCGACCGAATGGACATGCGCCTCCGGTGTCGCGACGGCGAGGCCGACGATGACGCTGACCGGGTCGTTGTGCGGATGCCCGAAGAGCACCGGCGTGGTGAGCGTGACGACGGAGAGGCCGTCCGCGAGCACGTCGGGGCCGGGTCGAGCGTGCGCGAGCGCCAGCCCGGGTGCGATCACGATGTAGGCGCCGAACTCGTCGATCACCTGGATCATGCGCTCCGTGTAGCTGTCGCGAGTCGCTCCCGACCGGCGCAACGCGTTGCCCGCGAACCGCACGGCGGCACGCCAATCCGCCGCGTGCACACCGAGGTCGATGGCAGAGTCGGGCAGAGGCGGAAGCGACATGTCCACAAGCGTATCGCGACCCTCCGCCGGGGCTTGCTGAGCGAGCGCGGGTTCCGCGCTGCGCAGGCTGTGCAACTCTTCAGCGGCAGTAAGCGGATGCGGGCGGCGCGGGATACTGGGCCGCGCGGCGAGGTCGCGTCGGCAGGGCGCCCGGGTTTCGACACCACGCCTTCGGCGTGCTGCTCAACCCGCGGTGAAGGCGCGGTGCTCAACCCGCAGTCGGCGACAGACCCGGCTCTCCGGGTTTCGACACGCGCACCTTCGGCGTGCTGCTCAACCCGCGGTGGAGGCGGCGTGCTGCTCAACCCGCGGTAAGGGCGCGCTGTTCAACGCACGGTGTGGGTCATGCGGCGTCGAATCCGGCGGAGATCGCCTCCGCGATGTCCTCCCGGTCTTCCAGCGGCAGGAACGACGCGCGCGCCGCGTTGAACTGGAACGTCTCGAGGTCGTCGAGGTCGTACCCGAAGGCGTCCGCCAGCAGGGCCAGCTCCCGGCTCAACGTCGTGCGGCTCATCAGCCGGTTGTCCGTGTTGACCGTCACCCGGAATCCGAGCTGGTACAGCAGGTCGAACGGGTGGTCGATGAGCTCGTCGCCCCAGGCGACGATCGCCCCGGTCTGCAGATTGGACGACGGACTGAGCTCGAGCGCGATCTCGCGATCTTTCACCCACTGCGAGAGCCTGCCGAGCGACACGTAGATGTTCTCGTCGTCCTGGCGCTCCACGGTGATGTCCTCCGCGAGCCGCACACCGTGGCCGAGTCGCAGCGCTCGTCCGTCGGTGAGCGCGCTCTGGATGCTCGCGAGCCCGTCCGCCTCCCCCGCATGCACCGTGGTGGGCAGGTAGTGCTCGGCGAGGTAGTCGAACGCCACGCGATGATTGCTCGCCGGGAAGCCGGCCTCGGCCCCGGCGATGTCGAATCCGACGACGCCGTCGTCGCGGTGACGCACGGCGAGCTGGGCGATCTCGAGCGCACGGTCGGCGTGGCGCATGGCCGTGACGAGCTGCCCGACGCGGATGCTCGCACCGCCTGCCCGCACATCCGCGACACCCTGCTCCAGCCCGCTCTGCACGGCTTCGACGGCCTGGTCGAGGCTGAGGCCCCTGCCCAGGTGCTGCTCGGGCGCCCAGCGCACCTCGCCGTAGACGACGCCGTCTGCCGCCAGATCGAGCACGAACTCGCGAGCCACCCTGGCCAGGCCGTCTCGCGTCTGCATGACGGCCGTCGTCACGTCGAATGTCTTGAGGTACTCGACGAGCGATCCGGAATCGGACTGCGTGGCGAACCACTCGCCGAGCGCGTCGGATTCGGTCTCCGGCAGGTCGAGGCCGATCTCGTCGGCGAGCTCGACGATCGTCTGCGGGCGCAGACCCCCGTCGAGGTGGTCGTGGAGCGACACCTTGGGCAGAGTGCGAACGTCGACTCCGTCCACGTGATACGCGGGGTCGCTGTGCGAGGCGGGGGTACTGACAGGCTCCGCTGCGCCTGACGGCGGTGTGTTCATCGCTACAGGTTAGCTACCCGATGCGCTCCAGGACGAGAGCTCCTCGCTGCGGAGCGGCATCGGCGATCTCCCATGCTCGTTCGAGCGCTTCGAGCGCGCGCTCGAAGCGCATCGGGTCGTCGGTGGACAGCGTGAAGAGCGGATCGCCCTTCTCGACACGGTCGCCCAGCTTCGCGTGCAGGTCGATGCCCGCAGCGTGCAGCACGGGGTCCTGCTGCCGAGCCCGGCCGGCTCCGAGCCGCCATGCGGCCACGCCGAACGCGAGCGCATCCAGCCGAGCCACCACGCCGGAGCGCGGCGCGGTCACCGTGTGCGTCTCGCGGGCATGAGGCAGCGGGGCGTCGGGGTCGCCGCCCTGCGCCTGGATGAGCGAGCGCCACGAGTCCATCGCCCGCCCGGACCGCAGGGCCTCCTCGACGTCGGCGTCTGGCTTGCCCGCCAGGCGCAGCATCTCGCGGGCGAGCGCGAGCGTGAGCTCCACGACATCCGCCGGTCCCCCGCCTGCGAGCACCTCGACAGACTCCCGAACCTCGTTGGCGTTGCCGATCGCGCGACCGAGCGGTGCGTTCATGTCGGTGAGCAGCGCGGATGTCGCGACGCCGGCATCCGACCCCAGCTCCACCATCGTGCGCGCGAGCTCGCGGGCCTTCTCGACGTCGCGCATGAACGCACCTGAGCCGAACTTCACGTCGAGCACGAGCGCTCCCGTGCCCTCGGCGATCTTCTTGCTCATGATCGACGAGGCGATGAGCGGGATCGCCTCCACCGTGCCCGTGATGTCGCGCAGCGCGTAGAGCTTCTTGTCGGCGGGTGCGAGACCCGCGCCCGCGGCGCAGATCGCGCCGCCCACGTCGCGCAGCTGGGCGAACAGCTCGTCGTTGCTGAGCGATGCGCGCCAGCCCGAGATGCTCTCGAGCTTGTCGAGCGTGCCGCCGGTGTGACCCAGACCGCGGCCGGACAGCTGGGGAACCGCCACGCCGAACGAGGCGACGAGGGGCACCAGCGGCAGCGTGATCTTGTCGCCGACACCACCCGTCGAGTGCTTGTCCACCGTCGGCTTGCCGAGACCGGTGAAGCTCATCCGCTCACCGCTTGCGATCATCGCGAACGTGAGATCGCGGATCTCCCTGCGCGCCATCCCGTTCAGCAGCACAGCCATGGCCCATGCGGCCATCTGCTCGTCGGCGACGTACCCACGCGTGTACGCGTCGACGAGCCACTCGATCTGCTCGGTCGAGAGCTCGCCGTGGTCGCGCTTCTCTCGGATCAGGTCGACGGCATCGAAACGCTCAGGCATGGAACTCCTCGAGGTCGCGCGGACCGAACGCATCCGGAAGCACCTCGTCGATCGACCGGATGCCCGACACCGTCTCGAGCAGCATGCCGGGCACCGAGTGCTCGTAGAGCAGCTGCCGGCAGCGTCCGCACGGCATGATGACCTCGCCCTGGCCGTTCACGCACGTGAACGCCACCAGCTGGCCGCCGCCGGTCATGTGCAGCATCGACACGAGCGAGCACTCGGCGCAGAGCGTGACGCCGTAGCTAGCGTTCTCCACGTTGCAGCCCGCCACGATGCGCCCGTCCGTCGCCAGCGCGGCAGCACCGACCGGATAGCGGGAGTACGGAGCGTACGCCTTCTTCATCGCGTCTTCGGCTTCGGTGCGCAGCGCACCCCAATCGATGTCGCCGGAGAAGGGCGTCGTATCGTCACTCATCGTCTCGTCACTCGTTCGTGTTCGGTCGTCCGCTCAGGACTTGATGTAGGGCTTTCCGGATGCCGCAGGCCCGCGCACGTAGCCCACGAATCCCGCCACCGCGAGGATCGTCACCACGTACGGCAGCATCAGCAGGAACTCGCTAGGCACGGGCGATCCGACGGCCGCGAGCGTGTACTGCAGGTTGCTGGCGAAGCCGAAGAGCAGTGCGGCGAGCGTGGCACGGATCGGGTCCCAGCGGCCGAAGATCACGGCAGCCAGGGCGATATATCCCTGACCTCCCGTCATGTCCTCGTTGAACGATCCGACGGAACCGAGCGTGAAGTACGCGCCGCCGAGGCCGACGATGGCACCGGCCAGCGACACGTTCCAGAATCGCGTTCCCGTCACGTTGATGCCGACCGTGTCGGCGGCCTGCGGATGCTCGCCCACCGACCGCAGGCGAAGCCCCCACCGCGTGTGGAAGAGCCCGACGTACACCGCGGCGACCGCGACGTACATGAGGTACACGATGATCGACTGGTCGAACAGCACGGGTCCGATCACCGGGATGGCGGACAGCCCCGGGATGGGCAGGCTCGGCAGGCGCGGCGGGTTGTTCAGGAACGAGGCATCCTTGGCCAGCACCTGGCTGTAGAGGAAGTTGGTCAGGCCGAGCACGAGCACGTTGATGACGACGCCGACGATGACCTGGTCGACGAAGTACTTGATCGCGAACGCCGCGAGCACGAACGACACCAGCACGCCGGCGACGAGCGCCGCGATGAGGCCGAGCCAGATGGACCTCGTCATGCTGCCGACGACGGCCGCAAGGAACGCACCGCCGAGCAGCTGACCCTCGATCGCGATGTTGACGACACCGCTTCGCTCGGAGAGCACCCCGCCCATCGCACCGAAGATGAACGGCACGCTCAGACTGACCGTGCCGAGCAGCAGGCTCGTGATCGGCAGCGGCCGCGAGTCGTCGCCTGCCGCCCAGGTGAGGAACGCGAGCACGAAGAGGAACGAGAACACGGCCGAGTACCACAGCGGCACCTTCGCGAATCGCGCGATCAGCCACCAGCTGACAGCGGCCATCACGGCCAGCACCACGGTGAGCACGACGCACGTCACGGTGGTGGGAACGGAGATCTCCGGCAGGCTCGGCGCGACGCGCCCGCCCGCGAACGTGAACCTGGTGTTCCCACCCCGGCGGAACACCACGAAGAGCACGATCGACAGCACGGTGACGACGGTGAGGATGATCGGCGTCTTGAAGCTGCGCACGACGGTCTTCTCGAGCACGATCGGCGAGGCATCCGGAACCGTGCGGTCGGCGGTGGTCGTCATTTCGCTGCCACCTCCTTCTGTGCGATGGGTGCCGGCGTCGCCGGCGCCTTCTTCCTTGGCGGACGCTTGCCCGGTGTCGGCAGCCGGAAGATGGCCCGCACGAGCGGCGGAGCCGCGATGAACAACACGATCAGGGACTGGACGACGAGCACGATGTCGATCGGGATGTCGTTGGCCGCCTGCATGAGGAATCCGCCGGCCTTGAAGGCTCCGAACAGCACACCGGCGATGAAGATGCCCAGCGGCCGGGACCGGCCGAGCAGGGCGACGGTGATGGCGTCGAACCCGATGCCCGCGTCGATGCCGGAGCCGAATCCCGTCGTCGTCGTGCCCAGCACCTGGTCGGTGGCGGCGAGGCCCACGAGGCCGCCGCTGATCACCATGGCCCACACAATCGCGCTGTTCACGCTGATGCCCGCCACGCGCGCAGCGTTGGGGTTCTCGCCGACGGCGCGGAACTTGAAGCCGAGGCTCGAGCGCTCCAGCAGCCACCAGACGAAGATCGTCGCGGCGATGACCACGATGAATCCCCAGTGCAGCGTGTACTGAGGGCCGAACAGCGGCGGAAGGATGGCGTTCGGCAGGATGCCGGGCGACTTCGGATTGTTCGAGCCGTGCGCCTGCAGTGCGCCGGGTGTGCGGAGCAGGTAGGAGATCAGGTAGAACGCCACCCAGTTGAGCATGATGGTGACGATCACCTCGTGTGCTCCGGTGCGAGCCTTCAGCACGCCCGCGATGCCCGCCCACACCGCGCCGCCCACGACACCGGCGGCGAGAGCGACGATGAGGTGGATGACCGGCGGAAGGTGGAACGACCAGCCCACCCAGCCGCAGAACGCCGCGGCGATGAGCATCTGGCCCTGTGCACCGATGTTGAACATGCCCGTGCGGAAGGCGAGGCCTACGCCGAGACCGGCGGCGATCAGCGGCGTGGCGAACGTCAGGGTGTCCATGAACGGACGGATGCCCGTGACGAACGTCGGCCGTCCGAAGTTGTAGATCGAGCCCTGGAACAGCGACGTGTATGCGCCGGAGACGACGTTCCAGATGGCCTGGAACGTGTCGCTCGGCCGGGCGAAGAAGTACCCGGCGGCGTGCTGCACCCCGGGATCCGTGATCGCGATGAGCACAGCGCCCACGACGAGTGCCAGCACGACCGCGAGGATGGAGATGACGACGCTGCCGCCCAGGATCTGGCGGAGCGCGTCGTTCCACCGGTTCGGGTCCGACTGCTCCGGCTGCACCGCCGTGCCGGTCTCGAGCGCGACATCCGCCTCTCCGGCGGCCTGCACGCCGTTCTGCTGGTCGCTCACGCGGCCTCTCCTCTCGGGTTCCCGCCGTCGGGCCGCGTCGACGGGCCGTCCGCCTCGGGGCCGCGCGGACGCGGGGCATCCGGTCGTTCGCCAGCCATCATCACGCCGAGCGTCTCGCGATCGGTGCCGCCCGGCACGATGCCGACGATGCCCCCGCGGTACATCACGGCGATGCGGTCGGCGAGGGCGTCGACCTCGTCGAGCTCCGTCGAGACGACGATCACGGGGATGCCGGAGTCGCGGGCCGCCACGATGCGCTTGTGCACGAACTCGATCGACCCCACGTCGAGCCCTCTGGTGGGCTGTGCGGCGACCAGGAGCCGTAGGTCCCGGCTCAGCTCGCGGGCCAGGACGACCTTCTGCTGGTTGCCTCCGGAGAGGGTGCCGACGGGCGTGTCGATGCTCTGCGTGCGCACATCGAACTCCGCCACCTTCTCGGCCGCGAACTTCGCCCGGTACCCGAGCTGGAGGCCGCCTCCCTTGACGAACGGCGGCGAGTCCGAGCGATCGAGCATGAGGTTCTCGGCGATGGAGAACGGGCCGACCAGGCCGTCTTCGTTGCGGTCCTCGGGGATGAAGCCCACACCGGCATCCAGCACCTTGCGCACGCCGAGGCCGTTGAGCCGCTTGCCGTCGAGCACGATCTCGCCGTCAACGTGATCCTGAAGGCCCAGGAGCGCCTCGGTGAGCTCGGTCTGCCCGTTGCCCTGAACACCCGCGATGGCCAGGATCTCTCCCGCCCGCACGTCGAAGTCGACGTTGTTGACGACGAGCTGGCCGAGGTGGTCGATGACCGTCAGGCCACGCACCTGCAGAGCCGCGTCGCCCGGCCGGGCCGGCTCCTTCTGCACCGTCAGCTCGACGGAGCGCCCCACCATGAGCGACGCGAGCTCGGAGTTGCTGGCCGTCGGGGATGCCTCCCCCACGACCTTGCCCAGCCGCATGACGGTGATGCGGTCGGCCACCTCTCGCACCTCGCGCAGCTTGTGCGTGATGAAGACGATCGCGGCGCCCGCGTCGCGCAGCTGCTTCATGATCGCCATGAGCTCGTCGGTCTCCTGCGGCGTCAGGACGGCGGTCGGCTCGTCGAACACCAGCACCTTGGCGTCGCGGGAGAGCGCCTTGATGATCTCGACACGTTGCTGAACGCCGACCGGCAGGTTCTCGATCAGCGCGTCGGGGTCGACGTCGAAACCGAAGCGCGACGAGATCTCCTGAACGCGCTTCCTGGCTTCCTTGTGATTGAGGAGGCCAGCGAATCCGGTGCTCTCGTGCCCCAGCATCACGTTCTCTGCGACCGTGAAGACGGGGATGAGCATGAAGTGCTGGTGCACCATGCCGATGCCGGCCTTCATCGCGTCGCCCGGCCCGTCGAAGTGCTGAACGACGTCGTCGAGCAGGATCTCGCCTTCGTCGGCATCCAGCAGGCCGTAGAGCACGTTCATGAGCGTCGACTTGCCCGCGCCGTTCTCGCCGAGGACGCAGTGGATCTCGCCGGGTTCGACAGTGAGCGAGATGTGATCGTTGGCGGTGAGGGAGCCGAATCGCTTGGTGATGCCGCGAAGTTCGAGCTTCATGGGGGTCAATCTACCTTTCGTCGTCCTCGACGTTGAGGACGAGTGGAGCTGGATGGTGCATCCCGCCCTGGGCGGCCGGTGCGCCTATCGCGGGCGGCCGTCCCGTCTATCGCGGGCGGCCGGTCCGTCGATCACGGGCGTCCGTCCCTTCCGCCATTGCGCCAGGTTTCGGCGATTGCGCCAGAGGATGTGGCGCAGTGGCGATCTTCTGGCGCAGACGCCGGGAGTGTGGCGCGGGCGGTCGGGATTTTCGGACGGGTCGGGTCGAAGGCGGACAAACGCATCGGGAGGTCATCCCTCGAGGAGACGACCTCCCGACACGGTGCTATCGGACGATCAGGACTTCGGCGACGCCGGCGAGGTGACCTTGATCGAACCGTCGATGATGCC
>NZ_DASZVF010000052.1:0-5907 GCF_035547335.1 Humibacter sp. | reverse complement strand
CTGCACCTCGTCCTCGTTGCTCGCGGCGAGCGCGGCCGCCGCAGCGGCGCGCAGGGACTGGTCCTCGTCGTCACCGGAGCGCTTGCGCGCCTTGCGGGCCTTGGCCTCGACCTTCGCCGCGTGCAGCTCGGCCTGCCGCTTCGCCTCCGCGTCGCGCTGCTCCTCCTTGTGCCGCTCTTCCGCCTCGGCCTCAGCGGCGGCACGCAGCTCGGCGGCGCGCTCCTGGCGGACGCGGCCCTCCTCGGCGAGCGCCTCGTCGCGCAGCCAGGTGCCGAGCGTGGCCTCGACCAGGCCCTCGACCTGCTCGAGCGCGAGCGACGGTCCCCAGGTGGGCTCGGGGTGGCCGAGCACCCGCGCGGCGACACCGAGGGGCACGCGGGCGGCGCGCGCGTAGCCGTGGATGATGAGGCGAGGGGCCTGGCGGGCCAGGTCAGTGGCGATCATGGTCGTCTCCTTGTCGGGTTTCGGCCACGTGTACCCGCCCCGCCGGTCGGCGACGCTCGGCAGTGACGGCGGCCGCCTGCCCTCCGTTCGGCGCAGTCAGCGGGCGCCGCGGCAGGTCGATCTCTCCCGACATGTCGGTCGGCCCCGGTTGGTACACGGATCCCTACGCGCAGGCAGAGCTGCGCTGGTGGGACGGCACGCAGTGGACGTCCGCCGTCGAATCGCCGTCGGTCGCCAGCGCGGCGGTTGCCGCGCCGGCGCCGTTCGCGACCGCTACCACCACTCTGCCGTCCTACGGTTCGCCGGCTTCTCCGCCGCCCGGGTTCGCACCCACTGCCACGCTCGCGCCGCCGGCCCCTCCGGTCGACTTCAGCAGCGGGACGATCGCCGGCTCCGGCGGCGCGATGAAGAAGCCGGTGCCGACGCCGTTGGTGCTCGGCGTGGTCGGCGCGCTGGTGCTCGCCGGCGGTGGCTACTTCCTGTTCGGTCGGGGCAGCTCGTCGAAGCCGGTCGCGGCCGCCCCTGTCCAGCACCACGCCACCTCAGCGCCGGCCGCGCCGACGAACCCGATCACCGCCGCGCAGGGCATCCTGCTGACCATCGCGGACTTCCCCGAGGGGTTCCAGTCGATCGGAAGCGCGACATCGTCGAGCAACACCTCGGACGACGAACCAACCGACGCCGCCATGAAGAAGTGCGTGGGCGCACAGGACGTGCCCTACGCGGAGGTCGACTCGCCGGCCTTCACTAAGGGCGAGAGCCTCGTGGTCATGTCGTCGGTACAGACTTTCACGACGGTCGGCCTGGCGAAGACCGACTTCAACGGCGTGCTGTCACCGGCGACGCCCCGCTGCCTCACGTCGGCCTTGCAGGACGAGGTGTCGCACGAGGTCGCGGGCGCGGCCGTCAACGTGACGGTGTCGCCGGCGCACTCCGCCGCCGACCAGACCGCCGCGATCGTCGCCACGATCACCGCCTCGCAGGACGGCGTGACGAAGAAGCGCTTCGTCTCGATCATCGGCGCCCGCGTCGGCGCGCGCGAGGTCGCCGTCACCGCGATCGCCGACGGCACGCCCGTCAGCCAGCCGTTGCTGCTCAAGCTGCGCGACGCGATGATCGTGCGTGCTCGCGGCACCGCGGCTGCCAGCCCCGTGGGCCCGATCACCTCAGCGGCCGCCGGCAACCTCAGCGAGGCGGACGCGAACGTGAAGGCATCGCTGCGAAACGCGGCCAACGCGGAGGAGATCTACTTCACGGACAACGGGCAGTACACGAAGGACATCAGGGTGCTCGAAGCGAACAGCTTCAAGCCCGAGCCGGGTGTCACGGTGGTCATCAGCCGCGTCGGTGCCGACGCGTACTGCATCACCGGCAAGAGCGCGGCGACGAAGCACACCTGGACCTACGACTCGCACAAGGGCGGCATCCAGCCTGTCGACCAGCCCTGCTGATCAGCGGTCGCGCCCCGAAGCGAAGCGCTTCTGCGGGTAAGGTGTCGCGCAGCACACGACAGTCGGCTTCCTCCGCGTGCCTGCCCGGCTCGAATGCGGCTCCTCCGGAATGCGTTGCTCGTGCACTGGCCACGTTGACGCGTCCTTGCCCGCATCAGAATGGGCGCGCAGACCTGGACGGTCATCGGGATGGGCTTCGCGCTCTTCGCGTGGCTGCTCGTCCAGATCCGCACGCTGGACCAGCGGATGCGCGGCCACCGCGACGGCGGTCACGACCGCTCCGAGCTCGCTGGGCTCGAGGCTCTCGACGAACCGCTCGGGATGTTGCTCGCTGCCTCGTAGCGCTGGGCCTGATTCGGAGGGTCATTCCGGACCTGAGCACAAGCGCGCGTGCCGCGCGGGCCGACAGGCGCGCTGCAGCGAACCGTTCGGGCGGTCACAGATCAGAAGCCAGGGCAGTTCGAGACGTCAAGATCCGCCTCGATTGGGTACAGCGCGAGTTGGTCGGGCGTGACCTGGTCCCAGACGTCGGACTCTCCGGCGCCGCTCGACGGGTCGGGGTTAACCCAGCACTCGAACTCGTGGCCGGTGGAGATCGGGTACCGGTATTCGTGCCCGTTCTCCGGCACGACGACCCACGAGCTCCCGTCGGCCTGGCGCAGGATGACGTACGCGCCCAGGTTGTCTGCGCTGTTGACTGGCCGTGTGTCCGGCAGCGAACCGTCGCACGTTGCCGCGGTCGATACAACAGCGAGCGCCTTGTCATAGGAATCGATATGGGCTTCCCAATCGACGATGTAGTGCTTCGCGAGGCAAAGGTACGTGCCGCCGTCGGCGATCGGTTGGATCGTCTGCGCTGAGAGGTTCACGAAGTATGCGTGGCCTTGCGAATCTCGGGCGATCTTGCCAGGAGGAAGGCCCGTCGTGCCGCCTCCCGATCCCGGGGTGTCCTGGATGCTCGTGTAGAACGCGCCCTGGCAGTTCTCATCGACCAACCAGTTCGTGTCGTTGTGCGAGAGGCAGTCGGGGAGGACTGGGCGGCCTTCGTGATCCTGGGTTGGTGCGTTAGGGGTGTTGGTGAGCACGACGTCCGTTCCGCCGATGAAGCTGAACACGAAGGCTTGTCCGACACTAGCGATGATCTCGGAGGCAGCGACCGCTTTGAAGACCTTCTTCATCGAACCGAGGATCTTTGACGCCAGGCTGCCCTTCGCGGCGAGCGCGTCGGCGTTGCCTACCGCCTGCTCCAGGAGCGCCTTGACGCAGCCCACCGCGTTGTCGTCCATGTGTGCACAGCTCTGGGCGTCCTCGACCGCTCCGTAGATGTTCTGCACCTGGTTGCTCGCCATGTCCGCGAACGAGCCGACGAGCTCGTCGATGCTCTCCCAGTCGATCGTCGCCGCGACGGATGGGTGCACCGCGTCCTCGGTGACCAGGAAGCTGGGCTGCTTCGACGTCACGAGGTTCTGGCCGGGGAACAGGAGGTGATCACCCGATAGACCCTTCAGGATCGTAGCGACGATCGGGTTGTCCTCAACGCCGCCGCTGACGACGTGTGTGCTGTCACGGTCCGTCGCGTCGTACTCGTACACGACGCCTGCGCTCGCGAGTCCGTCCAGGATCGACGAGTAGGCCGCGTTCGTCATCGTCCAGTCGGCGACGCCGGCGGGCGTCGAATCGTCCTCGGCCTCGACACCGCAGACGATGCCGAACGGCAGCCCGCCATCGGTGTGCGTCAGCGAAACTGATGTCGTCGTGTCGGGGCATGCGGGCTTGGGCTTGAGTGACTGCGCGCTCGCCGCCCCTGTGGCCTGTGCCTGCTGCAGCCACGCGTTGTGCAGCGAGCCATCGGTGAGGTTCTGGAGGCACAAAGGCGCCGGGAGCGAGGTGGAGGCCGGTGTGCACGAGGTGGCACCGAACTCGAACTGCGAGAGCGAATAGGCCACGCTGGTCACGGACGGTTGCCCATTGACCGTCCGGACCGACGTCCCGTTGCCGACTGACAAGGTGGTACCCGATGCGGCATCGTGAAAGACGGCGGGCCGGACTGTGGGATCTTGGATCGTCCACGGGGCTTGGACGGCGACTGACGACGTGCCGACATTCCAGTTCCCGTGGATCGAGGCATCGATGCGTGGGAGGCCATCCTCCCCCGGGTCTTCGGGAAGAACCGAGATGTAGGCACCGGCTGGGTCGGTGATGCGACCCGGCGGAACGATCAGAGCGAACCCATCGCGAGTCACGACCGCTCCGCCCTGCGGCGTGGCCCAGCGCCACGCCGCGCCGCCAGCGAGCATCGGTGCCGGCGTGACGCAGATGGAGCCGTCCTTGAGAAGCTTCTGGAGCTTCGGATCAGACAGGCCATCGACGCGCGGCGTCTCGACCTGCGTGAGGTCCTGAGGGAGGGGACGCGCCGAGATCAGGCCCTGCGCCGTGTTCATCGGCAGCTTCAGGCCGCTCGAGATCGCGGCGGCGGTCGCGGTCTGCACGTCGACCTGCGAGGAAGAGGTGCACGCCAACGGCGTTGGAACGGGCAAGGTCGGCTGGGTCGCGCAGGTCTTGGATGCCATCTTCTCCGCGGCCGAGGGACCGATGCCCGGGACCGAGGAGAGGTCGGCGCCCTTGAGCCACGGTCGGGCGGCGATCAGCCGCTGGACGGTCGGCCCGGATGAAATGCCCAGGCCCTGCTGGATCTGCGATGCGGATGCGGTGTTGATATCAACCTGGCCCGAGACGCACTCCGTGTTCACCGGTGCGAGCCCGGCGGCGGGGTCGTTGACCGTCGCGGTGGGGTTGGCCAGGTCGATCGGCGGCGTAGGCACCGCGGCCTGAACGGGTCCGGTCGCGGTGACAACCTGCAGGCCCGTCACAACCAGCACGCTGCACGCGGACAGCGCCACCGCCACGCGGCCCCGTCTCCGAGCGTGCTTGCCCCGGCTACGCAACATCCGAACCCCCCAACGTGGAGGTGGCTGCGCAGGTCGCCAGGCCCGAGAGCCACCCTGATGGACGGCCCAAGGTAGTGGACAATTCGGGTATTCGGTAGAGGCACCGACCGGTGTTCACCCTGTGTGGGCATCGCGGGGCAAACGGGTGGCACGACCATGCTCCACCGGCAGGCCGGGCCGGACCGCCTGAAAATGCTGGCGCCGACCGTGCCGAGCGCGTCGACGGGATGGTCCGCTGGGCAAGGCGGCTGGCCCTCGACCCGAAGTACGCGCCGGATCTGATGTTCGCGCGGGAGACGAGCCCCGAGTGGCTGTCAGCATGGCGGCAGGCCGACTACCAGGTCGTTGAGGGACTGAACCCGAAGGGCCTGAACTACGGGGTCACCTCCGCGCTCATGGCGCGCCGGACTGTCAAGGCACCCGAGCCCCTGACACGGATCCAGATCTCAACGATTGGTTACCACGGGTTTTGCCTGGCGGCGGCACGACTGAACACCGCATTGCACGACGGTTTGGTCGTCCTCAGCGTGCACGCCTCGCCCTGCCGTGCTGAGTCCTACGTCAACAAGACCTGGCCCTCGCCGGCATTGACCCTCGACAGTTCGAGCGCGTCGGCTGCGAAGGCGGGAAAGGCGGCGGGGGCCTTTGGGACTCCGACGGCGTGCTTGCCACGATCGTGGACACAGCCCGCAGATGCGAGTGCGTTCCCGCCGCCGGTGACTTCAACGAGGCGCTCGGCTGGGATGAGCAGCACCTGGACGACAGGTCCACGTGGGGACGCGAGTACTTCGAGAACGTCGCACGACACGGCCTGGTGTCAGTTCTCCACAAGCGATGGCAGGGCCAGGAGCAGCCGACCCACTTCGACGAGGCCGGACGAGGGCTTCAACTCGACCACGTGCTCGCCACCCCCGGAGTCGCTACTGAATCCCCCCGGCGTGTCCGGAGACTCGATTTGTTGAGTCAGCCGGCCTCGGCGAGGTCGCTGTTCTGACGGTAGTAGTGCTGCTCGAGCTCGATGGGTGGGAGGTCGCCGTTGACCTCGAGCAGGCGGCTGGTGTTGA